>JAZUFE010000042.1:0-75925 GCA_045640525.1 Lachnospiraceae bacterium | reverse complement strand
CGCGATGAACAAGGAATGTATACTTCTTCTCGCCCATGCCTGACATACTCTTCTCAGTAATTACAGGCTTTAAGATTACGTCATAATACTTAATATCTGCCATTATGCATACACCTCCTCGATCTTGCTTACGGCATCCTTGGTCAATACAAGTGTATCTCCCTTAAGGATATCGTATACGTTAATGTTATTAACCTGTGTGGTATTAACATTAGGAATGTTTCTTGCTGAAAGGATTACGTTCTCATCAACCTTATCCAAAACTACCAATGCTTTGCTAACCTTAAGGTTATCCATAACTGCCTGGAACTTCTTGGTCTTGATTTCGTCAAACTTAAGTTCATCTACAACAATTAACTTTCCATCAACTACTCTACTTGTCAAAGCGCTCTTTAAAGCTGCTCTCTTTTCTTTCTTATTCAATTTGAAAGAATAATCTCTGGGTACGGGAGCAAATACAACTCCACCACCTGTCCACTGAGGAGATCTTGTAGAACCCTGACGTGCGTGTCCTGTTCCTTTCTGTCTCCAAGGCTTTCTTCCACCGCCTGAAACTTCAGAACGTGTCTTAGCCTTCTGTGTGCCCTGACGATTGTTTGCAAGCTGCTGTACAACTGCCATGTGAACGAGGTGCTCATTGATTTCTACACCGAACACGCTGTCCTTAAGCTCGATTGTGCCAACTTCCTTGCCTTCCATATTATATACAGATACGTTTGCCATCTTGCTTTCCTCCTTTCATCATCCTTAAGCCTTAACGGTCTCTTTAACGGTAACCAATGCCTTCTTTGATCCGGGAACAGCACCCTTAACCAATAAGAGGTTCTTCTCGGCATCAACACGAACTACTTCAAGGTTCTGAACCGTAACCTTTACGCAACCCATGTGACCGGGCATTCCTTTACCCTTGAAAACGCGGCTGGGAGATGAACAAGCACCGTTAGAACCCTGATGACGATGGAACTTTGAACCATGCTTCATAGGTCCTCTGTGCTGACCGAGTCTCTTGATAGCACCCTGGAATCCTTTACCTTTTGAGATTGCAGTTGCATCAATCTTATCTCCGGCTTCAAAAATGTCAGCCTTGATTTCTTTACCTAATTCGAATTCCTCAGCGTTATCAAACTTGAATTCTCTTACGAATCTCTTGCAAGAAACACCTGCTTTTTCGAAGTGTCCCTTCATTGCCTTACCAACGCCGTTTCTGTGAGCGATTTCTTTCTTTCCGCTCTTGTCCTTGGTTACGATTCTTTCCTTCTTGTCAACGAATCCAACCTGGACTGCACTGTAACCGTCGTTTTCAACAGTCTTGATCTGTGTTACGAAACAAGGTCCTGCCTGAAGAACTGTTACAGGTACGAGAACACCGTCCTCATTGAAGATTTGAGTCATTCCGACTTTTGTTGCCAAAATAGCTTTTTTCATTTGTTTCCATCCTTTCTACAGCGGGCCCAAGTCGGGCCATACTAGTTTTGAAACGTTTCTGCGGTTTTGTTACCGCATCAAGAAACTTTCGTTTCTTACTTTTCTTTCATCTTAATATCGATATAAACACCGGCAGGCATTTCAATCTTCTGCAAAGCTTCGATTGTCTTCTGTGTAGGTGTTAAGATATCGATCAGTCTCTTGTGAGTTCTTTGTTCGAACTGCTCACGAGAATGTTTGTACTTATGTACAGCTCTAAGGATTGTAACTACTTCCTTCTTAGTAGGAAGAGGTACAGGTCCGCTGATTGTAGATCCCGTTTTCTTGACTGTTTCGATGATTTTTTTGGCAGATGCATCAATTAACTGATGATCATAAGCCTTGAGAGTGATTCTCATTACTTGTGTTGCCATAAAAAAAGTCGCCTCCTTTTCGTACTTTTTGCTTTGTTCGATTCGACTTAATTTTCGAACAAGCTTCCTTTTAATAAGTACAACAAGCTTGGTGACTGTACACATCTCCGTGCGTGTCCTACCTGCTATCAAAAAATATATGCGCTTTCGCGCTATATTCTCTTGTGCCGAAGCACTTATGATGCGGTACGCTTAACGCCCGTGTTTCTGCTTATAGCAGACATGTTTTGGTACAGTGACTTGTCGTCAGGTTCTTCGTCCCAAATACTTGAGACCTTGACATTCGCTCCACGGAAAACCTGCAAATCCTTTCGAACCCGCAGCAACCTCACGCTTCACAGCTATCATGCCACAGCATTGACTAGTATATCCCCTTGTTTAGAAGAAATCAAGAACTATTTTTCAAGTTATTTATAAATTTTATGTATTTTTTTAAGTACAATCGTGTTTTCGGTGCAATCGGATTTTAAGCGTAATCGAATTTTGGTGCAATCGACTTTCGGGCGTAGCCGGCTTTCGGGCGCTACGAGGCCAAGAGACCAAGAGGCACGAGGCCAAGAGGTGCGAGGCCAAGAGGCTAAGGGGCACGAGGCCAAGAGGCTAAGATGGCACGAGGCCAAGAGGCAAGATGGCACGAGGCCAAGAGGCAAGATGTAAAGACATGGAAAAAGTAAATGGACTCATATGAGTCAAATCTTGCGAAAAAAGTCCAAAGTGATGCGGCAAAACTCGCTTTATAAACGTGTTTGGACTCATATGAATCATATTTTCAATTTTAAGTCCAGATTCTGAAAATTAGTGGACTCAAATCAGAAAACCATGGCTGATTTGAGTCCAACCGTCAGCCATCGACGTAAAAATCCAAGGTGAAATGGACTTGAATTCAAAAATACTGTTGATTTGAGTCCACCGGACTGAGAGCACAAGATTTGCCATTATACTTCATCCCCTGCCTTAGTCCGAAAGATTTGATGCGGAATCTTGATCAATCACACTTCCCTTAGTGGCAGAATGCTTCGAATTGTGATAATTTGAATTATATGGAGAAAAGATTATCGGAAGTCGAAATCAAAAAACTAACGAAACAGGCCAAAGTATATATTCCGGCAAGAGTAGAATACTTCGCTCAAATCATGGGAGTACACTATGACAGAGTGACCATACGCCATCAAAAGACGCGATGGGGAAGCTGTTCTTCTGATAAAAATCTCAATTTCAATTGTGCACTCATGCTTATGCCCAAAGAAGTGATAGACAGCGTAGTTGTTCATGAGCTCTGTCATCTGCGACATATGGATCATTCCAAAGCGTTTTATGAAGAAGTCTATAAATATTGTCCCGATTATAAAGTATGGAACAAGTGGCTTAAAGATAACGGGAATGAAATCATTTCGAAACTGACATAACCTATTTCATCATTCCAACCTTTAAGCAAAACAGAAAAGGCCCGGGTGCAATCATCGCCCCCTTTTCTTGAATTGTTTCATTGTTGTATTTTCACCCACCATTATTGTTACCTGACCACATTCATCTGTTCTGTAGAACTTTGATCGTGGGACATATTTTGCAATTCGTTCAAGCGTTTCTTGATGCGGATGCCCGTAGGCATTATTCTTACCGCATGAAACAATCGCAATATCAGGCTTCGTTGCTGCCAAAAATTCTGCCGATGTGGAGTTTTTGGAGCCGTGGTGGGCACATTTCAATATAAAAACACCCTTTTGAAAATCTGTTTCTTCTATATTAATAGGGGCATATTTATTCTTTATCAATTGTCCAACCTGTCGTTCGTTCTCGCCGCATATATCACCGGTCAGAAGAAAACTCACTTCCCCAAGCGTTCCCAGCAGCACTACCGAGGCTTCGTTTGAGTCTTCGAATTGGTATCCTTTGGAAGGATTGAGACATTCAAATCGAATCCCCTCTTTATTAAGAAGAAACTCATCACCGCGTGATATAAATTCCACTTCAATACCATTAATCACCACCGTATTGTCCGCGGTTGAATGCTCGCCTGCTGCCATAGTCGTCGAATTTTCTCTCTTCCCTTCTTCCATTGGCATCATCAGTATTTCCGGCTTAGATTCTCCCGTCAGTGCCGTCAGCGCCTTAGCTTTTGCCTCTTCACTGACATCACCCATCAAGATTTTCCCGATGCGGATTCCTTCTTCCTCCCCTTCGAATATCAATTCTCGGATTCCACTGATGTGATCTTCATCCGGGTGAGTAATAACTACCAGATCAACCTTGCTTATTCCGTGATATTTCAAATATGGCATAATACGGTATTTCCCGACATCTTTGACTGTTGACGAACCACCGTCTATCAATACTGTCTTCCTGTCATCAATTCCGGGAATATACAACTTGCCGCTACTTTGTGTAGCTACAATACAGTCGCCCTGCCCCACATCAAGGAATGTCAATGTTGACGGTTCGCTGACTCGCACTGTAAGAATCAAAACGGCAACAGCCACTATTATCCACTTAAGATGCAACTTGAGTTTCTTCCTATATATAAAGATACCAATCATGGCCACAGCATAGATTATCACCTGTACTCCCTTTGGGCGTCCGACCGTATAGAAGTGTCCCGAAAGTCCGTCGAAGAAAAGCGCAGTCTTTTCGATAATCCTCAGCATACCGACAATCACGATTTTGAAAGGAACTGCCAACGGGGCATAAATATACATTCCCGCTATCAAAAGAATCCCGAGGGGGACCAATATACTCATAAGCGGAATTACCAGCAGATTGAGCAAAGAAGAATATATCGGAAGTTGATAATAGTACCAATAATAGAGCGGAAGTCCAATGACCAGCATAGTCAATGCAGAACTTACTCGCATTGATCTGCCTTTAACGACTAAAGAAGGCATCAGTATCCCTATTCCGAAGACACATCCATACGAGAACCCAAAACCCGAGTTATATATGCTCAACGGGTTGTAAATCAGTGTTATCGTACCTATTAATGACAAGGCTGTCAGCATGTCATAAGCCCTTCCTGCAAGGGTTCCCAGCATTAGCAGTATGAACATCACTACTGCCCTTCGAGATGACACTGACATTCCTGTCATAACTCCATATGACAGTACCGTCACCATGGCACAGACAGCTGCCTTCTTTCTATGCAGACCACACGCTGTCAGTAATTTGAGCAATCCCATACCGATTATCGAAATGTGAAGCCCCGATATGGAAAGAATGTGTGCAATGCCGTTTCTTTGATACAGGTTCTTCAAATCCGTATCCATTTCCTTCTTTTGACCAAGAAGCATAGTTTTCATGACAGAGGCTTCGGGTTTGGGCAGAGCAATCGACAAGCGCACAGAAATTGACTCTTTAACCTTCCGCCAAAATTCCCCAACAGAAGAATAGTCCCCTGTCGCATTAAGTATTCGAGCATTCTTGATACGACAATCCATACCTATACTTCTGTAATACATATATTCGTCGAATTGTCCGTCACAGGTGGCCTTTTTCAAATACGACACATTGCCCTTAATCAGAATTTTTTCGCCGATCAAGGGCACATTCTGTCCCGGCATCAAAGATATCATAATTCCGGATGTGTCAAAGCTTACCGAATCATCACACACCTTGGCATAAATGATTTCATCGACTATATCCGATACTGTGACCCATACCCTTATCTGCCTACCGTTCGGGCAGAAATTCTCTATCTTATTTTCAGGTGGAAACTTAACAGTAAGAATTACTGTTATTGTACTTATGAGAAAGCACAACAAACACAGCGGTCTTCTCATTCATATAATTTTGGAGATTTATAAGAAGTGTTACGAGTATAACACGTCAAAGACTATTTCACAATATCAAGATTTCTTTCGTAAATATCGGACAGAGGCATAACTTCTTGATAAACATACGAATTATCACCTTCTATCACAATTTGAACCTTATTAATTCCGCTAAGCTCAACCAGAGAATTAACTATGGCGTATATCGTCACTTCCGGAGTTACCTGATTAGTCTGCGTCAAAAACTCACGGCTCAAATTTACATAGCACACTCCATCCGTAACTGTCGTTGAAATTACCTTGGTATCCGGATTAATAACAGAAATAATGGCATCACCATCATCATTCAAAACATAGGAATCCGCTTCATCGACAGTTCCGACTCCTTTGATAAGTTCCTCCATAACAAGCCTGTCCTTGGAAATATTCGTACTGTATACAACTTCTCTCGTTGTTTTTCGTACCCCGTCACCCGTTTCATTGGCAAAGTACAATGTTATTTTGGTCTCATCATAAGCATTTATTTCCCGCCCTACATTAAGAACGAACTGGTCCGACATCATAGCTCCTATTATGTTGCCATCACCGTCTGTAATGGGCTCCTGATTAACGGTAAACAATACCGACTTAATTCCGTCAATTCCCGTAAGCGACTTAACTATAGCCGCACGTACCAAAACCTCTTCTATTGAATTCAGGCCAAAATACTCTAAACTAAAATCCAATGTGAGCTGATCCTCATTAAGCAGTATGCTTTCTACGGAGAATTTACCGTCGAGCGGTGCAACATATTGAAATTTTTCGGGAGTTTGAGCCAGCTGACCGATTACTTCCTCTATGGCATCATCCAATTCAACACTTTGTATCGTGTAATCAAACGCAACCAACCCGGTATGTTCGGAATTAATGAAAAACAACTGAAATCCCGGAATCTGAATTTCCTCTTCCCGGGCACATCCCGTTACCGCATACAAACATATACATATTGTTAATAGTAAGCTTATGATTCGCTTCATAATCTGCTCCAAAACCATATCATTACCTTAATCATAAATCCATTCTGACTCATGACGGTATCCTAGTCACAAATCCGTCCTGCCCTATAACGGTATTCTAATCGTGAATTTACTTCCAACATCAACCGTGCTCTCGGCACTCAAAGTTCCTTTGTGTAAAGATATAGAATATTTGGCAATCGACAGTCCCAGTCCCGTTCCGCCTATTGCCCGCGAATGAGATTTATCAACCCGATAAAATCTTTCATATATTTCGTCCAATTCTTCCGCCGGGATTCCGATTCCCGTGTCTTCAACAACTATCGTAAAGAATTGGTGATCTGCATCAACCGTAACTGTTACCGTGCCCTGCGGTCTATTGTACTTAATTGCATTTTCAACAAGATTGGTTATGGCCAAAGACAATTTAACCTCGTCTACTCCTGCAACCACCTCTCTTTGCGAAATCAGTGTCAACTCCACATCATTCTTTCTGGCTATAGGTCTTAACCGCTTCAATATAATTTCCGTCAAATCGTTAATGCACACCTGTGTCCGGTTAAGTTCGGCAACTTCCTTATCCAGCTTAACCAATGTCAAAAGATCATTGATTATTCTGTCCTCACGCTCTATTTCGCTTGCTATATCCGTCATGAATTCACGATACAATTCCACCGGAGCATCCGGTTGAGAAATCAGTGAATCCGCAAGTATCTTCATGGAAGTAAGCGGGGTCTTAAGCTCATGCGAAACGTTTGATACGAATTCCTGTCTGCTCGCATCAATGGATGACATTCTGTTAATGAGAGTATTGAATCCCAATGCCAAATGCTCTGTCTCTATATAGTCAGGTACCGAAATCGGCTCGTATCTGTCCAAATTTCCGAGTTCCTGTAATTCCGTCGAAACGATATCGAACGGCTTAACCAATCTCTTCGAAAAGAAATATGCAATGGCAAAAATAATGATTGCACCGATTAATATCAGTATTACATATCTTTGTCGTAATACGACTGCCGTTGTGCTTATTTGATCGGTAGATACGGATGTAAGCAGCACGCCCGCATTTTCTATAGGAATCGCTATCTCGACAAAACCGTTAATCGCATCGAAGTTAGCTATATTTTCACCATTCAAGCACCAAATAACCTCTTCCGAAACAAACGTCTTGCCCTCCGCTAGGGAGTATGTATCTTTAATAACTCTCAGATTATTGTTAATTACGACAACACGACCATCATACAGATTGGACAAAAGTTCCAACTCCGAATTGATGGCTTCGGATGAAGTATCATGGAAATAATCTACCGCTGTCAAATGTTTGGAAATAATAGTCAACTGATTTTGGACATCGGAGGTTCTGATTTTAACCGCACGAGATTCATAGCTTTGCACCAGAGCATGGCATAGCAGAATTCCCGGTATAACTCCGACTGTAAAAATTATAAGAAACAGGCGAAGCTTTAAACTTCGCCTAAAAAACAGTTTATGCATAATAATAACCCAATCCCCATTTGGTATGGACATATTTAGGATCCGACGGATTGATTTCTATCTTTTCACGTAATCTTCTGATATGAACATCAACTGTCCTGACATCTCCCGGATAATCCGTTCCCCAAACGGTAGACAGAAGCATTTCTCTTGAATATACTTCATTTTTGTTAATTACCAAATGTTCCAAAAGTTCATATTCTTTGGCCGTAAGATTAATCTCTTTACTGCAAATATATACTCGGCGACTTTGCTTCATGAGTCTGATATCACCGTCTTCTATTGTTTCCTCGATTCCTCTGCCACGTCCGCGATGAGAATCTTCACGACGTATAATTGCCCTGATTCGTGCTTTTACTTCAAGAATATTAAACGGTTTGGTAATATAATCATCCGCTCCGTATTCCAAGCCTTGGATTTTGTCTTCATCAGCGCTCTTGGCCGTTACCATTATTATCGGTACATTCGAAAACTCACGGACCTTGCTGCATACTTCAAATCCGGTCAGGTTCGGTAACATCACATCCAAAAGGACCAAATCATACTGATTATCCCTTATCATGTCAAGTGCTTCCTTACCGTCATAAGCCGCATCAACTTCAAAGCCATCCTGCTCCAAGCTGAATTTCAGACCTTTAATTATTAATTTCTCATCATCGACCAATAATAATTTAGCTGACATACATCCCTAAACTCTGATTCTATCTTTAATCTTATTGAACAATCCTTCTTTGATTCCCGAAATACACATAATATCATCTATGATATCAAAAGCTCCGTTTTGTTCACGGTACTTAATTATTGCTTCCGCCTTCGACTCTCCGACCCCGGGCAACGTCATCAATTCTTCCTTGGATGCCGTATTAATGTTAACTTCCGTATTCTTAGAAGATTCTGAGGATTCTTCTAAGATACTTGTATCAAACGTCATCACCGAATCCTTATCGGAAAGACTCTGCACTTCATCTTCTGACGGAATATACAATTTGACTCCATCAGTCAATTCTCCTGCCAAATTGACATAATCATCGTCGGCTTCCGGCGTCATACCTCCCGCCTCGGCAATTGCCTCATAGACTCTGCTTCCTTCGGGAAGTTCTACAACACTCGGATTTCTTACCTCGCCGCAAACATATACCACTATTTTTCCTGTCGGTCTGTTATCCGATTGCTCATTTTGATTCTCGGGTAAATCACTGCTGTCACCCGCTTCATTTTTCGAGGATTCTGCGTTTATTGAATCCTCGGTCGAAGATGCATCGTACGGTTCTGCGGAAACCGCACTTTCATCTTCCTTAACAATTGAAATTTCTTCATCCCGGTTTGACAAACATATAATCCCCGTCAATCCGCATATGCAGATTACAGAGGTCGTTGCAACCGTTCTTTTTAATCTATTGTTCATCGCCAATCCTTTCAGACTATCCGAAGGATTGTATAGCGACTGCTGACCTTATTGTGCTCCGTTATCGGAAGGAGCCGGCGATGCCTGGGTATCCTGATTTTCCTGCTGAGCCTGTCTCATGAGTTCTTCTTCGTCATAGTACTCAACGTCCTCAGTTTCTTCCTTAATCTCAATGTACTCAAGTTCTTCCTGTTCACCTGTTAATTGGAAATTAATCTGCTCGGCAACTTCCTTCAGTTTTTGATTAGGGTCATCTCCATCCCAAATATCCGCGAAAGCTCCCTCAAGAATAACCCACAGATTACTTGTCTCCATCATTTTCGGAAGCGGATATGAATATCCGTATTCCATGGCAAACACATTGAATGCAGGAACATCATCATAATTTACGCATACCGCAGGGCTGGCTTTGCCGGATTTTTGATAAAGATTAACCGCATACTCCGTTGTGAGGAATTTGGCAAAGTCATTGGCAACTTCCTGCTTGGTCGAAAACGGATTGATTACCACACAGTTGGTAACCGACATTGAACGCGTATCAAGTTCCTCATTAATATCGGGAACCATGGCTACACCGTAATCGTATTTGAATGTTCCGTCCTCAATAGCTTTATCAAGTGTAGATATCGCATCGGATGTTGCTATTGTAAGAACAATCTTTCCTTCCATAAAATCGCTTATTATCTGCGAATACTGACTGTTGGAAGTATCTATTGAAAAGAACTGATTAAGTTCCTGGTATGCCGAAAACGATTTAATTGCATTCTCGTTATAAATATCAATCTGCGAACTGTCCCAACCCGAATCGCCTCCGATATTGATTGCATCTCCAAGGAAGAAATAATTATAGAAAATATCCGTAACATCCCACGTCATAAAAGATTCAACACCCTCGGGAGCATCGAAACCATTACCAAGATCCGTAATTCCGTTAACGGTAACCGGAATCAGTTCTTGTATCTTTTGAGCAATCTCATCATCCGTAAATTCATACTTGGATTCAGTTGCAGCGCTTGAATTATCATCCGCGCCTTCATTGTCGGCTGCGGCTTCTTCATCCTTTTGAGCTGTCAGGGCCGAAATCGCCATATCTTTCAAATAAGTTTCGTTATACAAAAGTACACTGGTTTCATAGCTTAACGGATAGCCCAAAAGACTGTCCTTATAGGTAACGGAATTTTTGGCCTGGGAAATATATGTTTGATCAAATTCCTCCGGAGTCATCAAAATCGGTTGCGTTAAGCCTGCCATATATGCTTTGCCAAGATTATCATGGCTGGTAATATATAAATCCGGCACATTCGACTCAACGGCAGCCTTATTGATTGTTTCAAAAAACTCTGCCGACGGTTCCAATTGAGGCATAACTCTGACTTTATTTTTTTCACTGTATTCAACTGCCGCGCTGGTCAGATAATTGGTTAATGTATCATCACTGTACCAAAGATATATTGTCTCTTTATCATAAGCTGCTTCACTGTCCAAAGATACAGACGATGAGGCCTCTTCGGGCGATATGTCTTTAAACGGGATGTTCAACAATGCTGCTGTAATAATTCCCGCGAGCAACACAACAACAACCAATACCGAAAATAAACGTTTCTTCATAAAACTCCATTACATAATACACTTAGTTAATATCTTCATCATGTTATCAACATCTTGCTTGCCAATAACAAGTGGCGGAACAAATCTTATAATATTGGTTCCGGCATTAATAAGGATAAGTCCTTCCTCGATGCATGCGTTGATTATATCTTTGCACGGCACATTAAGCTCAATTCCCTGCATAAGACCTACGCCTCTGTGTGCAACAATCTTATCGCACTTTGATGTCAGATTTTCAAGGCAATCATATAGATATTGCCCAACTTCTTTAACATTGTCAAGGATATTCAATTTCTCATACTGTTCCAAAACCGTTTGGGTTGCAACGGCCGCAAGCGGATTGCCTCCGTAGGTTGTACCGTGGTCTCCCGCAACCAAAGAATTGGAAGCCACCTTCTTATTAAGCATGAAAGCTCCTCCGGGAACTCCGCATGTAAGTCCTTTGGCGGAAGTCATAATATCGGGAGCAATGCCGTACTTCTGCCATGCATACATATATCCCGTACGGCCCATTCCGCATTGAATCTCATCCAAAATAAGCAAAATATCTTTTTCATCGCATATTGCGCGAATCTCTTTCATGAACTCTTCCGTTGCCGGATAGATTCCGCCTTCGCCCTGCACTGTTTCGAAAATGATCGCGCATGTCTTATCCGTAATCTTCGACTTAACCGATTCGATATCATTCATATCGGCGAATTTAACATTGCCTATCATAGGCTCAAACGCTTCACGGTATTTGGGATTTCCCGTTACCGAAAGTGCACCGAAAGTACGTCCGTGAAAACTATGTTCCATAGCGATTATTTCATGGTCGGTTCTTCCGTCCTTATTGTATGCGTATTTTCTTGCAGCTTTGATAGCTCCTTCTATTGCTTCGGCACCGGAGTTGGTGAAGAACACCCTGTCCATTCCCGATACCTTCAAAAGTCCTTTGGCAGCCTCAATGGCAGGAACGTTGTAATAGTAATTTGATGTATGAATTATCTTGTCAATCTGTCCCTTTAATGCATTGTTATACGCTTCATTATTGTATCCCAAAGCAAAAACAGCAATTCCCGCACAAAAATCCAAGTATTTCTTTCCGTTCAAATCATAAAGATATACTCCGTCCCCTTTATCGAAAACTATCTGATACCTGTTGTATGTGTGAAGAAGCACGCTTTCTGCTTCATCGATATATTCTTTCATATTCATTTTGCTATCTGATCCTTTTCTTCATCTTTTATAATGGCCGTACCAACACCTTCATTGGTAAATATTTCAAGTAAAAGACAGTGGGGAATTCTTCCGTCAAGAATATGCACTCGATTAACACCGCTCTTAATTGCCGAAGTACAGTTGTTAAGTTTGGGAAGCATACCGCCCCCGATAATTCCTTCACTGATAAGTGAATCCGCATCACTTGCCGTTATTCTTGAAATAAAGCTTTCCTTATCATTGATATCTTTATACAAACCTTCGATATCAGTCAAAAATACAAGCTTATCAGCTCCGACTGCCTTGGCTATGGCACATGCCGCATCATCAGCATTGATATTGTATGTATCAAAGTCATCACCGTATCCTATGGGAGCTACTATCGGAAGGAAATCCTTCTCCAACATGTCATAAAGGATCTTAGGATTGACGTTCTTAACGTCTCCTACGAATCCTATATCTTTACCGTCGGAATACTTCTTCTCAACATTCAGCAATCCACCGTCTTTGCCGCTTAATCCCACAGCCGAAACGCCAAGTTCGTTAACCATATTCACAAGTCTTTTATTAACTTTATTTAAGACCATTTCGGCAATTTCCATAGTTTCGGCATCCGTGACTCTCAATCCGTTAATAAACTGTGATTCCTTGCCGACTTTCTTAACCCAGCTGCTGATTTCCTTACCGCCGCCGTGAACTATTATAGGTTTGAAGCCTACAAGTTTAAGAAGAACACAGTCCTCGATAACATTCTTTTGAAGTTCTTCATTGCTCATGGCCGAACCGCCATACTTAACTACAATTATTTTACGATTGAATTTCTGAATATAAGGAAGTGCCTCTATTAAAACCTCTGCCTTATCCAGGTATTTTTGCATATCTTTATCCATACATTACTCCTCCCAGGGTGCGTTTTAGTCTGTCAAACATGTACTCTAACTACGATAATCCGCATTAATCTTCACATAATCATATGTAAGATCACAACCCCATGCCGTAGCCGTCTTATCTCCCATTTTCATATCAACAAGGAATCTTACCTCAGATTCCTTCAAAATCTCGGTTGCTGCTTCTTCGGAATAGTCAACTCCCATTCCATCCTTATAAATAAGCATCGAATTGGAAGCCCCCTGGTAATACAATTCCATATTATCGGGATCAAACTTGGCTCCCGAATAGCCCAAAGCGCAAAGGATTCTTCCCCAGTTGGCATCATGTCCGTAAACAGCCGCTTTCGTAAGCGAAGAACATATTACCGATTTGGCAAGTACTCTTGCATTCTCTTTGGTATCGGCATTTATTACCTTACATTCTATAAGGGCCTGTGCACCTTCACCGTCTCCGGCAAGTCTTTTGGCCTGAGTTTCATTGACGAAATGAATAGCTTCCTTGAAGTCTTCGTATTCTTTGGTTCCGATTTTAATTTCGGGATTTCCCGCCATTCCGTTAGCCATAACCAAAAGCGTATCATTGGTGGAAGTATCACCGTCAACCGATATCATATTATAGGTATCAACCACGTCCTCTTTGACTATCTTGGTCAATGCCTCTTTTCCAATATTGGCATCCGTTGTTACGTATCCGAGCATTGTACACATATTAGGATGTATCATACCTGAACCTTTCGACATCGCACCGATTGTAACTTTAACTCCGCCAATCTCAAGCTCAACTGCAAGCTGCTTGTTAACGGTATCTGTCGTCATTATTGCCTTTGAAGCATCCGTGCCGGCTTCGTCAGAATGTGTTTTAGCCTGCACCAGTTTCTCAACTCCGGCCGTTATTCTGTCCATCGGAAGCTGGGCTCCGATAACTCCGGTAGAGCCTATCAGTACGGCATCCACGGGAATGTTCAAAAGTTCGGCGGCCTTCTTGGCTGTTTGCTCGCAGTATCCCATACCCTCTGCACCTGTACCGGCATTTGCGATTCCGGTATTCACTATAACCGCCTGAGCAAAATTCGATTCACTGACTATTTTCATATCCCATTTAACAGGAGCTGCCTTAACCAGATTTGATGTAAATGTTCCTGCGCACACACATGGCTTTTGGGAATAAACAATTGCCATGTCTTTCCTGTTTTGATACTTAACTCCTGCTTCTATTCCTGCTGCCTCGAAACCTAGGGGAGAGGCAATTCCACCTTCAACAACTTTCATTTTCTTCTCCATCCTGTCTATAAATTAAGTCCTTTGGCTTCATCGCAGCCAAGCAAAATGTTCATACACTGTACGGCAGCTCCCGAAGCACCTTTTCCCAAATTATCAAATCGTGTTGTAACTACAACTCTGTCCTCATTTCCCGTTACGAACAACTCAAGTCCGTCCCAGCCCGATCTTACATTGGCTGCAATAAATCCGTTGCTTTCAGCCTCCGCTCCAAACGGCATTACATGAATAAATTTTTCACCCTCATAGTACTTGGCGAACATTTCATGTACCTTTTCGGGGGACGGCTTACCGTTCATCATATCTGTATAAAAAGGAAGCGATACGAACATTCCCGAATAGTAATCATCAACTACCGGGCAAAAGATAGGTGTCTTTTCAAGTCCGGAAACAGCCTGCATTTCTTTTAAGTGTTTATGCTGCTGTGAAAGCGCATATTCTCTTGGCGAGTTGAAGTCAACAGGCTTTTCATCGCTTTCATACACGGCAATTGCCTTCTTACCTGCTCCGGAATATCCGGATAACGCGAATGACGAAACCGGGTAATCCTTGGATATCATTCCCGTCGCTACCAAAGGATGTGCAATTGAAATGAATCCGGTTGCATAACATCCCGGAACCGCAATTCTCTTGGATTGTCTGATAGCTTCACGCTGGCCTTTATTAAGTTCCGGAAAACCGTATGTCCAATCCGGGTCCGTTCTGTGGGCCGTTGATGTATCCAATATTCTGACATCCGGATTTTCTATTAAAGAAACCGATTCTCTTGACGCTGCATCGGGCAGACATAAGAACGTAATGTCAGAATCATTAATCATTTTCTTTCTCTCCGAAGGTTCCTTACGAAGTTCGGGATCTATCTTCATAAGCTCGATATCATCTCTGCCTTCAAACCTTTCGAATATTCTTAACCCTGTAGTTCCTTCCGAACCATCAATAAATATCTTTGTTTTCATACATTTCCTCGCTATATCACTATCCGTTATATTTTACTATTTTCAATATTAAAACTCAATGACGGTATAGTATAAACATTATTTGAATTGGTTTTGCATAACTATACATCTATATTGCATAAAAATCAAGTATTTTTCATTTTTATGCAATCGAAGGGTATTTTTATTTATTTTTATACAAAACTGGGTATTGCATTGTTCCTATTTTTGTTGTAAGATAACTCATGCAGCATAAATATAGAAATTATTTGAAATGATAAAGGAGATAGAAATGAAAGAGAAAGTTATTTTAGCCTATTCCGGCGGACTTGACACAACAGCAATTATTCCCTGGTTAAAAGAGAACTTCGATTACGAAGTAATCTGTGTATGTATCGACTGTGGCCAGGCAGAAGAACTTGACGGTTTGGAAGAAAGAGCTAAATATTGCGGTGCCGAAAAGCTTTACATTTTGGATGTAACGGATGAATTCTGTGACGACTACGTTGTTCCCTGTGTTCAGGCTCACGCTGTATACGAGAATAAATATTTGCTCGGTACATCAATGGCAAGACCTCTTATTGCCAAGAAGCTTGTTGAAATTGCACGTAAGGAAGGTGCTTCAGCTATCTGCCACGGTGCAACCGGTAAGGGAAACGACCAAATCAGATTCGAATTGGGAATCAAGGCTTTTGCTCCCGATCTTAAAATCATCGCAGCTTGGAGAAATGATAAATGGACTTTGGATTCTCGTGAATCCGAAATCGAATACTGCAAGCAGCACGGAATCGATCTTCCGTTCTCTGCTGATTCAAGCTACTCTCGTGACCGTAACTTATGGCACATTTCACACGAAGGTCTTGAATTGGAAGAACCCGGCAACGAGCCTAACTATGATCACCTTCTTGTTCTTGGAGTTACTCCCGAGAAAGCACCTGATGAAGGTGAATACGTTACAATGACTTTTGAAAAAGGTGTTCCTACTTCCGTTAACGGCAAGAAGATGAAAGTTTCGGATATAATTCGTACACTTAACGAATTGGGCGGAAAGCACGGAATCGGTATCGTTGACATCGTAGAGAACCGTGTTGTAGGTATGAAGAGCCGTGGCGTATATGAAACACCCGGAGGAACAATTCTTTATGAAGCACATCAGCAGCTTGAAGAGTTAATCCTTGACCGTGAAACAACCAAGACCAAACTTGATATGGGTAACCTCTTTGCTCAAATCGTATATGAAGGAAAGTGGTTCACACCTTTAAGAGAGGCTGTTCAGGCATTCATCGAATCCACACAGCAGTATGTTACCGGTGAAGTTAAGTTCAAACTTTACAAGGGAAATATCATCAAAGCCGGCACAACATCACCTTATTCATTGTATAATGCAAGCATCGCTTCATTCACAACCGGTGATTTGTACGACCATCACGATGCTGAAGGATTTATCAACCTCTTTGGTCTTTCAACCAAGGTTAGAGCTATGAAGAAGATGGAGAACGGCGAAAAGCTTATCTAATATGAATTTTTTATCGGTTACGACATTTCTCCTTCTTTATGTCGGAGTTATGAATTTAATAGGATTCCTTATTATGGGAGTCGACAAACATAAAGCTAAGAAAAGGGCCTTCCGGATTCCGGAAGCAACCCTTTTTCTTGTTGCTATAATGGGCGGATCTATAGGAAGCATTATCGGAATGTATGTTTTCAGGCATAAGACAAGGCATCATTCATTTACTGTCGGCATGCCGATAATTCTCGGATTACAGATAATACTTGTACTCTTCTTATATTTCGGGCCTCTTACTATAAGCACTATCTAATATGTGGGGAATCAAGACTGATATTGGGGTATTTCTATGCATATAGCAGTATGTTTTGACAATATAGCGGACAGAAAGCAGTTGGAACGGTTATTGGGACGTGAATCCGATAAACGTAAAGCTGATGATGGCGTTTTCTATATTGACTCGTATGGTCAGTCAGAAAAATTGTTTCCCAAACGAATGAGTTACGACATTCTCTTCATTGATATTCAATCAGAGGATGTCGATTCTTTGAAATATGCCGTTTCAATGTGCGATGGCGGCGTAACTGCTCCGATAATTCTGTGTTCGGAAGGTAATATCTACCGTGACAAAGCATCCGAAATCGAAAATTGTCCCAAAAACATACTGTTTTTGAATAAGCCGATACTTAAGGCAGAGCTTTCGGACATTTTGGACGAAGCCCAAAAAATTAAATCTTTACGCAAAAGAACTATTGAAATTCGTCATCAGACAAACACTTACTATGTTTACGAGGACGATATTGAATACATAAAGGCAAACGGAAGATATGTGGAAGTATACCTGAGTGACGGCAATCATGTCCCCGTGCTGGATAGTGTACTGAACTTTTATCGAAATCTATATGATTTCGAGCATTTTGCTTTAGTTTCCCCTAAGCTGATTGTTAACGGTACATATGTTATTAAAATGTCACCGTTTAGAATAAAACTCAACTGTGGATTCGCCTCCCGCATTTCTTTCAGCGGGTTTGGGAATCTGAAAAACACAATGATAAATATTGAAAAAGAAAAGAGGAACAATAATGACAACCAATGAAAAAGCGCTTCTTCTGCATGAACAATGGAACGGAAAAATCACTACCGAATCCAAAGCTCCGGTTAAAACCCGTGAAGACCTGGCCCTGGCTTATACTCCCGGAGTCGCCGAGCCTTGCAAGGTCATAGCCGAAGATAAGGAAGCAGCATATAAATATACAATGAAATCAAACACCATAGCGGTTGTTTCCGATGGATCTGCCGTTTTGGGATTGGGAAATATAGGCCCCCATGCAGCCATGCCGGTTATGGAAGGTAAGGCCGTTTTATTCAAAGAATTCGGCGGTGTCAACGCTGTTCCGATTTGCCTCGATACTCAAGATACGGAAGAGATTATTAAAGCCGTTACTTATCTTGCTCCCACATTCGGAGGAATTAATCTTGAAGACATTTCGGCACCGAGATGTTTTGAAATCGAAGAACGGTTGAAAGCGACATTGGATATACCTGTTTTCCATGACGACCAACACGGAACCGCCATCGTGGTTCTTGCAGGACTTATTAATTCACTTAAAATAATCAAAAAGGACAAAGCCGCATGCAAAGTGGTGATTTCCGGTGCAGGCGCTGCAGGCATAGCCATTTGTAAGCTTCTGTTGAACTATGGGTTCAAAAATATAATCCTCTGCAATTCCAAGGGTATCATTTCAAAGGATGCACCGAATCTTAACTGGATGCAGCAAAAAATGGTCGAAGTCACCAATCCTGAAAACATATCCGGTTCCATGGCCGACGCCCTGGTAAATGCTGATATCTTTATCGGAGTAAGTGCTCCGGGTATAGTAACCGAAGAAATGGTTAAATCGATGAACGTCGATCCCATCATCTTCGCAATGGCCAATCCTACTCCCGAAATAATGCCTGATCTGGCTAAACGGGCAGGAGCAAGAATTGTCGGTACAGGCCGTTCCGACTTCCCGAATCAGATTAACAATGTTGTAGCTTTCCCCGGAATCTTTAAGGGGGCTTTGGAGGGACGTGCTCCTCAAATCACCGAAGAGATGAAAATGGCCGCAGCTTTGGCAATTGCTGCCCTAGTTCCCGACGAGGAGCTTTGTGAAGATAATATTATGCCGGAAGCTTTCAATCCCGAGGTTGCTATCAAAGTTTCCGAAGCCGTAAAGGCACATATTAAGTAATCAGAGGTTTTATGAAAAAAAAGTACTGTTTCATAGACGTTGTACGTCTGGTGTCAATGCTTGGAATCGTATATTACCATATGCTCATGTCCTTATATCTATGCGGTATAAGGCAGCTTGAGAGCATTGAATTTTTGTTTCAGACGCCAAATACACATATTGCCACAGTCGGAGTAGGCCTGTTTTTCATGATTAGCGGTGCCGGATTAATGCTCTCTTCTTCAAAGGTGGAGCATCTTAATCTCAAAAGCTATTATTTTAAGCGTTTTACACGGGTCATTATTCCGTTCTATTTGGTGTACCTTATCTATCTTTTCAGCTTTATGGCTTTGACGCACCAAGGCTTCGATGCCGTATATAACAACAATGCCAATCCTTTGACCATTGTGTTTACATTACTCGGCATGGACGCATATGTATCCAGTTTCGGAATACCCACCTTTTCACTCGGAATCGGCGAATGGTTTTTAGGTGCTTTGGTAATGATGTATATCATCTTCCCGTTCCTGCGCTATATCATTCGAAAGAACAAGTGGATTGCACTTGGCGGCGCAACTGTATATTACATAATAATATTGTGTGTTTATCAATACTTCCCGTTTGCAACACAGGTTCCGGGATTCGTTAACTTCCTATGCAAGGTTTATGAGTTCTTCCTCGGTATGTTCATTATTACCGTAATTGATAAGTTACCAAGGAAGATATGTTTGGTATTGACTGTTCCGGTCATTGTGTTTTGGCTCTTCTTCCCAATACCGCTTCAGAACTATATCAGCTATGACTTAATAATACTGTGCCAGAACCTTGCATTCTTCCTTTTCTTCATCGGTTTGGAGGGTGTATTCCAAAAGCTACCACGTGTTATGAAATTTATTTCCTTCTTGTGCGGCTTTACATATGAGTTCTTTTTGCTGCATCATGTGGTAATTGATTATATGACTCTTCAGCACATCGGTGTGCCCTTTAATAACAAAGATATACTGGTGCTGTTCGTCGAAGAGTTCTTGGTAATTGCGGTATTGACTGTAATAGTCAAGCAGATTTTGAGAGCTGTTAATCACTTTATAAATAGAAAAAGCAGATAAGCAGAAGTTTTGCCGGTTCTAGGAATTTGCAGGATTTGCAGATCAAATATATGTCAAAATAATTGCTTTACTATATATTGATATATTTCCTGATTCTTTTTGTTCCAATTGTCACAAATTTCTATAGCAGTTTCCTCAATGGGAACGGATATTGTCATATCAATCAGGTTGATATCTTTGTCCTTGGCCACAAGGTGGGCTTCCCATTCACCGGAAGTTGCCTTATAGTAATCTGCGGTAATTGAAACCTCATTTCTCAATTCTATTGAATTTTCTTTAAAATAATTATTAATCTCTTCTTTAATTGCAAGATTAATATCGTTTTCAAAAAACTGTATGGTCTGTTGACCGTCTTTGGTGAGTTTGAGGTGAGTTCTGTTCCTAAACGACTGTGCCGTAACGAATTTGGCATCTATCAATTCGCCGATAACGGTTTGCAAAGTCATAAAGTTGGTATATTCCTTTTCAAGGATAAAATCACCTATTTGGGCCTTGGTTAACGGAAAATCCACTTGATTAAGCATATACAGCACTATTAATTTGTATAATGCAAGTTTATCTTTCATCTGTAACATCCTCAAACTGCAGTTTCGAAATCACAATGCTACTTCATAATCTGTTTCCAATCGGATATGCCGATAATTGATTTGGCGAATTCCAAATGACTCTCCCATTCATCGGTATCCATATATTTGTAAACATCATATGAAAACTTCTTCGAACCTCCGGCCGTAGTAATTCCTGTTGCCAGACCCTGCGCTATCTCCGTAGCGTCATCTGTTTGCCTGTTCAGCAAAAGACCGTCAATGTCTTCATAGTTATTAATCTTATAGAAAGCATATGCAAGGGCAGCTGCCTGAAGCTGTTCACCCGCAGTAGACGTATATCCAAGCTCGGTTATCATAATATGCCTGCAATCGCCGGTAGGTGACAGGAATTCATCTTTATTAAGGTAATTAATCAAAACATCGATATTCTGCATTGAAATATTGGACGTTGTCTCGGAATGGGTTATCTTGTCACTTGCTTCCCATGATTTGCATGACGTCAGAGGAATATTATACGGATGATAAGCAAGCGCCCAATCTATATTTCCATGATCGCTGATGTACGAATTGAAGCAGTCAAGTACGTCCTTTCCGTCATAGTCAGGGCTGTTATCAGCATTCTTATCCCACGTCTGATCAAGGGAAATGAATACTCTGGCCGTACTTGAAGTACTCTTGATTGCGGTATAAATTACTCTGAAGCCTTTGGCAAATTCCTTTGAATAAGTATCTACATCGGTATATTTTAAGTAATTCCATTCTTTTCGCGCATTGATTTCATTGGCTATAACCCAGTTGGATACGCATCCGTGCTTACTGCCCGAATATCTGTCTGCCAAAAAGCTTCCTACCGCAGCAAGAATCTCCACTCCGTCATCAGTAGCGCCGTTAAACATATAGTAAGGGCACACCCCCTTGGATCTTGCATCCGGGTGAATCAGACTTATATACGCATTCGAATAATCGTTAAGGACGATTGCTGTAGTTTGGATACCTTTGGCTGTAAGCGTCGATACCGTAGAATCAAATCCCGCGATTATTACGCCGTTAAATGTATATGTTTTGCCGTTATAATTATAATGAATCGACGGGAACAAAGGATTGGTAGTAGGTCCGACAATACTTGAAACAGGTATATTGATAGCTGCCTGCTTCACTCCCAAATCTTCAAGCTGTCCCGTAAACACTCTGTTGTAGTCAATAAGAATTCCCTTCTTGGAATCAACCTGCATATAAACATTGGTATGACGCGCCAAGTCTTCCGGATTAGTAATAAATTGAGGAACGCTCACCAATGTATAACGACCGTTTTCTTTGACTGCCACTCCAAATTTTTGATATAACCTTGAATCCTGCGTATTGGCAAACAGGGGACACTTCATTGTCGTTGTATCGTTTTTATATACCTTGGCTATATAGTCCTCACCCAGTTCCGGTGCATCATCGTATGATTTAATAGCGTACAAATAATAGAACTTATCATCCGACTGCGGTATTCCTTCAGATGATAAATCAAGCAACACCTGGTCTGTAGCAGGATCCACTTTACAAGATGCAATATCCACAAAATCCGCTCTGTTTTCGTCCGTTAATTCAACCGACGCAGGTCTTTTGGCATATGCCTCCTCAACCGAAGTTTGAGCGGTTACTATATGCTCTATAACCCCGCTTCCCATATGCTCATTTGCAGGAATTCCGTCAGGTATCTCTTCCTTGATGTCACCGATAATATTCTGATTTTGAGAATCTCCGGCATTTAATCCGAACACGCCGCATATCAAGCATACCGCCAATATTATCAATGCCGCTGCCGATATAACAATTGTTATCTTTGTCTTTTTGCCGACACTTGGCATTGTCGTTTTTCTTTTGATGGGTTTACTGTCTTTATTCATTAAACTCTAGTACTCTTCATTCTTAATTTTCTTAAAGTAATCTCGTATTTCTCTCTCATGGCCATTGCAAGAAGGTGTATAAAAGCGCTTGTCCTTGATTTCACCAGGTAAATACTGCTGTTCCACGTAATTATTCTCATAGACATGCGGATACAGGTAATCCAAACCTCTTCCGAGTTTAGCCGCTCCTTTGTAATGGGAATCACATATCGGCGGAGGTATTCGCAGATTTCCGCTGTTAGCGACTTCTTCCATTCCCTTGTCTATCGCGGCAACTACCGAATTAGACTTAGGTGCCGTTGCCACATACATTGCCGCTTCGGCAAGTATAATCCTTGCTTCCGGCATTCCGATTCTCTCTGCTGCCAATGCGGCAGACACTGCCACATTCAAAGCATTCGGGTCAGCCAAACCGACATCTTCTGCGGCATGAACCATAATTCTTCTTGCAACAAATGTTACAGATTCACCCGCATAGAGCATACGCGAAAGATAATACACGGCTGCATCGGGATCGGAACCTCGCATGCTTTTGATAAATGCAGAAATGGTATCATAATGATTATCACCGTTTTTATCATATCTTACGGCACGCTTTTGGATGCACTCCTGTGCGACATCCAGCGTTATATGTATTTGCCCGTCTTTGGACCTGTCCGTGGATATTATTCCAAGTTCAACCGCATTAAGGGCAGATCTTGCATCTCCGCCGGCAATATCCGCCAAGAACTCAATCGCCTCATCATCAATAACCGCGTCGTATGCTCCCATGCCCTTCTCTTTGTCATACACGGCACGTTTAATCAAATCCACTATGTTTTCCCGTGAAAGCGGCTTCAGTTCGAAAATGACTGATCTGGATATCAGAGCTCCGTTCACCTCAAAATAAGGATTTTCGGTCGTAGCTCCGATAAGAATAATCGTTCCGTCTTCTACAAACGGCAGAAGATAGTCCTGTTGTCCTTTATTAAATCTGTGAATCTCGTCTATGAACAGAATTGTGCGTTTGCCATACATACCCAATGTATCTTTGGCCGCCTCAACTACTTCCTCCATATCTTTCTTACCGGCTATTGTTGCATTAATCTGTTTGAACTCGGCAGATGTGGTATTGGCAATTACTTTAGCCAATGTTGTCTTGCCTGTTCCCGGCGGTCCGTAAAAGATTATGGAACTCAATTTGTCAGCCTTTATGGCGCGATAAAGGAGCTTATCTTTACCGATAATATGCTCCTGACCCACCACCTCATCCAACTTGGTTGGTCGCATTCTGGCAGCAAGCGGAGCCTCTTTATCTTTATTCTGTTCCCGCATATACTCAAAAATGTCCATAGCTTTTCTATTTTATCATATAAGGGCATTAAAAAGAAGAGTCCAAAGACTAATGTCATTAAGTTGAGATGACATTAATCGTAGGACTCTTCTTATTCACAATTCATATTACTACTTTTGCTTCAACTGGTTAATTCCCGAATCGTATCTAAGCCCTGCAGCTTCAATCTTATTCATCACCTCCGTGTAATCAGCATCCAAGTCGTCACACATGTTCTCAAGCGATGAATAATTGTCCCGCAGTTTCATATTTATCAAGCTAAGCAACATTTCAGGTTCTGATGGTAAAAACATACACTTTCTCCTTCCGACGCCTTTGAATCAATATATTCTGTGCCGCCTCCTGTTATTACTGCTGTTCCTGTCCGACACCTGCCGTCAATTCTCCGCCATCGTTAAGGTCTATGGTAATCACATCGCCTTGTTCCAATTCATTGGCCAAAATAAGTTTAGCCGAAAGAGTTTCGACATGCTTTTGAATATATCGTTTTAAAGGACGCGCTCCAAACAACGGATCATAAGCCGATTCAACTATATGTTCTCTGGCTTTCGTTGTAAGGCTCACACTTATTTTCCGATCGGCGAGTCTTTCATTCAAATCATTCAGGATAAGATTAATTATGCTGCCTATATCATTTTTAGTCAAAGGTTTAAACATAATTATCTCATCAAGTCGATTTAAGAATTCAGGTCTGAAAGAATCACGTAATTCTCCCATAACCTCATCTTCAGCAGCTTTTTCTATCTGACCATCATGGTCAATGCCGTTTAATAACGCCTGTGCTCCTATGTTGGAAGTCATTATCAGTATCGTGTTTTTGAAGTCTACAGTGCGTCCTTGGGAATCTGTAATACGTCCGTCATCCAAAACCTGGAGTAATACGTTGAACACATCAGGATGTGCCTTTTCAATTTCATCAAATAGAACAACAGAATACGGTTTCCTTCTGACCGCTTCGGTCAATTGTCCGCCTTCTTCATATCCTACATATCCGGGAGGCGCTCCGATAAGCCTTGAAACGGAGTATTTCTCCATGTATTCCGACATATCGATTCTAACCATATTGTTTTCATCATCAAACAAGGATGCCGCAAGGGCCTTGGCAAGCTCTGTTTTACCGACTCCGGTAGGTCCAAGGAACAAGAACGAACCTATTGGTTTGGAGGGATCTTTTATTCCGGCTTTTGAACGTATTATTGCCTCAGAAACCTTGGTTACGCCTTCATCCTGACCAATGACTCTCTTATGAAGTTCTTCATCAAGGTGCAGGGCCTTATTTCTTTCGGATTCATTAAGCTTCGAAACCGGAATTCCCGTCCAGCGTGATACTATCATGGCGATTTCGTCTTCATCAACAGCATTTTTCACGAGATCCAGTTCTTTTTGATTGACCTTCCCTTCTTTTTCCGAAAGATTAGCCTTGAGTTTAGGAATAATTCCATACTGCAATTCTCCTGCCTCATCATAATTACCATCAAGTTGAGCAATCTCCAACCGTTTGTTGGCCTCATCAATCTCTTCTCGCAACTTATCCAGCATTTCGGCAGAATTCTTTTCATTATCCCATTTTGCCATCAAACTGTTATATTCATCCGTTAAATCAGCATGCTCCTTTGTAAGAACTTCCAATCTATCCTTTGATAATTTGTCATCTTCTTTCTTAAGTGCGGATATCTCAATTTCCATTTGCATTTTCTTACGATTCAATTCATCCAATTCAGAAGGCATTGAATCCTTTTCCGTCTTAATCAAAGCACAAGCCTCATCCACCAGATCAATAGCCTTATCTGGCAAAAATCTGTCGGAAATATACCTATCAGAAAGAATAGCCGCACTAACAAGTGCATTATCCTTGATTGTCACGTGATGGAATAGTTCGTATCTGTCTTTAAGTCCTCGTAAAATCGATATGGTCTCTTCCACAGTAGGTTCATCCACCATAACCGGTTGGAATCTTCTCTCTAGTGCGGGATCCTTTTCAATATACTGTCTATATTCATCCAATGTCGTTGCACCGATACAATGGAGTTCGCCTCGAGCCAGCATGGGTTTGAGCATATTGCCTGCATCCAATGCACCATCCGTTTTGCCCGCACCGACAATAGTATGAAGTTCATCTATAAATAAGATAATCTGTCCATCGGATTCTTTGACTTCATTGAGAACGGCTTTAAGTCTTTCTTCAAATTCACCTCTGTACTTCGCACCTGCCACAAGCGCGCCTATATCGAGTGCGAAAACCCTTTTGTCTTTCAAAGATTCAGGTACATCCTTATCCTTTATTCGTCTTGCAAGCCCCTCGACAACCGCTGTCTTGCCAACTCCCGGTTCACCGATAAGAACGGGATTATTCTTTGTTTTTCTGCTCAATATACGAATAAGATTCCTGATTTCATCATCTCTGCCTATAACAGGATCGAGTTTTTGCTTTTTGGCTTCCTCTACCAAATCATGTCCATATTTAGCCAATGTATCATACGTGGCTTCAGGATTATCGGACAGAACACGCTGATTACCTCTTACCTGTTGAAGAGCAGCCAAAAACTTATCTCTTGTTACGGCAAATTCATTAAATAGCGCCGTAAGCGCTTTATTGGGATACTTCATCAAGCACAAGAAAAGGTGTTCAACCGAAATGAATTCATCGCCCATTCCTTTAGCTTCACTGTCGCTCGTTATAAGAACCTTATTCAGCTCCTCGGTAATCATTAGCTGACCGCCCTGCACTTTAACAAGTCGGTTCAAAGCTGTCCGTACCGCACTTTCAAATTCTTGCGGATCTATCTCCATCTTTTCAATCAACTTGATTATCAGACTCTCTTCCTGGGTAATCAGAGCATATAGCAAATGCTCTTGATCTATTCTTTGATTTCCGTATTCATACGCAAGCGATTCACATCTGTCAATTGCTTCCCGTGATTTTTGAGTAAATTTATCAAGTGTCATGTATACACCTCCTTCAGTTGAGCCTTTTCTTCGACTCAGTCTCTCATATCAGACTTTAGGCTATCAAGCTGATGCTTTCAAATATAGATCAACCTGTATTTTGTTTACAAGAGGATACTATCACTCGTTGTTAGCACTGTCAATTGATGAGTGCTAATTCTTTTGTGAACTAAATCTAAACATTCTATAAACTTCATTCCGATGCAACGTAGGAATATAGCACCTTACCAATTCCTACGTATTTGAAATAGGCAAAAGCGCCGGATTCACCGACGCCTTGAGTGTGAAATAATCTCTGTAAATTAGTTAACCTAAGATTTGTAAATCGCAACTTGCATCTTGAACATTGTCAAAATCAAGACGCATAAACATATATTTTTATTCGTATCGCAAGGCTTCGATTGGATCCATCTTAGCCGCCTTGTTGGCCGGATAGTATCCGAAGAACACTCCGATTGCCATCGAAAATGTAAGTGAAAGAATTATACTTGAAACCGAAGGTGAAGCCGGAGTTCCCAACGCATTTGCAAGAGCTATTCCTGCTACGATTCCGAGTATAATGCCGAAAATTCCGCCTATAACACATATAACTATCGATTCAACAATGAACTGAACCCTTATAGAAGAATTCGGGGCACCCAATGCCTTTCTGGTGCCGATTTCTCTGGTTCTTTCGGTAATCGAAACCAACATAATATTCATAACACCGATACCACCTACCAAAAGGGCAATTCCCGCAATAATGGATATAGCCGTTGTCAGCGATCCCATCATTGTGGACATGATATCAACCATTGAAGCCATACTGAATGCAGATATCTGCCAGTTCCTGTTATTTCGGTAGTATGCACTAAAGAACTGCTTGGTAGTCTTGGCAAAGGCATCAGGATCCACATCTGCTTGAGTTACCACGGTGAAATTGGAATAATCTGTTTTGTGCACCAGGTTCTGTGCGGTTTTTAGCGGAATATAGAACGATGTTTCAATATCCTTCTCCGAGGTCGTGGAAATCATATAAGGTGACTGCTCATACTCATAAACACCGACTATTACGAATTTGAAGAATTGTTCACCTATATACGCCGTAACTTCCTTTCCGATAGCTTCCGAGGTCTCTCCCTTAAACATATTGTTAACGAGCTTATCCGAAACCAAAGTTACCATGGAGGCATCTTCCATTTCCTTATCCGAAAAATACCTTCCTGCAATAATCTTGGTGTCCGATGCCAGGAAAACTCCCGTGCTTGAGCCTGATACGGAAACATTGGCATACAGATTACCGTCTTTAACCTGTCCGTTACCTACACTCTGACTTGCAGCTATTGCAACAATCGAATTCTTGTATTTTTCCACATAGGCTTCAATCATCTCTTTGGTAATAAGATCGGTATCCTTAATGGAAACTGCCTTCTTAGGACCCGGACCGAAATTGACACCGTTCTCGGATGATTCTTCCTCTTCTTCCTTTTGCTGAAGACTTACGGTAATATTATTCGCGCCGAGTGATGCCATTGAATCTGTCATCTGCTGCGTAACCGAATTGCCGACCGTCATAATCGCAATAACAGATCCGATACCGATAATAATTCCAAGCATGGTAAGCAGAGCACGCATTTTGTTGGCTACAAGGCTAAACAATGCAAGTCTGAAGTTCTCATAGAGAATCATTTCTGCCTGCCCCCTTTCTCTCGCCCGTAATAAGACCGTCCTTAATAGTAATAACTCTTTGCGTCTCTTCGGCAAGTTCCGGTGAATGCGTTATCAGCACGATGGTTTTACCCTGTTCTTCGTGAAGTTTATGGAATATGTCCATAACCAGACGACCCGTTTCGGAATCCAGAGCACCTGTAGGCTCATCCGCCAAAATAATTGACGGGTCCATCGCCATGGCTCTTGCTATTGCCACACGTTGCTTCTGTCCACCCGACAATTCCTCGGGAAGATGCTTCATTCTGTCCTTCATTCCGACAAGCTCCAACAGTTCCTTTGCCCTGTCAGTTCTGTTTTTAAGTGAAACGCCACCATACAGCATTGGCATTTCAACATTTTTGATTGCATTGGTTTTGGCAATAAGGTTATAGGTCTGAAATACGAAACCTATTTTCTTATTTCTTATCTTTGACAGCTCCGCATCTTTAGCCTGTATCATATCAACGTCATCAAGAACATATTCACCGCCTGTGGGGCGATCCAATGCACCTATAATATTCATCAGCGTGGATTTACCCGAGCCGGATTGACCGACTACCGCAACAAATTCTCCTTCGTTAACGCTAAGGTCAATTCCTTTCAAAACATGAAGTTCATTCGGAGTGCCTATGAAGAAGTTCTTGGTTATGCCTTTCAAAGACATAGTAGGTTTAGTATCCATTAGAATCCTCCCATGGCTCCGGCATCCATCATCATTTGCATGAAGTCGTTACCCGCATTCTTCGACGGAACAACAACCTCTATTCCCTCTTTAACTTCATCTCCGATTACCTCTATGTAATAATCCGACTCTATTCCCTTGGTTACATATATTCTGTTTGCTTTAGGGTCGACAGCTTGTTGACCATCCGAGTCAACCCCTTGCATATTAGGCATTCCCTGAGTATTGGGCACATTCTTCTCGATATAGAAATTACCTTCATCGTCAACCTGAACCGCATCATAAGGAACTGTAAGAACATTATCCTTTTCTTCCAAAATGATACTGAGTTTTGCTGTCATATCCATCTTCAAATCATCACAAGAAGAAAGGACCTCAACCTTTACGGCATATGTAATATTGGTTGCAACGGAAGTAGTACCGTTAGCTGACTGGACTTTGGTAGCTCTGGGAGCTATTTCCTTAACTTTACCTTCCAATTCCAAATCACCTGTACCGTTGGTCTTGATTACCACTTTCTGACCGACCTTGACTTTGGATATGTCGTATTCATCAATCTGTGCCGTTATTTCATATGAGCTGTCATCTTCGATAGTCATAAGAGTTGTACCTGCGTACTTAGAACCCTCAACTGCCGAAATCGCTGTAATAACTCCATCAAACGGTGCAACAACCGTACACTCGGCAATCTGATCCTGATATTGCTTAATCTGAAGCTCTTCGTTAAGTCCGGTTACGCTTCTGTCAGCTTTGGCATTATTGAGTGTATCGTTTCTGCTCATAATGGAACTGTCATTGTTAACCAAATGGTCTTCATAGGATCTTATTGTCTTGTTATAGGTCTCAAGCGCCTGATCTGCAGCCGTTTTGGCACGGTCAAGAGCATCCTCTTTAGATTCTTTTTGCGACTTGGCATTATCATATTTGCCTTTATAGAACGAATACTCGGGATCTTTGGACAATTCATATTCATCCTCTCCCGAATGATTATCCAGGTAGTTTTGATAATCCGATGCTCTCCAATCATATTCGGCAACCGCTGCATCATATTCTTGTTGGGCGTCATCAACATCTTCGAGTGCCTTCATATAATCGTTGTATCTTAACTGCGCATCCTCGTAATCACGTGCGACCTGCGTATTTCTCGTATCCTTATTCTCATTAAGCAGTCTTCCCGAAGATGCTACATTTGAATTGGATTTTTGGTCACTTACGGCAAGATTGGCCTGCATATTATTCATTGTTGTTTCCAAATCTGCAGAATCCAATACGCAAAGAACGTCTCCTGCCTTAACTCGGTCACCGACTTCCACGTTAACGTTCAAAATTTCAACTCCGTTAACCAACGCAACGATATCCTCGGAATCATTGCTGACAACTGTACCCGTTGCCGACAGACTTTCCACCAACGACCTTCTTTCTATGGCAGAAATCTCAGATGAATTATACATTTCATTCAGCAACTGCTGTGCTTCCTCAACCTTGGATGCAACATAAATGATAAACAGGACTATAATTAACAGAATAATCAAAAATATAGTCAGTTTCTTATGCTTTTTGATCCATGCTCCAATCTTTCCAAATACTTTTTTCATACTACTCCTCTCAATCTCAGTTTAATGGCAAGTGAATTCATAACCACCAAAAAACTTGATAAACTCATCGCCAATGCGCAAAACATCGGGCTCATTGAAATACCCATACCGGACAAAGCTCCTCCGGCAACAGGTATCAATATTATATTGTATAAAAAGGCATAAGCCAAATTTATCTTAATTGTACGAAGCGTTGATTCCGATATTTTAATCATCGAAACAACATCCATAAGTGAATTGTTCAAAAGAACAACATCTGCCGAATCAATGGCTATATCTTTACCCGAAGCAATAGCTACCCCGACGGTGGCTCTCGTAAGTGCGACGGCATCATTTATTCCATCGCCTACCATCATCACCTCGGATTCCTCAAGAAGCCGTGAAATCACTTCTTCCTTTTGTCCGGGTAATACTTCCGATACGACATTTGATATTCCTACCTTCGCTGCAATATCGTTGGCAATTTCCTTTTTATCGCCCGTCAGCATAAAGATAGACTTATTCATATTCATTAGGCGTTCTATTGCCTTAATACTGTCCGGTTTAAGTGAATCACCGTTTATAAGGTCGCCCTTCGTTATGGTTCCGGTCTTATCCAATACTATCGTACGGATTTTGGCCGTAAACTCCAAACTCTTGGCATTCTTAAACAAAATTCCGTGCCGTGCAGCGACACCGTTTCCAACCATAATCGCTACCGGGGTTGCCAATCCCAAAGCACAGGGGCAACTTACAACAAGCACTCCTATTGCGAACGAAACAGCATTCGAAAACTCCGTTCCCAAGGCAAGCCATATCAGTAAAGTTATTAATGAAATGCCTAATACTATCGGAGCAAAAACGGCCGCTATTTTATCTGCAATCCTTGCTATCGGCGCCTTTGAGGAAGATGCCGTTGTAACCATCTCAATTATTTTTGACAAGAACGTATTTTCACCAACATCCGTTGCGCGACATTTCAAAGCATTCTGTATATTAATCGTGGATGTATAAACTCTGTCACCGTTGCCTTTAAAAACCGGAACGCTTTCACCCGAAAGCGATGATTCATCCACATTACTTTCACCACCAATTACTTCCCCGTCAACCGGAAAACTTTCTCCGGGATTAACAATGAAAATATCCCCTACTTTCACGCTCTCTACAGGTACTTCCGTATAGTTGCCGTCGAATTCCACCAAAGCCTTGGACGGTGCCAGTGCCTTCAGTGATTTGATAGCGTCAGTTGTTTTTCCTTTGGAAACAGCCTCCAGTAATTTGCCTATTGTAATAAACGTCAGTATCATGCCTGCCGAGTCAAAATAACAGCACCCGTCAGACATGTTTGTCAAAAGCATGATCAAACTATATCCAAAAGAAACGAACGCTCCCAAGGCAACCAACGTATCCATATTGGGACTTAAGTTAATCAATCCCTTACAGCCGTTCACGAAAAACTTGCAGTTAACGACCATCACCGTTAAAGAAAGAATCATTTGAACCCATGGATACCGTCCGTTTAGTGCCAATACCACCAACGGTAAAGATATAATTATCGAAACAATCAATCGAACCGCCAATTTCGCGATTTCGTCATTTTCATTACTCTCGGTGTTGTTCTTTGATAATTTGGCTTTATATCCCGCAGCAGTAACGGCTTTGACTATATTCTCCGGAGGACATGATGCTTCAACAACCATCGAATTCGTCAAAAGACTTACCGTACAATCAGACACACCTTCAAGCTTTGAAACCGCCCTATCCACTCTGGCGCTGCAAGCAGCACATGACATTCCTTTAACATCAAATCTGTATTTCATGCACTCACCCCAATATTCGGAACTGCGCACCTATCAGCTCAGTTCGCTCATACCGGTATATAATTCGTAATATCTGCCCTTTTGTTTCAAAAGATCATCATGATCTCCTCTTTCAATAATCTCACCGTTTTCAAGTACCATAATTGCATTCGCATTTCTTACGGTTGAAAGCCTATGCGCTATAACGAACGTCGTTCTTTGCGCCATCAATCTGTCCATACCGTGTTCAATATGCTTTTCGGTTCTGGTATCTACGGAAGACGTCGCCTCGTCCAAAATCAATATAGGAGCTTTGGAAATGGCTGCTCTTGCGATGTTTATAAGCTGCCGCTGGCCTTGCGAAAGATTAGCGCCATCGCCTTCAAGAACTGTATCGTATCCATTCTCAAGTCGCATAATAAAACTGTGGGCCGAAGCCGTTTTAGCTGCTTCAATAACCTCCTCATCTGTAGCATCCAGTCTTCCATAACGAATGTTATCTCTGACTGTTCCCGTAAACAAATGTGTATCCTGAAGCACCATGGCAATATTCTTCCTAAGAGATTCTTTGGAAATGTCTCTTACCGGAATACCGTCAATTGTTATATTTCCTTCGTCTATTTCATAAAATCTGTTAACCAAATTGGTAATTGTCGTCTTACCGGCACCCGTTGAACCAACCAGCGCAATTTTCTGTCCGGGCTTGGCATAAAAAGATATATTCTTAAGAACCTTCTTCTCCGGGATATATCCGAATGATACGTTTTCAAGGGCAATTGCACCTTCAATTTGAGAATCCTTGCCCAACTCCAAAGAGCCCTCCGCATTGAGCTCTTCCGGTTCTTCATCCATTATTTTGAACACACGCTCTGCACCGGCCAATGCCGAGAATATTACATTAACCTGCATTGCCATTGAATTGATGGGTTGTGAAAACTGTCTTGAATAATTGACAAATATTGTAAGCCCACCGACATCGAATCCTCTGGCAACACACAGGATACCTCCTATAGCAGAAACCAATGCATATGATACCTGGCTAAGGTTTCCCATTACCGGTCCCATAATACCACCGAAAAACAGTGCACGAATTTGCTTGTTTCTTAAATCGTGATTTAAGAAATCAAACTCTTCTTTAGCTGCTTCCTCATGGTTGAAAACCTTAACAACCTTCTGTCCTGCCATGGTTTCTTCGATATATCCGTTAAGCGTTCCTATCGCTGCCTGCTGTGCTTGGAAGCATTTGCTTGAGCGTTTCGATATCTTCTTAATCGCAGTCATCATAAGCGGTACAGTAACTAGTGTTATTAATGTGAGTATCCAGTTGGTATACAGCATCAATCCAAATGTACCTATTAATGTAATTGCTCCGGAGAATAGCTGTATAACGGTAGAGTTAAGCATTTCACCGATTGTATCCACGTCATTGGTGAAACGGCTCATTAAATCACCGTTATTATTCATGTCAAAATATTTAACCGGCAGTGACTGCAGTTTAGTAAACAAGTCATTTCTCAATCGCTGGATTGCCGTCTGCGATACTTTAATCATGATTCTGGATTGTGCATAGGTAGCTATAACACCCAATATATACACACCCGCCATAACCAGCAATCCTTGAGCAAGTTTGGGCAATCCGCCTCCGTTGGGGTCGGTCAGATCGTTGACTATGGGTCTTAGCAGGTAACCCGCAATAAGATTGAGCACCGTACCTGCAATTACGCAAAAAAATACAACCGCTATTTTCCATTTATCCTTGGCAATATACGCCAAAAGTCTTTTGATTGTATTCTTGGCATCTTGAGGTTTCGCCCCCTTCATGCCTCTGCCGCTGCCCGGTCCGTGACGCTTGGTCATTTGGCCGCTCGCCTGCAGTTGCTCTATTGATTTGGGCGACAGTTTCTCTTCATACTTCTTTTGGAGGAATGCTTCTCTTTGCTGATTCATTACGCACCTACCTCCTTATCTTCTTTCTCCATCTGTGAATAATATATCTCACGATATGCCTCACAGTTACTCATCAATTCTTCGTGTCTTCCCTTTCCGACTACCTGTCCTTCATCAAGGACCACTATCATATCGGCCTCAATGACCGATGAAATTCTCTGAGCTATAATTATTTTGGTTGTATCTTTCAATGTAGTATAGAAGCTTTCACGTATCTGCTTTTCCGTAGCTGTATCAACCGCTGATGTTGAATCATCCAGAATAAGTATTTTCGGACGTTTAAGAAGAGCTCTTGCAATGCACAGTCTTTGCTTTTGACCGCCGGAAACATTGCTTCCGCCTTGTCCAAGCTCCGAATTGTAGCCCTGCGGCATACTCTCAATAAACGACGTTGCGCAGGCTGAGTCCGTTGCCTTTCTCATTTCATCCATGCTTGCACTCTCATCGCCCCAATGCAGGTTTTCCTCCACCGATCCCGAAAACAGAACGTTCTTTTGAAGAACCATTCCGACTCCTTCACGCAAGTTATACAAAGAATAATCTTTGACATCGACGCCATCAACATAGACAGAACCCTCATCGGCATCGTATAATCTCGGAATCATCGAAACCAAGGTTGTCTTACCCGAACCCGTTGAGCCGATAATACCAACCGTAGTACCGGCAGCTATCTTCAACGATACCTTATCCAAAACAGGTTCTGTGGAGTTTTTGAAATATCTGAAGGTTACATCCTTAAATTCTACTTCTCCGTTTTCAACTACCTTATCTTTGCACTTGGCATTATCATCATTTATATCAATCTCTTCATCGAGCACTTCACGTATACGATTCAATGATGCAAATGCACGTGAGGTTTGAAGGAACATAAACGCTACCATCAGTAAAGAAGTAAGGATTTGAACAATATATGTAACAAAAGCCGTCAAATTACCGACTTCCATCTCTCCTGCAATGATCTGCTTACCTCCGAACCAGGCAACGCTCAAAGTCGTTGCATTCATCAAAAGCGACATTAATGGAATCATAATAATAAGTATATTCAACGCCTTCAATGTAGAAGCCTTTAAGTTGGAGTTGGATTCCTCGAATTTGGCTTTCTCGTAATCCTCCCGGACAAACGACTTGATAACGCGAATAGAAATCAATACTTCCTGTATATTGGTATTGAGTTTATCAAGTTTGGTCTGCATTGTCTTAAATCTGGGAAATGCTGTTCTGATTACGAAAATCATAACAATAACCAAAACCGGAATAACCACAAGCAATACCATTGCAAGCTTAGGATTCATCACGATTGCCATAATAAGAGCGCCTATTAACATACCCGGAGCTCGGAGCATCATTCGAAGCATCATATTAATAAGGTTCTGAACCTGCGTTGTATCGTTTGTAAGTCTGGTAACCAGTGAACCTGTACTGAATTTGTCCAAAGACGTGAAACTCATCTTCTGAATTTTATCAAAAGCATCTTTTCTAAGATCGGAAGAAAATCCCACACAGGCTTTGGCTGCAAAATAAGCACCCCCGACACCTCCAAGAAGCATAAGGAGAGCCACTCCCACCATCAATCCGCCTTGTGCAATAATATATCCGTAATCTTTGGTTGCCACGCCGTAATCAATAATATTCGCCATCAACTTCGGCATAAAGACCTCTCCGACAACCTCCACAATCATCATTATCGGACCGATAATAAATGAAGAAAGATACGGTCTTATATATTTCCAATATCTTTTCATAACTAAAAAATCCTTTCGTACCTATAATCTCAACCTTTCCAATCATAGAACACCCCAAAACGGCAGTCAATAAATCCTGATGCGATTTAATCATTTTTTAAGGATTTGAGCATGACTCATAATCCCGGATTATGAAATCACTTGCCCCTGCAGGAGTTTACAAATATAATAAATTAGGGAAAGGGGGCCTTCTTATGCAAGCCGGTCTTTATGTTGAATTAAATCTCTTATGTATATCCATTTTGGTTGTATTTTTTATAAAAATGCGATCTAACATTTATTTAAAAAGAAAGCATCGACTTATGTCCTACTCGGCAGTGATGTATATTCTTTTCTTTACTTGTGATTTTCTGTGGAAACTTATCGATGCAGGAGCAATAGATGTCGGAAATGAATTTAACTACATAATCAATTCCATGTATTTTTCGATTTCCGGCTTCGCTGCAATGTTCTGGGTGATTTACTGTTCTGAAGTTCAGAATCGAAACTCCTCCAAAAGCAAACTTTTTTGGGGAATAGCGGCAATTCCGGCCGTTATATTACTGATAATGAGTGTCAACTCGCCATTTACCGAATGGATTTACTATTTGGACGAAAACGGAGCCTACCATCGTGGCGATTTGTATTTATGCCAAATCTTCATCGTTTTTGGCTATTTGGTATTCTCAATTGTATATTCGCTCTACAATTCGGCCAAGAAGGAAAATCAGCCTTTTAGAAAGCTCTATTCTTCGTGTACGACGATTCCCATCTTGGTAATTGCCGCAAGCACTTTGCAAATTTGGCTTCCCGACTATCCTTTGGTTCCATTCGGAGTCACAGTAGGATTCACCATTATGTATCTTGCAATTCTGGATTCACAGGTGATGGTCGACAAAATGACCATGCTCTATAACAGAAACTGGTTCTATGAAAACCACATTCAAAAATTGCAAAGTTCGATTGACAATCGCAAATCTTCAATTGAGCGTATTCTTTTAATTGATATTGACGGTTTGAGACTGATTAATGATTCTTACGGTAAAGATACAGGTGATGATGCCTTAATAAGGCTTTCGAAAATTCTTGAGGATTTATCAAGAAATTCGGAAATTAATGGGTATTTCCGCCCGATTCGTTTCGGTGATGACGAATTCATTGTTCTGTGCGAATTCTTCGAAGAAGACCACATCGAATCCGTAATGAGTTTCATCGAAAGCAGAATAAGAATTCTTAACGCTTCCGGAAAGACACCTTATAAGCTCAGTATAAGCATGGGGCATACAGAATATGCTTATGATACTGCCACCGTAGTTGAACTTATGAATCTTGCCGATCAAGATATGTATCGGATTAAGGTGCAAAAGCAAAACAACAAGGAATACTGATAAATACAGAGTTTCCTTGGTTTTTGACTAAACTGGTCAAATGTGGATACAACATAGTTTATACTTATCCACATGTGTATACGTCCAAATTGCATAAAATTGTGTATACAATCATTCATCTTGCAAACAATTCAAACAGATTTTTTTGGTTTACACACGTATTATCAATAAGAAATACACTTAATCCACCAAGTTATCCACAATGACACGTGTGTCATTAATGAATAAACACGTGTCATTTTGAATGTCAGTACACAGTTTTCTTGCAAAATTACTGTATTTTATCCCAAAATCCCCTTACCGCATTACTGACTGAATTAACAGAAACTATTTTATAGTCAGACCACTCTCGCGGAAACATTCGAAGGTAATGAGTCTCCAAGAATCTTTCGTCCAGCAGCACTACTATACCCACATCCTGAGCAGTTCGTATAACACGTCCCGCAGCCTGCAGCACCTTATTCAGTCCCGGGAATTTATATGCGTAGTCATAGCCGTTGAAACCATCCTCGTCAAAATGCCTTTTAAGAATATCTCTTTCATGGCAAACCATCGGTAATCCGGTGCCAATAATTATCGCACCGATTAATCTGTCTTCTTTTAGATCAATTCCCTCGGCAAATATTCCGCCCAACACGCACATACCTATTACAGTCCTTTGAGAATCCTTTTCGAAATTCTCCAAAAACTCTTCTCGCTCGGCCTCTTTCATGGAAGCTCCCTGTACGAGGATTCCTTCCTCGCCATACATATCAGTGTAAGTTTCGTAAACATTCTTCATGAAAGCAAAAGACGGGAAAAACACCATATAGTTACCCATTTTGCACTCAACAATATCATGTATGTAACGTGCTATATTTTCAAATTCCGTCACATTTCTCCTTGTATATTTGCTCGTTACATCATTGGCAATGAACAATCCTCTGTTTTTTGGATCAAATACGGAATGTGCATAAACTTCATAATCATTATCCTCTGCTCCCAAAAGATTTTTAAAGTAATCAATCGGAAGAAGCGTAGCTGAAAACAGTATCGTAGCACGCCCTCTTTGCATGCAATCCTTCAAATTTTTCGAAGGGTCGACATTGAACAACCTGATGTAGAACGAATTATCATCCGCAAAATCAGTGAATATAACATACTTCTCATCCAGTTTTTCCTGAATTAAGAGAAAATGTGATATTTGAAAATAGAACTCCAACAATTCCTTTTTGATAGGAGAATCTTCATGGTCTTCAAGATAATCCTCTATCAATCCCGACAGTCGCAGTACTCTGCGCACAAACGGTGCCTCTTCCTCTTCTGCCAGAATATTAATAGTTACGGATTCCCGTTTAAGACGAAGCAATTCTTTATTACAACTTTCGATAGCACTGGTTATTTTAGGAGCCGTATCCTTAGTTATCTGCTTCATTTTGAGGAAATCCTCTTTAACCAAAGTAGCCGAATACATTTCCCTTCCGCGTGACACCAGATTATGTGCCTCATCTATCAAAAATGTATAATCTTCTCTTACGCCTTCGGTAAAGAATCTTCTAAGATACGCGTGCGGATCGAACAGATAATTGTAATCACAAATCACCATGTCCGCGAACAACGCTATGTCCAAACTGAATTCGAACGGACACACCCGGTATTTTATTGCATATCTCAAAATCTCTTCTCGGCTCAAATTGTCCGAAGTGGTCAATATGTCGTAAAGTGCTTCATTTACGCGGTCAAAATGCCCTTTGGCAAACTCACAGTCAATCGGATTACATTCGGCTTCATCCAAGAAACATATTTTGTCTTTAGCGGTCAACGTAACCGATTTAAAAGATAACCCTTGCTCTCGCAAAAGTGATAACGCTTGTTCGGCAACTGTTCTCGTAATTGTTTTGGCCGTAAGATAGAAAATGCGCTCACTCATATTTTCACCCATGGCTTTAACAGCAGGAAAAACAGTTGCAATTGTTTTTCCCACGCCCGTAGGTGCCTCAATAAACAATTTGCGTCTGTGATAAATAGTCTGATAGACATATTTAACTAAATCCCTTTGACCTTCGCGATATTCAAACGGAAATTCTGTTTCGTGTATGGACAATTGACGCCTGTTACGCCATTCATATTGAAAATCAGCCCATTTTTGATACTCACGAATAACACTTTCAAACCAATCCGACAATTCTCCAAATTCATAATCATAATGAAAATACCGAATTTCTTCCGTTGCAATATTGCAATAGGTCATACGGACCTTAATATTTTTCAGACCATTTTCAACCGCATACATATATGCGTAGCACTTAGCTTGTGCCAAATGAACGGGCTCTTCCGCTTTCATTTTGGCCACATCGCGATGTGTGCTCTTAATCTCATCTATGGTAACGGATATAGAACTATCAATTGAGGCAAGTGCTTCTGCGCTCTCACCCAGAAGCGGAATTGCCGAAATATCTCCCTGCGATTCAAAAATAATCCCATCGGCTCTGCCTTCTATTACAATGTCGTATTTATCGGTATTAATAACGTGCGTCAATGATACCTCGGCAAAATAATTAGGGCCCATTCTCCGCTGTATCATGCGGTGAATACGCCCTCCTTCAAGCATTGCATCATTTTTTGATGAAGCCTTTGAATTGTCAATATCGCCGGATCTTAGTATGAATTCTACCAGATTCCGTACCGACGTTCTTATTTCCATAATGTATAACTCAAAATATAAATAGTTAAATTAGCAACAGAATGAACAATAACGGGAGCCGCAAAAGACTTCCATTTCTCATAAAAGAGCACTATCATAAGTCCCATCAAAGTTCCGTAAACACCCTGCACCAAATTTCCGTGAAATACTCCAAACAGCACCGACGAAACCACTATCGACAACGGAATCGGAAACATACGCTTCATCCTGTTATACAGAATGCCTCTGAACATTATTTCCTCCATGGTGGGTGACAACAGACCATACAGCACCAATCCCGAAATGAAGTTCACACTGTATTGCGAATCATAGACTGACTTAAATGATTCCGACGCATCAACCATCCCGGTAGCCTGAATTCCCCAGTTAAGAGCAATCGAAACAACTGCTGCCGTAGCTATCAGGACAAGTATCTGCCACCAAACAAGCCTTGGTTTTTCTTCATTCTCCGGTACGAAGGTCACCTCGTTAATAACCATCGTTTTCAAGATCAATACACTGATTACAATTCCCGCTCCGTATATTAGCCCCTGTATAGTACCGCTGTACTTAGACACTTCCATTAGCATTTCCTCGGAAGCTCCCGAAAAAATGACATTAACCACCGACCATAAAATGACCTCCGTTATATCGGTTACCAAATAGTAAATCACTATTGGAACCAAAAGATAGAATATCTTATATAACGAAGGTCGTTTATTCAATTCTTCCGACGTAAGCCTGCCGGACAGCATTTTCCAAATATTCTTCATATTCTAAAATACAATTTGATTTCTTCCGTTCTCCTTACCGTGATACATCTTCTCATCGGCCATCTTAATCATCTTCTCCACATCGGATTCGAAATCATACTCTGCCAAACCAATCGTCATAGTCACAGAAAAGCTTCTGTCCAACACATTAAATTCCAGCGAACGTATCTTATGTTGAAATTCAATAAGCTTGGTCATAGCCTGGTCACCGTTGCAATGCGGGAACACGATTAAAAATTCCTCGCCGCCCCATCTGGCCATAGTATCATCACCGACTATCGTTTCTTTAAGTGTGTTGGCAACTTTCTTAAGTACCTCATCACCTATATCATGTCCGTAATTATCGTTAACATGCTTAAAGAAATCAATATCACACATAGCTACGCAAAATCCCAAAGGATCGTTTCCCATGTATATCTCGTTCAGTTTTTCTTTAATCCTACGTCTGTTATAAAGTCCTGTAAGTGCATCGGTATTGGCCTGATTTTCAAGCTGAATATTGTATTTTACAAGTTTACCTTCTTCTGCCTGATTTTCTTTAACATAAACAGAAGAAATCAATGCTACGGAAGCCATTACCGTAATCAAAATGCCAATATAAATAATTGCAATTGCCACATCGTTAAGCTCCGCCAGCGGAGTAACACATCGCGAAAAGATATACAGGCTGACACAATACAATATCAATCCGGCTTCAATGAGTATCTTCTTGAATGTTGAAATATAGTAACACAGCACCGATACAATACAAAGTACAAAGATAAGCTGTTGAGCACCTATTGACCATCCAAACAGCCTCACCTGCATACCTATCCAAGGCAACCACAATATATTGCACGCAATAAGAATCGGCTTAGCCTTACCTTTGTACGAATACATTAAAAGAATAACGAATATCGCCAATGTTATCCCTGTACCTATAGCACCCATTCCCTTCATAGATACCAGTTCAACTATCAGCTGACATACCGAAATCACTATAGAGATAAGCAATACAAGCCTGAGTGCCTCGCATACCTTATTTGATTCGTTCTGATAACCTGATTCTTTTCCGATCAAATCAACAATTTTACTCATTTTTCAAAGCATCTCCCCACATGTCGATCTTAGTAGCTTCCCAATTTCCAAATATCTTTATTATAGTCCTCTATCGTTCTGTCTGATGAGAAATAACCCGCCTTGGCAATATTGACAAGCATCATCCGACGCCATTTATTTCTGTCCTCATAATCAGCTATCATTGCATCCTTAACCTTAATGTAATCCTCAAGGTCAAGCAGTGCCATAAACCAATCCTTATTGAGAATTTCTTTGTAAAGTCGCTCAAGGTTTTCTTTATGGCCGACCTTCATTGCTTCCTTACCCACAATGAAATCGACTGCTTCTTTAATAACCGCAGACTTATCATACAAATCTTTCGATACATAGTCTGCTTTGGCATAATGCTCAATTACTTCATCCGATTTAGCGCCGAAAATGTAAATATTATCGTCATTAACAAGTTCGTTAATCTCAACATTGGCACCATCCGATGTTCCCAGTGTCACGGCGCCGTTAAGCATGAACTTCATATTACCTGTTCCCGAAGCCTCCTTGGATGCAAGTGAAATCTGCTCCGAAATGTCACATGCCGGAATAAGTTTCTCGGCATAGCTTACATTGTAGTTCTCCACCATCAGAACCGTCATATACGGTGATACATCAGGATCGGAATTGATAATCTCCTGCATAACAAGCAACAGATGTATAATATCCTGTGCTATTACGTACGCCGGTGCTGCCTTGGCTCCGAAAATAAAGGTTAACGGACGAGTCGGTTTCTTACCTGCCTTTATTTCAAGATATTTATGAATAATATACAATGCATTCATCTGCTGGCGCTTATATTCATGAAGTCTCTTGGCCTGAATATCGAAAATCGAATTCGGGTTGAGTTTAACTCCTTCCTTTTGAGCAACATATTCAACCAACTCGCGTTTCCTGTTCATTTTAATCTCGTCAAGCCTGTTCAAAACATCCGCATTGTCGGCATATTCCATTAGTTTTTCAAGGTTGGCGGCATCTTTCTTATATCCGTCACCGATAAGACTTGATATATATGAAGCAAGTTCTCTGTTACAACTTAGCAACCATCTTCTGAACGTAATTCCGTTAGTTTTGTTGTTAAATTTCTCCGGATACAGCTTATAGAAATTATTAAGTTCGGTATCCTTCAATATCTGTGTATGAATAGCCGCAACACCGTTAACGGAGAATCCGTAATGTATATCGATGTGCGCCATATGAACTCGCTTATCTTTATCTATAATCTGAACCGTAGGGTCATCATACTTTTCACGTACGCGTTTATCAAGCTCCTTAATATAAGGAACCAGCTGCGGAACAACCTTCTCCAAATATTTAAGCGGCCACTTCTCAAGTGCTTCTGCCAAAATCGTATGATTTGTATATGCACATGTTTTCGATACAACTTCAATCGCCTCATCAATTGTGAAGGCCTTTTCTTCAACGAGAATTCGGATAAGTTCCGGTATAACCATCGTAGGATGTGTATCATTAATCTGAATTACGGCATGATTGTAAAGCTTTCTCAAATCATACTTACGTTCTTTCATCTCACTCAAAATAAGCTGTGCGGCATTCGAAACCATGAAATACTGCTGATATATTCTAAGCAGATTTCCATTCTCATCCGAATCATCCGGATAGAGGAATAACGTAAGGTTATTCTCAATCTTGGTCTTATCGAAATCAATACCGGCCTTAACAAGCCCCTCATCTACCGATTCTATATCAAACAATCTGAGTTTATTGACTCCGCTGTCATAGCCGGCAACATCAATATTATACAGTCTTGAAGTTACCTTCTTCTTGCCGAAATATACATCAAAAGTCGTATCCGTTTTGGTAAGCCAACTGTATTCTTCTATCCAATCATCCTTCTGAGCTGTCTGAAGTTTATCTTTAAACTCCTGTTTGAACAATCCGAAATGATAGTTAAGGCCTATGCCTTCACCCGGCAGACCCAATGTTGCTATAGAGTCCAAAAAGCATGCCGCAAGCCTTCCGAGTCCACCGTTTCCCAAAGACGGTTCAGGCTCGAGCTCTTCTATCATGGCTATATTTTTACCATACTTTTTCAATATGGCCTCCATCTGATCATAGAGTCCCAAATTAATCAGATTATTGCTTAGAAGCTTTCCTATTAAAAATTCAGCCGAAATATAATACACTTTCTTCTTGCCGAGATTCTCATCCGAAACTTTCATTATTCTCTTGGAATAAGAAAGAATGGTATAATACATTTCCTTATCCGTAAGATTTTCAAGTTTCTTGCCAAACATAGCCGAAGCTATCTCTTCAAGTTGATGCTCCATATTTAGTATAAGAATATCTCTTTTTAAATTACTTTCTCCCATCAAAGCCTCCCAAACATCAACAAATGTACATAAAAACACATATTGATATTATACTAAATTTTTCGACAAATATACACTATATTTTCGCAAAAAAAGATAACCGCATCACGCGGTTATCTTAATCAATTCTATAAGCTTCTCACTATTTGAGTATTCTTCCCAAAATTTTCTCGACCTCTTCTTTTTCATACGGCTTGGTGATGAATTCCGCAGCCCCGTATTTAACTGCAGCTATCATCTTATCTCGTTGACCGGCTGCCGTAATCATAACCACCTTGGCGTCCGGATTATTCTTTCGGATAAGCTGAAGGGCCTCAATTCCATCAAGTTTGGGCATAGTAATATCCAACGTCACCAAATCCGGATTAAGCTCTTTATATTTAATAAAGCCATCCTCTCCGTTAACGCCCTCACCGACTACGGTATGTCCCATTTCCTCCAACAAAGTGCGTAACATTCTCCGAGATGTACGTGAGTCATCTACGATTAAAATATTCGCCATTGCTCAGTCCTCCTAGAAAAAATCTATCTTTTCGCCGACACAGAATGCCAAATTAATGGATTTGTCTCCCACTATCATAGGCATAACCAGCATGTGCGGAGCTTTGATTCCTTCACAGCTGTCATCATATTCCGGCGGATAAAGTTCCATCTGAATTCTTTCGGTACTTCTGGCAGAAGCATAAATACCGTTAATGCAATTAATAAGTTCGGCCACTGCATCCAATGCATCTTCATTGACTGTTGCAAATTCTTCCTTACCGAACTCGCAGGCCATATCAAGCAGTGAATTTCCATCACCGCAAAAGCATGTCGACAAGCAAGGATCGCCGTCAACAAACTGCATCGCTCCGTTTTGGGTTTCTATTTCGTCCGTATAGTACGCGCGCATCGGAAAAATATTGTTATCAACGCATCGCATAATTGTTTTGGCCGCAATCAATACGATTTCCCTATATTCATCAGCATCGTGCGGCAAAAATAAAGGTACAATTCTGTCAATCTCATCCGATTTCAAAGCTTCGATGCTGGACGTAGACATCTCATTCTCAACCTGATATTTCTTCATAACCAAGTCAAGGTCGTTGAGCCTCATTATTCCCATATTTTCCAAAGCCTGTGCCAAAGAAAGATATGGATCACCTTGTTTTTTGAGAAGTTCCTGAACCTGAAGCGGGGTCAAAAATCCCTTTTCTACAGCCAGGTCGCCGAATTTCATATCCATGGAAGCTTGCAACATATTAACGGTATCTGCCTGATATTCCGTCATCAGACCCTCATGCACAGCTATCAGGCCGAGCTTCGCTCTTACTTTGGTCAGCTCTTCAAACAAACCAAAATACTGTTCAACCGAAATCAAGCCTTTATTAACCAGGTAGTTCGCAACTATGTTAGCTATCATGGATTTCCCCTCCCATAAAACAACATAATAATTTTACTAATTAACGCAATCCTTTTCAACCACTAGATATGCTATAAGGCGAATTGGAATACACAATACCCACAATATATTGCCAAAAGAGCTATTCCCTGCCATCTTCTGAGCTTACCGGTAATAAGTGTCGGAATCGTCATAAGAATCATGACTCCCAGCATGACAGGAACGTCGATTACAAGTGACGCATTGTTGGTTCCGAACATTGAAAACGGAGCAAGCTTTTCCGTAGGCAGTTTAAACGGTGCAAGAGTAATGGAAACGCCGCTTACCAACACCAAATTGAACAAATTGGCTCCGATAATATTTCCGAGTGAAAGTGCACCGTGGCCTTTGGCCAACGATGTAATTGCCGTAACCAATTCGGGAAGTGAAGTTCCGAGAGCAACAAATGTAAGGGCGATAACCGTCTGCGGAACTCCGAGCTCCGTAGCAATATATGTTCCGTTATCAACCAAAAGATTGGCACCCAACGTAATCAAAGCTGCTCCCACAGCCAAAAGAACCAAATCCAGCCACAGGGCATGTTCCTTCTCTTTATCTTTATCATCATTATCAATCTGCGCCGTTTGGGCTGCCTTCATTTCTTTCTTGGCCTGAAGAATCAGAACAACCATATAGCACACAAAGATACACAATAAGAATATACCCGTAAATCTGGTGAAATTACCCGTTACAAATGCCACACCCGTATATATGATTGCTGCCACAAAGAAAAATATGACCGGCTTAATCATTGACTTTCTCGGAACATCCGACGGTTTTATGGCTATTGTCAATGCCGCTATCAAAGAGGTATTACATATAATCGAGCCTATCGCATTTCCGTATGCCATATCTCCCAAGCCTTGAACAGCCGAGGTGGCAGATACCATAACTTCCGGCAGTGTGGTTCCTATTGAGACCACCGTTGCTCCAATCAAAAGGTCCGGAACATGGAATCTTTTGGCTATTCCCGTCGCTCCGTCCACGAACCAGTCTCCGCCCTTAATTAGCAGCAAAAGGCCTACAATAAACAATAAAACTGCTTTAATCATTATCCTATTTCTCCTTCTTATGCAAGATAACCTACTATCGCATACTTTCATTTCGGCAGCGATATTTTCATGATAAAGATATAGTAAATCCTGCCTATCTTAAAAAAAGACGATTCATCGTACAAAACGAGCGGAATGTATTTTTCATTCCGCCCTGTATTCTATACATCTTTAATTATCCGAATATAATCAACCTTTGGAAATTGTAATTGCGTGCCAATAAGCATCCGAACCGTATGCAATGCCTACCTTAATCTTAACGTCTTCATAAAGCGGAACCTTACAGTTCTCTAACTGATTAAGCTTCAATTCCATTTCTCCTGAATCCGTCTTGAGGATAAGTACATCCATGTTTGAACTCTTACCCACTCTTCCTTCAACAGTCTGCTCTACCTTGGTGCTTGTGGTTGTCTCGCTTGAAGAACTTGATGAGCTTGACGAATAAGAATACGTATAACTGTTAGAAGAAGAATCCTTTATGGAAACAATATGCATATACGCATCAGAACCTCGTGCAAGCGACATTTCGTAATATTTGTCGATCGCAAGCATCGTACATCCCGAAAGGTCCGTATTAGGGTCAAGCTTAAGTTCCATCAAACCCTGAGGTGTGGAAACCTTAAGAACATTGGTTGAAAGATCAGCCGATGTGATTTTACCGTAAACGGTAGACTGATTTGAACTGTCTACTTTGGCTGTTGTTGTATTGTTACCGTCTCTTACCGTAACTGCATGCATATAAGCATCAGAACCGTAAGATACCGAAATCACTACCTTTCTTCCCGGAAGAAGATTCTTGCAGGCACTGAAATCTGTGGAAGAATCAACTTTAATCAGCATCGTCTCGCCGTTTGTATTAAGTTTAATCAAGCTTGCCGTCGAATCGGATTCAACGGTTCCTTCTACAGAAGCTACGACTTCGGCTGCATAAGAATCAACCAAAGCCACCTGTCCGAACAGAAGCATCAGGCAAGCCATCATTGCTATTATTGCCGTTATTTTCTTTTTCATAACATATCCACCTTTCGCAATTACATTTACATAAGTAATTAACATAATATCATTACAGTTCAAAATATACTATATATAGTGGTGGAATGTCAATAGGTTACACAAAAGTATCAGTCTTTTCGAATTCCAAGCTTTTTATCAAGTCCTGTCATTGCCAAAATGCCCATAACCTCTGAATTAACATGGATTACCGAGAATGTCGCGCCAAGTTCTTTGGCCTTTCTGTGGGCGGTAACCAATGCACGTATACCTGCCGATGAAATGTATTCTACCTTCTCAAAATCAATAATCAGTTCTGTAGCCGAATCTATTGCTTCTACTTTTTCCGCAAGTTGGGGAGAGCTGTCGTGATCAAGCCATCCATCCAGCGAAACGGTAATCTTTCCGTTATCATTCTTCTGCTCTATTGTCATGCTTATCCCTCCATAAGATATTTGGTTATCGTCAGTATGTTCTTGTTATCAGTATATTCATAACCGACTTTGTCCGCAATGTTAAATGCAATCAGCTTGCCCAGTCCGCCAAGTCTGTTATCGGGATCATAATCAATATCCAGTTCAACCTCCCGGGTCGGATCATATTCAATTCCGTTATCTTCAAAGCGCATCATCACGCGATCCGAATGTTCAAAGATAAATTTTATATTTTTGTCATCATCCGGCCTTCCTTCAAAAGCATAGGAACAGATGTTGATATATATTTCCTCCGCGGCCACGCACAAGGAAAGTTGAAGTTGACGCGGAAGTTTGCTATTTAAAATAACCTCTTTAATCCTTGCAAATTCTTTTTCATTCGGAGAAAGATTCAGCTCCGTGCTGTGCTTTACGGTACATGCCAGCATGGTAATATCATCGAACTGTTCCGAATCCTTCATGAAATTCTCCAATTCTCCGGTTACGTATTCAACAATATTTTCCTCATGCGATGCCCGAAAACTGTCAAGCACCGATTTAAGTCGCTCATCGTTAAAAAACGTCTTATTATTATCAATAGCTTCCGTCACACCGTCAGTATAAAGGAACAGAATGTCCCCGGTATCAAGCTTCGTCTTCTCCTCGATATACGGTTCATCTTTGTACAATCCAAACACCAGATTCCTGGCTCCTGTCAAAAGTTCCGGTTTGTTGCGAAGTATATACGGAGGAAGATGCCCTGCATTGGAATATGTCAGTTCACCGGTTGCAGGATCGTAAATTCCGATAAATGCCGTAGTAAATAGCATGTATTTGTTGTTATCGGAAATAATATTGTTAATTCGGCTGAATATCTTGGCAGGGCCAAGTCCGCTTGATGCAAGCTGACGAATTAATACAAGTGTTATCGCCATAAACATCGACGCCGCAATTCCCTTGCCCGATACATCGGCAATCGTCATCAGTATGCGACCGTCATCCAAAGCAAAATAATCATACAAATCGCCACCGACATTTCTGGCCGGTACCATCATGGTGAAAATCTCGCATTCTTTGCCATGATATTCACTCGGGGCCAGGAAGCCTCGTTGAATTCTGGCAGCAATATCCAGCTCCGTTTGCTGACGCGACTGTGCATCATAAAGCTGTCTGATATTTTCAAGATACTGGTCTATATCAGTAGTCATTTTATTAAACGACGAGGCAATCATTGCGAATTCATCCGTTCCGCTTTCATCAACCTTAATATTCGTTCTTTGACCGTTCTTAATAAAATCCGCCATTGAATCACTGATTCTCTTGGCAGGAAGAAATACCCGTCTTCGAATCACATAATACATAATGATCATCATAACTATAAACACGCCGATAAGTATAACGAACAAAACCGCGAATCTGCTTACGGCCAATTTAAAGAGTTCTTCATAGGATATTCCCACCCCGACGACAAATCTATTACCGAATCCATCCTCCGAAACAGCCACTGCCTGTGTTGAGTCTCCGAAATGCGAATACTCATTAAAGTAGAATCCGTCACCACCGTTGCGTAATATTTCCTCTTCTTCCTCGGTCGGCTCAAAATCTATTTCCCGATACAGTAATTCATTGAACGTTTTTTCGATTTCTTCGTCTTTTTCCTTTTCCGAGAATCCCAGATATTCCAATTTGGTTTCATTATCCCAAACTTTGAACGCATAAATGAAATCAACTCTGGTCCAGTCGCAAAAATAGTCGGAATACAATTTAATGTCACCACTGCTGTCCACACCAACCGGGCGATTCGCCTTTTGGCAATTGTCAATTACCAAATCGCAAATCGTATATGCAATGGAGGAATTATATTTAAATGCCTCCTCGCCTATGATATTTAGTACCATAAGAAAGGAACCTACCATCAAGACCAGCATTACCGATATCAAAAGAATGGCCAGTCTGACGGTAAGCCTTTTAGCTATGGACTTTTTAACCATTATGCTGCTATCTTTCATTAATCCTCATCCTCAAAATAATCCAACGTCAGCAAGCTTTCCAGAGCACGTTCAAGATAAGCTATATCAGGAAGCGGCCATGAAAATCCCAGACGATATAACACGTTAGTGGTAAATGTATTATCAAGTTCAACGCCATGAATGTCGGGACGATCATTTGTCATAAGTCCCTGAAGCTTGGCATTAAAGTTCGGATCTCCGAGCATCCTGTAGTAATCCGCATAATACTCTGTATCCGGAACCGGTGTAATACTTACGCCACACTTATTGGCCGCTTCTATAAGCTGCCATTCATCGAAAACGAAGCGGTTATCGGCATTGAATGCCGTGAACTTATCATTCGTTCCCGCAAGAAGCACTACAGCTCTTGCCGTCATGTCTATCGGTGAAAAACTCATACGGTCGGTCCCGTGACTGATAGGTGATTTTCCTATAGCGGCAAATCCCTTAAGGGCATTCATAAATGCATTGGTATTGAAGTTTATCTGGAATTCACCGTCTTTATGACGACCCATGAGATTTCCTACACGGATTATCTTACCGCGCATTCCGTTTTTGATAGCCTCCAGCATTTTCAGTTCCGCATGATACTTTGAAATACCATACTTATTGCCCATATCATCGATTACAAACAAACTGTTTTCGTACATTTTGACGCGACGCTTCCATGTTTCGGCGGTATGAGCTCCTCCGATGGATACAGTGGATATCTGAATCAAGCATGCCTTCTTTTCTTGCGCAACACGAATCATATTCTCTACGCCACCCACATTAATGCGTTCAAGAATATCATCTGCCGCATAATGCTTTACGCAGGCAGCACAGTTAATAATTGTATCGAATTTCTCATTTCTCAATACATCGAAAACATTATCCGTCACATCGGCTTCAATAACCTTAACGCGCTTTTGAACAAGTTCATCCATAGGATTCTCAAAGTAATATATAAGCATACTTCTAAGACGCTTTTGAGAACTTTCGAAGCTTCCGCGTCTTACAAGGCATATAATTTTTCCCGCTTCCGTATCAAGCAGCTCTTTAAGAATATGTATTCCCAAAAAGCCTACGGCTCCCGTAAGCACCACATCACCAAGAGGCTCTCTTTTCAATTCTTCGGCATATTCAATAGTGTTATATCTAAGCTGTTCCGGATAATCCGACTTAATATCAAAGCTGTCGGAATTAATATCTTTATCCTCCGAGGAATGCTCCTTGCCCTCGATATGTTCTGCCAGCATTTCGGGGGTCGGATTTTCAAACACATCCTGATACTGTACTTCATAGCCTTTTGACATAAGGGTCATAACTATCTTTGAAGCAGAAAGTGACGTTCCTCCCATTTCGAAGAAATCATCCTCGGGATAATATTCATCTACTTTCAATACACCTTTAAAAAGCTCGCACAATTCTTTTTCAAGTTCGCGTTTAGGAGATTTTCTGCCATGTTTTCGCTTAATCATGGTAATATTCGGTAACGCTTTCTTATCGATTTTGCCGCTTGCATTCAAAGGCATCTTTTCAATCTGCATGATTGCGGCCGGAACCATATAGTATGTAAGTTTCGACTTAAGATATGCTACGAGTGCATCAACATCAACCTCATGATCGGCCGTAAAAAACGCCGCCAAATAATCTTCCGATCCGTTATTTCTTACTATAACCTTGCTTTGCTTGATGTTGTCAAATGCACGTATCTGATTTTCAATTTCGTCAAGCTCAACTCTGAATCCGCGGAGTTTAACCTGATTATCAATTCTTCCGAAAAGTTCAATCTCAGCATCCTTATTGACTCTTGCCATATCACCGCTATGGTATGCTTGAACGCCGTCCATGTCAAAAAACGCAGCTGCATTCTTTTCGGGAAGATTCACATATCCTCGTCCTACGCCCTCACCGCATATGATCAGTTCACCGTATGCATACGGCGGTTGAACATGTCCGAATCCGTCCATAATATAGTACTTGTAGTTACTTGCCGGACCTCCTATGGTAAAATTCTTTCCGTTTGAGAGAATCTTAGCCGAAGATGATATCGTCGTTTCTGTCGGGCCGTATCCGTTAAGAATGGTAACATCATTTGATATTTCTTTTATTCTGTCAAAGAATCCTGCCGGAAATGCTTCAGCACCCAACATTATTGACTTAAAATTCCTTATCACGTCCGCAAATTCGGGAATATCAATCACATTCGACATGAACGAAGGTGTAGTTACAATTGTCTGAACGTTATTCTCAAGAGCAGCATTTATAAGTTTAAGCGGATTATGTATTTCATCCTCTGTTGCTATATATAAAGATGCTCCCACTGAAAGCGGACAGTGAATCTCAAAAATCGACATATCAAAAGACACCGAAGAAAGACTTATTCCCGCTGCATCCTCATCCATAATCGAATACATCATCGTGCTTCCAATGCACGTCTGAAGGAAATTTGTAATGTTATGGTGTTCAATCATAACTCCCTTTGGTGTACCTGTAGATCCCGAAGTATAAATACAATACGCCAACGAATTTAGCGGAACGTCAAGCTCGGGATTGTTTGAATTTTTGTTTTCATACAATTCATCAAGCGTAACAAATCTGCATTTCGGCAGTTGGGTAAGCATTTTCGTTTTGGAGTCTTTATATGTCTTGGACGTAATAACGAAAGGGCAGGCCGCATCCAAAATGCAGTATTGTATTCTGTCGTCCGGATATTCCGGAAGCATCGGAAGAAAAGCTCCCCCGGCTTTCAGGATTCCGAGTTGGGCAGCTACCAGGTCAACCGTTCTTTCAAGAACAATGCCGACCATATCCCCGGTTTTGATTCCTGCGTCCAAAAGATAATTGGCAATTCTGTTGGCATGCTCGTTAAGTTCCTTATACGTATATGTCGCATCGGATGTCGTGACTGCCTTCTTATCGGGATGCTTTTCAACCTGCATTTCAAACAGTCTGTGTGCCGGAGCTTTAAGGAACTGTGTATCGGTACTATTCATTGAATCGACAAATGCTTTCGCATTTTTCGAGCAAATATTCACATCTTTGACAAGCTCTGTTTTCAGCATCGACTCGCATGCGCATTCAAATGATGAAATGAAGCTTGAAATGAATTCCTTATTGAATACATCCTTTCTGTAATTCGTTCTTGTTATGATTATTCCGTTCTTCAAAATAAGTTCTACCGAAATAGGCTCTTTGGCTTCTTCGGCAACCGCCTCATCTATTTGAGCAATATCACTGTTGATGGCATCGCTTGTGAACGTTTCATCCTGATACACGAACATAACGTCCGCTTTGATTCCGTATTTTTCGGAAATCTCCGCAAAGGAGAATGTATCGTTGACAATTCCGTTCATTATCCGGTCACGTATTCCGATTGCAAATTCACTCACCAACGTATTGGCATCCATCGACGCCGCTATCGGAATGGTTTTAACAAGCATACCTACTGCGCCTGCAAGCCTTGAATCATTTCTTCCGTTGTGAATCGTTGTGTAAACAACCTGCTCCCGATTCATAAATCTTGCAAGCGTAACGGCGAACGCCGCATTAAAGAATGCATTCTTTGTCAGTTTGTTTTCGTCACAATATTTATTTACGGCATTCAAATCAAGACTGAATTCCTCCGTTATCGAACCCGACTCTGCCTCTGAAGATTCCGGAGCCTTGAAAGGAATACAATCCGCATCACATCCCAAGAGAATACCGTCATAATATTCTTTTGCCTTTTCATATAAATCAGATGCTCTGTTCTTTTCTTCATCAAGAGCAAGTTCAAAGCAAGTGTACTTTTCCTTATGGACATTTTCGCCGTTATATATCTGTTGCATTTGGGCAAAGATAATGGTCTCGGATGTTCCGTCTGCAATAATATGATGTAAATCCACGAACAAATAGTTTCCCTCTTCCGTCTTATATAAAGCCACACGGTAAAGAGGAGCATCCAGGAGTTTAAACGGCTTTACAATATCCTTTATTTTAGGCTTTTCTTTGCATACGACAACATCAACCTTAACCTCTGCATCATCCTGTCTTACTGCCTTGATATCTCCGGTTTCACTCATCTTAAGAATCATCTTCGTATACGGATGAGCATTGAAAGTTCTTTTAATGCTCTCGACAAGCTTATCGCAGTCCACCGTATCACTAACACTAAAAAGCACCGGAATGTTATAAGCAACACTTTCCGGATTCATACTGCATTCAACAAATATTCCGCTTTGAGTCTGAGTAATCGGATACTCTTCGTAGATATCATAGCTTTCGGATTCCGTATTTTCGGCAAAGAATGCTTCGAGAGCTTCGACAGTTCTGTTATTAGAAATATCGGCTATTTTTACGGGGACTCCGAATTCTTGTGCAAGTTCCACATTAAGTTTGACGGATCCTATGGACGTAAGACCTGCTTCAAATATATCCGTCTTTATACCGAATCCTTCATGTCCGATAACGCCTGCAATAATATTAAAAATTCTCTTCTGCAATTCAGTTTGAGGCGGTGTGATTTCCCCAAAAGAAAATTTCGGAACAGGAAGTGCTCTTTTGTTAACCTTTTGGTTCTGATTAAGCGGTATGGCATCAATCTGCATGGTTACAGACGGTACCATATACGGAGGTTTCTCCGACTTAATAAAGCTGTTAAGGGCATCTATATCCACCTTGCTGTCGGATACGACGTATGCAGCAAGGTATTTGCCTCCCGACGGATTATCAAAGGCGGTAACCGTTGCATCCGATATTTGGTCAAAGCGTCTTATTACCTCTTCAATCTCAGTAAGTTCAACACGGAATCCGCGGATTTTAACCTGTCCGTCATGACGTCCGATAAAATCAAGCAAACCGTTCGGGAGAAATCTGACTATATCTCCGGTACGGTAAACATTTGAATATTTTTCATCCTTTGAAAAAGGATTCTTAAGATACGCCGCTTCAGTCTTTTCGGGAAGGTTAAGATATCCTTTGCTAACCTGGCAGCCTGCAACCATGAGCTCACCCGGTGCTCCTATCGGAAGCCTGTTAAGATTTCTGTCGACAATATATACCTTATCGTTACAGTTAACCTTTCCTATAGGAATTCTGAGCGAACGTCCGCTAACCTTATGTGTAGCAATGAACGCCGTACCTTCGGTAGGTCCGTATCCGTTAACGATGCTAAAAGGAAGTTCATCTGTCTTAAGCGCAGCCAAAGTCTCACCGCCCAGGAACAAATATTTCAGATACTGCGATTGGGTAAGTTGCGCAAACTGTCCGCCTATCTGCGTTGTCATAAAGCTATGAGTAACTTTATTTTCTACGAAATACTCATCCAAAACTTTCAAATCAAGGCGCATCTGTTCCGGGATAACGTGAATCGTACCTCCGTTTGCGGGAATAGTTGCAATATCCATCATGCAGGCGTCGAAACCGTACGAAGCATAACAGGCATTTACCGTTTCATCATTAAGCTCAAATATTTCTTTGCATATCTGAGTAAGTGATGAAACATTCTTATGCGTGAGCATTACTCCCTTTGGTGTACCTGTTGTACCACTCGTATAAAGTAATGTATACAAATCATCCGGCTCATTATTAATCTGAGGATTCGGCATATCGGGAAGATTGAGAATATCCTCAATATACAATACCTCGCCCGAATAATTCTTAATCATTCCCTCGAGTTCACAAGTAGTGATAAGCAGCTTTGCATTCGCATTCTCTACCATAAACGAGAGTCTCTCGGACGGATATGAAGGATCCAGCGGTTCATATGCACAGCCGGATTTAAGCACTCCGTATGTTGCAAGAACTATCCACTCACTCCTCGGAATCAAAACAGAAACAACATCATTACGATTCATTCCGAGCTTATTGATATAACCGGCAATATTATTCGTAATCCTGTCCGCATATTCATACGAAATATGTTTATCCGAGCAAACAACAAGTTCATGTTTCGGATTCTTCTTGGCCCAATAGCCAAACCATTCGGAAACGGTTTTGGAATCAAATTCCTTTTCGTCCGAGCAGAATGAATCAAGAAGCTGTAACTGCCTTGGGGAAACAAGATCAACTTCGTTCAATAATTCCTTATCAATAAATTCATTAACCGCACACACATAAGAATCGGCAAATGCTTCCATAAGCTCTTTGGAGAAAAGATCGCTTCTGTATCTAAAACTCAATCTGTATGAACCGTCACTTTCAAAGACCATCAGCGTCATCTTGTTCATAGCATCCGGATTTCCGATTCCCAATACCCGATACTCTTTATCTCCAAGAGTCAAAGTACTGAAACTGTCGCCTTGATAGACAAACGAGTAATCAAGCAAAAGATTGTATTCACCGGCAAGTTCGGTAAACGGGTATATGTCATTTGCAACACTGTCTCTGAATGTTTTTTGCAAATCCGATACATATTCTGCAATATTATTTTTATGTGACAAATCCGTCCAAACAGCCAATGTCTTAACAAGCATGCCGGCGGTATTAAACGTCATGGAAGTATGACGTCCGTTTTCGCCGACACTGACCAAAGACTTGTCCGTGCCGTTATATTTTGCAAGAACGTAAGAAAATGCTGCAAGGAAAAGAGAATTCTGTGTAAGGTTATTACTCTTGAGGAATTTGAGAAGTTTCTTTTCATCCAAAGTAACATTCAAATCTACCGTATCAAGTGTTGCGGCTCCCGTATCTTCAAAATCATACGGAAAATCATTCGAAACATCGCTGTCTTTGAATTTTTCTTCAAAAAACGCCTTGGCCTTCGCGTATTTATCGGTTGTTTTCATCACTTCTTCATAGGTCGAAAGATCAAACGCCGATGTTCTTTCTTCATATATATCGCGGCCATCATAGAGCTTGCCTATTTCCTTTAGCAGCACCGAAAGCGTAGTACCGTCAAATACTATATGATGCGCATCCATGGCAAGAACTTTATTTGCACCGTTTCCAAACACGCATGCACGAATAAGCTCTCCGCTTCCCAAGTCAAACGGTCTAACGAATTCATGCAAAGACTTTTCAATATCATCGCTTTGTTCTTGCACGGTATGGAACTGCCAATCATTGGGAACCATACAGGGAAATCCGTTTCTTACCTCAATACTGCAATGATAAGCTTTATGATTATTCACGGCCTTATCAACAGCCGCAATGAGCCTGTCTATATCAGTCTCCGGGGCAAGTTCTATTTTGATCGGATTGTTATACATGAGCTTTTCGGGATTTTTGGTAACGTCAAGATAAACTCCGAGTTGAGAAGATGTCAGCGGATATTCCGGCTTTTCAACTCTCTCAAATATAATTTCATCAGCGCCGCCGTTTTCTATAAGCTTGGCAATCTGTGCAGGAGTTCTTCCCTTAATAAATGTTTCCGTATCGATAGGAAGATCATCCAATATGCTTATCGCTTCCATTGCCTTAATTGAATCTCCTCCAAGCAAGAAGAAATCGTCATTTCTTCCAACCCTGCCACACTTAAGTACAGATTCAACAGCATTGCAAACAGATTCTTCAATCTTGCTTTCGGGTGCTGCGTACTCACTCTTAAACGCAGAAATATCAGGTTCGGGAAGATTAATACGATCCAATTTTCCGTTCGGATTTATCGGCAGCTTATCCATACGAATATAGAACGAAGGCACCATATAAGATGTCAGATGTGATTTGCAAAACTGCAATATCTGCTCCCGGCTTACATCCTCATTGCATACATAGTATGCCGCAAGATAAGTGATACCGTTCGGAGCCGTGAAATCCTTTACCACAGCTTCCTTTACTCCCGCTATTCTCCTTATGGTACCTTCAACTTCGAGCGGTTCAACACGTTGACCGTTAATCTTAATCATCCAGTCTTTACGCTCTACGAAAACAAGGTTACCGTCCGGAAGGCGCTTCACAATATCACCGGTTCTGAACATACGGTCAAATCCGTCTATATCTTTGAACGGATTTTTTATAAATGCTTTCTTTGTTTCCTTTTCACGATTCAAATATCCTTTGGCGACATATCCGGATATGCACAGTTCACCCGTTTCGACCTCGTTATTGTCATCGTCCAAAACATAGGCCTTTTCACTTCCGAAAGGCTTACCTATAGGAGTATTTTCATATTTCTTATCCACCTTAAATGCCAATGTTCCGCCAAACAGCTCGGTAGCTCCGTAGCCGTTCATTACAACCGGATGATCGTCAAAATAGATGTTGGTTATTCTTTCGGAACCGACCGAAATGACCTTCAAAGATTTATTGTGTTCCAGCATAAAATTAACCATTCTCGGAGGAACAAATGACGATTCAATATCATTATCATCGTAGTATTTGGCAAGCTTAATCGGATCTTTTCTTATCTCATCAGAAACAATCACCAGATGTTTGGCCAAAGAAACCGCTGCAATGAACAGACCTACTCCGACTATAAATGTAAACGGGGCAACAAGACCTGCAACATTATTCCTCTTCGTGTCATCTGCCTGGTCGTGAGCGCTGTTTCTGTTGGCCACTTCCGCCATTGAGTAGAAATCATGAATAACACCCTTAGGATTTCCTGTCGATCCGGATGTATATATTATCAGGCCTTCATCCGCCATGTCTGCGATAATCGGATCTGCCTTAAGTGATGTATCCAAATTCTTAATGAATGCTTCGTTGATGCTCAGCTCATATTGTGAATCTTTCTTAATATAATCAAGTCTGTCCTCCGGATAGTCATCCGAAAGGGGAATTGCCACTACGCCTATCAGCCAGCATCCTATAAGGCATCCTGCATATTCCTTACATCTGGGAATTTCGATAATTACTCTGTCTCCGTGCCCAATTCCCTGCGCCTTAAGATTACCCGCAATGGTCCTGCCGTAATCAAGCAGCTGCGCATATGTAAATGTGCTAAACTCGTCCGAAACCGCAGGCTCATTACCATACTTGCTTACTGTATTCAAAAAACCTGTTATAAAGTGTTCCATCAAATATCCCCCTATTATGTCATAGTTTATAGATGGCTATATTAATAAGATATCTCGAACACCCTATTAATTCAAGAAATCCATGATGAAGTTTCCGCATTTCCATCTATTGTAATTATCCGGTATATGTCTTACTCATTGACTTATCCTGCCAAAAGTAGTTAAATTATGTGCTATGAGTTCAAATAAGCGAAAAGGTAATTTAATTAAATACTTTCTATTGTTTATTGCCGCCTTTTTATGGGGATCAACCTTTGTGGCACAGGATATCGTTACGGATTATCTTGGAACATTCACATTCCTCGCGGCCAGAAGCTTCGTCGGAACATTATTCTTAATACCGGTGACTTTAATATTTACCCGTATTGCCACCAAAAATTCCATCGACCCTATAGGTGCTGACGGAAATATTATCCCCAAACGAATTTTCCTAAAAAACTCCTGGGTGGGCGGAATATGTTGCGGAATGGTTCTGTTCGTAGCATCTTCTCTTCAACAGGCCGCTATGGTTTATGTTACTTCCGGTAAGGCCGGATTCATCACATCCATGTATGTAATAATGGTACCGTTGACAGGTTTGTTTCTTCATCAAAAAGTGGCACCTACTGTTTGGGTTGCCGTCGTTTTGACTGTATCGGGACTGTATCTTCTTTGTATGAAAACCAATGATGTCTCTTTCGGCATCGGTGAACTGCTCCTTATCGGATGTGCCGTATGCTATACATTGCACATTCAGATAATAAATCACTTCGTTGTCAAAGCTAATGCAGTAATGATGAGCTGCATTCAGTTTCTGATATGCGGAATCATTTCGACAGTGGCAATGCTGATATTTGAATCGCCGTCTGTTGAATCATTAATAGCCGCAATAGGTCCGATACTGTACGCCGGAATTCTATCATCCGGTATTGCGTATACCCTGCAGCTTGTCGGTCAAAACGGAACCAATCCGACCATAGCCTCAATCGTTATGAGTCTCGAGTCTGTTATTTCCGTACTGTCCGGCTGGCTCTATCTTAATGACCAATTGACACTGAAAGAAATCATCGGTTGCATTCTTATGTTTGCAGCTTTGATAATATCTCAACTTCCCTCCGGGAAACCCAAGAATAAACTCACCGAATAATCAATATGAATAACACCAAAAACGAATTTTACGGAATCGAAAGAGCTGACGAAGAGGCCAAGCTGATAAGAATAACCGAACTCGCCGCTGCTCAAATCGAAAAAGTTAAAGGTAATATCAAAAAGGCGCAGGAAGATTTGCAGGATTTGTCCGAAGTCTATGATTTAGATGACAAAGAAGGGCTGGCACAATGGTTCTACACGGATGCAAGGTACCGCAATTTCCGACAGGATCTTCTAAGAGCCCAAAGAGCCGGACGCAAACCCTATTTCGGTCGTATTGACATTATCGACAATAACGATAATCGTAAAGACACCTTCTATATAGGTAAGACTACCATAGGTGAAAATGCGGCACATCCCGAGGTCATTGACTGGCGTGCTCCGGTATGCTCTGTTTATTACGATCAAGGATTGGGGAACTGCGAGTACAAAGTTCCCAATGAAGGCATTTACCATGTCGATTTGAAGCGTAAACGTACTTACGAAATCGACAGCAACAAGCTCATTGATTACTACGATTCCGAAGTTGTCGCAAATGATGAACTCTTAACCAAATATCTTTCCAAAAGCAAGCGTAATGTACTTAGCGAAATCATAGCAACTATCCAGGATGAGCAAAATCGTGTCATTCGAAAGAATCCTCACCATAACGTACTGATTCAAGGAAGTGCCGGCTCCGGCAAAACCACGGTAGCCATGCACAGAATTTCCTATATTCTTTATAATTACGAGGCGGAGTTCAAGCCTGACGGTTTCTACATAATAGGCAGTAACAAGGTTCTTCTTAATTACATTACCGGAGTTCTTCCGGATTTGGATGTCTATGAAGTACCGCAGATGACCATGGCTGATCTGTTTGTCAGACTCTTATATGAAGATTGGAATCCGACCAAACAGCAAATACGCATTCTCGACAAATCCGACAGTAGTGTCATCACCAAAAGTACCTCCGATTGGTTTATGAAAATCAAGAAGTTCGCAGAGGATATTGAAACCAAGCTGTTTTCGGATAAAGATATAATCATCGAAAGCAACAATCGTGTTCTCATGACTGCATCCGAAGTCAAAGATGCTCTAAACAAATACCCTGAGTGGACACTCCTACGAAAAGTTGAATATCTCAATGATATATTGGATTCCAAGCTTGAGACGGAACTGTTTGGAAAGAATTTCTCATACAATGCCGAGACTCGGAAGAAAATATCGGCGCACTTCAAAAACTATTTCTTTAAATATATGTGGAAAAACTCTGTTTTTGATCTGTATGACGATTTTATAAGTCAAATGAGAATTGAATACCCTGATTTGGAATATAGTAAGAGCAATCCCGACTTATATGATTTGGTCGGACTTGCATATCTTTATAAAAGGCTTAAGGAAACACAGGTAATACAGGAAGCAAGTCATGTTGTCATCGACGAAGCTCAGGATTTCGGAATGATGGTTTATCATAGCTTGAAATACTGTATGAGCAAATGTACCTTCACCATAATGGGGGATGTTTCCCAGAACATTAATTTCCGTTCCGGTCTTGGAGATTGGGAAGAACTCAAGAAGCTTATGCTTCCCGACAGATACGACTATTTTGGTCTGCTCAGGAAAAGTTATCGTAACACCATCGAGGTTTCAACCTTTGCAACGGACATCCTAAAACGCGGAACTCTCCCCATGTATCCCGTAGAACCAATCATTCGTCACGGAGATGAGGTTAAAGTCAGCCACTGCGCTTCTTCCAAAGTTTTGGTTGAGAACGTAGTAAATACCGTCAAACAATATAAGTCCAAGGATTATGAAACCATCGCCATAATATGCAAAGATATAGCAGAGGCCCAAAAATACTGTCACGAATTATCCGCTTCCATCGACGTCAAAATGTTTGATGAAAGCAATACTGACTTCGGCAATTCGACCGTCATTCTTCCTATCGAGTTGGCCAAAGGTCTTGAGTTTGATGCCGTAATAATTCTGAACGCTTCAGATAAGGCCTATCCCAAAGAGGACAGTTACGCCAAGCTCCTCTATGTTGCAGCAACCCGTGCGCTTCATGAACTGACGGTGTTCTATACCGGGCAATTAACCGGGCTTATCAAGGATCCGATTCCGCAAGACCGGAAGAACATTAAATACATCGAGGATGATTATCACCTTGAACCGAGAGTTTTCGAAGAAGAGTTTAAGACCAAAGAAACCATTGCCAAAGAACAGGCTGCACTTGGTGATATATTCATGCAAGAGCGTGAAAAATACGGTCCGCGAAGAATTGTTGTCAACAAGCCTCCCACCGATTCCAAGCCCCCTGTAAACGCGGTTTGGGGCAACGGTTCAAAAACAGTCAAAGCGGCTGTGAAAAATGTGGGCGTCAATGGTATACCAAACGCTGTACCCGGTGTCAGCGGCAGTTTGAAAGCCGTAGCCGGTCTTAACGGCAATTCGAAAACTATGATTGGCGCTAACGGCAGTTTGAAAGCCGTGGCTGTTAAATCACCGGCTGAATTTGACAGTATGCCGGAAGGCAATTCGCTCGCACCTTTAGGGCACGGCAGACTTGACACTTCCGTCAAATGGGTCAATGTCGACAAGCGCAAAGTTGATATCACAATGCCATACGGAAACCTAAGAATAATTCCTCTTCGTGAGGATACCGCCCGAGTATATTTTTATAAGACATTGCCGGAAAGGCCAAAGATTCTCCCTCCCGAAATAGAAACGACCGAGAATCTAAAGTGGAATTGTTCCGAAAGCCGTACTTTAGTTGAAATCAAAATGGATAAGCTAAAAATCAGCATTGATAAACCGACCGGAGCCATCACTTTCTTTGCCTCGGACGGTTCGCCTTTGGTGAGCGAGAATTCCACAACCACAAGGCAGTATAACGATCGGCAAAACATTTTCTGGGATTACTTCGCCTGGTCGAAGCGGGAAATCCTATCAGCACGCGGAGTGTCCGATTCTATTTGGAAGGATATAACAGGCAGTGCCAAGTATGTATCTTTCTCAAATGCAAACAACGAGAAGGCCGAACGGCCTGCGCTTATTATGTCCAACAAGGGATATCAGATTATGGTTCCCGGCGGTATTAAGGTTTTGGCCTGCGACATCCCGACATACGGTCCGTACATACGTTTTGAGAACACAACATGTATCGATTACATCTTCCGTACTGCCAGATAACGGTTATAAAAAAGCAACCTATGACATTTGGAAATTGATTCATGATGTGTTAATCGAAACATGTGCCGCCGGCCGCACAACCAACAAAGCCCGATGCGATGCATCGGGCTTAAAAATTATCTGTTATTAATCAATATCAGCTTGAGAAACCACACTGCCTTGTGTTAGCGGAATTCCGTAAACGCTGGAAAGGAATGAAGAATTGGGACTGATATACCATTTCGAATCATACTCAAGCATATCCAAGAAAAGATAGTAATCATCCTTGCCCACCGAAAAATCAATGGCAATCGGTTCATAATCATCGCTTCCGAAGTACGCGCTCTGCTCTTTGGCATTTTCTTTGAGCTGTTCCGTCAAGCATCTTTCTACTATTTCATCACTCTCATCAAGAATTTCGTTGTACTCAATCTGGGCAAGCCTGCTTTGAATATCAGACGGCAAGAAGTCTTCTATCAAATCTTTTGCATTCCCTTCCGACTCAAGTGCAACAGGCAATCCATCTACTAAGAAGTTACAATTTGCAAGATACCACGAAGCACTTCGAATCGACGTAAACACTCTGTATCTGAGCTGTTCGGCACTCATGCTTTTGGAAAAATCATCATCAGCCAGCACTAAATTGAGCGTCGGAGTAATGCACTGCAATCTTTCGACATATCCTTCCATATCAAAATTATCAACAGCTGTCTCTATAGCATAGCAGCTTAACATACCGTTGTAATCACCGTTTTTGAAATATTCCATGTAAGCTTCGACACATTTTTCAGGTGAATCAAAACCCGTTCCCTCAGCTCTGCCGGCTCCTTTGGCACCGCCAAAATTGATAATGCCGACCGCATTGAGTACAATATACGCTACCAGTAATACTGCAATCACCAGTACGATAATGAAGGCACTTTTTAATTTTTTCATTACAATTTCCCTCTCATAATTATTAATCATTTCCGCAAGCCGACATATTGTAATGTCCCGGGAAATCTTCAATAATACTGCGGGTGACAGGACTTGAACCTCTAGGTAACTTCGATTTTTTATTGAAAAATCAGCATTTTACAAATTTTGTGGTAAATTCGTGGTAAATTTTACAATACCATCTTATTTACAAGTTTCTGTATCTCTTCCGGATCATATCCTGCTTCCTTTAGTGCATCTTTTCTCTTCTGTCCGTTTCCCCACAAGCCATTATATACCTCTTTGGCAATTTGGTCATTAGTTTTCTTCTTTTTATCTTCCGGAAACTTAGGAACTACGAAGCCTCTTATGTATCTTCCGTTAATATTCATTGTGCGGATTCCTACAGCACTTGGTTTCCCTTTGTTTCCTTCGATTACTTTAAATGATGCTCCATCTACACTAACTACCATTCCGATATGTTCCGGTGCCCCTGTGCAATCTCCTTTGCCATTATCATCCCAATCATAGATTACTCCATCCCCCGGCATTGGCTTGTAAGCATCATTCTCAATCCATATTCCCATATCTTTGGCTTTCTTAATCATTCTGCTACAAGAACATTCAGAAGGAAATATACTGTCATATCCTGCCTCTTTATATGCTGCGGATATTGTAGCAGCACACCAATTAGCTTGATATGTCATTTTATAGCCGGATGGAATCGGCTTGATTGTATTGTACATATCTATTATGTGCTTATGAATTGTTCCACCCTTCTTGGCATTTAACCAAGATCTCATTATTGCTACTACTTTTTCTCTACCCATAATACAATTCCTCTTTTAATCTTCTTACTGTTGATATTACTGATGCTGTTACTATGGCTATTGCCATAATAACTACTGTTACCTTAATTCTTTTCTTCATTTTTGGATTCCTCAATCTTCATAATCTGCTCGATTGTCTGCTTTACCTTATCGAATCCTAATGTAGCTCCTGCCCATACTACAATTCCCATAAGCAACATACATATTACGTTGTTTACTGTCCACTCAATACCCATAAGCATATAGCATACAGAAGTGCCACCGCATCCAACTACAATGGCATCAATCAATGCTATGATATTTGAGCTGTAATTCTTACCGGCATTGGCATAAGCCTTCTTGATTGCTTCTGTAATCAAAGCTGTGACTACTGAACATCCTGTTAATATTGTGATAAATAATGTAATTGTCATGACTACTCTCCTTTTTTAATGTTAAAACACTTGATAATAACGCATCCTAGTATCTCCGGACATCCAAACACTCCGACAAAACAGATATAATACTGTGCATAATCTATTTCCGGGAAGATCGTCTGTAAAATCGTAAATATACAGATTCTCTTGCCTCTGCCAATTTCTGCTTATATCTGTCTCTAATCTTAGCAACATACTGTACGTTTCTTTCCTTAAACTGTCTTGCTGTTTCTTTGGCTTTTGCGTTGGCCTGCATATCGAAGTAATCTCCAATTATTCTAATTGCAAGATTCTTTGCTACTTCATCTGCATTGCCATTAAAATTGTTAACCGGTGCCGGTTTTAATGATGTCAGAAGATCATACAATGCTAAAGGCTGATCTCCTTCATTGGTATCAATATCCAACAATCCACCGGATGCATCTACCAAACTACTCCACAATTCATCAAGATCATAATTTCCTGCGTTAGAAATATTGATTGATGATAATGCTTTTCTGTAATCGTTATATGATCCAAAAGTATGTCTTACTTCTGCCATCTGATTGGGAGTAAGTCTGAACTTATATCCGTTGATTCTGTTTACAACTTCATCATAAGCCTCTTTTCCTTCCAATGTGGTAGCCTGCTCTATTACAGGTGTAGCAATTTCTTTGAAAATACTGATCATATCATTGTAATCTACGTAATCATTGAGCTGCATATATGCGAATGCCTGCTCTAACATATCCGTAAACTTGTTAAGACCTATATTGCTTCCGTACTCACTCTTTATATTAGAAGCTATTCCTTTAATTGCCTTCGTGTCTACTTCTGTTCCTTTAAGTGCCTCAATGCCTTTTTCAAGGATAGATCCTAAATCTTCTTTAGTTTCTGTCCATACATCATCACTTTCATAGTTGAGCATATCAAGGAAAGCATCATCAATATCAAGTGCATACCTTATATCTACATCATCTGTAGGGTTCTCATTGTCTACATTCTTAATCTGATTTGGATAGAATGCTATATACTCTTCATTTCCGTTATTTACTCCATCATAACCTTTTGAAATAAGATATTCTCTAGCTTTCTTGCCTGCTTCATTTTGTCCTTTAAATTTATTTAATGCTTTGTAGCCTTCTGATTCACTAGCCGGATTAGTAATGTTAAGATAGTATTCTCCTATTTTTCCACCATATCCCTGTGCATCTATATCCCAAGGACTAAAGAACATACCTTGTATATCCATATTAGATCTAGTTTTAGTCGGATCAAATATTGTGAAATCTTCTGTTGTACCATGATACACTACAAGAAGTTTTCCTTCTTCATCAAGTATTTTGCTATCTTTGAAGTATTCCTTCTGTCCTTCACTTAATTCTCTTCCTTCGGAATCCGTGTCGATAGAATAATGGAAAGCCAATACTGAATCTGAATTACCTCTTGGTACTTCTCCTGTCTTAAAGTAATTGTTTATATCCCCAATAATCCTATCCGAACTTGTTCCTTCAATATATTCTGTACTTCCGGCTGTGTCTCCGTTTTCTTTAGAAAAATCTACTGTTACTTCTCCATTTAGTTTTCTAAAGAACTTTCTAAGCATTCCTATCTGCTTATCATTTGGTGCTACAGATATATCTATTCCGTATGATTGCATACGAATATTTCCTTCATTCATAAACTGAATAAGGCCGTCTGAATAATCTGCATCTTCCGGAAGATCTAAGACCTGATCAATTTCTCTGTGATCACGCACTCTGTATCCTTGTCCGTCTGAAAAATCCAATAAGTTACCATTGGTATCTAAGTATCCGGCTTTATCAAAACTTGTTGTTGTGCCGAATTCCCTTTCAGCATCTTCTACGTGAATTTCTTTCTCTATATGATTGTCTTTAGCTACCTTATCTCCGGATAAGTAAGATAATATATCAGAAGTGAAGTAGTTATCTATTCCATATCCTCTGCTACTTGTCTCTTTTGTAGCTTCTCCCTTTAGATAAGACCATTTATTCTTATCATCGTACATAATCTCTGCAAGTGCTTTCCATGTGTCATTTTGTACATACTTTGCATTTCTTATGTAGATATAAGGATCTCCTTTTCCGGCTTCCTGCTGATAAAATACTTTGGTGCTTTCCTCTTCATTTAGTGCAGCATTATTAAACTGATAGAATCCGGATTCATCAATATCTATAGAATAATTTATTTTCTCGGTACTGTTATCCTCATATATATTGACACCTGCTGCCAATTGATTTAAAATATCTCTTAAATTAAGAGCCTTTTCTTGGATTTGTGCGTTACTATTTTTAGTAACTCTCGCCGTATAGTAAGGCTCTTTTTTTGTTGGTACAATTTCCGCATCAACAACATGGAGTTTTTGATTGATATTTCCTCTATCATTTCGTGTTGCAGTACTTACATAACCCCTGCTTCTGAATTAACATTTTTACTCTCCTTTTCTTGATTTTCGTGATATTGCTTCAATCTCTGCTCGATTTTGAGCTTATCTTCTGACCAACTTTTTAATAGATTTGAATAGCTACTTTTTGAAGTGCTTACTATGAATCTTTCCGATAAGGTGTCCATCTTTTCGTATACCTGCTGCCAAATATCACTATCTGCTACAGGATTACCCTTGGAATTACTCCAATTCTGCTCCTTCCACTTGGCTATCCATTGATTTGAAAAAGCACTCTCTACGTATTCATCCTCTAAATGCACCTCAATAGTGTTGTATGTATCTTCCGTTTTACTGAGGATATATAAGGCATTGGTCAATAATTGAAGTGTTAATGTCTTTCCTGTGATTGATTCCCGGTAAAGAAATCCGTCTTTTGTTTCCGGCTCTCCATTTGGTTTAACGTGTTCTATGAGAAAATATCCTGCTGCCTCTTGTTTAGCCGGGCCTTTACAGGTGGTTGTTATTGTGATGTTTATCCTTTCTTGGCCAAATACCTTCGGTCTATCCACTACTTCCACCCCCTTTGCTTTTGTATTCTGTGTAATGTATATAATTCATTCCTGTGTAGGGATTGAATCCGATGTAGATTGAGTCTTTATCAACTATGTAGCCTTTACTCGGTGTTATTCCTTCATCCAGGATCTTCTTTACTGTCCATCTTCCGAATACTTTTCTTTCCGGTTCCGGTCTTATCAGATTCCTTGATGTTGAGTATTTAATGAATTCCTTCCTCTCTTCTTTGGGAAATAAGGAAATCTGCTTCTCTACTACTTCATCCGGTGGCTTCGTTATGTACGATGCAAGCTCTTTATAATCTCCACCATCCAATAGCTGAATATTGACTCTTCCATGCTTCCATCCGTCTTGGATCAGATCCATTCCTCTTATCTTGGGTACTATCATGTGAATATGAATTCCACCCTGCTTACCTACTTCAACTCGATAGATAAACTTGAATTCTGCTCCACGTTTGGCATATTGCCGTCTCATTGAAATGATGAAGTTTCGTATATCCTTCTTAACCTCTTCGGTAGGTTTCCTTGTGCCCTTCGGATACTTCAATGTCAGCCAATAATCATCCTTATGGAAATTGGCCTTAATAAGCCTTCTCATTCTTTTCTCTTTATTGATCTGATTCTGCTTTAAGATCTGCTCCGGTGTGGCTTTCTTCTTTGGTGCTCTTCTCTCTCCTTTTGCTCCATATCTCCCGGCATATTTAATCTCTATATTCCTACAAGTGAAGAAGTTAAAAAAGTGCTTGATAAAGCCTCTGACAAATATAGGCCATTGTTTATGCTTGGATGCTACGGATTGAGAAAAGAAGAGATTCTAGCACTTAATCTTGATGATTTCGATATTAAGAATAGTACTGTCAAAGTGAATAAAGTATATGTTTATGATGATCAGGCAAAGAAGTGGATTGTTGAAAACTACACTAAAACATTTGAGAGTAACCGGATTGTTCCTATTGATAAAAACTTAATCAATACGTTTATTAAAAGAGGATATATATATGATGGCACACAATCACGATTGTTAAAGCACTTGCATTACTGTCAAGATGCTGTCGGTGTTCCTCATTTTAGAATGCACGATTTTAGACATTATTTTGCGACAGAATTAGATCAAGCAGGGTTTAGTGCTAAAGATATTCAAAAACTTGGTGGTTGGAGTTCTCCTTTTATTCTTCAAAAAGTATATGAGCATAATCGAATTGAAAAGGATAAAGAGATGCAGCAAAAAGCTGTATCAACAATATTGGATAAGTTGAAATAATTTTTTTTGCAAATTTCGTGGTAAATTCGTGGTAAGATTTTTGCTAAAAACTCGTTTGTGCTATACAAAAATGACTTGTATTTTTATACGTTTCAAAGTCTCGGAATGCCTATAAAATAAAGGCTTGTAACTACTTCTTTCAGTAATTACAAGCCTCTTTTAAATACTGCGGGTGACAGGACTTGAACCTGCACGGTTGCCCACCAGAACCTAAATCTGGCGCGTCTGCCAATTCCGCCACACCCGCTTATTTCAGAGCGCCAGAACCTGAATCCGGTACTCTGCCAATTTCACCATATCCGCTTATTTCAGAGCGCCAAAACCTGAATCCGGTGCTCTGCCAATTCCGCCATATCCGCGAACTAAATCAGTTTACCACCAGCATTTCGGCTTGTCAATTACGTGGCTTTGGATGCTCCCGAATGCTTGGAGGCTCCCGGGCCTTTGCAAATCGCCTGCCTTTTTACGTAGGAAATAATCGTTTCAGCAATCCCTACGTATACAAACTTCTGATTTGTTTCAAACTACGGAGGAATAGACGAATTTAAGATTTCCTCCGTATTTTCTCGACTAATATTGACCGTGTCCTTAAGAAAAATACGGAGGAAATATGGTTTTTTTAAATTCCTATGCTTTTCCCACTAAAAAACACAGTTTTTATTCCAAAAAATACGGAGGAAAGGCTCCATTTTCAATTTCCTACGTATTCCTTGATTACAGTCACTTTCAAATACGGAGGAATTGTCGTATTCATGAATTCCTCCGTACAAATCTGCGTGATATTGCGCTATCGGACCGCGCTGTCGAATTGCCAATTACGCGTTCTTGAATAGTGTCTGTAAGTGCCCGGCCTTAGATAATATTTGTAAGTGCCTGATCCCGGATGGGGTCTGTAAATCAAACGTTAGCACTTTCAACAAATGTTAGTTTTTCTTATAGTTAATACACGTCATATCTGTAATTCCTTCAATCCCCGAAGATGTGAACTGCAACGCATAATTTTCACCATCAAGGAAGAAAACAGCTGTACAATCGGCGCCGTTGCTATCGAGCGTAAATCCGATTTCCATTCCGCCATCAACAATATTGCCTTCTCCGGTTAATGAACCGATTTGATCAATAGTACATTTGATGTCGTAGTATCCGTTACCCTTATCCGAAACAGACAAGGTATCTGTCGAATCCACAGCTGCATAGTCTCCGACATATGAACCGCCTGTCATCATTACCATTCCCATCAGATCTGAGGGAACCACACCCATTTCATAGAAACCTGCATACTCTTCCGGAACAATTGAATCATCAGCCTTTACGTATGTCATATCAGTATCGCTTAAGTAGATGGAATCACCTCTTTGTTCAAAAGGGAATACCTGTTCCCAAGCCTGAACGCTGATTGATGCCTTGCCGTCTGTTTCGTTCCAATATCCTGTAGCAGCATCCTGCATTGAAATCAGTGCTTCTCCGTTATCGCGAAGTATTACACAATAGAAAGCACCACCATCCACAGGGTCCGTAGATGCGAATGCATCGGCATCATAATAAATACCCGGAACAACAGCTTCACTCTGACTCGTTGCATCAGCCGATTCATCAACTGATTCGCTTACACTTGTTTCTTCACTTGAAGCATCCGCTGTCGATTCAGCAGAAATCTCTGCAGCGCTCTGTGTTTGGGCAGATTCACTTACTTCATTTGCACCGCAGGCAGTTAACATTGCAGTTGCAATAAACATAGCAACCGCCGTTGATAAAGATATGATTCTTTTCATAATATACTCCTCTCATTCAGTTGGGCCTTTTCCTTGGCTCAGTTTTTCATAGCGGACTTTGTGCCATCTCGGCACCGGTACTTTAATACACAGTATTCGCACTTCTGATACGCATTATTCGCACTTTTAATACACAGTATTCGCACTTTCGGCACACAGTATTCACACTTTCGAGAACAAAGTGTACCACAACATAATGTGGGTGTCAAAATTGAAATTGTCCATATGAAGTGTTCACCGATGCGGTTGAACAAAGATGGCTCGCAGACATGCGGAATGACGGAATGATGCGGCTGGACTCATATCAAGCGTTTTCTTCGATTTAAGTCCATTTCATCATAGATTTACCTGTTGCTGGCTAGCGGTTGGACTCAAATCGCGCTCTTTCGTCGATTTGAGTCCACTAATTTTTAAAATCTGGACTCGATTCTATAATTTCCGAGCTATAGAGTCCAAACACAGATGATTCTCCTTGTAGATACTCTGAATTTGGACTTATTCTTCGAAATTTGACGTATATGAGTCCATCAAGTTTTCGAACGAATTCATTGGAGCATCACATGGATCAGCATTCATGCTCGGCGGAAGGCGAAACAATAGAAATAGTATTCAAAGTGTTCTTCTTTAGTCTGAAGAAATAGAATACCGTTGCTGCGGCAGACATGATTTCGGCAATTGGGAACGCCCACCATACATACGTAACCTCGCCCAAAAGAGAAAGCAGATATGCTGCCGGCAGAAGTACCACCAACTGTCTCATGATAGAGGTAACCATACTGTAGACGCTCTTTCCGAGTGCCTGGAACAAAGTACCCGTCACAATACAAAAAGCCGCAACCGGGAAATGAATACCGATAATTCGCAGTGCCGGAACTCCAATTCTAAGCATTTCATCGGAAGCTTCAAACATTCCAAGCAAAATCGAAGGAATCAGTTCGAACGCTATTGTTCCAATAACCATAAGAATCGTTGCGTAAAGCCATCCGAGTTTCCATGTTTTCATCAGTCGATCTTTCTTCTTGGCGCCATAGTTAAACGCAATAATCGGAACCATACCGCCGTTTAATCCGAAAATCGGCATGAATATGAAGCTCTGAAGTTTGTAATACACTCCGAATACAGCAGCCGATGTTGACGAAAATCCCAAAAGAATCTTATTCATAAGGTAATTCATCACTGAACCGATTGCCTGCATTATTATCGAGGGTATACCTATTTTGTATATTTCCTTTATCATTTTGCCATCAGGGCGATAACCCTTCATGCTGATATCAACATCCGGATTTTTCCTATTGTTAAAGATAAAGGCCAAAACAGCTGCACATATCTGACCTATTACAGTCGCAACAGCCGCACCGCGCACACCCATTTTCGGAGCGCCAAGCAGTCCAAAAATAAAGATTGGGTCAAAAATAATATTTATCACCGCGCCCGTGGCTTGTGTAATCATCGTATAGAAAGTTCTTCCCGTAGATGTTAACAATCTTTCGAAAATGAACTGTCCGAATATACCAAACGAACAGGTACAAACAATTGTCATATACTGTATACCGTACTCAACAATCTCCGGATCATTCGACAGACTTCTATAGTACGGTTCAACCGCGAACAATCCCACAAGCAGGAAGAATACATAACTTAAGAAGGATAAAAATATACCGTTTCTTGCTGCACTGTTGGCTCTTTCGTATTCTTTCTCACCAAGCGCCTTGGAAAGTATGGCATTGATACCTACACAGGTTCCTCCCGCAAGTGAAATCATCAATGTCTGAAGCGGAAATGCAAGTGAAACTGCCGTCAGCGCGTCTTCGCATATCTTTGCCACAAAAATACTGTCTACGATATTATACAATGCCTGAACCAACATAGACGCCATCATTGGCAAAGACATACTGATTAAAAGCCTGTTAACAGGCACTGTTCCCATTTTGTTTTCTTCTCTTACTTGTTCTGTCATTCTCTCACCTGTGAAATATTATTACATTTTTGAATTATAAGTTAATATTCTGTACGTTAACCAAATGATAATATATCAGTATCTTATTGATGTGTCAAAGTATAAGATTCAAAATCACATACGTAGCAAGTATAGATTTCAAAATCACCGCATGACGCGCATAAGTTGCAATATATTATGAGGAGTTTATTATGAATGCTAAAACCAAAATAACCGATATGACTGTGGGAAATCCCACCAAGCACATCTTGTTGTTTGCAATCCCGCTATTTATAGGAAATATGTTTCAACAACTGTATAACACTATTGATTCACTAATCGTGGGGAAATACGTAAGTGCCGATGCCTTGGCTGCTACCGGAACTTGCGGTTCGCTGTCTTTCCTCTTCTTTTCGCTAAGCTCCGGCTTGGCCATAGGTATCGGAATTATCGTTTCGCAATATTTCGGAGCCAAAGATGATAAGGGTGTCAGAAACACCATTGCCAATTCGGTGTACATTCTGGCTGTTGCTTCTTTGGTCGTAACGATATTGGGGTTCTTTTTGGCAAGGCCTCTACTGACGCTGATGTCAACCCCACCGGAAATTCTCGACGATGCTGTCCTTTATCTTAGAACAACCTGCTGCGGAATAGTTTTCATAGCCATATACAACGGAGTGGCCTCCGCCTTAAGAGCCTTGGGAGATTCCAAAACTCCCTTGTATTTCCTTATTGTTTCCAGTTTCTTAAACATAGGATTCGATCTTATGTTTGTACTTTGGTTCCAAATGGGAGTTTTCGGAGTGGCATTCGCAACAGTAATAGCTCAGGCTGTTTCAGCTGCTGCTTCATTGATATACGCAAGGCTCAAGGTTCCGTATTTCAAGCTTACCAAAGAAGAGTTAAAGCCTAATAAGCATATTATTGCACGCTCATTTAAACTCGGGGTTCCCATGGCACTCCAAAGTTCGATGATAGCCATATCAATGATTGTTATTCAGGGGGTTGTTAACGGATTCGGAACAACAGTTATGGCTGCTTACACCATCACCTGTAAGGTTGACCTTATTGCAAGTCAAATGTATAACGCCATAAGTGCTTCATTAACAACCTACTCGGGACAAAATCTCGGGGCCAACAAAATCGATCGCGTCAAGGGCGGATACAAGCGTGGCGTAATTATAATTACCGTATATAATCTTATCGTGATACCGATTGTATATCTTTTCTGCCAACCGATTACAGCTTTCTTTGTAAACGACGCGAATGTTATTTCATTCGGAGCGGATGCATTGAAAATAACCACCGTCTTCTACCTCGTTCTGGGATTGATATATGTACCCAGAGGCGTTCTTAACGGATGCGGAGATGCAAGTTTTTCTTTAATCAACGGTATCGCCGAAGTAGTCTGTCGTATTATTTTTGCCAATCTTTTAACCGGAATAGCTTCTGTCGGCATGTGGGGAATTTGGTGGGCTACAGCCCTGACATGGACGATTGTTGCCATCATCTGCAACGGAAGATACTTCTTAGGAAAATGGAAAACGCTCAAGATTAAGTCTTGAGCGTTTCACTTCTCTATGTTACTCTTCCCTATTTGAATAGAAAAATTCTTCCGAATAAATAAGTACCTCGTAAATAACATCGCCATTGTATGATGTATACAAAACCGCAGACAAATTCTCAATCTCACCGTCTGTCAATTTCTGCGCTCCATCCTGAAGTGCCCTTGTTACAGCAATTTCCGCCGAAAGTATATCCGAATCCAACTCATCCCAATTGTCATAATTCTGATTGACAATTGAGCTGACTACAAGGTTATTGATTCCGTAATTATAGAATATTCTGTTTGAATCTTCCGGAGGCAGTAGCATGTTTTCTTGCTGTTCTCGTTTATAATCATCTGCATCCTGTTTATATCGGTCCAAATCAACCTGTTCCGCATCAAAATAAACAGCCACATATGCATCCCCTCTCGTTTCGACAAGACCACGATAAGGAATATAACCCGGCAATTTCTCAATATCGTTTTTGGTAGAAGACTCACTAATCAAGTCTCCTGTTTCAAATTCACACTCACTACTCTTAAACACATATTCATAATAGTTCAAGTAGTACTTATGCTTAGTTACAGGGGCGTCCTCG
>JAZUFE010000041.1:0-5741 GCA_045640525.1 Lachnospiraceae bacterium | reverse complement strand
ACATGTATATACCAAGCAGTGTCAGGTATTAGACAGAAAGGCAATGCCTTACGAAAGCGGATATATGGCATACTACTTGCTCCGCTGTCCTGAAGATGATCAGTACGATAACAAGTGGATACCCGAATGCAAGATCGAGGGTGGCTGCGAAATCAATTAATTGAAACGATTCGATTAGCACAAAGGAACAATAGTTGAGGCCTCTACTTTACGAAGTAGAGGCCATAATATTTGGCGAATATATTGTTTTCATTCCATTGTTGACATGATATTCTATATTTGGAGTGGATACAAAAAGATATGATGGGGAACCACATACATAACCTTACTGATTAGAGCGGGCTTACGTTTAGGGAGTGGAAAATGAAGAAATTGTTATCTGTTTGTTTAATAATGTGCTTGTGCGTTGCGTTTGTCGGTTGCAATCGTTCAAACTCGGATAATTTGTCTTTAGATGAAAAGACAGATGAAAAGTCGGCTGAAAAGATGGATGAAATGTTTGCTGACGATTATCTCGAATACACAACAGTAGAAAAGGCCGATGATTATTTTAGAGAATGTTTTAAGAAGATTGAAGGTGGCTGGCGCGATGGTGACAGGGTGCTTGGATTCTATATAGATGATGAAGATGATTTGTATATGATGTCCGGATGGACCGATCGGGATCGAATTATTGCGTTTATTGATCCGGTTCGAAATCACGAGAATCAATTTGAAATCGGACTGGAAGCCGGTGAATTACAGGAAATCATTCGATGTGAGATAGTTGAAGAGAATAAGACGATTCTCATAAACCGAACCGAATATGTCAGAACAGAAGAATAACTTCGCTGTCTTGTTCTACTGTGTGAATCGACATATAATTGCAAGATGAAAAGGTGACGAATATGTTTGTAAAATGTTTGATAGTAGGAATCGGTGGGTTCGTTGGCTCAATTCTACGATACTTGATAAGTTTGATACCGATTAATGAAAAATATATCTTTCCGATTAAAACGCTCATTACTAACGTGATTGGCGCATTTATAATCGGACTCATAGTGGCACTGGCGCTAAAGAAACCGGATATCAATCCGAAAACGACGTTGCTCATCAAGACCGGGTTTTGCGGCGGATTCACGACGTTTTCCACGTTCGCCCTGGAATCATCGGATTTGCTTGGCAAGGGTCAGTGGGGAATTGGGATAACGTATATGATTCTGAGCGTGGTACTGTGCATATTGGCTGTACTGGCGGCGGAGGCAGCTTGGTGATGAGGCTAGTACCTTGGAACCAGCTGCCTGTTTTATTGTGCTCAAATCCTTCAATGACATCAAAGAGCAGATAACTTATACATTAGTATATTTTTGTGGTAAGATTGATAAGAAGGAAACGGAGAGAAGGGGAATGCCATATGAACGAATCAAAAAGGCAATTTTATCGCAATCAGGCCGAAACAGTAATTAAGAAAATGCAACTGCGCGGAATGGACGCATATTTTTGTGAGGATGTGGACTCGGCACGAAAGAAATTGGTTGAACTTCTTGGAAACGCCCAAAAAACGGTGGCGTACGGCGGTTCTATGACGATAGATGATAACGGATTCAAGGATGCAGTGGTTGAAGCCGGACATGAATTAATAGTAAGAGAACAGTATAAAACTTCGGAGGAAATTAAGGAGTGCAAGGCTCGAACCATTAATGCCGACGCATTTTTGATGAGCTCAAATGCAATTACTTTGGACGGTGAATTGATAAATATAGACGGGCGAGGAAGCAGAGTATCATACCTTATTTACGGACCGGATGAAGTCTATGTTATTGCCGGAATGAATAAGATAACTCTTGATGTGGAAGATGGAATCAGGCGCGTGCGCAATTTCGCATCACCTCCCAATACAGTCAGACTTAACAAAGATACACCTTGCGCCCAAACCGGAATTTGCGGTAACTGCCTGAACGGGTCTATATGTTCTCAAATAGTAATTACCAGAACATCAATGGTTCCGCACAGAATCAAGGTTATTTTGGTAGGAGAAGAATTGGGGTACTAAAGATGTTGGATAAACTAATAAAGGGTATGATAGGGGTTTGTTTGTCCTTCTTCTTGATTTACGTTATTTGGGGCATAAAAGAATCACCTGACTTAAAACTTTTTAATGAATCGGCGTATAGTTATGACGGAGAATGGGTACGTGACAGCAGTGAAAGCGATGAGGGTATCGAACAGGTTTATAAGATGCCTATGAGCTTAAGCCTTGAAAAGGGCGAAAAGGCTACTTTGCGTACAATTCTTCCGGACAATATTGAAAAAGGAATGTATCTTTCCATTCACACAGGAAAGAGTTTTTCTGCGTATGTTAACAATCAAGAGATATTTTCTTTTGATAACAGAATCGCCAAACTCCCCGGAAATATTACCAAAGCGCTTATTGTTCCGGTACCTATGGAAAATGAATATGCGGGGCGTGAGCTCACAATTGTTTTTGAGGATGATAAATACGAAAGAAGTTCGATTAACGCAGCATATATTGGCAACTTGATGGGGATAGTAGTTCTTTATCTTAAGAATTATTCGTGCCAGTTCATAATGGCAATACTTTTGATTTTGGCTTCTTTGGTTACGATTATTGTTTTCGCCTACATAGGTAAACGTGATAAACAAAAAGCGGCTCTTATTTATCTTGCTGAAGGCATTATTCTGATATGCTTGTGGGTTATTTCAGACTCACCGTTGTTTCAGATTGTATCCGGAACATATTTCTATGACGGAATTGCATCATATATGCTTGTAACCGTTATGGTGCTGCCGTTTTGCAGCTATTTTGATGCAATCGCTGATCGAAGAAACCATCGCATATTTAACATATGTAAAATTGTTATGTTGTTGAATTTCATAGTACTTACGGCATTGCATCTTATGGGAATTCAAAGCTACGACAAAATGCTTATTTACGCTGACGTGATGCTTGCTTCTTACATAGTTATGCTGTTGGGAGTTACCATAAGAGACTATGTGACTCGTGAAGACAGAAGCCACAGAAACGTAATTATCGGTCTGGTAGGACTTGGCATATTCGGAGTTTTTGAAATAGTGGTTACCATTTTGACTGCCAATTTCCCTTTCCAAATTGATATTGGAGGAATTGCGGTACTGTTTGGAATGGTATTCTTTTTTATCTTTGCCATTATCGACCAAATCAGTGTTTATGAAAAGCTCAAGATCGAAACGCAGAATGCCTTGGCTGCAACGAAAGCAAAATCCGACTTTCTTGCAAATATGTCTCACGAAATAAGGACTCCCATAAATGCGATAATGGGTATGAACGAAATGGTACTTCGTGAGTGTAAACAAGAAAAAGTCCTTGAATATGCAAAGGATATAAGCAACGCCAGCGAAAACCTCCTTAAGATTGTTAATGACATTTTGGATTTGTCGAAAATTGAGTCCGGAAAGCTCGAAATTGTATGCGATAACTATGACTTGGGTGAACTGATTCATGACGTTACCACTTTGGTAAAAATGAAAGCGGAAGACAAGGGACTTCAACTAAATATACATGTGGATGAAGAAATACCTTGCAAGCTCTACGGCGATGATAAGCGTATTAGAGAAATTATGATTAACATTATCAATAATGCCGTAAAATATACCGAAAAAGGTTTCATAAACTTAAGCATTACGGGCAAAACTCAGGGTAATACAGAAATGCTTACCATTATGGTGGAAGATTCGGGACAGGGGATTAAGCCTGAAGATATCGATAGTATTTTTGAAAGTTTCTCACAGGTTAATGTCAAACAGAATAAAAATATTGAAGGAACAGGTCTTGGTCTTTCGATAACAAAGCACCTTATCGAATTGATGAACGGAAGGATTACCGTAAGCAGCCGCTATGGTGAAGGATCCGTGTTTACGGTCGAGCTGCCTCAGACTATAGTATCCAATGAAAGAATGGGTAAATATTTTGAACATCGCCATGCTTCGGGCAATGATAACACAGAGATTTTGGATTCGAAATTCCTTGGAATCAAACTTCTTGTTGTTGATGATACTGCTTTGAATCTAAAGGTAATCAGCAGTTTCCTTTCTAAAACAAAGGCTGATGTAACCACTGCTCTAAGCGGAGAGGAAATGCTTGAACTGATTACGAAGAACAAATATGACATTATTCTTTTGGATCATATGATGCCCAATATGGACGGAATAGAAACTCTCAAACGATCCAGAGCCCTTGAGAATAATTTGTGTCAAACCACTCCGATTATTGCGCTCACTGCCAATGCAATTGTCGGCGCCAAAGAGATGTATTTGGAAGCCGGCTTTGACGATTATTTAAGCAAGCCCATCACAATGGATAGCCTGTTCGAAATGATAAGCCGTTATGCGTAAGCAGATTGAATTAACCGCATTAAAGCTTTTTCTTTGCCCGTTCAGGATAAAGTGAGCCATCAAACGTATAATAGTTGGGCTTGCCGGGGAACATCTTGGTATACTTCACAGTATAGTCTGCTAATTGAGCATCTGTTTGCATAAAGCATTCGTACGCAAGTTTTAAGCTTCGAGGGCTAGTGTCACAATGATACCAGCCTTGCGGAATGTGAACAAGATTCCAATAATGATGAGATGTTCCACCAACTCTTTGAACCATAACGTTTTCAATTCCGGCAGCGTCTAAAAGAACCTGATATGTAGCTGCAAATCCAAAACAATCTGTCTGCTTTAGAACAAGTGCCTCATATGCGCCTGCATAAACGGACGAGGTGTCTCCCGAAACAGCGGTGTAGGTTGCAACACGGTGTGTATAATCGAACAATGCCCTTGCTTTTTCGACATCGCTCATTGAAGGCGTGGTTTTAAGTGCTACAATTTGCTTGGCTAAATCTTTAATTGATTCTTCCGTCCATGGTTTTTCCTTTTCACAGACAGTCAGCTTAACCGTAATCTTGGTTTCGTTTCCGAATTTGTCGGTTGCAATATATACAACCGGATATACGCCGGGCTCAGCCAAATTGACAGCTGAATTGTCTATTTTTAATGAAGGCTTCGGGTCGGTATCATCCTTAACTTCAACGCCTTTCTTATAAGAAATCGAATCCCCTACAAAAACAACCAAATCTTTTGCCCCGATAATAACAGGTCCTGTTGTATCAACGGTTGCTGCCTTGGTATTTACAAAGCAAATTCCAATCAATACCAAAACAGAAAATTCAGCCAGTAAATTGAATAATATTTTTCTCATGTTTAACGCCTCACATTCTCCAATCATTGTAACATTATTTCCGAGATTGAGCAAAATTTCCAAGGTAAATGCGGCTTATGTTGCTGCAAATTCTGCCAGTCTTATGACTTATTGGAATATTGGTAAACGAATAGTAGAAGATGAACAGAATGGTGCTGAGAGAGCTGAGTATGGAAAGCAACTGATTAAGAGTCTTGCAGAAGACCTGTCATACGAATATGGAAGTAATTATTCAAAACGAAATCTTGATTATTACAGAAAGTTTTACTTACTATTCCCTAATATAGAGATTGTGAACGCATGCAGCACTGGCGTTAGGACAAATGGGCACACTTTTTTGCATGTAAACGGAGAATTCATAATCAATCTCAATTATCATTATGGAGCCCAATTGTAGAATGTTGTACTAGAATATGGTACGATTAAGCCAATACATTTTTGTAAGGAGTGCGGTTATGGATAATGAATTGTTCAGAAAGAAAAGCCTCGATAAAATAAAGTCTCCCGAGAATATTGATGA
>JAZUFE010000040.1:0-3828 GCA_045640525.1 Lachnospiraceae bacterium | reverse complement strand
TCACACTCAATGGTAATAAGCGTCCTTTTGCTGATTCCTGTTGCATCCGCAAGCTGATCAAGCGTCATTTCCGCATTGCTCCTTAGTCCCTTTAGATTTGATTTGTACTTAGCCACCGATTCATCCCCCCCTCGAAATCACATGTCTGTTTTCGTGAGGTTACCGGTCTATACAATCAAGTACGCAAAGCACTCCTTTAGGAAGAACATAAAGAACAGTACCTACCGCTGTATCGCCAATCTTGTCGTACAATCTTCCGGCGCTGTAACTTTCGCCCAATACTGTATAAGGGCTGTTGGCAACATAACCGATATGTCCGATTCCGGGCATCTCAACTTTAATCGCCTCTTTATCGACTTCATTGTCCGGTTCCTTAACCAGCTTCACTTCCATCTTCGGCTCAATGAAATCCTGTCCGTAATGATGATTGGTTCCTGCAATAGTAAAATAAATCTCTGCCATACTGATACCTCCTGATAAAATGTATGTTTGTCATCCAAGTTCATGACTATACACTATCAGATGAGGTGTCCATTAAATACACCTGCTGGATTCTACCTTGCGTCGGATCCGCAGCATTTAATGTCCTGCTCTGCATTTCCTCCATTTCCTATCTTTCGAATTTGCATATATATTCTCTCGATTTCTTCTATCGGAAAGTTCGGAAATGCTTTACACAATCCATCAAAATCAATTCCACATCTCGCCATACCTTCAACGGCACGTTTATCTTGGTCGTTCATCATCCGTTATTGCTCCATTTCCTCATATATCTGTCGAATCAAAGAGTCCAAATTCACTGTTGCCAAATATCCGAACGGAATTTCTCTCTCACGTACCGCCGCAATGAATTTGTTGTAATTTGAATGGCTGATATGATTTGTAAAGAAATAAACCTTATCTTTATCATCAAGCATCGGTCCGTCAATGGTCTTGTACGAATCTGCCGAAGCATACAGCCAATTCGGAAACATCGACTTTAACTTATTAATCCAATTTGTATGACCGCCGACAATAACAATATCCTTCGCGGCAATTGCTTTCTTCATCTGCTCAAGAGTCTCTTCCTTTATCGGTGGAAGATCCTGATCCTGCCTATAGGCAAAATCACGAAGTGCTATCAATTCATCCCGCTCGCCCTGATATTTCTTAAGAAGTCCTTCCTGCTCATCATAGGTTGCTTTTGCCGTACGGAACTGCTCTCTAAGGTGTCTGTTCTCCTGCTCTTTTTCTCTGAGGCGCGCTCTTAAGCTCTCTATTTCCGCAAGGTAATCTTCTTCCTTATTATCTCCGACGCTTACCGGGGCAACTGTCTTAAGAATAGGTTTCTCCGGCGTCTTTGTCTCTGATTTAACTTCCTGAAGACTATCGGGCTTATATAATGATTCTTCAACTTCATATGGATCTATTTGTTCTCCGAGCAAATACGAAGTCTGCATATCATAGTTCTCGACAATACTCACCATTGAAGTCGCCAAAGTGTATATATGCGAATAATGCTGAACTTCTTCAAACGTGAATTCCCTCTTCGGGAAAGTCATCTTAAGAACGGCTAATGTCCTGGCGAATTGAAGTTCCAGACCTCGATAGTTCTCGGCACATATCATTTCATAGCCTTCCGTGAAGCCTTGATTACGGAATACATTTCCGAGGAATTCATCATCTTTCCAGTATTCTTTACACTTCTTATAGGGCTCTTTGTCCTCCGGCTTTGAATACCACTTCTGCACCTGCTCCAGACATTCATCGAAAAGCCCGTCCGGGAAGTCAAGATATTCCGTCTCGTCCTCGTCATATTCAATCCAATCATCATACTTCCTGTTAAGCATCAGAAAAAGGAACGAGCATGTTCCCTCAAATTCTATATTCATCAACGGGCAGATTCCGAGAATTCTTCCGATTGCTCCGTAGCTTGGTGCATCGAATTCTTCTCCGGCAATGGACAATACCTCATCTGCCGAGATTTTATTAAATCGCTTGAGCTGATTGTATTCCTGCTTGTGATAAAGCTTATACAGTTTCTTAAGAAGCTCGCAGCAATACGAATCCTCAAGTTTGGCACCGTTATATACTCTTTCGAGCACCTTCTTCTTGAGAACTTCATCCGGTTCATGCAATCTGTACTCGGTAAAGCTCAGAATACTATGCTCACCGAACTCTTTCATTTTCCCGCTGCAATGATTAAGGAAATCCTGTTCGATAATACCGAAATCCCATGACATTGCGTCAGTAATAAACTCCTGAATAAAGAAATAGTCCGCTCCGGTTGTATCGGGTTCAACCACGCCATTCTGCCGGTTCATGATGTCCTGAACAAACATAGACAACATTTCCTTGGAAACCTTCGGCTGCATCTTTTCGATATCTATATCAAGTTGTTCTCTCGGATTCGCAAATGGCGCATTTATCGGCACATTTCTCTTCATAAATCCCCCTTAAACTCCTGCATCACTGCAAGAACTCATTTACATGTTTTTCGTAAGTATATCAGTCTTGATACGTAGGAATACCGCTCCGACATTTTCAATGAAGTCCAAATCTATTTCATACAGTTTTTCTTTTTTCATCTGCTCATGAAACAAAGCAAACATCATAAAGAAACTGTCATAATCAAATACACCCAATTCATCTACAGCAGCAAGGAAATCATCTCCTTCGTCGCATTCTTCAAATTCACGGCTCGTAAACAGTTGAACTAACACAGCCGACATACAAAGTTTAAAATCCGAAGGCATGTCTTCCATATCCGAAACAATATCTCTAAACCACTCTATGCTTTCTTCCAGTGGGAATGTAAGCATGTCGCAGTCAGCCATACATGCCAACTTTTCCGCAATAAGTTCTCGCCACACCTGATGCCCGGCGCAAATGGTTCCGATATAAACATCATTCTCGTCATCAGTTTCACAATATTCTCTGTAAAAATCACGACCTCCGAACTCATGCTTTGCAGCATATAGATGTCCTAATTCATGCAAAATCGAATGACGCAATTGAAAGAATTCCTCATCGATATCATCACGAATTACTATACCCAGATTCACTCCGGCAAAAGCACTCGCACGGATTGTATTAACAAATCCCGGTGCGCAAAACTCTTCATCTTTCACGTCCGGAAAATACTCATCAATAAACTGTGGAATTAGCTTATCCCCATTGTGAGCATTTACGTATTTTATGAAAATCCTCTCACGAGAATATTCAGTTTTAAAACGATCATTGAACAACTCCATTGCTTCATCAACAACTTCGTTCAGGAAATCATGCCTGTCCACTACTTACCGTCTCCCATAAATGCTTTCATCGGATTAACATCTTTCGCAATACCAAAGATATATTGCTTTCTCATCTCCATGACGTGTCATGGAAGAAACACTCATTTGCACTGTATCGTTCACATACTTTACTCACTATCTTGATAGCATATCTTCAACAGTATCGATTAATTCCGCACTGAATCCTGCAAGATCATCCTTTGTAATAACCTCGTCACGAAGCATCATCACTATATCCCATACTGCCTCTGATTTACGAAGTTCCAGCTGAACTCCGGGATTTTTCTTATCTTCCTTAATCTTCTTTTCCAGTTCCCAGAACTTACTCGATGAGGGCTTATCAGACCCAAGGAATTCCATATACTCCCGGATCAGACGCTCCATATATTTCTCCTGCCATACGGGAACCTTTTCCTGAAATAATTTCCAGTCTTGTTTTGAAATCTCTATCATACTTACCGCCTATTCCAAATCTGTATAATATTCCGCTTTGAACGCTTCATTACATTCCGATATTTCCTTGGTTCCGTTAATATAATCCGCATACATATCC
>JAZUFE010000039.1:0-60758 GCA_045640525.1 Lachnospiraceae bacterium | reverse complement strand
CCTCTTCACGCGCTTTTCGTTCTGCTTCTTCTCGCTCGGCCTCTTCACGCGCTTTTCGTTCTGCTTCTTCTCGCTCAGCCTCTTCACGCGCTTTTCGTTCTGCTTCTTCTCGCTCGGCCTCTTCACGCGCTTTTCGTTCTGCTTCTTCTCGCTCGGCCTCTTCACGCGCTTTTCGTTCTGCTTCTTCTCGCTCGGCCTCTTCGCGCGCTTTTCGTTCTGCTTCTTCTCGCTCGGCCTCTTCGGCGATTCGTAATGCCTCTGCCTCAGCTTCCTCGAAAGAAATCCTACTTCTTAATTCAGCCCTGCTGATTGTTTCACGGAATGCTTTCTTTGAATCATCCCTTGTAATTTCGTGTACATTTAAATCGGCAGTGCTACTTTTTGATACTTCTGCAGCCTTCTGCGTTGCTGCCAATTCCAATTTCTTCTGATATCTTCCGGATGCGATATAACGCATCTTTTTCACGCACGTAGGACAAAGAACCTGGTCTTCAGGTCCTAACGGTGTTTTACAGTACAAACAGTTTGAAGGTATAGGTTTACCTTCTGCTGCTCTGAATACAATAACCTGAAACATTTCGCCCGGACGGGTTTCAAAAGGTTTCTTTCGCTCCATCCATCCGCGAATTTTGGCTGCATCCTCAGGATCCGAGAAATTGACCTTGTTCAGTAACAATAATATAGTTTTAGCTTCGTTGATTCTAATATCCGAAATTTTCAACCCTATACCCCCGCAAAGCAATGGCAGTTTATTATATCACATAATCCCTAGAGTTTATAGTGTTTTCCATTCCCCCGAGTCAATGACTTTCCACCGCATCAAGTTCCGGGAGCATCTCAAATATCCGCCTGTTTGCAATCTGAGCACGCTTACTGAAAATGTCACTTTTTGTCACCCATTGATAAGCAATCGTTTCACCAGCCTGTAATATTACACTGTTTTTCTCACAAGATACCGTGGCGAAATAAACCACAAAATGGCAATGACCCTTGATTTCAGTCTCTCTTCCCACTTCAAGCAATGTATCTGCATTTAGTCCCGTTTCCTCAAATAATTCTCGTTTTGCACATTGTAATGGACTTTCTCCCTGCAATGCAGAGCCTCCGGCTGAAAATTCCCAATATCCGGGATATGTCTCTTTGTGCAAGTCTCTTTTCATTAGCAAATAAGTCCCATCTCTATGTTTTACGGCTACTTCACAAACCAAATGGTATTCATCATCCGAAAAAGACGACTCTTCGCCACGCACAAGAACCTTACCGTTAAGTATATTGAAATTACTATCATAGCAATCCCACAATTCGCTCATGTAAACACCTCACACGTTCCCATATTTGATATCCACCCTTTAGTAAACATCATTTATTCACTTATAGCAATTGCGGTAATTTCTCCGCATAATTGCATACTGCATTTTCCTTATCATGCAAAATCACGCGGTATCGCTTACCGCCCATGCACAACAAAACAGGCAGACGATATCGTAATACCGTCTGCCCCAATAATTCAAATGTTCAAAATTCAAACGTCAAATAGTCTTTTAATGAAGGCCTATTCTCTGATATCCAAATTCTTTCCTACAAGGCCTATAAATGAGCCTTCATCCAAGCCACCCTCTTCGTGACCTATAAGCCACTTATTCTTAGCTGTAATCAACTTATCTTCCCAGCCTTCATGCTTATCATCAAGCGGGAAATTAGTTCCCTTGGGAAGAACAATACCTACCTTGAAACCGCCATCATTGGCTGAACAAGGTGCGTAGTGTAATGAAGTAGCATAAACTTCAACAGCTGTGCCTGCAGGAACCAAGAATGCTTCCATTTTAGCTGTATCATACTTAAAATCATCTGTAATATCCTGCTGCATACCAAGAATCAAAATAGCGTCTGTAGCTGCGATGTTGATTTCCGAATTTCTGTGATACTCAACAGCATTTAACTTATAGTTATGTCCGTTGCAGTATCCAACCTGAATATCAAGTTCTCCGTATGTCTTCTTCTGAAGCTCTTTAGCCGCTGCTGTAGCTTCAAGGCACTCAATCGAAGGCTCGTAAGCTACGCCCTCCGGGAGCGGAGTCTTATCAAGAATTTCCTTGATCAATCCGCTAAAATCAATCCCCTGAACCACTCTTCCATACTTTCTAAAAGCAGGATCCGTAATCTTTTTAATTTCCATTTTTGCGCTCTCCTTTGAAAAGAATATTTACCAAATAACTTCTCTGTCACAGATTATACAATACAATTTTCGCAATTAAAAGACATATTAAATTCCATTCCATTACAATTTGGTGATTGCCTTGATGAGAGCAGTTGAATCAAGTCCTTTTTTGTGTGTAAATTCGCTTTCAGTCAATCAAGTTAATCTATATCAAGCAGCACCTTTGTGAAACTTCATAAGGATACTTCTTTGTTTTTCATAATACTCTGTCATGTCAAAGAGCCGTTGCTGGCTGCTCCAGTCATTATGGTCGTCATAAAGCACAGCTCCTATCAGTCTAATATCCCCATACGGTATTTGGAGCTGTTTTATAAAAATAGTCGGTTCCGATTTGAACCGCTCTGCCTTCGATACACAGCATCACAAGCTCGCTCATGGTTTGGGAAATTGTGACATCCTTCTCTTGGGCAAGTCTTAATTGATGTATTGTTTCAATAGATTGCGGTGTGAAATCAAGATATTTGAGAACCCCTGTATCCTCTTTGGGCTTCTTTAGGTCGAGTTTTCCAATACTTTTTTGGGTAATGCACTCATTACCCGGATTACGTTTGCTCCATATAACCGCAAGTTCACGCAGAACATCTTCAGGGGACAGGGCCACTCCGGCTCCGTCCCTTATTAATACGTTGCAACCGTCGCTAAGCCTGTCTGTCAGCCTTCCGGGGACAGCATACACATCCTTCCCCATCTTAAGCGCAAGATCAACCGTAATCGAAGTTCCGGATTTTTGTCTGGCCTCAATTACCAATACCATATCCGCCAGAGCTGCCACTATCTTATTTCTTTGCGGGAACAATGTCTTCATAGGTTGGGTTCCCGGAGGAAAAACCGACAGAATTCCTCCCTTTTCCTGAATTTCTTTATAAAGATTGAGATTACGCGACGGATAGCATATGTCCACACCGTTTCCAAGCACTGCATATGTCTTTCCGCCCGCTTTCAGAGCACCTCGTTGGCTGATTCCGTCAATTCCTCTGGCCATGCCGCTAATGATATTAATCCCTTCATGCGCCAACGCTTCTCCAAATGAATCTGCCACAAATGTCCCATACTCAGAGCAGTCCCGCGCTCCTATTATGGCCACTGCCGGGACGTCATCCTCCGGAATATGTCCCTTGGCATACAGTGCGTACGGAGGCAAATCCAGTTCCGTCAGTCTTTGTGGATATCTTTCATCTTCAGTCGTCAAAAATACTATTCCACCGGCCTCCAATTTGGCATACTCTCGTGATAAATCATAGGTTTGGGCCCATTTGATAACATCCGGTATTGTATGATTAAAGTTTGATTTAACCATCCGTACAGCGTCTTCTATATCTTTATCCTCAGATAAAAATGCATTGTAAACTTCCCCGGCATTTCCATAGTATTCAATCAGCCTGTTTTTAATGACGTCTCCGGCTCCGGGTAATCTGTCCACAAAGTATTCATATTCTTTCATCTTTACTCCTTTCCAATCTAATTCTTATCGCATCCGCGAAAGTTGCGGTCTGTAGCACATTGTTTCTGCCGAATCAATCTCATTCCTATCTCACCCCGGAAGTTGAGGTCTGTAGCACATTGCTTCCATCAAATGCTCACTTCGTATTTTTTCGGAATCACCTATATCGGCAATTGTTCTGGCCACTCTCAAAATTCGATGGTAGGCTCTTGCTGAAATATCGAGCTTATCGCAGGCGCTTTCAAACAATTTGCGGTCGACCTCTTCTAATGAGCAGTACTTCTTAATTCCGGCAATATCCAGTCCGGAATTGGTATCGTAGGGCTCATCTTTGTATCTTTCATTTTGGATAACACGTGTTTTCTCCACAATTTGGCGCATTTCCATACTGGTCATGCCTGTATTGGAGTCATGAAAATCCGAGACATTAATTTTCATAGCAGTGACGCAAATATCTATTCTATCCAAAATCGGTCCGGAGATATGTTGGAGATAGGTTTTCACCGAAGCCGGTGAACATGAACATTTATTGATGTCGGGATAATATCCGCAGGGGCATGGGTTCATTGCAGCTACCAGCATAATGTCGGCAGGATAGGAAAATGATCCCGTAGAACGTGAAAGATTGATGGTCTTCTCTTCCAGAGGCTGACGAAGAATATCTATGCTTTGTCTTTGAAATTCCGGCAACTCATCCAAGAAAAGGATTCCCTTATGCGCCAGTGATACCGCACCGGGTTTTGGTACCATTCCTCCGCCGGCCATTCCTTGAATGCTTACCGTATGATGCGGCGATACGAACGGTCTTGTTCTGATTACCGGATTGGTGTCGGTCAATTTACCGGCTATACTGTAGATTGCCGTAACGTCCATCCTCTCCTCCTTGGTAAGCGGAGGAAGAATTGTCGGAATTCTCTTGGCTATCATCGTTTTGCCGGTTCCCGGTGACCCCATAATCAGCAGATGGTGGAAACCCGCGGCGGCTATAAGGGCGCCTCGTTTCAAATTATCCTGTCCGACAACATCCGCGAAATCTACCTGAAAAAGACTTTCTCCGGCCTCATTACCGGCCCCAATTCCCGATTCGTGTGGCTTCCTGACCATATTTTCCTGATTTTTAAGAAAATCAATCAGTTCAAGCAACGTATCCTTTCCCACCACATCAATATCCGGTACCAGGTCGGCTTCTTTGATATTTTGGCAAGGTACAATAAAGGTCTTATATCCTTGCTTCGCCCCTTCCCATACAATAGGCATCACCGCATTCACTTTCTTAATTTCACCGTTAAGTCCAAGCTCTCCTATTGAAAGTGTATTCTTTAGTGAGCCTGGCGGAATCTTACCCATTGCTTCCAAAATTCCCAATGCTATGGGAAGATCAAAGCCCGTACCGCTTTTCTTGATATCGGCAGGTGACAGATTAATGGCTATATGCATTGCCGGCAGGCTAATACCGATATTTTTCAATGCCACCCTGACCCTTTCGGCCGATTCTTTAACTTCACTTCCAAGTTTTCCAACCATGACTACACATGGAAGCCCCTGTGAAAAGTCCACCTCTACATTAACAAGGTAACTTTTCATACCATAAACAGTTCCTGACGTAACAGAACTAAACATAGTATCCTCCTTATTAACTTAATACTGTTCAATAATGTAAAAATGAAAAAAGTGGCGAAACGCCAAAGATTTTCGTTTTTGAATAAAACGACTATAGCAAAAACTTTGCTTCAAAGCAAGTATAACTTTCGATTTGCCCAAATCTCAACACTTTTGATTTGGGCAAATCGTAAATTTTAGAACAATTTCCCTTCCATGGCATCAGGATCAACAGCAAATTGAATTGCCATTTCACGACTGATTTTGCCGGTCAAATATAACTGCTGAAGCGCCTCATCCATAGGCATCATTCCCATCTTACGATTGGTCTGCATAACGCTCATCAACTGATGAGATTTTCCTTCACGAATAAGGTTTCTTACGGCATGGTTCGAATGAAGTACCTCAAAGGCGGCCACACGACCCTTTCCGTCTGCAGTAGGTACCAATTGTTGCGAAATAACCGCTTCAAGTACGTTAGCAAACTGCACTCTGATTTGTTGCTGCTGATGAGGCGGAAATACGTCAATAACACGGTCTACCGTGCTGGCAGCACCGATTGTATGCAATGTCGAAAGCACAAGGTGACCTGTCTCTGCTGCTGTAATTGCAACCGAAATTGTCTCAAAGTCTCTCATCTCACCTACGAGAATTACATCCGGATCTTCACGGAGTGCCGCTCTTAGCGCATTGGCATAACTATGCGAATCAAGTCCTATTTCTCTTTGGTTAACGATAGACTGTTTATGCTGATGAAGATACTCGATAGGGTCTTCAAGCGTAATTATATGTGCTTCACGATTATTATTTATCTTATCAATGATTGCAGCCAATGTTGTGGATTTACCGGAACCTGTGGGACCTGTTACAAGAATAAGTCCTCTTTTTCTGGTATAAAGATCAACAACCGAAGGCGGAACACCCAATGATATCGGATTGGGAACTTCCGTTCCTACCAAACGAAGTGCGATTGCAACCGAACCTCTTTGTAAAAACGCATTGACACGATATCGTCCAAGGTTGCTTATTGAGAAAGACATATCATACTCACCTGTCTCCTCAAATTTGCTAAGCTGTCTTTCATCCATAATTTGTGAAAGATAAGCCTTGGTATCCGCAGGCAGCAATCTTGCATAATCCATCGTAATAAGCTGGCCGTTAACACGCATTTTGGGCGGAACACCAACAGTGATATGAACGTCGGATGCATTATGTTCTTTAGCTATTGTAAGTAATTCTTCCAGCGACGGAATTTCAGCCATTTGTTTAACCCCCAAATCCTAAATTCTTCAGGGCATCGCCATCAATAACATGTCGATTGTCCATTGTTTTCATAATATCGACAATCTCTATGTCCCCAAAAGTCGATACATTACTCAAATCAATAATTTCATTTCCGTTAAAGCTAAGCACCATGGGGCGGAACAAATCAAATCTGTTCTCATTCAAAACCAATGCCTTGGCACCGGTATTAAGCTCCACGCAAACTCCCGGAACAAGTACGTTAACGGAATCAACCAATGACATTACCACTTTCTTCTCGAAAATATCCGGAAGGCTCATAAGGTACTTAACCGTTGCCAATTCGGATTCCGGGACACCGCCTAAGCTCATGGCAGTCATGTTATCGTAAGTATCGGCAACAGCCAATATCTTTCCGCCTTCCATAATCTTAACATTGGCATCAATGGCACCTTTTTCTATTCCTTCTTCGATGGTATCGCATTGGAACATATATCTTTTGACGTTCGGAGTGGATGAAAATATCTTTTCGACCAATTCTTCCGGTACATTTCCCCTCATCAAAGCGGCAGTAACCACGTCAAGTCTTTCCTCAATTTTAAGATTCATCTTGTTGCACATCATTGCCGATAAAATGGCAACATTCAAAGCATGCTTATACTTGGCATCCTCTTCACTTCTAAGATTCTGATTAAAATTAATCTTATTCTCAAGATGACCGTAATTCTTGATTATATTCGACACAATAATCTGTGTTTTGGACGTTCTTCCCTGAGTCAATATCTTTTCGACCTCATCCATGAGGCTAAAAACATTAACTGTCTGAAATCTTTCAAATTCTATATCTTCAGGAGTCATTGGAGGACACGGCTCGGCCGGTTCCAGAATGAATAGACCTATTAATCCGAAATTGGAAATATTTGCGATACCTTGAGCTGTTATCTTTGAATCTCGCTCAAAAAGTAATACCCCGTTCTTATTGTAGATCGGTCTTGCAAGACGCATTCCCGGTCTTAACTCGTCAATTTTCTTGAATTGCATATTATACCCCCGCAACAATACACTTCAATAAATATTTTATACTCTGTCACATTAAAGTGCAATAAAAAATTAACTTATTAGTTGAGCGAATTGTCAATTAGGAAGTCTGAAAATATAACATTCGAAACACTTATGCCGGCTTTGGTTAACATAACTCTATCTCCCGTATTTTTCATCAATCCCATTGCTGCGTATTTACCAACTGTTGCCTGATACTCTCTTGGAAAATCAACTCCGAATTCTCTTTCAAAGTCAGACACACTTATTCCTTCCGTCATTCGAAGTCCCAGAAACATGTACTCCTCCATTTGCTCCGTTTTGGACAAAGATATATCTTCATCCTTGGGTAAAGCATCAACTCCGAATCTATGATTGCAATACTGAGCAATATCAGATGTATTCTTCCACCTTCTGTTGTCAAACAAGGATGCGGCTCCTATTCCGAATCCTATATATGCTCCCCGCTTCCAATAGACCTTATTATGCTCACATTCGTATCCGGGCAATGCATAATTCGATATCTCATATTTCCTGTAGCCGTATTTAGAAAGTGTATCATCTGTTATTTTATACATTTTTCGCTCATCGTCTTCATTTGGAAGTTTGTCTTTCAACGATGCTTCTGCACCGTACATTTCGTAAAAAGGAGTTCCTTCTTCTACGATAAGACTATATGCGGATATATGTTTGGGCGGCGGATCAAGATGCGTCACGTACTCAAGCGTTCTTTGATAATCGTCAAGTGTCTGTTCCGGCAGCCCACTTATTAAATCCACATTTAAGTTGTCAAAGCCATTGAATAACGCTTGTTTGTATATTTCTTCAAAATCTTCGACAGTATGTATTCTCCCAAGTTTCTTCAATTCGAAGTTATTCGCAGATTGAAGGCCGATACTGATTCGATTAACTCCGGCTCTCTTGTATTCTTCAAATTTGGCTGTATTAACGGTTCCCGGATTGCACTCAACGGTAATCTCACACTCCGGTGCAAGCTTATAATTCTGCCTAACGGTCTTAATTATGGATTCTATTTGGCCTTCGTCCAAAGAACTTGGCGTACCGCCGCCGAAAAATATGCTTATAACCTCACAATTATCGTATGTATGTGCTTCTGTCTCTATTTCTTTAATCAAGGCCGTAATATAACCGGTCCGGGCCTCCTTATCGGCAGGTCCGGACAAAAAGTCACAATATAAACACTTTTTCACACAAAACGGTATATGTATGTACAAACTAATCTTCGTCAAGTTTAAGCACTGACATAAACGCCTGTTGCGGTATTTCAACGTTACCGAACTGACGCATACGCTTCTTTCCTTCCTTCTGCTTTTCCAACAGCTTTTTCTTACGGGTAATATCACCGCCATAGCACTTGGCCAAAACATCTTTTCTCAATGCTTTGATAGTTTCTCTGGCTATAACCTTTCCACCGACAGCTGCCTGAATCGGAATTTCAAACAAATGTCGCGGGATTTCATCTTTAAGTTTCTCGCACATCTTTCTTCCGCGCTCATAAGCCCCTTCCTTATGAACTATGAACGAAAGTGCATCAACTTCTTCTTTATTAATCAATATATCAAGCTTAACAAGTTCTGATTTCTCATAACCCTTAAGTTCATAATCAAACGATGCATAGCCCCTTGATTTTGATTTAAGAGCGTCAAAGAAATCATAAATTATTTCGTTCAACGGGAGTTCGTATTTAAGCAAAGCACGGCTCTGTTCAATGTACTCCATTCCCAAATAATGTCCTCTTCTTTGCTGACACAATTCCATTATCGGACCTATAAATTCCGTGGTAACCATTATTTCGGCCGAGACAATGGGTTCTTCCATATACTCTATAAGCGAAGGATCCGGCAAATTGCTTGGATTGGTAAGTTCAATCATTTCGCCGTCCGTTTTATATACATGATAAATAACACCCGGTGCGGTAGTTACCAAATCAAGATTATACTCACGTTCCAACCTTTCCTGGATTATTTCAAGATGAAGCAATCCCAAGAAACCACATCTAAAACCAAATCCCAGGGCAATCGATGTTTCCGGTTCATATGTCAGTGATGCATCGTTAAGCTGAAGTTTCTCAAGTGCATCTCTAAGGTCCGGATATTTCGCGCCGTCCGCCGGATACATACCGCAAAATACCATCGATTGTACCTTTTTATATCCCGGCAGGGCTTCCGTACACATATTGTCGGCATCCGTTACCGTATCACCCACTGCCGTATCTCGAACGTTCTTAATTGATGCGGTTATATATCCTACCATTCCGGCAGACAATTCTTCGCACGGAATAAACTGTCCTGCTCCGAAAGTTCCTACTTCAACAACATCTGCCGTAGCACCCGTTGCAATCATCTTTATCTTTGTCCCCTTCTTGACGCTTCCGTCAAAAAGTCGACAAAATATAATGACACCTTTGTATGAATCATAGAGTGAATCAAATATAAGGGCCTTCAAAGGTTTATTGATATCGCCCTTCGGTGCCGGTATTTTATGCACTATCGCCTCAAGTACTTCCTCGATGCCTATACCATTCTTGGCAGAAATCAAAGGTGCATCCTGAGCTTCCAATCCTATTACATCTTCTATCTCATTTTTGACCCTATCCGGTTCTGCAGACGGCAAATCTATCTTATTGATTACCGGAAAAACCTCAAGATCATGGTCAAGTGCCAAATATACATTGGCAAGTGTCTGCGCTTCAATTCCCTGAGCCGCATCAACCACCAATATAGCCCCGTCGCAGGCCGCCAAAGACCTGGAAACTTCATAATTGAAATCCACATGTCCGGGAGTATCAATAAGGTTAAGAATGTACTCTTCACCATCCTGGGCACGATAAACAGTTCTTACCGACTGGGCTTTGATTGTAATTCCACGTTCACGCTCCAAGTCCATATTGTCAAGAACCTGTGCCTGCATCTCTCTTGAGGTAAGTAATCCTGTTTTTTCTATTATTCGGTCGGCAAGTGTACTCTTACCGTGATCAATATGTGCAACGATACAAAAATTACGTATCTTTGATTGGTCAATAGAAGACATTATCATTTCTCCATCTATAAAAAATGGACCAATCCACATGACGGTATGGATTGGTCCTTTGCTATCAAACTATTGGCTTAATTAAGCCATCTTATTAACAGCTACAGAAAGACGTGAAACCTTTCTAGCTGCTGTATTCTTATGATAAACGCCCTTAGAACAAGCCTTATCGATAATCTTTGTAGCAGATACCAAAGCATCCTGTGCTGCAGCCTTATCGCCTGCTTCAACAGCAACTCTAACCTTCTTAACAGCTGTCTTAACACCTGTCTTGATGGCCTTGTTCTTCTCAGCATTTCTTTCAGAAACTAAAATTCTCTTCTTTGCAGATTTGATGTTTGCCATGTCATTCACCTCCTATAGAATTTGCATCTATGTTTCATTAAATCCGGAGACACGGTTCGTTTAATGTAAACACACGAGTATCATTCTAGCCGTTCAACAAGCTGTTGTCAAGGGGTAAGTTGCGATTGGGCCCATCAAAATTCATTTGCACACCTTCGAACACCAATTACGGATTTCATCCATCCCTACACCTGCCACAATTCCCTCCTGTGAGCCGGCTGTTATTATGCCGATTATTGTCCCGTATTCATCAAACATCGGGCTTCCGCTGTAGCCTTCATAAGCTTCCATGTATCCCATCATAAGCGTTGCATCCAATTCATAAAAATACTCTTCTTTGGATTCAACTGTCCCTTTGATTAAGGTTTGGCCGCTTTTCATTCCTTCAGGGACAACACACCAGAAATCTTTCGGAATCTTCCCGGCATCATTTGAGGCTGCCTTACCATAACTTTTGGTCGTAGCCAAACCGTCTGATGTTTCCTTTGAAAGCGCCGATGAAGCAACTTCAATTAAAGCTATGTCAGGTGATGAATCACTTTTAATTACCGTTCCTTCACACTGTGTATCATCATAGAAACTAATGCGACATTTACATGTATTTTCCGCAACATGTCCGGCTGTCACTATGAGAACATTCTCATCTTCAATTTCATAAATCATACCCGATCCTACTATCGAATCGGTTATCACTCGAACCGTCGAATGCATCATTTCCGATATTGCCTCACGGGACGGTTCTGTATTCGTAATGCAAAAGCACCCGCAAGTGGTTAACATAACAATGCAGGCGCTCAATATTGATATCCAAAATTTATATTTATGTTTCATAATAATCCAAATAATTTGAGTGGAGCACTAAGCCGGGTTCTGTCTTGAGTGATCATCTATCTAGGACTGCCGTCACCGACAGCCTCAAGCAACCTACCTGGAACTCGACGGGCAGCCTCATCGTTCCTGCTTGGTCTTGCTTCGGATGGAGTTTACATTCGCCACAGACTGTTACCAGCTGTGCGGTGGTCTCTTACACCGCCTTTTCACCCTTACCCGAAAATCGGGCGGTAATTTTCTGTTGCACTTGTCATGGGGTCACCCCCTCCAGACGTTATCTGGCATCCTGCCCTATGAAGCCCGGACTTTCCTCTCGTGTTTACACACCAGCGATCACTTCGCTCCACTCAAAATTTCATTTGCCTGCATGTAAAATAACCCTTGCAAGCAAGTAATCTCGATACCTATACGTTGAAATAACTTCCTCCTACGAATTCTCTGCATATCGAATTGTTTGGTACATGTCGGTCATCTATTCCTATGAAATACTCCAGGAATTTCAACATCCTCTTTGCCTCAAAATACTCCGGTTCACCGGGGTGTATATTGTACAGCAGCGGCTCGGCATACTGTTTTAGTGCACCGATTTCGTATATCATTGCAGAATTGAACATAACATCAGCCGTTTCCTGATACGGGAAAATATTCTGTTCCTCTCCCTTTCTTACCGACGGCCACATTGAAATGGTTCTCTTGGCACTTGCTCCTCTTGTACGCGCATCACGAACAAGTCTTCTAAGTAATCTTGCATCGGTTGTCGGAATTCTGTTGTGGTCGTCTATATTCAATGTCGTAAGTGCACTGATAAAGATTTTGAACTTACTTTCATCCGGAAGTTTCTCGGAAGTCTTGGGGTTAAGTCCATGGATTCCCTCTATAACCAAAATATCTTCCGGTCCGAGTTGCATATGACGTCCCGTCGGCTCTCTGTGTCCCGTTTTAAAGTTAAAGATAGGAAGTTCTACATCTTCTCCTGCCAACAATCCCGTCATGTCGGCATTAAACTTATCCGTATCTATTGCCTCAATACATTCAAAGTTATAATCACCGTTCTCATCACGCGGTGTAAGTTCACGATCAACGAAATAGTCATCCATTCCGATTGGATGAGGCACCATTCCGTAAGTTCGCAGTTGAATTGACAATCTGTGGGAGAATGAAGTCTTACCCGAAGATGACGGTCCGGCTATAAGTATAAACTTAACATTTCCCCTGTCTACTATTTCTTTGGCAATTTCGCTGATTCTTCGCTCCTGCAGGGCCTCGGCAACCAATATCATATCATTAATGGAACCGTCGCAAACCTTATCATTAAGCTCGCCGACATTTTCGATTCCCATCATTTCACCCCATTTATTAGCTCTTTGCAAAGTTGCAAAAAGCTTCTCACGAGGTTCGAAGAACTCTATCTTTGACGGATTATGACGATTGGGGATAAGAAGCATTACACCTGTTTCATACTGCATCAGATCATAATACTTAACATAGCCGGTACTCGGAAGCATATATCCGTAGTAATAATCATAATAATCATCCAAACAATATACATTGATTGAAGAACTTCTTCTGTATGAGAAAAGCTTAACCTTATCGCTCATTCCATGTTCTTTGAATAACTTGATTGCGTCTTCTTTGGGATACGAGCGCTTGGTAATAGGTCTGTCCGCATCTATTATCTCCTGCATACGTTCTTTAATCTTGAGAGTCTCGTCTTGGGTAATAACCCTGTCGGAATCTTTAAATTTGACATCAATGAAGTATCCTTCTCCGATAGCATACTCAACAAGAACTCTGTCCAATGCATCTTTAAGAATATCCTTCATTGCCTTAATCAAAACCATCGTAGCCGTACGAACATATGCCTTATGACCGATTGTATCCTTCAAAGTCACGAATTCAACTGTTGCGTCCTTGGTTACGGATTTGGTCAATTCGCGAATCTTATTATTCTCAATCACCAATGCAATAAGATTCTCGTACTTAGCCTGATAATCCGCTGCAACGTACTCAAATTTGGTTCCGTCGTCATACTCTCTTTCTACACCTTCAATAATCAGTTTTGCCATATAACCTCCTTCTTTACTCACCCCATTGAGTTAAAGTCTGTTTTATCATTTCTGCTTCTTCGCTTAATTCTTCAATTCTTGCCTTTATTCTTTCTTCCGAATTTTCATCGGCAATTTCAAGTTGTCTTTTTAGTTTACATAATACATTATCTGTCTTTGTTCTCTCGTGTATCAAATACTGCTCCAATACAGGATGCTGTTTGGCAATAAGTACCGGTCCGAATTTGGCCTGAGCTTTGCTAAGCTGCAGTTGCTTTGTCGCATCCGTATCAGCGGTACAATCGGTATGCACACACTTGATTATCACATAGTATTTGTCATCCTCATACACCATATTTTCATCAACAATTCGATATCCTTCCTGCGATAAAAATATCCTTGTTTCCATAATTTCCGATTGCGGTGACAAAACCAATTCTTTAAATGAATGTGTAAGTTCCCTGTCTTTGGAAAGAATACTGCAAATCAGCGGTCCTCCCATTCCTGCAATAAGGAGAGTATCCGCCTCGTCTTTGGTATACTCGGTAATTCCGTCCGAAAGGCGTGTCGCTATTTTGTTATGTAAACCTCGTTCTCTTATATTTTTGTCCGCCAGAGCAAGCGGTCCTTTATTGATGTCCATCGCCAGCGCCATAGGAGAAATGCCCTGTTCAACCAGGTATATACTGACATATCCATGATCGCATCCTACATCGCAAACTCGGTTTCCCCGGGTTACCATATCTGCAACCGCAAGCATTCGCTCTGACATTGGAAGAGTTTTATTCATATTAGTCCAAATAGTCCTTCAGTTTGCGTGAACGGCTCGGATGGCGAAGCTTTCTTAATGCTTTGGCCTCAATCTGACGTATTCTTTCTCTTGTTACTCCGAACTCGCCACCAACCTCTTCAAGTGTACGCGCTCTTCCGTCATCAAGACCGAAACGAAGTCTCAAAACTTTCTGCTCTCGTTCGGTCAATGTTCCGAGAACTTCAACCAGTTGTTCCTTTAACAGTGTAAATGCTGCGGCATCTGCCGGAACCGGAACATTATCATCCTGGATAAAGTCGCCAAGATGAGAGTCTTCTTCTTCACCGATGGGTGTTTCCAATGAAACGGGTTCCTGACTGATTTTAAGAATTTCTCTTACACGTTCAACCGGCAAATCCATTTCTGCTGCTATTTCTTCCGGAAGGGGTTCACGACCGAGTTCCTGAAGAAGCTGACGCGATACTCTTATCAATTTGTTGATTGTCTCAACCATATGAACGGGAATTCGTATTGTTCTGGCCTGATCCGCAATTGCACGCGTAATTGCCTGACGAATCCACCATGTAGCATACGTTGAGAATTTATATCCCTTGGTATAATCAAATTTTTCTACAGCCTTAATCAATCCAAGGTTACCTTCCTGAATCAAATCAAGGAAAAGCATTCCACGTCCCACGTACCTTTTGGCTATTGAAACTACCAAACGAAGATTGGCTTCTGCAAGTTTCTTCTTGGCGACTTCACCAAGTTCGATAGCCTCCTTCGCTTCTGCAATTTTTGCCTCAAGCTCGGCAATCTCTTTCTTTTTCTTGGTATTGGCCAATGCCTCTTCAAGCTTCGGAAGTTCTTCCTCGGCGGCATCGCCTCTTTCCATGTTCTTGGCAAGGACTATTTCCTCATCAGCCGAAAGAAGAGGTACCTTTCCTATTTCTTTAAGATACATTCTTACAGGGTCTTCTATACTGATACCTTCCGGAACCGAAAGGTCGATGTTCTCAACATCAACTTCATCCTCTTCCGTAAGAATTATCTCTTCTTCATCATCGTCAACGTCTTCCGACATTTTCAAAACATCTATACCGTTTTGATCAAGATACTCAATAACCTTATCAAACTGGTCATCCGGGAGATTCAAATCTGCGAAATAAGCTACCACCTCATCGTAGTCAACGATTTTCTTTTTCTTGGCAATCTTCAAAATTCCTTTCAACTTTTCGTTGAATTTCTCCATTGTTGCCTCATCCATAGGAGTCGGATCGTCGCCTATATCGTCCGGTATATCCGGTATGTCCGGAATTTCTTCGGTAATCTCAACGTCATCATCGAAATCGTCGATGATTTCACCCATCTCTTCGATATTCTCTTTAATCTGTTCCTTTATTTCTTCCTTCTTCTTGCGTGGCATGCTCTTATTCCTCCATAGTTATATGTATTTTAGCAATTTCTTCCAGATCCTTTTTACCCTGAATAACTTGATTTAGTGCATTGACATCAGACCCCAGCTTACCGCTGAAATAATCGTACGAACTCTTCTTGAGGGCATAAAGGATATCGTGAAATGCCTTTTCCTTTTCCTGAATGCCATTAAGTTCACCGACTTTGGTATTAAATACTTCGGCTACTTTTCTTTGATCTTCGTCTTCGCTAAACTGGCTGACTATCGCTGCCGGATTTACTTTACCCTGTTCCAAATCCGCAAACAGCATTGCGGCTACCTTTTGATATATTTCTTCGGTAAAGTCGGCCACCGTCACGTATTTCTTTATTTTGGGATAAAGATACGGTTCTTCAACCAGCCATGTCAAAAACATCTTTTGCGGTTTAAGCAGATTATCTTTGGTATTTGTTTTGGGTTGAATCCCACTCTTGGGCCGATAAGCCGGCTCCACATTTCCGCTTTGTGCCGCATATTTCATAACCAGTTTTTTCAGGTTATCGAAAGCTATATTGTACTTATCCGAAACCGCTTCCATGTAATTGTCGCGCTCAACCTCTTCTGTAAACTCACATAGTTTTTGCGCAATCTGTCTGTGAAACGCTGTTTTGGATTCCGGATCGTTAAGATTATACTTTTCACTCATAATGCGCAGTTCAAAGAAAAAGCTGTTTTCAGCATTCTTAATTCGCTCTTCGAATTCTTCGCATCCGAGATTTTTAATAAACTCGTCCGGGTCTTTATATGGTTTAAGGCTTAATACCTTTCCGGGAAGTTCAACCTCTTTAAGTATCTCAATTGCTCTTAACGCCGCACTTGTTCCGGCTCCGTCCGAATCATATGCCAAAATTACTTCTTTGGCATATCTTCTTAAAAGATTGGCCTGTCCTGTTGTAAAAGCCGTTCCCAGGGAAGCCACCGCACAGTTAAATCCCGCTTGATGCATCGCTATAACATCCATGTAGCCTTCACACAAAATAACATATTCACGCCGTGAAGAACGTGCGAAATTCAGTCCGTACAAATTTCGGCTTTTATCAAATATCATCGTTTCGGGAGAATTGAGGTACTTGGGTTTGCCGTCTCCCATTACCCTGCCCCCGAAGCCTATTACTCTGTGATTAACATCCTGAATCGGAAACATAACACGATTCCAAAACTTATCATGAAAACCGTATTTCTCATCATGAGTTGCCAGGCCCGACTCGGCAATAATCGCATCGTCATATCCTTTGGATTTAAGATATTTAACCAAATCATCGGAAGTAACATTGGAATAACCCAATCCAAAGTTCTTCATCGTCTCTTCCGACAGTTTTCTTTCTTTAAAGTATTCAAGTCCCTTGGCACCTTGCGGAGCACGCAATTGATAGAAGAAATACTTGGCAGCCTCTTTGTTCACTTCCAGCAAAAGGGCTCGCTTGGTTTCCTTCTTCTTGGCTTCTTCCGAATACTCAATCTTCGGAAGCTCTACTCCGGCTCGTTCTGCCAACATCTGTATTGCCTCCTGGAACGAATAGTTCTCATAGTTCATTACAAATGTGAACACATTCCCGCCGGCTCCGCATCCGAAACAGTAATACATTTGTTTACTTTGCGAAACCGAAAATGAGGCAGACTTCTCATTATGAAAAGGACACAGGCCAAAGTAGCTGCCTCCTTTTTTTTGTATTTTTACATATCGCCCCACCACATCGACAATATCATTCTTGGAGCGAACTTCTTCAATCAGTTCATCCGAATAGTACATTCACTCACCCATGCCATGATTTAGGAATATATATTTCTTCGTATTTGGCAATTGCAAATCTGTCCGTCATTGCCGCAATATAATCGCAAACCACCATTTCTTCAGGTTCACCTATATCAATCAAAGTCTTAAGGTCGGCCGGCAACAGTTCTATATGATGTCTAAAATAAGTAAACAGCGTTTGAATCAGCATTTCTGCTTTGGATTCTTCAGCTTTGGCCTCGGGATTGGTATATACGTGGTCAAACATAAACTTACGCAGATCCTTCATTGCCTTCGCAACCGGGTCGGACATTTTAATCTCATTCTTATCATAGCTGGTAGTCACAATATCGTGAATAAAGTGATCCAGCCGCTCACCTGTTGAATAGCCTATAACGTCACAAATCTCCTTCGGCACATCGGCTTCCGTCAAAATCCCCGCTCGAATCGCATCATCCATATCATGATGAATATAGGCTATCTTATCGGATATCCTGACAATCTGTCCCTCAAGTGTGGACGGACTGCCTTCCGTTTGGTGATTCAAAATTCCGTCTCTGACTTCATACGTAAGGTTTAAGCCTATTCCGCCTTTTTCAAGCAAATCAACCGTCCTCACAGATTGTTTGGCATGTTCAAAGCCGCCGCTGTATACAGCATTCAAAGCTCTTTCACCCGCATGGCCGAACGGCGTATGACCAAGATCATGTCCAAGTGCAATCGCTTCGACCAAATCTTCATTCATTTTAAGCGCTTTGGCTATGGTCCTTGCATTCTGTGAAACTTCCAAGGTATGCGTGAGTCTTGTCCTGTAATGATCGCCTTCCGGGGTCAAAAATACCTGTGTTTTATCCTTCAGTCTTCTAAATGACTTGGAATGAAGAATTCTGTCTCTGTCCCTTTGAAAAACAGGTCGTATATCACACTGTTCCTCGGGTTTGAGCCTTCCTTTGGAATCTGCCGAATGCATAGCATATCTGCTTAAATTGATTCGCTCCATTTGTTCAAGGTTTTCTCGAATTGTCATATTTGTCTCCTCAAGAATTTCCTGTTACGTATGAGTACCCTATAATCATTATTCCGTCCTCAGGGTGTTTTTCCTTTTTTGTTTTGAAAAAAGTATCCGTTTATTTTATGATTGAGTCATGAAACTGATAAACACCAATGAATTTTGTCAAAAAGCATATGGGCAGAAGTTATACAAATTAAGCTTTGATGCCGGATTTTCATGTCCGAACAGGGATCAAAGCGATTCATCCGGCGGATGCATATTTTGTTCGGCAGGAGGTTCCGGAGATTTTGCCATACCCATTAAGGATTTGGTGCATACACCCTGTCCTGATGAGTATCTGAAGTCGGCCATCAAAAAGGCCGGCGAGAAGGTTGCCAAGAAATTCAGCGGTGATAAATATATAGCATACTTCCAAGCCTATACCAATACATATGTGCCGGCCAAAGTATTACAGGAACAACATACCGATCTCAAGGATTATCTTAGAAATATATATTTACCCGTAATTAAGCAGGATGATATTGCCGTTCTGTCAATTGCAACAAGGCCCGATTGTCTGTCCGAACCGGTTTATGAGCTTTTGGCTCAGTTAAACGAAGTCAAACCTGTATGGGTTGAACTCGGTTTTCAGACCTCGAACCCTAAGACAGCGCAATACATAAGGCGCGGATATGAAAATCAGGTATACCGCGAAGCCGTAAAGCGTCTGAATTCAATAGGAATCCACACCATTACCCATGTAATACTGTATCTTCCGGGTGAAAGCATCGAAGACATGAAAAATACCGTTCAATATGTTGTCGACTCCGGAAGTTGCGGAATAAAACTGCAGCTGTTACACATACTCAAGAATACCGCTTTGGCAGATGAGTATGAACTTTTCCTAAATCAGCAATCCAAAGTCAGCTTTCATATACCCACGCTTGAAGAATATGCCAAAACGCTAAAAGAGTGTCTGGAATTACTACCACCCCAAACCGTGGTTCACAGACTTACGGGAGATCCGCCAAAGCGACTGTTGATTGAACCCCAATGGGCGGCTGACAAGAAAAAAGTACTTAACACAATTTCGGATACTCTTAATCCGACCGGACCCTATTACGTATATATTGTAAAATGTGCCGATGGTTCTCTTTACACCGGAAGCACCAATGATGTTGATAAAAGATTTGCCAAGCATGCATCCGGCAGGGGAAGTAAATATACCAAAGCACATACGGCAGTCGAAGTTGTGTATCGTGAAGAATGTGTAAATAAACGTGCTGCCTTGAAGCGTGAGTATGAAATCAAGCAATTGGGCCGAGCTCAAAAACTTGAACTAATTTCAAAAAATTTTCAAAACAATTCTTGACTATCATAAGAATCAATGATAATATAGCAAAGCACGCGGAAGTGTCGGAATTGGCAGACGAGCAAGACTAAGGATCTTGTGATAGCAATATCGTGAGGGTTCAAGTCCCTTCTTCCGCACTAAAAAGGTTCAACCGATTGGTTGAACCTTTTTAATTTCTATTTCAGTTTTGATTGAACAAGTGCACCGACCGGGGAGGCATCAACAACCTTTTGCGGAATGGTGACCGTAAATAGCGACCCCTTCTCATACTCACTCTTAACATCGATTGTACCGGACATCATATTCACAAGTTTATCTGTTATGGCAAGCCCGATTCCCACATTGGCCATCGAAGTTTCATCGTTCGCCTTCTTTTCGAAAGCAGTGAAGATTTTGGGAATATCTTCTTCCCTAATTCCTATTCCCGTATCCGAAACCCTTATAACCATATTAATCTCATCGACGCCGCGATTCATTGCAAACATACTGAACGTAATTCGCCCCTTCTGAGTATACTTGATTGCATTATCCAAAAGGTTGGTTATTATTTGTTCGATACGCCTTACATCACCATGCAGTACGGAAGGCATTCCCTCATCCATTTTGAGCACAAGTTTCAGATTTTTATCAATGGCACGCTTATTAACAAGATTATAACAAGCATATGCCAACTCGCTTACCGAATAATCGTCCAATACCAGTTGCATTTTAGCAGCTTCAAGTTTGGAATAATCCATAAGATCATTAACCAGTCTAAGAAGCAGTTTGCCGGCAGAATCAATGTCTTCGGTATATGAAATCACATTAGAATTGCTGCTTTCTCTTTGAATGGCACTGTTCATTCCCAAAATTGCATTAATCGGAGTTCGTATTTCATGCGAAACCGAAGACAGAAATTGTGATTTAGCCTCGGCAATTTCCTCCGCCTGGGTCTTCTCCAAAGTCAATCCTTCAACTTCATCCATCCAGTCCTTTTGAGCCAGTGACCTGTCATTTCTGACCTTAAATGCAACAATTCCGAATCCGGTCAAAATCAATGCATTCGGAAACGCAATGAACAATAGGATGCCTTCAACCGGTGTGATTTCCGGCGCGGTAACCAAATCCCTGAGAATCGGAAAATGCTCTCTTAATCCGGGTTCGACCGCGCACAGCATCCATGCGAAGAAGCTGTAATCAAGTGTTCCGATCTTATATGCAATTACCGGTGCTGTCGCTACTATTATCAGTGTTCCGACAAATGCCAGTCTGTTGACTCTTTTCGAGTGATAATGTGTCGCAATCAAAAGCGGATATGCAATCATTAGCAGAGCATGAAAATTTAAAAAGACCAATGCTACGAACGTAATTATGAGTATGCAAATCATCAGGTACATTTTAATCGAAGGTTTGGCTTTATCGCGCATCTTTCGAAGCACGCAAAACGGAATTACCGAAAATGTCAGCATGATAATTTCGGATATTCGCATATTCCATGCCTCAACATAAAAAATCCCAAGCTCATTGCATATATAGACCAGCGTATAAACCAATACCGTTCCAAGCAAAGTTGCTGTTGCATGGAGATTATTCTGTTCTTCCAAATTCCTGCTAAAATACTTTGATTCACTCATATTAATGCCGCCCCTCAAAACTGTACCGTTCAAGACACTTTCGATGTTTAAAGCATAGCACAGCGAAAGTATTATGAAAAGGAAGAAAAATGGTATATACTATAACAAATCAGAGGTAATCCAATTTCATGTTTAACTATTTGCAGGAGGCTTATAATGATGAATAATAAAAATAAAACTTTTTCAGTAACTATGCTGATAATTCTGGGTGTACTTACCCTAATTAAAATTTTCTTCCTTGTATTGATGGGATGGGACAGTTCCGGATACAGCTTCTCGGAACGCTTTATGAGCAATTTCTATTCCATTACATTGGTTTTCTGGGCATCGCAACTGGCTTTCATTGCATTGATTCTTCTCTTCATTTCTGCCGCATTGATAGATAAGAAGGTTTCTCTTGGACTTTCAATCGGCGGCGTGGCTTGTCTGTTCGTCAACAACCCGATTGAAATGTGTGTGTCATGCTTTGCCGATGTTTCCGATTCAGCCAAGGGAGTTATGTCGGTTTTCTCATGGTTCGTTTCAATCGGAATCATGGCGGCCGGAATAGTGATTATGATTAAATCAATAAAAATAAGAACGGAAGAAAGAGATAAATAATTCCTATGAAAAAGACAATTATTGTCATGCCTGTTGCAAATGAAGAAGCCACAATGAACTCGGTAATTGAACAAATCATGGCACTTCCTTACGACAATTTATATCTTTATCCTGTAATAGACTCCTATTCCAAGGATAATACGGAGAACATAATTCGTAAGTGGGAGGCCCAAACAGACAAAGTCAAATGTATCTTCTTTTCAAATTCCACCGGCGTTATCAGCTGCTATTTGGAGGGTTTTCGCATAGCTTTGGCAGATGGTGCCGACTGGGTATTGGAAATGGATGGAGGCGGTTCTCACTCTCCGGGTGAAATCCCGCAATTCCTTTCTAAAATGAATGAAGGATACGACTGTGTATGGGGTTCCAGATTCATTTCGGGAGGTTCAATGCATTCTCAGCCTCTGTATCGAAGAATCTTAAGCGGTGGCGGCACATGGTTGTCAAACCTGTGTCTTGGTACCAAACTAAAAGATATGACCAGTGGTTTTGAATGTTTCAAGCGCGAAGTCTTGGAGTCATTCAAACTTGAAAATTTCCTCTCAACAGGTCATATGTATCAGACCGAAATGCGTTTTTATTGCCGAAATCTAAAAACCGTAGAAGTTCCGATTCATTATGAAGGCTCGGCATCTTCGCTTAGTATGGGATCGGTTTTGGAAGCACTGGGACTTCTCTTCAAACTCAAGAAAAACGAAATAAGAGTATGGAAAAATGATTAATGTTAAATATTTAATCCTGGGGGCCGGTCCTTCAGGATTAACATTTGCTCATATGTTGAAGAAAAGAGGCGAAACCTCTTTTCTTATTGTTGAAAAAGAAAACGAGGTTGGAGGGCTGTGTCGTTCTGCTATTGTAGATGAGGCTCCTCTTGATATAGGCGGCGGACATTTTCTTGATGTCAGGCGTCCTGCGGTAGATGAATTTCTGTTTGAATTTATGCCCAAGGACGAATGGAATCTTTTCATTCGTGACAGCAGAATCAATATAAACGGCACAATGGTTTCGCATCCGCTTGAGGCCAACATATGGCAATTTGAGCCTAAACTTCAATCAGAATATTTAGAGTCCGTCAAAGCGGCCGGATGCAATCAAAATCAACCTATGCCCGAAAAATTCGTCGATTGGATTCGTTGGAAACTCGGCGACAAAATTGCCGAAGATTACATGCTTCCTTACAACACCAAAATGTTTGCCAACGAACTTAATGACCTTGGCACTTACTGGCTTGAAAAGCTTCCCAACGTAAATTTCGAAGATACTTTGAAATCATGTCGTGAGCATCACGCATACGGTTCGCAACCCGAACATGCTTCATTCTACTATCCAAAGAAATACGGATACGGGGAAGTGTGGTTAAGAATGGGGGAAGCACTAAAAGACAATCTCAAAACCGGTCTTAGTTTGGTATCTGTGAATATTACCGAGCGGGAGGCAACTTTATCGGATTCTTCCGTAATCAAGGCAGACCGAATTGTAACTACGATTCCTTGGAACAGCTTCAAAATTACAGGTGCCTTTCCGGAAGATATATCCGACAGTATTTCAAAGCTAAAATCAAGCAGCATAGAAATAAGATACCGCAAGGATAAATCGGACACATCCGCACAATGGATTTATGAACCCGACATGTCCAAGCCTTATCATCGAATTTTGGTCAGAAGTAATTTTGCCTCTCCTTCAAGGGGATTTTGGTTGGAAACCAGAAAAGAGCGTTGCGATATGTATCCTAAGGACGATGACTCTTTTAGGTATATGAACGAATATGCCTACCCTCTTAATACCGTTGACAAACCTTTGATTATGAAGCATCTTCTGGAAGCTGCATCTTCCTGTAATATGTTCGGTCTTGGCCGGTGGGGCGAGCACTCTCACTATAATTCAGACCTGGTTGTGGCAATGGCTATGGATTTGGCGACTAAAATTTAACGGAATTAAATATGACAAATATAAATAAAAAATCCAAACTCTATATTTTTGTAATCATTTTGGTGCTTCTTTTGGCAACTGCTGTATATCTTTGTCATAATGCGTTTGCCGAAGGCAGAATCAATCGATTATACCCGGTTTTGACCGACAGCGCCTTGTATATACCGGTCGAAAGCGGCGAATCATCTGATTTCGAATACACATTTGACCGTGACGTAAACTTTCGGGAAATTTCTTTCGTAATAACCCACGTCTCTTCCGAAGGAAACGGAAGCATTGCCATTTCACTAAACGATGATACTAAGATTCTTAATGAAAAAGATATAATTGTCGGAGAATGGAATACTGTTTCTCTCGGCCGTAAAGTTCATGCCAACGAGTCCGTGACAGTATCCGTCAGAGCCGACAATTGTGAGCCATATCTTATGTATGTCCCCCAAAAAGGAATGGAATCGCTCCCCTTTGGTCTAAACGCTTCTTCATCGGATGATTCGATTTCAAACGTTTCAATAGGCTTCGTCGAAGAGTTACCCGAAACTGCATCTTTTACAAGCAGCCTCGAGTTTGCACCTCTTTTGGCCAAGCTCTTTATTCTTGTACTTATCGGCTCTTTTTCTTATGCTGCTCTTTTTAAAGGCGAGAATCATTTCGCATACAGGATACTTGGCAATCTGGTTATTTGCTGTGTATTTGCATTTATCTGTCTTAACATTTTCAGCCAAGCATATCAAAACGGAGTATGTATTACAGCCGATTCTTCGGGTTACCTTCGCGAAGCAGTCAATCTAAAAGCCGGTAACGGTTTTTCGTATGACGGACTCGCAGGTTATAATACCTGGTTCGCCAATTGGCCGATTCTCTATCCTTTCGCCATAAGTCTTATGATGCTTGCAACAGGAACCGATGCCTATATAGCTTCAAAATTGCTTGCCGCTGCCATAGTTTTAGTAATTTTGATTGCTCTTAAGATTCGTTTTAAGAACCGGGCTTTCATATACTCACTTGCCTTGATTAATCTTGGCTTTATTAACCTGAATTTATATACTTGGTCTGAGCCTCTTTTCATACTGTTCCTTATGCTCTTTGCTTTCAAATTGTCGGATATAATCAATGGGCATACCAAAATCAAGGATTTTATACTTTTGGGATTATGGGGACTTTTGACGTTCCTCACCCGGTATTTCGGTATTTACGTTTTCATGGTAACGGGATGTTATATACTGATACTGTTCATTCGCTACATGAAGAGTAAAGATAGAAGCTGTCTCCTTCAGTGCATCAAACTGACAGTAACGTCATTTATTTCCGGCATTTTATGTATCGGATATCTTCTGATGAACAAAATAATGAACGGAATGCCGTCGGGAGTCAGTCGTTCGGAATGGTGGGATGATTATCGAACGCTTACCGTCGATTTGATTAACAGCCTTATTACCGAAGTATTTAATGTCTTCCACTTTGACTGCGGCGGACTTTTATCCGAATTCGGAATAGTTCCCAAGCTGATTTTCTTAATTCTCGTTCTCGGAATTTTGTATATCTTTGTAATAAGGAAAATCAAACTGTTCTCGTTTGAAGGTGTCATGCTTGGCATTTCCGGTTCGTATTACATTGTTTTCACGGTTATACGGTATTTTTCTTCAATGGATACCTTCTATTTCAGATTCTTTGAACCCGCAAGTTTCATTCTGACTATTGGGCTGATACATTGGGTACTGACAAGGATTGAAGATCACTCTTTTAGAAAGATAAATATAACCAAATCAGCCTGTGTGGTAAGTATGTTGCTTATTGTGCTTTTGCTTGCAGAATGCATTCAAACAATCGCGGCAACCCGGAGTAATACTTCCCCTTCATATTACGAGATTATCAAATCCGAATGGGATGCGGCATACAGCGAAATTCCGCCCAAATCCGTTGTCATATTTTCCGACCTTGATTATCGTTCGGAATACTACAGAAGCGATGTCGTCGGTGGCGAAATCACCACTGTCGATACGATGGACGACTTAAAGAAGCGCTACTTCGGTTCCGATTATCTTTGCATCCAAAAAGAATATGCCTACTCAATGATAGAATGCCTTGAGTATTCCGAGGATGTTACCAATATGTTGTCTTCGGCTCTTGAAAATTCAAAGGCCCAAAAGTACATGACCATTAAGTTGTAAACCAAAGGATATATATGGAAAAAATCAAAGATGCAATTACAACCAGAAATGACAGATCGCAGGTTCTTGATTACAACAACCCTCTGTTCTATTGTTATGCGAATAAACATTATTATTCAGAGTCCAATTATTACTCAATAACAGAGCATTGGCACGAAGATTTGGAATTCATGTATATTTTGGACGGTTCTTTGGAATACACCATCAACGGTAAAAATATACACCTTGGAAAGGGGCATGGAATTCTCGTCAACTCCAAAAGAATTCATTCAAATTACTCTCCAAAGGGAAGTTCATGCACATTCTACTGCATGATTCTTCACCCATCATACATGAGCGCCTCTAACTACATCGACCAAAAATTCATTGCCCCCGTAACGGGTCCCAATGCATTTGACTATCTCATACTTGACCCTAAAGACTGGACCGGCGAGATTTTGGCGGATATAGACAGAATTTTCGAATTCATACATGATGATACCCTGGAATTAAAAATCCTTGAAGAATGTTTCAAAATCATCCGTCTCATACATCAGAATATTGACTTGAGCAAACCGCAAAATTCGACTACATTAGTTCATATAAACACGTTCAAAGATATGATTTTGTATATTCAGGATCATTACATGGAAAAAGTTGCTCTTGAAGATATCGCAGATGCCGGAAATGTGGGTAAAACTCTGTGTACCAAGATTTTTAAAACATTCGTCTACAGCACTCCTGCAGACTATCTTATTAAATACAGAATAACCAAAAGCCTTGAACTTCTCAAATCATCCGGAATGAGCATTACGGAAATTGCATTCTCTACCGGATTTACAAGTGCAAGTCACTTTACCAAAACATTCAGAGAGCAAATCGGTTGCACTCCGAACAAATACAGGAACTCAAGTTTTCTTGATAATGAATTCAAGTTCCATAAAGTAAATACAATTTAAGGAGCATAATTATATGTTTAACGCCAAAATGGCCAAAGACGGATGCGTCGAATGGATCAGAAAATTTTTTGAGCAAAACGGCAAAGACTGTAATGCCGTTGTCGGAATATCGGGAGGTAAAGACAGCTCCATTGTAGCAGCACTCTGTGTGGAAGCATTGGGACAAGATCGTGTAATAGGTGTTCTCATGCCCTACAAAGAGCAGGAAGATATCGATATGGCACGTCTTTTGGTCAATCATTTGGGCATTAAAAACTACGAAATAAATATCAAAGATGCTTTCGACGGGATTTTGGGAAGCATTCCTTTCGAACTTTCAAAACAAGCCCGCACTAATCTGGCCCCCCGAATCAGGATGTCAACTCTCTATGCTGTGTCCCAAAGTCACAACGGACGAGTTGCCAATACCTGCAATCTGTCCGAAGATTGGGTCGGATACTCGACAAGATACGGAGATTCCGTCGGAGATTTCAGTCCCTGCTCCGGCTTCACTGTTACCGAAATGCGTGCCATCGGAAATGAATTGAATCTTCCTTCGGTTTTGGTCAATAAAGTTCCGATTGACGGATTGAGCGGATTAACCGACGAAGATAATCTAGGTTTTACATACGACGAATTGGATAAATATATACGTACCGGTCTGATTGAGGATTCCTCCAAAAAGGAAAAGATAGACCACTTACATAAAATCAATCAGTTTAAGCTTGAATTAATGCCTGTTTACAGGCCTGAAAGTAGTATCTGGGATGAATAAAGATTTCAGCAATGCCCTGTTGCTTGGGCGCTTTCAAACACTTCATAAGGGACATGAAATGATGATTGACACTGCGCTTCGTGCAAGTGACAATGTTGTTGTTTTCATAGGTTCTGCCCAGGAGGCAAGGACCTCCAAAAACCCCTTTTCATATGATGAGCGAAAAATGATGTTGGAAGCAATATATGGTTCAAAAATAATAATCGAACCATTAAATGACATTGGTGTCGGAAATGTTCCCGCTTGGGGCGATTATGTTCTTAACAGTTATAAGGAGCGCCATCATGTTCTTCCGGACCTTATTGTTTCCGGCGAAGAAAATCGGCGAACCTCATGGTTGGATGATAAGTATTCCGACGAAATCACGGAAATATTCATTCCCAAAACCATAGATATCAGCGCTTCTTCATTAAGGGCCATGATACTCAAAAAAGACTTTGAAAGTTGGTCGAAATACGTCAATCCCAAATTGCACCAATATTTCGACTTTTATGAAAACATTATATCTTTATCACAAAAGAACACTAAAACAGCCAGCCTGTAACCTGCGGCTGTCGGACAGAAAGAGGCTTCTATGAAACTCAAACCTATTGTAACTTCATTACTTGATACCGACTTGTACAAATTCAACATGGATCAGGTCATTTTTCACAAGCATACCAATCTCATCGGAGAATACTATTTTAAATGTCGTAATAAAGACGTGGTTTTCTCCAAGGAAGTTTTCGATGAAATCAATGAGCAAATCGATTATCTTTGCACCCTGACCTTTTCGAAAGCAGAGCTTGACTATTTAAGATCAATTCGATTCATCAAAGATGACTATGTCGAATTTCTTAGATTATGGCATCCGATACGAGAATACGTTCAAACCTCGCTCTCCGATGAAGGTCAACTTGAGATTATCGTCAAAGGCCCCATGTTTTCGGCAATGCAGTTTGAGATTTACCTTCTTGAAATTGTCAACGAAGTCTATTTTAGAATGAATTATGATTATGACACTCTTATAGAAAGTGCCAAAGAGAAGCTTGATGAAAACATCAAAGATTTCAACAGTGGTAAATACTCCTTCAAATTCGCAGAATTCGGCTGTCGCAGACGTCTGTCGAAGGATTGGGAGGATGAGGTAATACGACGCCTCATTACCGAAACCAACAACTGCGTCGGTACTTCCAACGTATATTTGGCCATGAAATACCACATTACACCGATAGGAACTTATGCGCATGAATTTGTCCAAATGTACCAGGGAATTGATTCAATTCCTTTGGCTTACTCCAACCATTACGCCATGGAGGACTGGTATGATGAATATCGCGGAGATAACGGTACCGCACTTACCGATACCATGACCACCGATTTATTCTTGCTGGATTTCAATCACTCAATGGTTAACAACTACACCGGAATCAGACACGACAGCGGTGATCCTTTCGAATGGGGCAACAAAATGATTAAGCACTACGAAAAGTACGGCGTTGATCCCAAGACCAAGCTTTTGCTTTTCTCCGACAGTCTCAATTTTGATAAAGCTCAGGAAATATATGAGTATTTTAAAGATAAAACCAAAGTATCTTTCGGAATCGGAACTTTCGTAACAAATAATACATGTGAAGAGGCCCTTAACATAGTTATCAAACTCCAATATGTCAACGGGCGTCCGGTTGCCAAAATTTCAGACGCTCCCGGCAAAGAAATGACGCAGGATGAAGAATACCTGAAATATCTGAAAGAATCTGTCAAATTCAGATTGCAAAGAGAAATGGAGCCATATAACTTATAGTAGAGTGAGGACAATAGATGATTACGCAGGAAATAACAACAATCGATGAGCTTTTGCAATTTGTAAACGAGTTGTCTAAGCAGCACGGGCTTAATCTGTGGTATCGCGGGGAGGAAAATTCCGATCTTCCGCTGATTCCTTCCATCCAAAGAAGTCAGAAGCGAATAGAGGTAGAGCGATTCATTACAAATGATTTCTACATCAAAGCCAAGCAAATAATGAACAATCCTCCCGAAAAACACAATTATGCGGGCTGGGTTGCAATAATGCAGCATTACGGTCTGCCTACCAGAATGTTGGATTGGAGCCGTTCTCCTTTGATAGCATCATTCTTCGCTACAGAAACCTATAAGGAAAATCCCGATCTGGATGCCTGCGTTTGGGTATTATCACCTATAGACTTGAACGAAATGGAAGGTTTCGGTCGTTGTATATATCCAAACGATGCCGATACAACTCAGGAAATGCTCTTACCGGCATTCAAGCATAATCATCACAATCACGAATTGGACAATAAGATTCTGGCCTGTTCTTCCACCGAAAACAACATGAGAATGTATTCGCAGCAGGCTAACTTTACCGTTCATAACTCGCTAAGAAAGCTTGAGGACATCTGCGATGAGAATACTCTCTACAAAATAATAATTCCCAAAGATGCCAAAAAGTTCTTTATCAAATCACTGCGTGTATTCGGCATTACGGAATGCTCAATATATCCCGATTTGGAGCATATTTCCAAAGACTTGAAACACACATATGAAATCTAAGGAGTCCAAATGAATATAACTTTAAAAAACTTAACCAAAAAATTCCCCAACAGAAATAAGAAGGGTGACGATGTTATCGCCGTGAACAATTTCGATTTCGAAATACCCGACGGAACGTTGGTAGGGCTTTTGGGGCCCTCCGGCTGCGGAAAGTCAACCACACTAAACCTCATCAGCGGTCTGGAAATGCCTACCGAGGGCTCTGTTTTCTTCGGTGAGGATGACGTTACCAACCTCCCACCCGAGTTAAGGGGGGTCGGTCTGGTATTCCAAAGTTATGCCCTTTATCCGCATCTGACAGTATTTAAAAACATACAATTCCCCTTGGAGAACCTTCGCAAAGATGCAAAGTTATCAAAAGAAGAGATGGCTAAGCGTGTTAACGAAGCCGCAAAACTCGTCCAAATCGATGCACTTATGGACAGAAAACCTTCCGAATTATCCGGAGGTCAGCAGCAACGTGTAGCTATTGCACGCGCCTTGGTTAAGATGCCCAAAGTTCTGCTTTTGGACGAACCTCTGTCAAATCTTGATGCCCGACTAAGACTTCAGACTCGTGAAGAAATCCGACGCATTCAAAAAGAAACCAAAATAACGACTATTTTCGTAACTCATGACCAGGACGAGGCCATGAGCATTTCGGATATTATAATTGTCATGAAAGACGGTATGTTGCAGCAAATCGGCAAACCGCAGGATGTCTATGATCATCCCGTAAATCTGTTTGTGGCGAAATTCCTGGGTACCCCACCCATCAATGTATTTGATGCCAGAGTAGAAAACGGATATCTTTGCATCGGAGAAGATAAAGTTCTTGAAACCAAAGGAGTTGCCAATCAGCCGGTATACGCAGCCATCCGTCCCGAGGGATTCATTCCTTCATTGGAGGGGGCCCTACATTGTTCTCTCGGACGACTTGAGGTAATGGGCAGAGACATGAGTATTGTTTCAACCAATGCTTACTGTCAGAACGAAACAATCCGTTCGATAGTTAATTCGGACATTAAATTGGATGAGTCAAAAGGCGAAGTTGCCTTTGATCTTAAGCCCAATAAAGTTCACATTTTCAGCAAAGAAGATGAAAGCAGAATCGATTTTGAGGTATAAACATGACTAAGAATAATAAAAAAGCGTATCTTTATCTGATACCCGCTTTCCTGTTTTTGGGAGCATTTATGATATACCCTCTTATTGATGTTTTCATATATTCATTTGAAGAGGGATACAATTTCGCCTCGGGAACCTCGTTCGGTAACGGAATGTACAACTATTCCTATGTGTTGCATGACCAGTATTTCCTTCAGGCGCTAAAGAACACCTTCATTTTGGTTATTATTACGGTCCCGCTGTCAACGGGGCTGGCCCTTTTGATTTCGGTTCTGCTAAGTTCAATCAAGCCGGTAAAAGAATTGTTTCAAACCATATACTTTCTGCCGTATGTTACAAACACGTTGGCAGTAGGACTTGTATTTATGATTTTGTTCAAAAAGACCGCATATTCCGACGGTATGATTAATCTGTTGATTAACTTTTTCGGAGGAAGCAGCGTGGATTTCATAGACGGTCCGTATTGGGCCAAAATGCTGGTTATGTGCATTTATACCATTTGGATTGTAATGCCGTTCAAAATTCTGATACTGACATCGGCACTTGCTTCGGTCAATCCGGTATTTTACAAGGCAGCGCAGGTCGATGGCACACGAAGATTCCGCATCTTTTATAAGATTACTCTCCCCATGATTTCACCGATGATTTTCTATTTGATTATTACCGGATTCATAGGTGCTTTCAAAGCATACTCGGATGAAGTTGCACTCTTCGGTACCGATTTGAATGCTGCGGGCATGAACACTATTGTAGGTTATGTGTATGATATGCTCTACGGTAATTCCGGCGGTTATCCTTCTTATGCTTCCGCTGCGGCAATTATCCTCTTTGCAATAGTACTTACCATAACCGTAATCAATCTTTTGGTATCACGTAAAAACACTACTTATTGATTGGGAGTCAGCAAATGAACAAACAATTAACTTATGATCAAATAGGCAAAAATATGAACCGAAGAAAGCATATTCGTAACACTGTCATATACTTTCTTTTGGGATTTTGGGCAATTATAGTACTGTTCCCGTTCTACTGGATGCTGCTGACTTCACTAAAAAGTTACAGTACCTATAACTCGGAATACATTCCCAGGTTTTTCACGCTGTCGCCGACCTTGCAGAATTACTTTGACGCATTCACGACCGTATCTTTGGGACAGTACCTTGTCAATACTCTTATCTTTACATTAATCACAACAGCTGTCATGTTAATTGTGATTACGCTGGCGGCCTTTGCGTTCGCTCGTTTGGAATTCAAGGGAAGAGATCTTATCTTTACCCTCTTTTTGGCATTGATGATGATTCCCAACGAGCTTGTTGTAATCACCAATTTTGCCACCATAACATCTCTTGATTTGAGGAACACTTTCACCGGATTGATACTTCCGTCCATCACTTCGGTTTTCTATATTTACCTTCTGAAAGAAAACTTCCAAAGTGTTCCGGACGATTTGTATTATGCCGCCAAAGTTGACGGTACGTCGGATATCAGATATCTTCGTAAAGTTCTGATTCCGATATGCAAACCCACGTTAATAACAATAATTATTCTGAAGGTCATTGAATGCTGGAACTCTTACGTATGGCCCAGACTTATCACGGATGATTCCAACTACTATCTTGTTTCGAACGGTATACAGGAAATCCGTGAAAACGGTTTCGGACGTGAAAATATACCGGCTATGATGGCGGCTGTAGTAGTTATATCTTTGCCGCTAATTATTCTGTTCCTGATTTTCCATAAGAAAATCATGGCCGGAGTTGCACAAGGAGGTACCAAAGGCTAATGAAGAAGCGATTCATTATATATGTGATAACTGCATTAATCGGCGTATCACTGCTGTCAGGTTGTCATGCAGTGACATCACAGGAAGAATTCACTGTTCCCGAAGATTTTGACACTTCGAGAAACTACGAGGTTACTTTCTGGGCCAAGAATGATACCAACGTTCTCCAAACCAACGTATATAAAAATGCAATATCGGAGTTTCAAAAAGTATATCCGAACATAACCGTTAATATGAGGTTATATACTGATTACGGAAGAATATACAACGACGTTATTACCAACATATCCACCAATACGACACCCAATATCTGCATTACTTACCCTGACCACATTGCAACATACATGACCGGGGCCAATACAATGTTCCCATTGGATGAATTAATGGATAATCCCAAGTACGGTCTCGGAGGCAGTGAAGTTAAATTCGATGCACCCACGAAAGACGAAATTGTCCCCAAATTCCTTGAAGAGTGCAAATTGGCAGAACACTACTATGCCCTACCCTATATGCGTTCTACGGAAGCCCTGTACATCAATAAGACGCTGCTTAACAAACTAGGATACGATGTGCCCGACGTTCTTACCTGGGATTTCATATTCGAAGTTTCTCAAAAGGCCGTAGCAAAAGGACCTGACGGTAACTACAAAGTTAACGGTCAAAATGTAATGATTCCTTTCATATACAAAGCAACCGATAATATGATGATTTCCCGCCTGAAGCAATTGGATGCACCTTATTCCGACGCTGAAGGAAATATTCTGATTTTCAATGATACTACCAAATCAATACTTTCACAGTTGGCCCCTTATGCTGAATCCGGTGCCTTTTCAACCTTCAAAATCAGCAGTTATCCTGCCAATTATCTGAATGCAAATCAATGCATTTTCGCTGTGGATTCAACTGCCGGCGCTACGTGGATGGGTTCGAACGCACCCCTGTCGGATATTTGCAGTGATGACATTGAAGAATGTGAAACCGTGGTAAGAATGATCCCTCAAGCCGATGTCAACAACCCCAAAATGATTTCGCAAGGTCCCTCACTTTGCATATTCAATAAGAAGGACCCACAGGAAGTTTTGGCAAGTTGGCTGTTTGCTCAATTCCTTCTGACCAATGATGTTCAGATAGGATATGCCCAAACCGAAGGATATATTCCCGTAACATCCAAGGCGCAGAACTCACCGGAATATACGGAGTATCTTTCCAGAAGCGGTGAAGATAACAACACGTATTATTCTGTCAAAATAGATGCTACCAATATACTCCTTGACAATATCGAGAACACATTCGTAACTCCGGTGTTCAACGGTTCCGCCTCTTTAAGAGATGCGGCCGGTCAAATGATAGAGAATGTAACCAAAGCCACCAGGCGACATCAGAATGTAGACGATGCATTCATTGAAAAAACCTTTAAGGATGTAACCGGTTTGTATCATCTTAATAATGCCTCCGCTGTTAACGCAGGCAAGAAAGATTTAGGCCCTCTTCCCATTCCGGCCATAATTCTTCTGTCCGCGCTCGCCTTGGCATGGATCTTAATAATAGCTTATCGTCTAATTCATTGATTTATTGAATGCAATATTGTATAATCCATCTTTGGTGAGTCAATGCTCATCATGTGGTTTTCATATTCATAATAAGGAGGAGAAGTTATGAAAAAAGCATTAGCATTAGGTCTTGTTGCTGCTATGGTCCTTGGCTTGACAGCTTGTGGCAACGGCGATATCAACAAGAAGAGCGAAGGCGTTATGACATATGCCGAGTATGATGCTGCAGCACTTGACAGCGAAGTTACAGTTGAAACATATGTCCAGGCTAAGCAAGGATGGTGGGAGAATCAGGCTACTATCTATTCACAGGATGGTGAAGGCGGTTACTTCATCTACAATATGCCTATGTCACAGGAAGATTATGACAAGCTTGTTCCCGGAACAAAGATTAAAGTAACAGGTTTCAAGTCAGAGTGGTCAGGCGAAGTTGAGATTACAGATGCAACATTCGAAGTTGAAGAAGGTAATTATGTAGCAACTCCTGTAGATGTAACAGCTAAGTTGGGTACTGATGAACTCATCAAAGATCAGAACAAGTTCGTTTCATTCAAGGATTTGACAGTTGTAGCAAGAAAGGATGTTGACGGTAACGATGTTCCTTTCCAGTACAATCATGACGGTTCCGGCGAACCCGGTTCAGACCTCTACTTTGATGTAGAAGCTAACGGAACAACTCTTTCATTCACTGTTGAGTCTTACCTTACAGGTCAGGATACCGACGTTTACAAGGCTGTTGAAGCATTAAACGTAGGTGATAAGATTGATTGTGAAGGTTTCCTCTACTGGTATGAAGGTGCTAACCCTCATATCACAAAGGTTACTGTTAAATAATTAAAGTATAAACAGTAAATTCAAGGTCCCGACCATATGGCCGGGACCTTTTTGATATCATATATTTGATGTTCGATATAAGTCACATTATATTATCTTCCATTTGACGCAGCTTTTGATATGCACCATTCCACAAGACTTTCATACATTCATCGGATTGCTCATATTCACCGGATTCAAAACCGTATGCAACCGAAATGGGAAGTTTGTGAGTACCGTTATAATGAACTATACTCTCATCAAAATCTCTCAAAAGTCCAACCTGCTGTCCTTCCTTTCCTTTCATGTACACAGCAAATTCATCACTTCCTATTCTGTAGCATTCACCGTAAGCCTTAAATATTCTGCTTATGCATTCTCCCAAACCTATTATCAACATATCGCCCGCCTGTTGACCTTCACTTGCGTTAAGATCACGCAAATGCATCAATTTGAACACGAACAACGTCAAATATTTTTCTCCGAAATCCTCTTTGGTAACAGAAGTATAATCCGTGGTAAATGCCATTCTGTTACGCATATTGGTCATAACATCAATGGATGTAAGATTCTTATATATTTCAAGATACTTTCTCTCTTCAAGTCTTCCGAACTGATTCTCAATAAGCAGTACCGACAGTATAATCAAGAACACTGAAACTCCCAATCCAAAGAAGAATGCACTGTAACGTTCCAATGTATAGAGCAGCTTGGTAACAAATCCAATTAAAACACATAACCCCATAGTTCCCATGGCTGCCACAATCAAATACAGACGCTTGTTAAATCTGCCGTCCTTAATTGCATATACCAATGCCAATATAAAGTTAAGTGCCAAATGAATATGAGTAAGCCATATTATATGTACCGGATCGCAAACTCCGAAAACATAGCACAAGGATGAAATTATTGGTATCAGCCACCCATAACTCCAAAGCATCCTGAATGCGTGCCTTCCGGATGAAAGGAAAGTAGAACAAAATCCTGAGAATGCAACACTCATAATAGGTATCGACATGAAATATGCATACGCAACACTTGCATAACTGTTCGTAACGAATTGCAGCAAATCAAATCCGCACAATGTCCAGGTTATCGAGCCTGTAAGGAACAGTATGAAATAATACACGGAATCATGATTCACATCCGATTTAGCCTTCTTTTGGAAAATAAGGAATACTATACATACAAGCTGCAATACAAACATGATTGCCACAAACAATAGCTGCGGCGTGTTCTCCACAAGAACAATATTATAAAGTGTAGGTATAACTTCAAATCTCGGCGGTCTTACATCCATCCCTGAGGTATAATACGGTGTCATGATTATTCTCATTATTTTACCCGCATGAGAACTGTTCAGAGGAACAACCAATCTGATATCACCCAATAACCGTCCAAATGACAAAGGTTGCTCTGTTCCGAACGAATAAACCTGTTCGGATTCAACATATACCTGAACCGCACAATAATCCGAATTGAGCATGGCGCCCCACTCATCATTAACATTTTCCGGAACCCGTCCGATAATATGAATCGGCACTCCGGCTTCAACATGTATCCGGTTACGGCTGCCGTCTGAATTCATCGGCTCACCTTCTATTCTCCAATCCGTGGATTGTACAGCCTTTTTAGTCAAAAAAATCCTGGACTCTTCGTAATTACCGGTAATTGTCATTATGACAGCTATCATTCCGGTCAGCAAAAGAGCCACAGGACATAAAATCATACCTATTTTGGTGTGTATTTTCCTCTTTAAAAAGTTATTTCGCATAGATATCCCCCTGATTCTAGCTAAAACTAATAACCTCTTCGGATGGTTTCGAAGTGCTTTCTACCGAAATTGCCTTAAGAACCGGACCCTCTCCTTCATAATCTACAAAGTATTCTTTGGCAACTTTAGCTGTTACACTCACCCATTGCTTATCACGCAGTTTATCCGTATCAGCCCACTCACAGGCAAATCCGATAAATGCCATATCTTCCGCGCAGCATGTCATGGCCATTCTTCCCGGAATAAAGTAACCTTTGGGAAATTCCTTTGGAATCAAAACCATTGCCGTAAACTTAATCGTCTTACCGATATATCTTTCAAGATTATCAAGACTGTCTATATACCAAATGCCATATCCGTTATTATCAAGTTCGATGACAGGTGCCTGTAAGTCAAACGGCAGATCATCCTCGAATATTGTTGTTATCTCGCCGTCTGCGCCTTCAAATATAATATCTGCGGCTTGATTAACAGCCTTAATATTTCTCTTATATGTCGGCAAATCATCTATCACATTATCGCATCGGTTGAAAATTATCATTTCCGATTTCCTGATCATTTCGGCCAAAAGTGACCTCATGTTGGAATAATATGTAACAAACGTTGATGCATCAATAGTGGTTATCTGTTGTTCTACTTTCCACAGATTCGGAAGCTTCATCTGCCTGAAGTCCCACATGCCGTTCCATTCAATGATGATTCTTTCCGGCTTATATGTGTTTTCAAGACTCATCAGCTTATCGGCATTAAAATCCTCGATATCATCCAGCAGAACCAAATCCGTAGCCGTCTTAACCAACAAATTGGGATCGTACTCAACCTCACCCTCCTCACACAGAATAAGCAGTGTTCTGCCCTTCGTCTTAAAATACGGTTGAGCAAGAGTATAGTTAATAAATTCTGATTTTCCGCTTTCCAAAAAACCGTTAATGATAAATACCGGTTTCATAATATTTCCTCGTTTTCCAAACATACTTATTTCTCAAACAATTTGCTTATATTATCTTCATTAATCTTCGAACCGATTACACAGAACTTACCCGTAACATCCGGTTTACCGTCACGAATATTTGATTCGCCCGGCACATAATCAAAGTATATCCATCCGCCTTCGGTATTGGGTACCATTCCTTTGGCACGAAGAACAAATCCGCACTCTTTTTCATTCTCAAGTGCCTCAAGAATGCCTTTGATTTCTTCCTTCGAATAAGAATCCGGAGTTTCAAGTCCCCAACTTGTAAATACTTCATCCGCATGGTGATGGTGATGATCATGGTCATGACAGCCGCAGGTACAGCCTTCACCATGATCGTGATGATGCTCATGTTCGTCTTCGTCATCGTGGTGATGATGGTGATGCTCATGCTCTTCCTCGTCATCGTGGTGATGATGGTGATGCTCATGCTCTTCCTCATCATCGTGGTGATGATGGTGATGCTCATGTTCTTCCTCATCATGCTCCAACTCAGCCATCAATTCCTTTTCAAGATCCTTGGCTCCTTCTATGGTTGAGAGAATATCCGCACCGTCAAGTTCGTCCCACTCAGTTGTCACTATCGTGGCTTTGGCATTGTGCTCACGTATCATTTCGATTGCTTTATCCAATTTCTCCTTAGAAAGATTCTGGGTACGGCTCAGCACTATCGTTCCGGCATGCTCAATCTGATTGATGAAGAATTCGCCGAAATTCTTAATGTAAAGTTTGGCCTTGGATGCATCAACAACGGCAACCGCTGAATTAAGGTATACCTCTTCTCCATCGATTACATCCTTAACTGCCTTCATTACATCACTCAATTTTCCTACTCCGGAAGGTTCAATCAATATTCTGTCCGGATGATATGTTTTCATTACTTCCTTCAAAGATGTTCCGAAATCGCCTACCAAAGAGCAACAGATACATCCCGAATTCATCTCTTTAATCTCAATTCCGGCCTCTTTCAAAAATCCACCGTCGATTCCGATTTCGCCGAACTCATTCTCAATAAGAACAACCTGCTCACCCGACAGCGCTTCCTTCAAAAGCTTCTTGATAAGTGTTGTTTTTCCGGCTCCCAAAAAGCCTGAATATATGTCAATTTTAGTCATCTGAATACGTCCTTTCAAAACATAAATTTATGCACAGAATTCGAATTTCACGACCTCTGTAACTAATATATTTTAGCACAAAAATATAGGTTAGTTAAGGGTTTTTACGTCGTTCGATACCCGCGCGACGGTAGTAATCTGCCTTGGCTTCATACATTCTGCGGTCAGCCAATATAGCTATTTGCTGTATTGTCATATTCGACGCTTCCTTTTTCGTAACATATCCGCACGAAATCGTTAAATCACTTACAAGTTTGCCTTCCCAGTTTTGGGTAAGTTTCTCTATATCTGTCTTAATTGCATCCAATTGCTCTTCACTCGCATTAATAATGGCAACAAATTCATCGCCGCCTATACGATAGAGTTTGCCGTACGGTCCGAAGCATTTAGCAAGACAATCGGCAGCTCCGATTAACAATTCGTCACCCACATTATGTCCCAATGAATCATTTATCTTCTTGAGTGAATTCACATCTACCGAAACATAAACGAAATCGTCATTCAATTCTTCCGTATCAATTTGGGTTATATCGTCTTCATATGCATGTCTGTTATAGAAGCCCGTCAATTCATCCGTATTGGATATTTTCATTAATTCCTGAACATTGCGCTTCTCTTGGGCAATAATTCCGTTCTGCAGCATCACAAAGATAAAGACATCCGCAATCGCCACTGCAACATAAGTAGTTCCGACACCATGTTCTGCCTCGAACAAAGCTCCCGCCACCATAAGGATAATGTAACCTATGGCAGCAAACACATCATGAAGCCCGATAGTCTTAACGTATCGAATCACATAGCCCGTCAAATACAGCATACACAGCACCGGAATAACCGTAACCACATCATAAAGTGCACCGATTTCGTAGTGTCCGTCAACAAATTTAAATGCTGTCCCGGTAAGTGCCAAAACAAAGGTCAATACGAAAGAGATCAGGTTCATTATCGCGCAGACAATAGCACTTGTCCGCATCTTGCCAAGGTCATGTGTCTCTTCCATATATCTGTAAAGATAAAGTGAGAAAATGCAGGCCAGAATAGACCCCATACACAAAGAGCCGACAGTATACCAAAACGTCATCTGTCCAAGTTCCAAAGAACCGTCGAAGGCCCAGTTCAAAAAATCCAAATACAATGCCCAAAGCGTGGCTACGAGCAGCCCCGCAAACAGCTTGGTGGTACGATTGGATTCATAATTATCAAATGCAAAACTCAGTATCAAAATGAACAGGATAATCATGCAGATAACATCCATGCACACACTGCTCAAAGCACGCAACGTATTTTGTTCCGGCTCATACAGGTTGAGCATTACTATAGCTACACTTATACCGATAAAAGCGCAGAATACACCTATCACAATTCTGCGAACTGCGCTAATGTTCAAATTAATATTCTTCACTTTGCACCCCCGCTATGATGAATATTCTATTATTTTTGCGAAGCTGTTAACCGCAACCCCAACGATTAGAAATGAAAATCCACTATCAGATATGTAATAAACACTGTACTGATTAACGCCAATGAAATAATTGCATTAATAATACAAGACTTGGTAACCGTTTTATCTGCGTTCGTTTTACCGGATTTAGCAATCGCAACAATGCTTGAAATAACAACTGCCAAATACATTGCATATATTCCGAATATGACCACGGCAAGATACACTCCGAATATAATCGTTGAATATGTATCACTTGCACCTGTGTTAAATCTGACAAGCAATGCAACAATCCATGCAACTACAGTATATATTGCGGAAATCAGCAGAATTTTACTCTTCATAAATATTACCTATTCTTTCTTCTGACGGAACATATGCATTCAATTCCTGCTCAGTAAACTGTGACAGAATATCTTTATCATTATATTCCATACCTATATCAATCATTTTATTATACGCCTCTGTACGCGCAGTCTCAACATCGTCAAGTCGTCCGTACATAAGATACGAATATTCATCTATATTTTTATAATGTGTATAATTGGTATAGCGGAATTGAAAGAAGCCGTAGGAAAGAGGAACATTCTTCTTATCGAAGAACTGTGCAGCTACATTCAAATCATCAAACAGTGCATCCAGTTCCTCACGGCTTGCAAATTCTCCATACAATGCAGACATCGCCAAAATCTCATGATTTCGTGAATTTTCATTCGGAACAAATTGAACCGATAACTTGGTCTGATATTTGTTTTCTTCATCATAAATCAAAGATGACCAATATCGCCCGGTAAAGTTCATCGCATAATTGTTTCTGAAATGATGTTCCTTGTTTCCGGTGCTGTGTGCCGTTTCGATATCATCTTCCCGATTATCCTGAGCAACATTAAAATGAACATTTCTATCTTTATCATAGACATGCCATATTCTGTCAATTGCTTGATTATCCGTGGAATTGAACGTAACAAAATCCCCGTAATTAAGGTAAAGGGTATAATGACCTTCCGGGAGATTATCTTTAATATAACTTCTTACCTCAATTCTGGGAATTTCAAACCAGATTATAACTGCTGCAATAATTACAGCCACTACCGAAATTATTATGATTGTCTTCTTTTTCCTTGCACTCATCGCAAAGCTCCTTTATCAATATTGGTGGTCAATTCGACCAATAAACCTTACCTGACAATTATTGTCTGAACGGTAATATTGTCATTATCGCCGTCCACTCGGTCCATTGCCCTGGCAAGAAGATTCAATGCCCACTCTTTGGCATCACCTGCTTTGGCATAATCAACTTCGATTTCCAAATCCTTCACATATTCCCAAAATCCATCCGAACACAGCAAAAAGGCATCACCCTTTTGGGGAATCAGATTAAGAGTGCGGATTGAAGGTTCATATCTGTCCTCGCTTCCAAGTGTCCGCAAAAGCGACGACTGATCTTCATCAAATCCTATTTCTTCACGGGCAATTTCCCCGGCCTTATACTTTTTATAGGCTACGGAATGATCGTCGGTATATTCCATGATTTCGCCGTTTCGTAACATATACACTCTCGAATCTCCGACATTTGCAAAATATATGTCAAAAGATGTTATAAGCAAAAGTGCAAGCGTGCTCTTCAGAATCTGACCTTTTTCTTTTTGAATGCCCAATATGGCATTGTTGGCCTTTTGGATACTCTTTTCTATCAGCAATCCCGAATCCGATATCGGAGTATTAAAGCATGACAGTACTGTGTCAACAGCCGTAGCAGAAGCCACTTCCCCGAGGCTGTGTCCGCCCAATCCGTCAGCTACCGTAAATACCGCTTCGTTTTCAAATATTCTGTGACCTACACTATCCTCGTTAGTCTGTCGACCTGCACGACTTGTATACTCAAAAATATCAAACTCCATACGTTATCTAACCTCAAGTCTTATTACATTGGCAGCTTCACCTAAGTAAATGCTCTCCCCTGATTTGACTCTTATAGATACGTTCGCTTCAAGTTTACTGTTATTACCAAGGAATGTTCCATAGGAAGATCCGACATCCGTAACAATAAACTCAACATTGTTTTGGTCCCACTCAATCTTGGCATGTCTGCCGCTGACTCCGGGCGTTTCTTCCGCGTAAACAATGCTGCAGGCTGCCGGATCACGACCAAGCAGTATACCGCCTTCTGTAACCTCAATGGCAGCTCCTGCATGCTGTGAAGCCAAAGATACCGCATATGGCTTGCCCATGGGTGCAGTCGAACCGACCGGTTTGGGGGCAGATGCAGCAGAACCGACAGGCTTACCCTGCTTTTTCTTTTTAAGAGCCAAAAGTAACACAACCACAGCCGCCACAGCCAATACTGCCGCAATGATTGCTATTACCAATACAATACCCGACTTACTTCCGGCCGTTTCATAATATACGGCATTCTTATCAAGAACTTCTTCAAGCTCGGATACGTTTATAGCATAATAGGTCTTGGCGATATCGGCCACATTATCACCGACTTTGGAAGAACCGTACGTATTAATTCCGACAACATTTCCCGCTTCATCAACCATAGGACCTCCGGAATTGCCATGGGAGATTTCGGCATCCGTCTGAATAAGTGCAATTCCCGCAGCGCCGGAAGTTACGAACTTGCCGACAATTCCCGTTGTAATGGAAATATCCTGCATTTCAAGCTTACTTCCGGATGTGAAGTCATTTTCTGCAACTCCCGGGAAACCTACAACATATACCGTACTTCCTCTGTCCTCACCGTCAAGGTTCTCCAGTTTAAGTGCATGTCTTTTGGATGTCGGAGATTTAAGTTTCATAATGGCAATATCAAGTTCATTGTCTTCGAATGAACCGCCATACCACTCAGGGTAAGCGACATCATAATCATCTTCCGAATAATATGCACGTATCTCGGTCGACTCAAACGCTACGACCATCTGAGTACCGTTTTCATCCTGTCCGACCACTGTATATCCCATTCCGCCCTTATTGTTTTCTACCATCGTGGCTATAACATGATAATTTGTCACGAAATATTCCGGATTTTCTCTTACATCTCCGATAAAGAATCCGCTTCCCCAACTTAAATCAATATCTCCAAGGTCTTTTATTGGGACAATGTTGTTTCCGTCAACCGCACATAACTGTGCATTTTTGGCATAAACAGATACAGCTACAACAGCACCGTCAACTTCTGTATTGTATGCGTACGCGTTAGTGCCCGTAGACAACACAAATCCAAGTGCCATGATTCCTGTCAAAAGAAATGCCATTAGTCTGCTTCCGATTCTTTTCATTTTCAGTCCTTTCCTATTTCGCCAATAACAATTCGGCATCAGTTGTACTATTATCTGTAATAAGCAGGGAATACTCCCACTTTTACGGTTTCATCCGGAAAACTTATATATTTAACGAATGCTACGTCAGGATATTTCTTTGAAAAACATATATCATAAAGCCCTGAATTGGCAGGGATATGTTCCGTATCGTTATACTGATTCTCATTGGCCGGAGAAAGCATAACCTTTGTATTCGTTTTCAGAATTTCATCTTTATTCGCATTTAAAGTTGCCTGAAAGCATCTGATTTCCCACGGAGCCGATTCGCTGCTGTCATTACGGTTTCCAAGAGTGTCCAAATCCCACTGATATGCGAAATAGAAGTTTCCGTTGTGAACCGCTGTGGCCGAGAAATTGAAATAACCCGAATAATCCGAGTCTACACTAATTCCGGTGTCAGCCTCGGTATACCATCTGTTATATACGTAGTAATCCTTAGACTCGGGTTTATACTTCAACTGGTCACGGAAAATAAAGGTTGAATAGGCCTTAAAAGTTTCCGTATCCTTCTTTCCCATGCTGGTAAGGTATACTACTTCATCACTTCCATATCCTTGTTGCGAAATAGACAGTATATCTCCTGCATCCTCTGTGACTTGACTGTAGTAATATGTTGCACCGTCATAGTATGACCAGCATGACAGTTTTCCGTCAGCATTGATAAACATGACTCTGTCTTCCAATATTGCAATTTGTGTATTTGCCCTTATTTCAACAGGTTTTGTCTGAGCTCCCGTTTCCCAATGTTTGTAGTAAAGTTTTTCCGGTGCGGAAGAATCGTTGATATCTCCATATTCTATAACAAATGCACCTATATCGTTTGCATACAGGCTGCGCACCGGCACGTTCTCGCCAAAATCAGTGCATACGCCGTTCTCAGTCATGTCATCATTCATCAGATACACTGTTCCGCCGTAGGTATACAATATACTGTTCCCGATAACGTTCATATTGCCCATTGAATATTCATAGGGTTCACCTATAACCGTCAATCCGTTACTGTCATATACACACAACCCCTTATCCGGAGCATATACATATGTACAGTTTGCAGCATCCGCAACATATCCTCCGTTGTTAATATTGCTGATTGCATCCGCATCAAATATGCCTATATCATCAGTTATTTCACTAATTGATTTGACAACTACAGTCTCAGGAGTAGGCACAGGTGTCGGAGTCTCTTCTTTGGAATCGTCCTCACCGCCTGCTTTGGATTTGGCCGCCGATTTCTTCGATTCATTCTCATCTGTCGTCTTATCGCCGGCCGATACAGACCTGACAAGATCTGCGTTTGTCTTGGGACGGTTGACAGACACTATTATTCCTATAACAGCTGCTGCCAATATTACACATCCACCCAGAATAATCGAAGGAAGTACAAATTTCTTTTTCAAAAAGCTCGATTGTGCAACCGGTGAAGCTTCCAAATTAACCGCAACCGGTGCAGTTCCCGGATTAACCGCAACCGTTTGTCCGATATTTTGCGGCACCTCACCCTTGAGGGCAGCTGAGAAATCTCTCATATTCTGAAATCTGTCCTGAGGCTGAACACTTATTGCCTTAAAGAGTACTTCTTCCTTATCCTCGGGAATATTCACCCCGAGAGTACTTGGCGGAATCATATCATCTTCTTCCAGTCGGTCTATGGAGTCGGGAAGTTTCTTCCCGGTTATAGCATAATAAAAGGTTGCGCCAAGAGAATACACATCAGTAAATGCTCCCTGACGACCGTGCCTTGTATACTGTTCTTTAGGTGCAAAACCGTGCTTTAATACAACATCAAGGCTTTTGGATTTGTCGCCTATGCTGTATCGTGCCGCACCAAAATCAAGAAGCTTAACCGTACCGTCATTGCATATAAAAATATTGTCCGGAGTTACATCTCTGTGAACAATTCCTTTATCGTGAACCGCAGCAAGTGCATCCATGACAGGAAGCAGCAGTTTGCAAGCCTCATCAAAGCTTATCTTGCCGCCTTTTCTTTTAATATATTCGTCAAAGCTTTCACCTTCCACATATTCCATAACAAAATATGCTGTTGCATTCTCTTCGAAATATGTATATATTCTGACAATGTTTGCAATATCTACAAACTGTGCCAACGTCCTGGCTTCCTGTAAGAAACAGTCTTTTCCGTATTCATATGCTTCGGCCCGTTCACCGGTAAATGACATAACAGAATTACCGTCTCTTGTTGCCATTGTATCAGGAAAAAATTCCTTGATGGCAACCTTCGAACCGCTCTTATGGTCTTGGGCAACATATGTAATTCCAAAGCCGCCTTGTCCGAGAACTCCTTCGATTATATACTGACCCGCCAATATGCTTCCTTCATTTAGTGCAAGGGGATATTTTTCGTTCATTATAAAAATAGCCTTTCCTTTCTTTAATCCCAATTGAAACTGTCATTGCAAAATGCGATAAAAATATACTTACTGCCGCCTACCTCAATGCAGGTACGCGTCGGTATCGGTCTTTGGGTAAATACCGGTTCATCGTCAACGTAAATGTCGGTATACCCTTGATCCGGAACAATATAAAACTGTCCGCCTCTTTTATCAAAACAGATTCTAAATATATTCCCTGAATAATCAGAACTTGATACAGATAATACAATATCTGCTTCAGGACCTGTTCCTATCAGGCAGTTAATCGAAGTGATTTTATAGTCTTCACCGCAATCCTTGCCATCAATACTAACCAACCATCCGTATATTTTCGAGGATGACTTGTTAATACCGTTATTATCGGATACAGGCACTGTCTTTCCGATATTGCTTCCCATAGATACGGGCATCGTCTTTCCGATATTACTTCCCATAGACACAGGCATCGTCTTACCTATTGTTTTTTCGGAAGTGCCGAATTCAATTCTTACTTCTTTATTCTTGCAATACGGACATGATGTATATTGATCTTTATCATATATATGTCCGTTTTCGCATTCTGATAATGCCATTTTCTCCCCCTCAATTGTCCTCAATAGCAAATCGACATTATTGTATAATAAATACGCGGTATTCTCAATAAATTGTTAGAAGCATCCATGCTATCTTGCACAGATAACAATAGCTGTATAGTTATCTTGATTTGGATTGTTCAATTCCTCTATTTTGTTTTCAATTCTGCGTGATGACTCCATTGCATCGGTAGGTATCAAAATATCCCTCAGCTCATTTTCGTCAGCAAACGCAGCCGCGCCGTCAGAACATACCAAAATCACGTCTTTAGGTAATAATTCTATCGGTTTGACCGTAGAATCAATATCCGCCAAATGTGCAGTTCCAAGGAAATTCGTCAATGCATCCTTTTCTACATTATTCCTTGCCAAAAATGGATTCCACTCATCATTTGCTATACATTCATCATATATTTTGTTCTGAAGATTGTGCGGCCTGTTGAGTCTTATCGCAACATTATTTCTAAGAAGACATAAATAACTGTCCCCAACACTCGCAAAATGGAGTTTCCCATCGAAAATCACACCCACAATCCCCGTAGTTCCACTCTTTTCTTGATATTGTTCATTAATCTTCAACGAAGCAATTTCCAAACTCTCCCTTAAGTATTTTGAAATATCCTCCTGCGGATTCATCTCAAAAAATCTGCTCCGAATTATTTCTATTGCCATATTGGCAGCATTGCTTCCCGCATTAAGGCCGCCCATTCCATCGCAGACTGCGAACAAGAGTCCCTGCTTTTTGAGTTTCTCTTCATCAAAAACATTGGCAACACAAAAAGCATCCTCCTGATATTCACGCTTCCCCATTCCCTGAAGATTGGCAACCTCAAAGCTAAGTCCTGCCCTTTGGGGAGATACCGTCTTAAACTCGGGAGATATTGTCTTAAGTTTGGAAGACGGATTTGGTTTTTCAATCTCATTCTTCTTCTTAAAAAAATTAATCATTATCTTATATACGCTTTCTGTAATTAGACAGTCTTTTGGTCATAACTATGCAAATGATAGCCGCTATAATCAGCAAAATCAATAACTGCTGGAACACTCCATATTCAAAGCTTTCGTACAATTTTACCATACCGAATATTAATAGACAATTATCCTTGGTATACACAACCTTTTGATTGCTCTATTCATTATGATATAATTGCCAATAAGAGTTCAAAAGTTGCGTATCGCTTATACGATTAAAAGTTAAGGAGGCTAACTATGAGAAATAAATACGGAATAAAATTTGTCACATTGATATTGATTGGATTATTTTTGATCGGTTGCGCCAATCAAAGCGTACCGGAAGTATCTGAGCCTTCACGCAGTATTGAATACGGAATCGGAACAGTTGCCCTTCAAGATACAATTGGGGAAGAATGGAAAGCCAACCAGGATGTTCCCACATATTCCAACGGCAAAGTATCTGCACGTATAGATTCCGAAAATAGGATAACCAAAATCCTGGCGTATTTTAATGAAGCCGATATGGCAGATGATTACGTTTTGTACTTTGCCGGAAAGACCTATTCGTCAATTGAATCCATCACAGCACAATTTGGTGAGTTTAATTCGGATTCAATTATTGAATATAGCGATGGCAAAGCTAATCTTCATGTTGAGATAACGAATAAAACTCAAAATGAATACTACATTTCATTGGAAAATGCTGCAAGCACCAATTAGTTTACTGCGGAATTTCTCCGGCCGATACTTTTTGATCATATGCTTTTTGTAGTGTTTCCATAACTTCTTCGTATGTGATGCATCCGTTTATTTCAATTTCGGCCATTATGACTTTGTCAGATTCCTTGGTGTTTTCAGTGTCGGAAACCCATACGGCGGCAATTGTATGATGCAATGGATGTTCTTTCATCCACTCTTCGGTGTTAAATTGCTTCTCCGGAGCATATATATCCGAAACCATGACAAGATTGTGTGCCATTTGTTCAAATTCCGATGGATTGTGGAAAAATATCGAAGTTCCGTTAACTTCATTCAGCATAGCATAGAATGCATCATCGTGATAGAGATTTACCACCGCATCCGCGTATCCGACATTAATTTCCTTACGATATATCGGTGTATCACCATCCTTGAAAAATGACATATTGTCCACACAGCTTATTGCATCAAATTCCAATTCCCGTTCTGTTGAACGGAAGTGATATGTAACTTCCATAGGATGGGTGCGGGTCACTTCGCTGGATACCAATTCAATTTGCTCGGTAGGGCATTCTTTTTTAACCTCTTCCCAAACCCGGTCTTCGCTTGGGGCGTCTGCGTCAACGGATGTATAATCGCCGCATCCGCTTAACATTACTGCCGATAAACCTGCTACCATTAATATAATAACTCCGAGTTTTAGTTTCATATTTTTCTCCTAATCCGCAATCAGAAAGAACTTCCCCTTAAAGGAAGTTCTTTATCGTATTCGACTGATAATTATTGTATTTTTGTTCCGTGCAAATAGTTGCAGGTCACCTTGGATCTATTTATATCGTATATTTCGGGATAATATCTGTGCTTTCCGGGGGTGAACGAAAAATGTTCCTCAGAAGGCTTGGTTACATTTTCATAATAGCCATTAATTGACACCATTGTCATATTAATGAATGCATACTGTGTACCCACTTTTTGAATTGACGCGTTTGGTGCATCGGCAACAAACACAAAATCAATACATTCAAGATTACCTGTATCCTGCTCTCTTGTAAGTACCGTAATTGTATACTGAGCACCTATCGGTCCTGCAATATTGGCATTAAAATCACCGTCAGGTGTTATTCCGCCGGAAAACAGCGCATTGGACTCATACGTATTATTTAATATATTCACTCTGCAAATAAGCCACTGCGGTCCGTAAAGTAATGCCTCATCACCGAACGTCGGAGCACCGTAATGGAACGTAGCCGTCGGGTCAGATGCATATGTCCAATCTCTTGTTGCTATAGCTTTGATTTCTTTGTAATATCTGTTATTTGCCGGCAATGCAAATGATGATATTGAAAGAAATTCAAATACCAACACAAGCGATAATAAACCAGCTACTATAGTTCCCAATACTTTTTTAGTCATAAGCTGTTCCCCCTTTGCGATAATTATTGTAACACCAAATGACAATTTGTGCCATCAAATGACCTCAATTACCAAAACAAAGAAAGCAAATTGAGTTCTTTAAGGGTAAAATAGAAGCATACATACAACGGTCCATACCATCGAATGGACTTATCAAAGTATTTGATGTCCTCAGCAGTTATTAAAAACTCATACTTTTTACCACTATACGTGCATTCATATTTAATAGCAACATACGGATTATCTCGGATTGCATTTATAAGATTATTGGGAATTGACGTTCCTTTGTACTCAAAAATCTTAAGTGTTCTGTCATTGCCCGTACTGCTTGCTGTCTTATTGGTCTTTGCGGCATTTTGCTTAACATAAGCCGTAATGCTGTTAATAAGCTCATTGATTTTCTCGGCTTCTTCGTTTTGAGTTTCCTCATCTGCTGTCAAAAGCTCATTTACCGCTCCGGCAACACTGCCCAAATCCGGGGTGTTTTTCGGTCTGGCTTTAACGGTATATGTATCGCTGACAACTACTTCACAACCGGAATCTCCAACGTAAGCTTTCAGGTAGTACTCGCCTGCACTTTGCGGAACTTCGTCCACATAGTCACCATCTTCCTCAGCAGAATATTTGATAACAATATCGGGATAATTGCTGCTTACCCAATCCTCACTGTAATTTACGGTAACACCTCTTAGGTTGCCGCTTAACACTTCTGTTGTACAATCAATTTCTGCCCAAACATCATCTTCACAGAATTCACATCCTGCAATTACCCTGCCGGCCGAATAAGAGTATTCTCCTTTATCCTTATGACCCGGTTCGGTATGGTCAAACTCGCTATTGGCATATGACAATTCCGTGGTATCGCAATCTGCATAACCTGCATATACAATATCTCCGTCAAATTTCGGCATTCCCTCACCGCAAGTTTGAAACCACTTATTAGTTCCGACCGCCTTGTTCATAAGATATGTCACTTCGCCACTTTTAAAAGCTTCCGCAGGCTTTACAACATCATCCGATCCTGCTCTTGAATAGCTTCCCGTAATCGTAACGGATGTTCCGAATCCCACAATATTTGAATCATCTGCATTAAAGCATGAATAAATATCGGCTTTATTGTCATATCCTACCATTCCCCCATTACGTCCGGATTCTGAGCTGATTGCACCGGTATTTCCGCAGTAACTGATATTAACCTTCATATTACCCGGATCCACGTACCAAGCATAAACGTTTCCACCAATCAATCCACCGGCGTAGGAATTGTCTCCGGAAGCTCTGACCGCAGCCCGATTTATACAGTTTTTAATAGTTACACTTCCGCCTTTGCTGAATGTAACTCCTACAATACCGCCTGTATATCTGCCGCCTTCAATTCCCCCCTCCAAAATAACATTCTGAATCATGGCACCTGTTGAAATACTGCCGAAAAGTCCTGTTGCATAATCGCTTTTATGGAAGTCAAGTGTTACTGTATTATTTTGTCCGTCAAATGTTCCGCAATAGCTGTTATCATTTACTTCACTCGGCGGAGTAAATACATCAAACGCCCCTATGGTCCCTATCATAGGGAAATCGCTATCTAAACGCACATCAGTGGTAAGTCGACCGTTAATATTGCCGTTACCGTAATTTACTATTTCGGCGAATTGCTCCATATCCTCTGCGCTGTTTAATAGGAACCATTCCTTTCCGTCTTCCGTTGTTGTAGTAAGACTTACCGTCTTAAAAGAACAGGGTTCGGTAATGACCTCATCACCCTTGACCAGCTCCTCCGAATCCATATTCAGATAATATCCGTCACTACCCGTTACGGAAGAGAGCGTAACGCCATAATCGACTGTGTAAGAATCATCGTCAATGATAACCGTCACTTTGCCCTTTTCAACTTTTGATACATAAATTACCATATCATCGGTAACCTTCGTATCTTTTGATACATTGGTTCCGTCCTGCAGGTTATATGTATACGAATACTTATTATCTTCTTCGGGGAAAATCAAATTGTTGCCCGAACATGCCTCTGAATCTGCTTTCAATGAATAGTAGGACAGGAGTTCTGCATTTCCCGGATCGGCATCCAGGAATTTAACCGTAACTATAGTTCTACTAGAACCATCATGCCATGCCTTACCATCTGAATAGGAATAATAACCTATTATATCTTCCCCATTCTTTATATAAAAGTATGTACAATCACCCTTAACAAGTATATTCGGAATAGAACCGTCCGAATCAGCGGACAAGCCTGTGGGCTGCTTCATATCAAGAACACGCCCGTCCGAAGATTCACCCTCCATGAAATCAATCTGTAGTATCTGACTTCCTGCCGGGAAGCCCGAGAATGGCATATAGTAGATTCTTGAGCCTTCCATGTCATATAAGTTCTCAACGTTGAAACTCAATCCGTCAAGGTCAGTCTCAGTCAGACTTGTGTACATCTTTCCCGGTTGAATATTGCCATCAAGCGACAGTCCCGTTCCATCAAGACATACCTTTACGGAATCTTTGGCAAAGTAAAAGCAGTTCGAAGAATAAGACTTACCGCCCATATCCTGATTAGTAAATCTTACGTTTGCATCCTTGAAATGAACCTCACCGGATTGCGATATAATCTGTGTCATTTCAAGACAGCTATCCGCCCTATCAATTGTGGACAATGCGCAATCAAGCGTTGCATCGCCTTCAGAATTAACAAAGTTCAACGTACCGGAAACTGCAAACAAATCACATACAGCCTTGATTTCGGAATTGCTCTTCACGTAAACATTAGCCGTTCCTTGAACAACGATAGGATTAACCACCAATCCCTCTGCCGAAAAAACAGTGGATGTTTCATTACAATCAAAATCATCATTTACTATTTTGAAATCGTCAAAATAAAGGTCAGCCGTCACTCCGCTTTCGATAAGTATCGATACATCAACATATGCATCACCTATTTCATTAGTTCCCGTGAATGTATACGAACCATTCTGATCTATTGTAACCTTGATTTTTCCATCTGATATTGTACATTTCGAAATATCTGTTGTAGAGTTCGGCGCCGGTCTGTTCACTTCCGCCGTATTGGCAGGATTGGGTGAGCCAAGCATCATTCTTGCGCCTTTTAGGGGTTTTTCCTTTTCCTCTTCTTTATCTTTGTCTTTTTCCTTATCCTTCGACTCGATATCTTCTGTATCCTCTTCTTCGGAGTCCTCAGGACTTTCTTCGTCTCCTTCTTCGCCGTCCTCGGTACCTTCGTTATCCTCTTCGCTGTCTTCATTACCGGTTTCGCCGTTACCTTCATTATCGGTTCCGTTGCCTTCATTACCGTTTTCGCCGTTGCCTTCGTTACCGGTTCCGTTGCCTTCATTACCGGTTTCGCCGTTGCCTTCATTATCGGTTTCACCGGTAGCGTCATCTGATGTTTCCTCTATTTCGCTGACATATCCTGCCGGGTTTTGTGCATAAGCCGCCAACGCGCCGACGTCAGATGCCACGATACCCGTAGCAAGCATTGCCATCATGGCTCTTTTGGCTCTTTCCTTTTTAATTCTGTTATGTTCCACACATCTTCTCAATTTTCTCATTTCGAATTTCCTCTTAAATTAATTCCAATCGTCACGCAACCGTAAATCAGCCTAATGCTTCATATTTATGATAATGCTCACCCAACGCAACCTCATCCTTCCAAGGTTTATAAGAGCTTACATAATGAATTATGTTTGGAGATTCCCTTTTGACATCCGCATACATCGGTCCGTAAAGTTCCGGTCTTTTGTTCAAAAATGAATCCACATTATTTTGATAATTCCAAGAATAATCCAGCAGACAGACTTGTCCGTCAAACAGAATATTCAATACATCCTGATCGTTATAAAAATACTTTTTACTGTTAAAAACAGTTACCGCATCATCAAATGAAACTCTCCCTCGACATGCTGCCAAATCAAAAAGTAACACCCCGGCGTTAAAATAGCTGTCCGGATACTTCATTTTAAGAGCATCCCTGCGATAGTTATCTACATTATATGGTATCTTTCCGTCAATAAATACGGCCCTTCTTGAATGACTCAGCTGTCTAAAAGCAGTCTCTTCCACTGCTGCCACCAAAGAACCGTTCATAGGTTCAAAGTATAACTTGGAAATATCCGCTTCAACAATAATGTCGCTGTCAAGATATAATATCTTGTCATAATCCGAAAACATGTCGGACAAAAGTAACAACCTATAAGCAGTGGCAATGCTTATGTACCCGTCAATTTCGCGGTTGATTACCGATGATTTTTGGGTCACATCAACGAAGCGTACTTTGACACCTGCCTCTCCCCGCGCAGTTTCAAGTATTTTTTCTTGATTCTCCCTCGTCACTTTTGAATAAAGAATTACAATATTGTAACTCAGCTCTTTATTTCTGTTATGCAGTAACGAACGCAAGGCAACCTTAAGACAGGGGGCATAATTGTTATCAATTGCAAAACAGATATTCACTTCTAAAAGCATATCTTTATCCTTCAAAAATGCACTCGCCTACCAAGTATATACTACCATACACTATATTAGCCGAGATATCATTTAAGTCAACTACCCACAGGGGTAGTTACTACCCGTTTTTCGCTTCACTTCGCTAATTTATCAAAGCGGGTAGGGAAAAATGTGACGATTTGAAGAAAAAGTGTAGTTATGCTATTCTGATAACGGAGATTACCGTTATGAATAAGAATTATATTTTACCGGCGTCAGCAGAATTATTGCTTAAAGAAGCTGAAAAGAAAAAACAGAGTGTTTATATTTTTGGAATGTGTGGATATGGTAAATCTGCTTTGGTCAGTAATTACCTAAAGGATTCCCCATATCTTTATTTTGACATGCTTACCGAACCTCATAATTTTCTTAAATTGGAAGTCAAAAGAAAAACCACTGTTGTTATTGACAATTTGGGTTTTCTTGACGATGTTACAGTCAAAAGCAAGATTATTGATATCTTGAGCAATCCGCTTTGCTGGTGCATTCTGATTTCCCGTGCTCATTGCCCCGAATGGCTCATTTCGAATAACAGCACTTTCGCTACTGTCTGTGAATCAGACTTGGCATTTTCATATGATGAAACTCTCAGTTTTTTGGAATCAAACGGAATCAGCCGACCTAATGAGAATATCATTAAGCATCTGCACGAATACTCTCATGGTCATCCCCTCTTTATTAAATATGCTTCCAACAGAATAAGTTCTGACAGAGGCGCCAATAATGATTCGCGCATCAGTTCAATTACCGAAAGTACACTAAAGTTGCTATATGATTACTATGATCACGAGCTTATGGAAAAATGGGATGATGACATTATTGATTTCGCCATCAAAATGAGCACTGTTGCTTCCTTTAACAAACCCATGGCGGTTGAAATTACCGGAATCAACAACATCGAAATTGTGATAGATAAAGCAAACAGCGTCGACAGTTTTTTGGAGCAGAATAATGATTTTTACAGTATCCGTCTGCCCTTGCGCAATTATCTTAGATTCAAAATGTATTCGCTTTATTCCAAAGATAAAATCGTAAACATCTATAACATTGCCGGTCAATACTATAAACGGCACGGTCAGATTATGGAAAGCTACGAAATGTTTGAAAAGGCCGAGAATAAGAGTGCACAGCTTGATATTCTTATCGAAAATGCCAGGTTAAACCCTTCGGATGGTTATCTTACAGAACTTAAAAATGCTTACATTGGCTTAGACGAAGATATTATAAAGCAGCATCCGGAATTGATAGCCGCCGTTTGTATGCTTTACTCACTTATGTTGGATATCAATACCAGCGATTACTGGTATGACATACTTAAAGAACAGTCCGAAATCCTATCCGGAAAATCACAAAAAGTTGCCAAGCGATATCTTACATATCTTGACATTGCCTGTATACATAAACCCGGCAAAAATGTATTGCAGATATTCAAAAATATGTTTTCGACTGTATTTGACCCCAATACTCGCGTTCCCGAATGGGCACTTACCTGTAACGGACCGACTTTGATGAACGGCGGTCGTGATTTTTGTGAATGGAGCAAAAAGGATTCCGACCTCTACGCGGCCATGGAAATCCCCTTCAGAAAAATATTCGGAAAATCCGGTGCAGGTATGCCTGACCTTTCACTTGCCGAAAGCTATTTTGAAAAAGGCGGTTCGGATTATGAAATCATGCGATTACTCTCCAGAGGGCAAATGGATGCAAATATGAGAGGCAGGGTTGAGCTTGTTTTCGTAGCTGTAGGTATTCTTGCGCAGCTTCACCTTATTCACAACCATTCAAATGATGCCAAAAGTGCACTCATAAAATTCAAAAACAGCCATACCGACGCCAATCCGAAATTGATTATGAATGTTGATATGATGCTTTGCAGAATTAATCTTCTTTTGGGAAATACCGATTCAGTAAAAGAATGGCTTAGCGAGGCTCCCGATGAAAACGCGGAATTTAACGTTCTTTTCAGATATGTTTATATGTGCAAAATAAGATGTTATCTATCCTGTTGCAAATCGGATGAAGCATATATCCTCATAAATAAAATGATGTACTATTCCGAAATCTGCGAGCGAACATATATTAAAATGGAATGCCTCATTCTGATGGCAATTTTGCAATACCGAAATGCTCAGTCTGAATGGGATTCAACTCTTTGCAGTGCTCTGGCCATGACTGAAGAGTATCACTTTATCCGGATAATTACCCGTGAAGGAATTGCAATAAGCGATATGCTCAAGCAATGCTCCTACCAATATTCCGATTCCGAATATAAAAAGCAACTGTTCGAAGAAGTTGATCTGGTTTCAAAAATGTATCCTCACTACTTAGCAAACGCTGCACGGGATGAGGTTGAAATTACCGATAATGCATTGGAAATCTTGAAGTTGCAAGCTCAAGGTCTTTCAAATGATGAAATAGCTCAGGCTCTGTTCATCAGTATAAATACCGTAAAATACCACTGTAAAGAAAACTACCGTAAACTCGGAGTCAGCAATCGTCTCGGTGCAATTGCCGAAGCCCAAAAACGTGGTATATTACCGTAAATTCATTTCTGTTTTGACATAAGGCGGTTACTAAAGGTAAAATATTCAAGAGGCTGATTGATTATCAGCAATATGACAAATCGGAGGGGTATTTGTGAAATCAGATATTATTACAATTAAAAACGATATAAAAAAGGAAGATATTGAAAAACTTCTGACTCAGGTTGAAAAACTGGCAGATTTCCAAAATTTGACCGAAAAGCAGGCCGGTCATCTTAGGCTTATGGTTGAAGAACTGCTTGGTTTTGAAAAAGGTATTTTAGGTTTTTCGGAAGGTGAAATGCATATTGAGAATAACGGAATGGAATACAAGATTTGTCTTCATTCCGATGTTCAATTGGATGTTTGGACCAGAGAATATGCTGTAGACTGTTCTTCAACACATAAAAATGCAGCTTATCGCGGATTTAAGGGAAAGCTTCGTAAGATAATGGATACCATGTGCGATTATGATGCGCTTTCTCCTTCATCCATGGAAGTGGCAGGATATCTTTCTCCTTCCAATGAAATATATGATGCCGAAAGTTATGATCACGCTTGGTCTATGAATGAATATAAAGAACAGGTTAAGGAAAACACAGCCGAATGGGATATGCTTGAACACTCTATTTTGGCTAATCTTGCCGACGATGTAATTGTAGCTGCAAGAATGAACTTTATCGACATCATTGTTGTCAAAAATTTCGCCTAATACTAAAGAATATAGCTTCACCTGTCTGCTCCATTCTTGTATAATCCTGTCAGTGATGTTTCTGCCAATATATGGCCGGACATTGCATCCACAAGTGCCTTCTTTTTTGAATCTGCCGGCAACGCAAGCTCGCTGTCCAGTGCATAAACATAGAATACATATCTATGCGCTTTCTTTAGAAAGAATGGTGGTTTAGGACCTCTATAGCAGTTTTTTCCCCACCCTGCTCCCTGGCAGGCTTTAATCGGTTTGTCAATTTCTGTTCCCCCCTTTTCCCACTTCGCATTGTGACGCTAATCGTCTTTGTATGATAAGTGTAATCTTTTGTTGCACCCAATGCAATCAACTATAGTTTACAAATTGCGCCCCATACTGTTAACTTTGGTTTACTCGCCACACTTGCTCCAATATTTTGAGTCCTTCATTCACATCGGTCCCCAAAATTTCCTGAGTCTTTTCAAAATCATATTTCTTATGGAGATTATCATGAACCTGAAAGAACGCCTCTTTGCCGTACTTTCTGATAAACAGTGCCTGTGCCTTTGCCGCGTTTCCATCATCTGCGTTTGAATAAAACCCTATTGAACAGTTCTCAACATCAGGGCATTCGTAGCATCCGTCAAATCCTCGCTCCTTACAACAAGAAACATTCGGGCAAACACATTTCTCGTGCATAGTTGCGTAAGAACAGCAGTTAAAGAAAGATCTGCAACCGCCACACCATTGTCCCAAAAAACAATGGTTACAGGAGAATCCGCAGATTGCTGTCATATCAAGGTCCTTTTTTGCAGCCGCAACGATTTCGGCTTTCCATTTACCGCCCTTTTCCATTCGGATATCTTTTTCTTCCGAAGGAACCAAAAGCGCCTTTACATATATTCTGGATTTCTCATTATTCACGGTAATCCGAGTATCTAAAAAAACATATCCATACTTTTCATACAAGCCTATATGATCGGTCGATATGTATATATTTTCTTTACCCATAATTGTAGCCATGCATTCACACCAATCAAGTAGCATTCCTGCATAGCGGTGTCCACGGAATTTCGGAAATGTATACAAAAATCCAATCCAAGGCGAATCTTCCGTCGGCTGTATCTCGTCAAGCGGTGCAAATGTACAAAAGGAAACAAGTTCTTCTCCATCTGTCAGCATAGGAACCAATGCACCGTTTCCGATCATTTCCTGCAATTTATTTTGAGTAAGAAGATCAGCAAGCCACCGGCCTGCTTCCCAATCACATTCTTTAATTTTTCCTATCCAATGTGATTTATTATCTGTTGAAAAAAATTCTTTTATATCCATAACTCATAATCTCCTTGAGCAAAAACTTTACCGAATAACAATGAAAATCACACCGCACAAAAGGCATGGTACAAGTCCCAGTCCCATACCTATAACGGAATGAACAAAGTGATATTTCTTCTGGTGATATTCTTTATCCATATGTTCTGTTCCCAGAAGTCTGATTCTCTTGAACCTTTGGGGACGGGGTTAGCGGTTCACTTTTCTATAATGAATATCTTTACGCCTATCTTCAAAAAAGTCTTCGAGCATACTACCTTCCCCTCGTTTCCCCTCAAAATATCAACCAGGTTCCTTGAACTTACTAATTTGTTCCGTGGATCGATTTGGCATCTCCCGTAACACATTAACATTTCAAAAGCATATGGTCTTAATTCACGCTATGCATTACAGTTCCTTAATCATTAAGTAGCGAGATCTCTGTTCTTCATTTATTGTGTAGCCAAGTCTTTTGTATAGTCTAAATGCAGAATCGTTTGATTTTTCAACGTGTAAATAAATGCTATGAATACCAAGCTCTTTTGCATACTCTTCTGAGCGCTTAATTAGTGAAGTTCCAATTCCTTTATTACGATAGTCTTTTGTCACTGAAAGATCGTCAAGATATATGTATTCCTCTTCTTCATAGTGTACTTCTATAGATAAAAAAGCTACTATTTTGTCATTATCTGTAACCTTACATACCCAGTCATCTCTCCCATCAAAAAAGCGATCCATATCTCCGGCTGCATATCCATCAACCTGCTCGGTATTGTATATAGTCATTAGCATTTCAATAAATAGTTCATTTAATCTATCAAAATCACTGTTTTGTGCTTTGCAATATTTCAAATTCATTTGTGTCCCGCCTTCACTGCAAAGTGTAAATCAACCTTAAATCCCTTTATTTGAAAATGAACCCCTAACCCCGTCCCTAAGGGTCAAAACTCTAGAACCATTTACTTAGGTATTCTACGATAGTTTCTGCCCGGTTTTCACCTTGATTGGCAAACATGGTTATATATAATCTTTTTCCATCTTTTTCAATAATGTAATTCTTGGTATCAAAGGCAGGAGTATTGCCTCCGTGATGATACTCTCCATCGCCAATGAACCATCCGCAACCATATGAATCTATGGGATTAAGGATTTCCTTCATAGAAGCTTCGTTAAGG
>JAZUFE010000038.1:0-73789 GCA_045640525.1 Lachnospiraceae bacterium | reverse complement strand
TAAGCCACGTCTTGAAGCATTAAATTCAACCGGAAGCGTAATTATCTGGAAAGCAACCGTTGCGGCGAAAACCCAAATGCCGACAGTGCATAGAATAGAACCTATATTTCCCGTCGTATCATACATTCCGATTCCGCCTGAAGAATACTTGTAGGCTCCTCCGAGGATGATTCCTATAATAACCATGGGAATACCTATTCTTGAACCTATATTGGCTATCGGCAAAATCAAAGATCTTAATTTCATCGGAAGATAGCCTTTATAGTATTGCAACACATGTCCGCATTCATGAGCCGCCACAGCAACCGCCGATACCGACGAAGAAGAATATACGGAATCGGAAAGATTGATCACTTTAGCGCTCGGGCTGTAATGATCGCTCAGGGTCCCGCTGACATGGCCTATTCTGACATCTGTAATGCCGTTAGCTTTAAGTATTACCTCAGCAACTTCCGCTCCGGTCAGGTTAGACATGCTGACATGTCCCTCATATTTCCTGTATGTGTTCTTCACATATCCGTCCGCCATTACGCAAATGACGAAACCTATCAAAACCAAAATGTAAGTAGGGTCAAAGTACATTTATTCTCTCCAATCTTTCATAAAACTGTGGATAAAAGCTTTCTCCAAAATCATAAGGCGACAAATAAAAAATATTGAGAATACTCATATCAATTCTCTTAATTTCTTCATCCGTACAACCGCTAAGATGCTCCTCGGCTTTCTTTAAAAAATCATGCCAGTCAAGAACAAACTTTTCATATTCCGCAATCGACGGAATATCAAGCCACTTTTTAATCTTAACCTTTGACTTGTTGGGGTAGTTGCATTCATGTATTTGATTAAAATACGAAAAACTGCCGTTCTCATATATTCTTCCCAGCGGAAATAATCTGCAGAACCCCGGCCTTATATTATGTATAGAACATTTTCCGTCCGAAGTCAAAAATCCGCAGGAGGGATTATCTCCTTCACCCATTTTGATATTCGGAAGAATAATGCCGTCAACCACGTTTAGCTCCACGTAAGTGCAAAGTAATCTGTTTGCATCAGTGTCCAAGCCCTTGCAAAGCTCATATACATCGTATGGATCCAATATAATCGACGTTCCCATATCATGACAACAATTACTGCAACCTTCGCAATCATTGCAGGATATCCTTACCATACTGTCACGATTGTATCTGTTTCCGTCTGAAATTTCTTCTAAATCAATCTCTCTTCTCATAACTTACAATAAATCAAACAGGCTTATCTGATTTGATTCCGGTATTCCTTCCAGTAATCCCAGGCGATTCATGGTATCAACTATTGTCTGTGATACATGCGTACGCTCTCTGAAATCGTCGCGTGATGTGAATTCACCCTTCTTAGCTGCTTCAACTATAGAATCCGCAGCCGACTCAGCAACTCCGGCTATACTCATAAGCGACGGCATCAATTTACCGTCAACAATTTGGAACAGCCTTGAGTTGGCCCGATATATATCAATCGGAACAAATTCCAAACCTCTGGCATACATTTCCTGAACCAGATTTAAGTCTTTTAAAAGGTCCTTTTCCGTTGCTGTCGGCTTATCAATTGCCTTTAATTCCTCTATATGTCCTTTAACAACTTCGGCGCCCATACACATTTTTTCATAATCGAATGCTTTGGCACGAATCGAAAAGAATGAAGCATAATACGCCTGCGGATAATTAATTTTATAATATCCGACACGCCATCCCATCATAACGTAAGCGGCAGCATGTGCTTTGGGGAACATATATTTAATTCTCTCACAACACCAAATATACCAGTCGGGAACATCATGGGCAGTCATTTCCTCTTTCCATCTTGGCCAATCCTTACACTTGCCTTTGGCTACTTTACCCTTTCGTACGTTCTCCATAATACTGAACGATTCGGCCGGATCCATTCCTTTACTGATAAGGTAAATCATAATATCGTCACGACAACATATGCAATGAGCCAGATCTGCTTTGCCTTCTTCGATGATCACTTCCGCAGTTCCCTGCCATACATCGGTTCCGTGTCCGAGTCCTGAAATTCTGATTAAGTCCGTCAGAGTCTGTGGCTTGGTAGTCATCAGCATGTTGATAACAAACTCCGTTCCGAATTCCGGAAGTCCCAATGAACCTGTCGGGCATCCGCCTATATCGGAGGGTTTAATGCCCAATGCATCGGTATTTTGGAACAAAGACATAACCTGCTTATCGTCCAAAGGAATCGTTGTCGGGTCAAGTCCCGTTAAATCCTGAAGCATTCTGATCATTGTAGGATCATCATGTCCGAGAATATCCAATTTCAAAAGATTATGATCTATTGAATGATAATCAAAATGCGTTGTTATTATGGTATCGTCCTTAGGCGGATGTTGAATCGGAGTAAACGAGTTAATATCCTCACCGTTGGGCAATACTATTATTCCGCCCGGATGCTGACCTGTTCCTCTCCTTATTCCAACGCATCCGAGCGATATACGATTCATCTCGCACGAACGTTTAACCGTCTCATGATCTTTATAATACCCACGGACATAACCCAAAGCGGTTTTATCGGCCAGACCTGTTACGGTTCCTGCTCTGAAAGTCTGACCGGCTCCGAAAATAACTTCGGTATATTTGTGAGCCTTTGACTGATACTCAGAAGAGAAGTTAAGGTCAATATCAGGCTCCTTATCTCCTTTAAAACCGAGGAATGTTTCAAACGGAATGTCAAATCCGTCTTTTATGAGCGGTTCACCGCAAACAGGGCACACCGCATCGGGCAGGTCACATCCTGCATTACCCACGTGAGTTTTAATTACTTCTGAATCGAAATCAACATAATGGCATTTGGGGCATCTGTAATGTGCAGCCAGTGAATTAACCTCCGTAATTCCGGCCATAAACGCAACAAGCGAAGAACCAACCGAACCTCGGGAACCTACCAGATATCCGTCCTCTACCGATTTCCACACCAGTTTTTGAGCAATAATATACATTACCGCATATCCGTTACCTATAATCGAATCGAGTTCCTTCTCCAATCTTGAAGATACTATCTTAGGAAGATCCTCGCCATATAGTTCATGTGCTTTGTCATAACATATCTTCCTCAAGGTTTCATCGGAATGAGGGATAACCGGAGGGCACTTGTCCGGGCGCACCGGGCTCATGACGTCTATCATATGTGATATTTTGACAGTATTGGTTATAACTACCTCCTCTGCCTTTTTAGGACCAAGATATTTGAATTCTTCCAACATTTCTTCCGTGGTTCTAAGGTACAGCGGAGCCTGTTCATCCGCATCTTTAAAGCCCTTGCCGGCCATTATGATTCTTCTGTATATCTCATCTTCGGGATTTAAGAAATGAACATCACAGGTGGCCACAACCGGCTTATTCGCATCCTCGCCCAACTTGACTATCTGCCTATTTATCTCTATCAAATCGTCCATGGAATTAACCATTTCGTTGGATGCATCGTTAATCATGAACTTATTGTTACCAAGCGGCTGAATTTCCAGGTAATCATAAAAATCCACTATCTCAGCTATTTTATCGACCGTAGCTTCTTTCAAAATAGCCTGATACAACTCGCCTTGCTCACATGCACTTCCTATTATCAGTCCTTCCCTGTATTCATTAATCATGCTCTTGGGAATTCTCGGGCGCGAAGAATAGTAATCAATGAACGATGAGCTGACCAAACGATACAGGTTTTCACGACCCACATTATTTTTGGCAAGTATGATTATATGATAATAAGGCTGGTGCTTGATGATATCCGGACTGCTCTTACACTTTTCGTTTATCTTTCCCAGCGTATCTATTCCGGCCTCATTAAGCTTCTTCAGCATTTTGATAAAGATATGCGCCGTAGCTTCAGCATCATCAACAGCTCTGTGATGATTGTCCAGAATAACTCCCAGCTTTTTGCAAAGCACATCAAGGGTGTGCTTCTTGGAATCGGGGAACAATACTCGCGAGATACCCACAGTATCAACCGATGTATATCTAAAATCTATTCCCAGATTACGACAGTTTTCATTAATAAATCCCGTATCAAATGCAGCATTATGCGCTACCAAAACGCAATCTTTGGCAAATTCCACGAAATCCGGAAGTATCTTATCTATGGTAGGTGCATCCTTAACCATCTCATCCGATATCGAGGTAAGGTTAATTATTCTGTATGGTATCGGTACCTTGGGATTAACGAAAGTTGAGAATCTGTCTATAATCTCCCCGTCCTTAACTTTAACAGCACCTATTTCTATTATTCTGTTCTTGGTTGAGGAAAATCCGGTTGTCTCCAAGTCAAAGACAACAAACGGTACGTCAAATCCTTGTCCCTTATCATTAACGACAGTTTCCTTCATATCATCGACAAGGTAGCCTTCGCAACCGTAAATTATCTTAAAGAAATCCTGCTTATCGGCAACTTCTCCCGCCTCTTCGAGTTTGGCCTTCTTCTCTGCCCACAAATCATCCCACGTATGATTGGCATCAGGAAATGCATGCACAACCCCGTGGTCGGTAATTGCAATTGCAGGATGTCCCCATTTGTATGCAGTCTTAACAATATCGGAAGTTTCTGATATTCCGTCCATATCGGACATTTTCGTATGGCAATGCAATTCCACACGTTTAAGTTCGGAATTGTCCTTTCTGGGAATTCTAAAGTCCGAGCCTTTCTTAATTCCGTATATTCTTCCGATTGACAATTCATCATCGAATTTATCATATGCTATGGGACCCTTTATCTTTACAAAAGAGCCCACCTTTAATTTCCCCAATACCTTCTCTACATCTTCATTGGCAACAAACAATTTAAATCTCAAGGTATCGGTAAAGTCAGACACATCCAGCATGAGCATTGTGCGCATATTATCCTTGAGTGCTCTGGGGTCTGCATGTGCCACAATCTGACCGTGAATTTGGATATCACCGAACGTTTCTTCCGTAATCGTATTCATTACAACGCATTCTTCGTCTTCAAAGAACTTACCGTACAATACGTCCGGGTTTTGCTCTGCAATCGGTTCCGGTGCAGCCTTTTTATCTTTAAAACGCTTTTCGAGAGTAAGCTTCTGACCTGATTTCGATGCACTGCCTTTAGCAGTCTCCGCTTTCGGCTTATCCTCCAACGATAATCCATCCTTCTTACCGGCTTCATCCGCAGGTAAATCATCCTCCGGTACTGCCTCTTCTTGAACTTCCGCTTTCATATACTTCGGAAGTTCTACATATTCATATACGGAATCTGTCTTCGGCTTTTCTTTGACAGGTTCAACGAATTCAAATTCCACTTCAACCGCCAAATTGAAGCGTTCATTGAATATCTTGTTTATTATTCTTAACAGTTCATCTTTCTTTAGTCGAAGATAACCGTTATCCTCTATCAAAAAATGCATTACATCTTCTTTGGGGAACGAAACGGTCGCATTGTCAAACATTGTCTTTTCCGTAACACCGTATTTTTCGAGTTCCAAAGAAATACTGTCTTTATATGCATCAAACACTATTTGCGGAGTATAAGTGTCGGCAAGGGTATATCTTTCGAGAATACGTACTTTCCCGTTCCCTTTAACGAAAAGCTGCTTTCTTAAGAGTTTTTCAACTTTGTATATTGATGCTTTGGGAATAATATGTGATGACGAAATATACACGCGAACAAAGTCCCTGCTTTTGGTGGCAGAGACTTGAGTTACCGTAACATTTTCAAACAATATTTTATTTCGTTTGTCTAATTCAAGGTTTCTGAAAACCTCTTGAAAACTTTTATCCATTACTTATTCCAGTTATCGAGTTCATACTTAAGAGTGCTGATAAATTCGCTTTCGGGAATTTTGCGAATAATTTCGCCCTTCTTTATCAAAAGACCTTCTCCTATTCCTCCTGCGATTCCAAGGTCTGCTTCCTTGGCTTCTCCCGGACCGTTAACCGCACATCCCATCACGGCTACTTTAATATCAAGATCATATCCTGAAACCAGCGTTTCAACCTGATTGGCCAATCCGATCAAATCTATCTTGGTTCTGCCGCAAGTAGGACACGAAACAACCTGAATTCCGCCTTTACGCAATCCAAGGGTTCTTAGAATCAACTTGGCTGTTTTAACTTCTTCTACAGGATCTGCCGACAAAGATACACGTATTGTGTCACCTATACCCTGATTCAATATTATGCCGAGTCCCAATGCGGATTTGATATTACCGCTGTAATAGGTACCGGCCTCGGTTATTCCCACATGCAGCGGATACGGAGTTTTCGCAGCTATCAGTTCATGTGCTTTGGCACACATCACAACATCGGACGATTTGATAGAAATGACAATGTTGTCATAATTTTCTTCTTCAATCATTCGAACTTTATCCAAGGCACTTTCCACAATTCCCTCTGCGGTAACGCCGTTGTATTTTTCTACAAGCTCCTTCTCAAGAGATCCGGAATTAACTCCTACTCTTATCGGGATATTTCTTTCTTTAGCCACCTTAACAACTTTGGACAGTTTCTCCTGTCCGCCTATATTTCCCGGATTAATTCTGATTTTATCCGCACCGTTTTCCATTGCCAGAATAGCCATTTTATAATCAAAATGTATATCCGCCACCAACGGTATGTGTATCTGCTCCTTAATCTTGGATATCGCCTGTGCTGCCTCTTCATTGGGCACAGTGCATCTGATGATTTCACAACCGGCTTCTTCAAGCCTCAATATCTGTGAAACTGTAGCCTGCACATCTTCCGTTCTCGTATTGGTCATTGACTGTATTAAAATAGGATTACCGCCGCCGATTACGGCGCTGCCTATATGAATTACTTTGGTATTGTCTCTGTACATATCTGCCTCCAATAAATAATCACTATATGATTATACCGTATCGACAGACTTTTGTGGACATTGATTTCATCTTACGGTTTCGAAATATTGAATTTTTGGCTCTCGTATCTTTTCCCTTCATTATCATATGCAACCACCTGAATTTTCATGTTCGTCTCTTCAAGTTCCGAAGACGGTATTTCAATTCTTAGTGCATCATCCACCTCATAAACCGAGTTGTCACTCAAAAGTACACTCCGAGAATCCCCGTCCTTAAACTCAACCCACATATTCTGCGCCGAGTCTCCGTGAGCACTCATGCTAAAACCCTCTATATTCTTGGAAATCAGCATTGTACCTACTCCAAGCATTACGAAAGCACATCCGAACAATCCGATATAGTCCTTAGTGGTGAACCATATCTGCTTGCTGATGCGATATCCTTTAGAATCGGATCTTAAATATATCAGAATCATATGAAGCAGCATGGCTGTTCCCGTCATAATCAAAGCCGTCTGAAAATCCGACACGCTATACTCGCTTATCTCTTTTCCAAAGAGCGGTTCAAATGTAGCAAAGAGTGCGGCAATATATCCCAAAATAACGATAACCTTCTTAATTCCGAATCCTATTTCTTCCCTTACTCTTGATTTTTGACACAGTTTCAAATCATCCAGGAACTCTCTTACATTCCGATATCTGTCCTGAGGTTCATTCATAAGGCACCTTGCCACGATTTTCTCCAAATACTTGGGCAAAGATGCATCATACTCCCTTATAGGACGCCTCATGGTGTTGGCACTTTTCCGTTCACCGGTAAGCATTTCGTGCAAAACTACTCCCAAACTGTAGACATCACATGTTCGATTCGGAACAATCCTTTTCCATAATTCCGGAGCCGAATATCCTTTGGTACCATATGCTTTGTAATTGTCCTTGGATAAATGACTGTCGACAAATGCTGCTCCGAAATCTATGAGTTTAAGATGCCCGGATTTTGCTATCATAATATTGGACGGTTTCAAATCTCTATATATTACGCATGGATGCAACCCATGCAAAAAACACATAATTTCTCCCAGTTCCGTTATCCATTCCACCGCCTTTTCATACGGAACTTTCTTATTCATGGTAAGGTAATCCTTAAGACTGACTCCTTCAACATACTCCATAACAAGATATATGCTGCCCTCCTGTGAAATCACATCATATATTTGCGGAAGCCCTGCGTAATGAATGTCCTTCATTATTTCGACCTCCTTAACCGCCTCTTCGGAGTACGGCATCAGCTTAATTGCAACTTCCTTGTCAAGGCGAACGTCTTTGGCAAGCATAACACTTCCGAATCCACCTTCTCCCAAAGGATGCAAAATTTCATATTTGTCTATTTTCATATAGCTCCTTTCATAAATCATCCAAAACACATAATATAAACAGCCGACATATTGTCCTTTTCTTTAAGCGATTTTGATATTGATGCTGCCTGCTCGAGACGTTTTTGAATCTGCACCTCCTCCCATATGTCTTTGGGTGCAAAGATATACATATGCTCACGTAATTTTCGATAATAACCGTCTGAAGCTATCAAGAAACCGGTTTTCCCGAATATTCTCCCTGTTTTCACACATGGTTCATAATATCCCATACTGCCCAAACATTTATTAATGCTCCCGTCAGAATTGGCATGGATTTGTGATAACAGTTTGTACTCTCGTCTTCCTTTGAACTTAATCACGACCGAGTCACCAAGGTTGATTACCAAATACTTTTTCTTATATATCAAAAAAAATGCCAATGTAGTTCCCAAGGTAATCGACTTTAGATTGGAATACGCGGCAAAGTCTTCATGTATCTGATGCAGTTTACGCTGTAGGATGCGCGATATGTTATGTAAACCCCGCCCGTGATTCAGTGCCGGGACTATACTGTCAAGGAGACACCCTGCCAGTTCCTCAACCGCATATCCTCCGGCACACTCACCTTCTTCAAGCGATCCTATCCCATCAGCAATAATTGCAACGGTAATTTCACCGTTAAGAATTCTTATCTGTTCAAGAAACAATGAGTCTTCGTTAACCTCTCTTTTGCCAATATCCCAATATGCATTTGCAACAATTTTCAATCAATCCTCCTTTAATCCATACATTTTGAGAATCACAAGAATATATTCCGCTTAATCTCAAAACATCATTCAAATGGGAATTTTCGTAAGCGCTCACTAAGAATAAATGAATAATGAAGTCCCTTTAAACGGGAAGATAGTATAGATTATAATCGGCGAAAATCAAAAAATCCATTGTACAAAATGCCCTTTTTCAAAAGTAGCATATTGCACAATGGATTTATATTTTTATCAATATTTAGCGAAAGAATTTCGTAATATCGTTAACGAACACGAATACGACCAGAGCAAAAAGAAGTGCCATTCCCGCTAAATGCACGTATCCTTCCTTCTCAGGCGGTACCGGCTTACCACGAATTGCCTCTATTAGCAAAAATACCAAACGTCCACCGTCAAGAGCCGGAAGCGGAAGCAAATTCATCACAGCTAAATTGGCGGACAGCAGCATGGTAAGATTTACCATCGAAAGAATAACTTCCAAAATTCCGTATGCCTTGGCAGAATCATATGTTTCATCAATAATCTTCACCATTCCGACAGGTCCTGCCAAATCATCCTTGCCAACCTGACCCGTAAACAGCATTTTTAAGCTCTCCACCGTAGCTCTGAGTATATACTCAACATTATAAAAACCATATTTGAAACTGTCCCACGCACCGCATTCAAGATATTTGCCGTTCGTAATGCCCATATAGTAACGACCGTCTTCATTATCATATTTGGGCACAACAATCATATCAATTTCTTCGCCATCACGTTCTACGGTAACCTCCATCGGCTCACCCAACGAATAGAACGAAGTAAACGACACCTCAGTGCTTAAATGTATTGAATGACCGTTGATTGAGGTGATGATATCACCCTCCAAAATTCCTGCCTCCTGGGCTCCGGAATTCGGTAAGACTTCGCGAACCTCGGGAATCACAACACCTGAACTTGCTGCCAGAATGACACCGCAAATATACGCCAGCACTATATTAAACAGCGGGCCTGCCAGGGCGGTAGCAAAACGTCCCCAAACAGGTGCGTCATTGAATGCTCCGCCGGAGTGTTCTTCGGTTTCCACTTCCGTTTCCTTCTCGTTTTCTTGTTCCAAAGGATCCATTCCTTCGAAAACACAGGCACCTCCAAACGGCAAAGCCTTGATTGAAAACTCGGTTCCGTGCTTTTTCCATTTAAACAGTTTCGGTCCCAGGCCTACGAAAAATTCAATTGCATGAATACCGTTCTTTTTGCCGACAATATAATGTCCGAACTCATGTGAAACCACGAGCAGGGTAAATATAATCAAAAAAATAATAATTGAAACCAGCAAATATATTTCCTCCACACCTTACTTACGGCTGTCAATATACTCATATGTAGCCGCTTCCGTATCAAGAATATCCTCCAAGGAAGGATTGGGAACTACCTTATGATTATCCATTGCCTCACGGATAATCTCATATATTTCCAAAAACTTAATTTCATCGTTCAAGAATTTGGCAACAGCCTTCTCATTGGCTGCGTTGAAAACCGTCGGCATACTTCCGCCTATATCCATGGCTTCATATGCATATTTCAATCCAAGGAAGGTATTAATATCAGGTTCTTCAAAGGTAATACTTTTCAATTCAAAGAAATCTACCTTTTTGCCGTTCATCGGACGCCTGTCCGGGAAAAACAGGGCATATTGAATCGGCAGCTTCATATCCGGAGTTCCAAGCTGTGCCATAATTCCGCCATCAACATATTCTACCATTGAATGTATTATGCTCTGCGGATGAATAACCACTTGTATCTTTTCACGTTCGACTCCGAAAAGCCACTTGGCTTCCATCACTTCAAGTCCCTTATTAACCAATGTAGCCGAGTCAATTGTAATCTTCTGACCCATGGACCAGTTCGGATGTTTCAAAGCATCATACTTTGTCTTTCCTTTAAGTTCCTCGGTCGTCATTCCTCTGAACGGTCCGCCCGATGCGGTAAGCAGAATCTTATTGACACGTTCCTTATTCTCTCCGTGCAGGGATTGGAATATGGCACTGTGTTCACTGTCTACCGGAAGAATTGAAACACCGTTTTCTTGGGCAAGCGGAATAATTATATGTCCTGCGGTGACCAAAGTCTCTTTGTTAGCCAGTGCGATTGTTTTATGTGCTTTGATTGCCGCTATAGTAGGACGAATACCTATCATTCCGACAATTGCCGTAACTAAGACTTCCGACTCTTTCATCGACGCCATTTCAACCATTCCGTCCATTCCCGAAAGAACTCTCGTGTCGGTATCCTTAAGTCGCTCCTTTAAATCATTGGCGGCTTTATCATTCCCCATGACTGCAAGAAGCGGATGAAATTCACGCACTTGCTTTTCCATAAGGTCTACATTATTTCCCGCAGACAAACCCACAACTTCAAGGTCCGGATTGTTTCTTACTATATCCAATGTCTGCGTACCGATTGAACCTGTCGATCCAAGTATCGCTATCTTCTTCATTCTTATACCTGATTTCTTACAATAATAACAATGTCAATAAATATATCATAGGTGCCGTGAAGATAACCGAATCGAATCGATCCATGACACCGCCATGTCCGGGAATCAATTTCCCGTAGTCCTTAATATTCTGATTACGTTTAATTCCCGATGCAGCCAAGTCTCCGATTTGTGAAATAACAGCACCTACGGCAGATATAATCACAAAGATAAGAGTAATGTTCTTATCCGGAAAATCTTTGGCGATGACAAAATATCCGAACAAACCGCCTACGATTGCCGAACCTGCGATTCCGCCGATTGCACCCTCTATTGACTTCTTGGGACTCAATATCGGTGCAAGCTTATGTTTGCCCAAAAGCATACCCACGCAATATGCTGAAGTATCACAAACCCAGGAACTGATAAATATCATCCAAACCGCATATTTCCCAAATTCAAGTTCTCTGGTCAAATAAATGAAAGTCAGCATTATCGGTGCATATACCACACAAAAGAATGCCATCATAATATCTTTGGCCTCATGTTTGGGAAATGTAAATACATAAAGAGCCATAAACAAAACCAGCACAACGATTATTGTGCCAAGGAGCAGCATTCTCTCCTTTGTAAACAGCATGACAGCATAATATCCCAATATCCCCAAATATCCGATTATTTCCAAATCAGTTATCATTTTGGTTTCTTTGGTAAGGTGACAGCATTTCATCAATTCGCGGTAAGCTACCAAAGAAAGGAACAAACATGCTCCTGCCAAATAATAGCCTCCCGGCAAAATCACCGCAAAAGCCAATGCCACCAACACTATTCCGCTTATTGTACGAGTTAAGAACATTATTTTTCCTCCGTCAAGCCACCATATCTTCTGTCGCGATGGTTGTATGCTTCTATAGCCTTAATCAATTCATCTTTCTTAAAATCAGGCCACGGCACCGGTGTAAAGTACATTTCCGTATAAGCCAACTGCCACAATAAGAAATTGCTTATTCGCAATTCATTACAGGTACGTATAAGCAAATCCGGATCCGGAAGCTGTGCCGTATCCAACAAAGAATTGAAAACCTCTTCCGTAATATCTTCGGGTTTTAATTCGTTTCGGGCTACTTGTTCTGCTGTTTTTCTTATCGCCCTTACAATCTCATCTCTTCCACCGTAGTTAATTGCTATGGTGAAATTAATGCCTGTATTATTTTTGGTTGCTTCCTCAAGCTTCTCGATGGCTGCCTGAAGGTCATCGTCAAGACGTGTCTTGTCGCCTATCACGCGGCAACGCACATTATTCTTATTAGACTTGGCAATGCAGTTCTTCATATAAGTGCGCAAAAGTTTCATAAGTGCACTGACTTCATCGGAAGGACGATTCCAGTTTTCGGTGCTGAAAGCGTATACCGTTAAATACTTAATCCCCATGTCCGAAGCATCTTCCAATACTTCTTCTACTGTTTTGGCGCCTTCCATATGACCATAATTTCGCGGAAGTCCCTTGGCTTTGGCCCATCTTCCGTTTCCATCCATTATTATTGCTACATGATTCGGGATATTCAGTCCTTCCAATTCTTTAAACTTTTTCATTCATTCATCCTTTACAAAATAAGCTTGAAAAACTACGGCAACCCCCGTTAACGCAGTCTTTCAAGCCTCGTAATAATATTCTTTGTTTATTATACAGTCATGATTTCTTTAGACTTTTCTTCCGAAAGCTTATCAATATCTTTGATATATTTGTCGGTAAGCTTCTGCAATTCATCTTCAAGATCGCTTATCTGGTCTTCGGAAATCTCATCTGTCTTGGAAAGCTTCTTAAATGCATCTATACCGTCACGACGAATATTTCTGACAGCTACCTTACAATCTTCAGCCTTCTTTTTAACGTCTTTCGAAAGATCCTTACGACGTTCCTCGGTAAGTTCCGGGAAAACCAATCTGATAACGGCTCCGTCATCAGAAGGAGTAATTCCTACATCCGATGACATAATGGCTTTCTCGATTTCCTTAATCAATGATTTCTCCCAAGGAGCTATCTGAATCATTCTGGGTTCCGGAACCGAAATATTACCAACCTGTTGAAGCGGTGTGGGAGTTCCGTAATAGTCTACTTTAATCTTATCCAATACGTGTGGGTTGGCACGACCTGCTCTTATACCCTGATAATCCGATTCAAGATGCTCAACGCTCTTGGCCATCTTTTCATCGTATACTTTAATTTTCTCGTTCATAGTAACCTCCAAATCAAACAGTAACTTTGGTTCCGTCAAACTCACCGTGAACCGTATTTACAATGCTGTTAGCTTTATTTAATCCGAATACCCACATCGGCATCTTATTGTCTCTTGCCAAAATCGATGCTGTCATATCCACTACCTGCAAATTGTTGGCTATGACTTCATCAATACTGATTTCATCATATTTCTTGGCGCTCGGATTTTTGGCAGGATCCGAATCATATACACCATCAATGGATTTGGCAAGAAGAATAACCTCGGCATCAATTTCGATTGCGCGAAGCACAACTCCCGTATCCGTACTAAAATACGGATGTCCCGTTCCTCCTGCGAAGAAAACTACCATTCCGTGGTCAAAATACTTATTGGCCCTGTCTTTCGAAAACAGTTTGGTGAAAGACCCACATTCAAAAGGTGTCAACACTGCCGTTTTCATTCCCACGCTTCTAAAAATTTCGGAAACATAGATACAGTTCATCACGGTTGCGAGCATACCTATCTGATCGGCTTTGGTTCTGTCTATATTTTCGGAAGTTCTGCCTCTCCAAAAATTGCCGCCGCCGGTAACAACTCCGATTTCATATCCTTCATCAACAAGTTGCTTAACCTGAAGAGCCACCTCTCTTACGGTTGCTTCATCGAATCCAAAATGCTTATCACCTGCGAGAGCTTCACCACTGAGTTTTAACATTATTCTCTTCATATGTATCCCTCCGAATTGAATTCCTATTTCATCTTCTTGAGTTCTTCAAAGAACGAAATCGGATTAACTTCTGCATAGCACTGAGAACACATACCTTCAATTACGGCACCGTTATTAATCTGAACTGCTTTCGACTTGATATTTCCAAGTACGATTGCTGTAGAATCCAATATTACAGGGCCCTTAACATCAATGTCACCCTTAACCGCTCCGGCAACCACTGCTGAAGTAGCATATACGTTTCCGATAATGGTGGTTGACTGACCAATCTTTATTGAACCCATACTCTTAACTTCTCCGGTAATCTTCGCGCCTTCTGCGAAAATCTCCGAAGCCGATGAATTACCCTGAATGGTACCTGTTATATTAAGCTTTCCGAGAGCTTCGACATTACCCACGATACTTCCGCGGATTTCAAGAGAGCCTTCGGTAGCCATATTACCGTTAATTATCATCGATTCCATGATTGTTGAAACTTCATCGCTTGCAACCGTTCTTGTAATTGTAGGAACAGGCTGGTTATTGACAGGTGTAGGAGGAACCGGCATTGAATATGTTTCGGGTTCGGGTTCCGAAATCGGTGCCATAGCAGGTGCTGCAGGCTCCTGAGCCTCCTCCATCTTAGCTGACTCATATTTCTCATCCAAGCCTTCAAGAATATCAGCCAAATCATCATCTATATTAGCTTCCAAATCAAGATCGGCATCATCAAGTTCTGCATCAAGATCATCAAAATCAGCCGCCTTGAGTTCTTCTTCCGTTACTGTTTCTTCAACTGTTTCGGGTATTTCGGGTTCTTTAAGTTCATTTACCGCCTGTGACAAATCATCTTTTAAATCTGAGAAAAAACCCATTTACTTATCCTCCATATAGTATATTTTGTAACTAAATCATTGTATCACATGAAAGTTCATTGATAAAGAATAATTATCTCAAAAGTGCTTCCTTAATATCTTCTCTCATATCAATCACTGCCTGCCTTGACGCCTTGGCAAAATCAACCGGAGAAAACATTGAATATTTGTCTTGCTGATAAGCAGCTATTATTCCTCTTGAAGAATTGACTATTGCGCCCAAACCGTCTTCGTTAAAGAAATGCACCAAATCTTTACCCTTTCCGCCCTGAGCACCATACCCCGGAACCAAAATGTAAGCCTTGGGCATAATTTTGCGAAGCACCTTGCCCATTTCGGGATATGTTGCGCCTACAACAGCTCCTACATAACTGTATTCGTCTCCCATACAGTCTTTGCCCCAATCTGCAACCTTCTCACCCACAATTTCATACAAGGGTCTGTTGTCGGCTCCTGCAATTTCACGGTCCTGGAATTCGCCGCTGCTTGGATTTGAAGTCTTAACGAGTACAAAGATACCCTTCTTTTCTTCCTTGCAGACATTGATAAAAGGATTTACTCCGTCCGAACCTAAATAAGGGTTTACCGTGGCAAAGTCCTCATCAAAGCCATAATATGACTTGCTTCCCACACTCACTTTACCAAGATGTCCGATTGCATAAGCTTCCGAAGTTGAACCTATGTCGCCACGCTTGATATCCCCAATAACCACTAAGTCCTTCGCCTTACAATAATCAACCGTTTTCTTAAACGCTGTCATTCCGGGAATTCCAAACTGTTCATACATAGCTATCTGAGGTTTAACCGCAGGTATAAGGTCGTATATGTTGTCAACTATCTCTTTGTTATATTCAAAAATCGCCTCTGCGGCACCATCCAAAGTTTCACCATACTCTTTAAAAGCCTTTTCTTTAATATGCTCCGGAATAAACTTCATCATCGGATCAAGTCCAACCACAATAGGTGCACCGGTTTTCTTAATTTTTGCAACAAGTTTGTTAATCATATGAGCTCCTTTATTCTATATTTTTATCCTTAATATGCTGTATTAAATCCGTCTCATCCGTTATCGGAAGCAGCAGACAATCACCTCTTGCAAGAAGTTTCGGAATTATTTCTTCCAAAGCTTCCACTGTTGTCTTCTTTTCCAACGCATCATGCATCAAAATGACGCATTCGTCATATTTATCTATCGGATTCATTACATTCTGAATTATTCGTTCTTTGCTCAATCCGCCTTTGGATGCATCGTCAGATGAAATATTCCAGTCAAAATAGCGAATCCCCTGGTCATCCAAATACTTGATAAGCTCTTCTATAGGCACCTTTGAGACCTTGTTTGAACTTCCTCCGGGGAATCTGTACAGCCTTGACCACACGCCTGTTTCTTCATACAGGTATTCCTGAAGTTTTTCGACATCGGCAATAAAATTTTCCTTTGAAGCATATATTTCATTATACTTATGCGAAAATGTATGCATTCCCAAGGTATGACCGTCTTCAACTATTCGCTTATACGCCGAAGACGCATAGGTGCCGGTTTTACCTTGAACAAAGAAAGTTGCTTTCACATCGTACTCATCTAAAATATCAAGTATCCGCTGCGTGTAAGGACTTGGGCCGTCATCAAATGTCAGATATATCTTTTTCATTTCGGCCGGCTTCTTATTGTCGGAGTTTTCTTCTGGTTCCTTCACCACATCAACACCCTGTGAAGAGTAGACTCCCGATTTGGAATCATATTGTGCCTGCGAAACCGAATCATCCGATGATGATACACCCGCAGAATCTGCTAAAGAACACCCTTGCATTAACACGATTGTTGCAAGGATAGCTAATATTGTAAATACAGAACCGGCATGTCTACGAACCATCCGTGTCCCCCATGTTTAATATAAAGTCATTGCGCATAAATAAGCCCCGTCACCAAGGCGGGGCTTATTTAAGTAATTATACTGTAATATCTTCTTTCGTGTCGGCAACCTCATTCAAGCTGTCCACGAATGCTTTGATTCTCGAAGCATTAACATATTTCTTAATCTGATCGCCCTGAGCAATTACCAATGTAGGTGCCTGCATTACACCATACTTTGAAGCCAATTCCATATTCTCTTCGGCATCAATCATAATATAATTGATATCTTTCAAATATTCTTTGGCAAGTTTACAATTCGGACACGTCTTTGTCGTGAAAAGGTATATGACGTTCTCGGGCTTTTCAACAGTCACCGTAGGCTCCACCGCATCAAAATCGGATAAAGTAACTACCGAAGTAACCGGTCTTTTTAATGTGGAATTAGCTATATCATACGTCTTACGATTAGCATATTCTTGAAGCTTACCGTCATTCCAGTTGGCAACCGGTCTGTAGTAACCTGTGATACGGCTGTAAACTTCCGTCTTCTTTCCGCAATACGGACACTCATGAACCTCTCCTGCTATATAGCCGTGTTCCTTACATATTGAATATGTAGGAGACAATGTATAGTAGGGAAGCTTGTAATTCCAAGCAATTGTCTTAATCAATTCGGCTGCAGCTTTCCAATCGGGCAGCTTTTCTCCCAAAAATGCATGGAAAACAGTTCCTGATGTATAGAGTGTTTGCAAATCATCCTGAATATCCAATGCATCAAATATGTCTGCCGTATAATCAACGGGAAGATGCGATGAATTGGTATAGTAGGGTGTGTCACCGATCTTACCTGCTGTCTTAATTGCCGGCCATCTCTTCTTATCATGTTTGGCAAGTCTGTATGTTGTAGATTCTGCAGGAGTTGCTTCCAGATTATACAAATCACCGTATTGTTCCTGATAATCCGAAAGTCTTTCTCTCATATGATTAAGAACTTTCTTGGCGAATTCCTGAGTTCTCTTATGTGTAAGGTCTTCGCGAAGCCAATTGGCATTCAGTCCAACCTCATTCATTCCGATAAGTCCTATCGTGCTGAAATGAGAATCGAAAGATCCAAGATATCTCTTGGTATATGGATACAAGCCTTCGTTCAAAAGCTTGGTAATAACCTGACGTTTCATCTTCAACGATCTTGCGGCAATATCCATCATATGATTAAGGCGTTTGAAGAAATCATCTTCGTTGGCAGAAAGATATGCTATTCTCGGAAGATTGATTGTTACTACGCCTACAGAACCTGTGCTCTCTCCGGATCCGAAGTATCCGCCGGATTTCTTACGAAGTTCACGAAGGTCCAAGCGAAGACGGCAGCACATAGAACGTACATCCGAAGGTTCCATATCGGAATTAACGTAATTGCTGAAATAAGGGGTACCGTATTTAGCAGTCATTTCAAACAAGAGTTTATTGTTCTCGGTTTCGGACCAGTCAAAATCTCTTGTTATGGAGTATGTCGGAATCGGATACTGGAATCCTCTTCCGTTAGCATCACCTTCGATCATAGTCTCGATGAATGCCTTATTTATCATATCCATCTCTGCTTTACAGTCTTTATATTTAAATTCCTGTTCAACTCCGCCTACAATTGCGGGAAGTTCCGCAAGGTCATTGGGAACGGTCCAATCCAATGTAATATTTGAAAAAGGAGCCTGTGTACCCCATCTTGAAGGTGTATTTACGCCGTAAATAAAGGCTTCAATGCATTTCTTAACCTCTGCGTACGAAAGATTATCAATCTTAACAAAGGGAGCAAGATATGTATCAAACGAACTGAATGCCTGAGCACCTGCCCATTCATTTTGCATAATACCGAGGAAGTTAACCATCTGATTACACAATACAGAAAGATGTGCTGCAGGAGCTGAAGTAATCTTACCGGTGATACCGCCAAGGCCTTCCTGAATCAATTGCTTAAGCGACCATCCTGCGCAATAGCCTGTCAACATTGACAGGTCATGAATATGTATATCGGCATTACGATGAGCTTCGGCTATCTCTTCATCGTAAATCTCGGACAGCCAATAATTGGCTGTAACCGCACCCGAATTTGAAAGAATCAGGCCTCCTACCGAATAGGTAACGGTTGAGTTTTCTTTAACTCTCCAGTCTTCAATCTTAACGTAACTGTTAACAACATCCTTATAATCAAGAATAGTCGATTTCATCGTACGCATCTTCTCACGCTGCTTACGATAAAGTATAAAGGCCTTGGCTGCTTCGGCGTATCCTGCCTGCTCGAGAACCTTTTCAACGCTGTCTTGAATATCTTCTACATGAATGCCGTTGTCTTTAACCTTTCCTTGAAAATCTGCCGTTACGCGAAGAGCCAACAAATCCACTACGTCGTTGTTATACTGAACATCAGTTGCATTAAATGCCTTCATGATAGCATCAGATATTTTAGTCAACGTAAAATCTGTTACTTCTCCTCCTCTTTTGATAACCTGAAACACTTCTAACCTCCCTGGATTTCAAAATCACATTTTTATCATTTTTGCGGTATTTTCGCCAAAACACCACATATATAGAGAATATCATTCCGGGAAGTTACTGTCAATCAAAAAGCACAAGATGTTGTGTCGGCACGCCACGCAAATTCTGATATGTTGTGGTTGTTATGTAAATTAATTTTTTGAAAAATGCCCATTTTTCAAGCAAAATGGACACCCCAAAAGAGGTGTCCAAAAAATGTACCAAATTTCCTTTTTTAATTTTGTCAAAATTGACTACCTCGTTTTTAGGAATTGATATTCTCTCTTGGCATTTTCATCATCCGGATATGTTCTTAGGTAACTCTCCGCCAATACACAGGCTTTCTTGAAATCACCAATGTGCTCATACGCAACAATCTCGTTAAACTTCAGCGTCTGCATAATTGTATTTCCTTCTATATTCATAGCCTGTTGAAATGCACTTAATGCTCCCTCGTAATCCTCCATTTTCATTTTGCAAAGCCCCATCTGGTTAAGGACCTCCGGAGAATTACCGCCGGCATTGATAAATGATGAATATACGGAAATTGCATAATTCACATCACCGAGGGTTTCATAAGTTTTGCCAAGGAACAATACCGCTTCGTATCCCTTCTCATCCTTGGCTTTTTCCAAATACGTTCTTGCCGATTCATAATCTTCCAAATAGAAGCTTATCTGGCCTTTCTCATAATTGGACATCTTCTTGGTACCGGCATCCATCGCCGCCCTAAGGTAATTTAAGCCTACTTCCTTATATCCGTTTTGAGACAAAATGGAATAAATTTGAATAAGCATATCGTAATTGTCGGGTGCCAGATTAATTGCTTTGTCAAAATTGCTCATGGCAAGGTCGATTTCATTACGTTCAGAGTGAAGGACCCCACTCAAATACAAAGCATCCACAGCATCGTCCTCCAAAGCCAGGATGGAATCATACACCGACAACGCTTCATCGATCATACCTTTTTTGTAGTATGCTGTAGCCAGATAGTAGTTGATGTCAAAATCCATATCCGTAACAATACCGTCTGATGATGACAACGCACCTATAAACGAGCTTATAGCCTCGTCATATTTTCCCATTCCCAAATAGGCAATTCCTTCAGCCCTTTGTATCAGTCTCTCGTCTTCTTCGGACTCTCTTGCCACCCCAAGCGTATCCAACGCTCCTTGATAATCAAGCTCGCCTATTTGTTCAAACGCCTTGGTCAAGTTTTCAGTTGATGAAGAAAAGCCGCAGCCTGTCAAAAGTATTATTGCAACAGTCAACGTCAGAATGTAGCCGTATAACTTTCTCATAATCAGTAATAATTCCTTAATCCTTTCGGATAATGATTCTTAATAATTCCCGCCGAGGCTTTACCCCAGCCCAATGTATAACCGTCAATTTCAAGAACGCACCACCCCTTGGGAACCTCTCTATTAATAGATTCTCCCCGTAAGTACGTCCGAGCTTCATGTTCGGACAAAGATACGCATACCGTTGCATCTTCAGGTTTGATTGCCAAAGCCAACGCCAGCGACGGTTCAAAACGATTCTTTTTTAGTGTACCCAAATGAAGTCCCGAACGCAAGACTTTAAGTTTATCAAGTGTAGGCAATTGCGCGTCTGTCACATACAACTCGTCGCCAAATTTCAAAAACTTGCTGTCGTATTGAAGAATATTGTCGATTCCCCTTTTTAAACTCAGCCTTTCAAATTCCGCAAATTCCTGCAAAGTTTTAACATTCAGCCCTTTATCGCATTTTGCCTTGTTCAAAACATCATCCGATTCTTTAGCAAAAGAAGCCCAAAAGTGTCCTTCGCCCTTACATTCGTGCGGCCATATTCTCCTGCTTGCCTGCATTGTCATAAACGGATATTTTGAAACAACATATGAGGCATTCTCTTCATCTTCTTCTTTCGAAAACGTACACGTAGAATACACCATTTTGCCACCGCCTCTAAGCATTATTACCGCGCTGTCCAAAATCTGCTTTTGTCTGCTTGCACACATCGATACATTATCTTCAGACCATTCTTGTACCGCTTCCTCGTTTTTTCTAAACATGCCCTCACCCGAGCATGGCGCATCTACCAATATTTTATCGAAATATCCTTTAAATCTATCCGCTATTTGGGCCGGATCGTGTGATATTACAACGCAATTGGTTATTCCCATTCTTTCGACATTTTCAGCCAATATTTTGGCTCGCGTGGCAACCGGTTCATTTGCAAACAGTATTCCTTTGCCCTGCAATTTGGCTGCTATCTGCGTTGTCTTTCCTCCCGGTGCGGCGCACAAATCCAAAACCCTGTCCCCGGGAGTAATCTCCAGTTGCTCAACAACCGACATTGCAGACGGTTCCTGAATATAGTAGACACCGGCACTATGGTATGGATGCTTTCCCGGCGGAAGAATTTCACTGTTCGGAAGTTCTTCATCCTTTCCTATATAAAATCCGATTGGGCACCAATCCACCCGGTCCTTATCTGTTATTCCCCAGCCGTTATGCTGCAAAAAGTCACGGACAGACCCCTTCAGGGTATTAACCCTTAGTGCTCTGATATTATCTTCGTGCAGAGTCTTCTCGTAATCCAAAAAGCTCTCACCCAATTGTATTTTCATTCTGTTTATATATTCGTCAGGAAGTTTCATACGTATCAGTATATCATATCTTGATTGAAAATTTTCAATTTGTGTTTGCAATTCACCGACCAAGCGTATAATATAACAATATATTAGCCTTTTGAAAGGAAATCGGCGGATGAATTACCACAATATTGCTCATGAATCAAATCAAAATATTTCTAATTTTGAGGAAGAATCAGAAATCAAAAACGAAATAGGCTATCCCGTTCACGTGTACTTTTTCGAGCTTTCCAAAATGTATATGAAAAGAATCGCTTGGGAATGGCATCCCGAAATGGAAATCATAATTGTTAATCACGGCCAGATTAAGTTTCTGACCAATGATTCATCAACGGTTCTTAGCGCAGGACAGGGTGTAATTATCAACGCCAACGCAATGCACAGCATCGAGCCGGTAGACGAAGAGGCCAACTGCAGTATGTATTCAACCGTCTTCAATCCCGCTTTTTTGTTTGGCTACGGAGATGTTTTAATATCGGAAAAATATCAATTTCCGATTACAACAAGCTCAACCTTTCAATATATGATACTCGACGAGAACACTCCTTCGCAATCTGAGTTATTGGAATATATCAACGGTGTAATTGCCGACAACATTGTTAAAAATTTCGGCTATGAGCTTTCCACCAAATCAAAACTTTGCAGTTTTTGGGTTAAGCTTATCAGTATTGTCTCTCCCGATGAGGGCACCAAAAAATCCGTTAAAAGTATCTCCTTGGACGAAGAAAGGGCCAAAGAAATCATCGTATATATAGAACAGCATTTCGCCGACAGAGTAAGTCTTGATGACATTGCATCCTCCGTTCACATTTCAAAGAGTGAATGTTGCAGATGCTTCAAACGTGCGCTCAATCTGACTCCCATCGAATATCTTATGAAATACCGAATTTTCAAGGCCGCATCGATGATTCAGGATAACGATTCGGTTTCAAAGTCATTTGCCAACCTGGCATATTCGGTAGGCTTTAACAACGCAAGCTATTTTAACAAAGTATTCAGGGAGTACCTTGGTTGCACCCCTTCTGAGTATCGACGCAAAATTAAGGTTAATCCCAACTTTGATTCATTTAAAAACATATCCTTGTAGAATCCGCACTTCTGTATATATTCGCCGCACCAAGCTGGATCGCTGCCAGCTTTTTCATTTGGTCGGCGTATGTTCTGAGTTTTTCTATGCTTTCAAGCATTTTGCCTTGCTTATATACCACCCCGTCTATAATCAAAGGGACATGCAGTACCGCATTAATCATATCATCCGTCAGTTCGTGCAAAGATACGGATGTATGCATCATTTTTTGAGCCAGCTGTTCCATGGCTGCATAGTCAACCCTGATACTGACTCCGGTTGCCGGCATATCAGGAGCATAACCATTCCTTGTTAATGCCCCCTTAACAAAATCAATCCCTTCATCTTTTCCGAATATGGTTTTCGTTATTGCAGGGACTCCACACTTTACAAATGTTTTAATATCGTCTTCGCCTATAGTTTCACCGTTAACCCCGGTTCTCATTCCGCCGTTTAAAAATTCGATACTTTGCATCAGTGTGAGGGCACTCCCGGCTCGTTCATCTTGCGGTAGCGACATTATATTTGCGGACAGCGCCGCCACACACTCACTGAGTTTTCCGCGAATAAGAACATTCGGATTCTTTCTGCACGAATGCTCCGTACGGATAGCACCGTCTTCCTCTACATTTGTCTTCTTGAACATTCCGGTAATATCATGATATGTTACAAAGTCCATAGCCCCCGCAGGTGTTTCAACGTATGATATATGTTCCTTCAAGACCAGGCCCAATCCCAAAACGCTGACAAAGTCATTTTGCCCGTTAACCGCATATATTTTCGAAACCCGACTATCGAATTCCTCCTTGGTATACATGTTGTTCCAACGTTTAAGTGCCGCATCGGAATGTCCCTGCCCGTCAATTGAGTAGGTTCGGTCAATAACATCGGCCATCGGTGTTTCCATAGTTATGTACTGCACCTTGTTGCCGCCCTTCGAATGCCCCGTCAGTACAACGTGCTGTTTGGGTCCCAGTTGTAGCTTTTCTGCCGCCTTTTCAAAATAACTGACTGCACTTTTTTGCTGCGTCGTCTTTTGGGCAGTCATTCCGTCACCGTTATCGTACCACTCGCCATCGGCTGTTCCCCGGAATGCTATATACACGGTTTTATTGTCCTTACTGACAAAACCTGCCGCATTTGTTCCCGAATCAAAGCCCATATCCGAAGATTGGCATACAATTTTCAAGTCACCGATTTCCTTATGCTTAACGGCGCGACTCAATATCTCATACTCATTCGGATGTGATGTTATCACTTCCGGATGAGCTTCCATTCCTTCGATTATCTTCGACAGCGGTTCACTGTCTTTGGCATATTGATAATCAAAGTACATGTATGTATCCAAAATCATACAGATTTCGGTTTCCGTCAAACGTTCTTCCATAAAGTCACGACACAATATTCGCCATCATCGACATGCCTGTTTCACTGTTGGCATTTTCTGCCTCCTGATATGAACTTGCCATCTGCGACAAATCCTGCGAGTGTTCGCACACCATTCTGTACAGTTTGTCCATATCGGTTTGAAGACACGAGAATCTTCCGCCATATGCCATAGCCGCATCGCCCGACCATACTCCTTTCAGCGAATTGACCAAAGACATCATTTCCTGTGTCAAACTGCTCATTTGATTTCCCAATGCTCCAAATTCCTCTGATGTGGAAAACAACTTTTCGGGGGTTACCTTTAACAATCCATCCATAATCTTTCCTCCTTATCAATAGTTCCTCGCAGCCGCCAATTCTGCCGCTCTTCTTTCTGCCTCTTCATATCTTTGTGCTATCTCAAGCAATGCTTCTACATATTGTCCTATCAGGGCGTGAAAGGCATCCATCTGTGACTTATCTTTGGTAAACGCCATATGGAAAGTCGATTTGGCGTCTCCTTCCCACATTGTGCACAAAGATATCTCTTTGTTCTCCAAATCACCGGCTTTTTGTTTAAACTGCTGATTCAATTCAGACAACGCTGATGCTTTGCTCCTTATTTCCCTTGATGTAACTTCAAAATATCCCATTTCATATCCTCCTTATACATATAGTCTGTTAAGTCCCAAAAGCTGATTGGCCAATTCCGCTTTTTTGAGTTTCTCCGATTCCAAATTTATTTCCGATACTATCGCATTAATGTTCCTGCTTTCCGTAAGTATCGCATTTTCAATATTGGCTTCTGCCTGCAAATATGCTTCTACAGCCTCATCATTCCATGACGTTCGTGTATTTTCCCTGTGCTCCGTCATTCCGACATTTGCAACCTTTTCAACAAGTGCATCCATTTGCATAAGCAATTCCTTTGATTTTGCCACGCGATCAAATTGTGCTTCTATCGAGTGTAGATACATTATCCGTATTCTCCTTTTCTGCCTTATCATATTCGTATGCTATAGTTTCAAGCGTGCCTATTTTTTGTTGTGCCCGCAAACACTTATCCTTGCAAACACTCTTAATCAAAGAAGCCTCTTTGATAATCGTTTCCGAATCTGCGCAATTCAAAAAACGATCCGAAGCAATCAAGATATCTGCCATTTCCGCCAGTCCGCTCTCCAACGCATACATTTCTTCCACCATACAATTTTTAATATCCGATATTTTTTCGGTATCGACCTTTATTCTGATATCCATCACTTTCCAAACTCCTTTGCGACCTTTCTTGCAGCGTCGGCTATAATATTCCCCTTGTCCAAAACTCCTCGGGTTAATGCCAAAAGTTTTAGATAATCCTCGTTAATTTCTCCAAGCAATTGAAGTAAATCAGTGCACCAGCACGATGATGCCTCTCCGGCCCATATTTTCTTCAACTCATTGACATCGGCTTCAAGATACTGCATTTCATCAGACACTACATTCATGTCCTCTTCTATCAGTCTTAGTTTCTCCGAAAATGTGTTTCCATCCAGCATAAGGTAATTCATAATCACACCAATATCAGCCTGTCGCCGTTAATTACTCCCTGAGTTTTAAGCGAGCGCCCTTCCTGAAGGAACTCACCTATGCGATATAAAAATATTTCCCTTTGGCCCACTCCGAATGTTACCCTTTCACTTTTGGCAATCAGTTCTTCCACATCCTCTCTCAATTCTTTCGGTTCAATTTTCTCATCCACTTCAAAATCAAACACTTTATCAAGAGGTGGCACCAATACATCAACCATTATCATTTGCTACTCCTTTCCGTCATTCATCATCCTCATCAACCTCTCCTCCCATATTGAGCAGTTTGATACACATCGGCTTTTTACCGCATATCTTAAGCCAACCGCTGCCTTTTTTAACCGGAGAACTCATTTCTTTATAACTCAATTCACCAAAATCCAGAATATGTGAGTTCATTGCCGTTCCCTGTACCAAAATTCCTTCCTTCTGTTCTTTGGGGGTTGTTAACTCTTCGCCCCATGGTATGTCGGCATTCGAAACCAAAGTTGTTTTAGTTAACATAATGTCGTCGTTAAATCGTTCCGGATTATTCTTCACGACAAATTCAATAACTTCCTTTATCACGCGGCCCATCTTGCCCAAATCATCAATAATTAGAAATTTGCCGACTTTGTCAGGTTCAAATCCGCATATTTTCCCGGTTTTTTGCGAATAACCAAGCGGGAGCATTCCCTTACCGATATATTCTGCGATTTCGGGGGTATTCAACAATTTGTGTATATCGGTATCATCCGGAATCTTGGGGAACACAAAATTCGGTACCCGACACATATTCTCTTGAGACTCCGTATCCGCTTTTGCTATTTGACATTCAAGAATTTGATCGTCAACATAAGCAAGACACCTTCCCGGCGTGTGCATTTTCGGCCAAACATCCGTAGGATTCCGCATAATATCCCGATAAGCATACTTATCATTCATCTCCATCGCAATCGTATATCCTGCTTTGGCAAATATTCTTGGCGGAAAATCAGATACCATGCCCCCCGAAGCAATAACATATATATTTCTTGACTGCCCGATTGAAAACAAATTGACCATAAACTCGGCATCTTCATCCTTGAGCAATTTGAAAAAGCTTCTGAAGTTATCAATAAATACCAAAAGTCGGTTTTGAGCATTTTCACCTGCTCTCTTATGACACAGTCTTTTTAAATGATGCATGAAGATTTCCGTATCTTCAGGTTTTAGAATGCTGCCGACTGTCACACCTTGAATAAACGAATTCGAATCACGAGAATCAACATCAATGTATACCGCATCATCGGATATGGTTTTTTGGCATAGGAGTACCCGGAGCAGATTCGTCTTACCGCTTTTGGGCATTCCGACAATAATCATATGTCCCCTTCTTTCGTATTCATACTTCAAAATGCCTTGTCTTTGATTCTTAGGATCATCGTATAAGCCAAGTATGGGCGGGTGGGTTGCACCCGTTCTTGTTAGTTTACATAAATCCGCGTCAGTATCCATCTCATCCATCCACAGTTGTCTTGCTTTCAGAGTTTCATTCGGCATTTTTTGGTTTACATAATCTGCGAGTTCTTCCAATACCGTGCGACTATCGCCCTGCTGTGTGTCACTCATATGCTTGCAAGAAGTCTTATTGGCACATGCATCCATCATAAAGACCCTTTTGGAAATACTTCCGGGAATATAGATATCTTTACAATATGCTGTTTGAAATTTCCCGAAGTATTCATTGTTTCCGACTTGCAAGTAGCACTGACCGGCCTTACTCAGCAATGCCGCCTCGCCTCGATGAAGCATATCCATACTGTCCTGCTTATCTTGAACCTTAAGACACAGCTTAAAGTGCGAATTGCTCCATATCTTATCGTCAACAACTCCCGCAGGTTTCTGAGTTGCCAAAATAAGATGTATACCCAAGGATCTTCCTACCGCAGCCAGCGATATTATTTCTCGCATGAATTCGGGTTCTTCCTTTTTCAGTTCGGCAAATTCATCGATTATCAGGATAAGATGCGGCATCGGTCCGTCCGTTTGCATATTCGGTTCAAGTTTCCGATACTCATCCACATGGGCAAGCCCATGCGAAGCCAATATCATTTCTCTGCGCTTCACCTCAGACGATATCGCATGTATGGCACGCAATATCATGTTCCCCGAAAGGTTTGAAATCACGCCTGCACAATGAGGGAGGGCATCAATAACATTGGCCGTACCACCTCCTTTATAGTCAATCAGCAGGAAGTTCACGCTCGTAGGTGAATAATTAAGGCAAAGACCTATTACATATGTTTGTATCAACTCACTCTTGCCCGAACCGGTCGTACCGGCAAGCAAGCCATGCGGTCCATGGTACTTTTCACTGATGTCCAAATATACAATCATATTGTTTTCACGAATTCCTATCGGCACCCGTATTCTGTCCGACATAGAATTCCTGCGCCAGTTATCGAGCAGTTTTATCTCCTCAATTCTGCTAATACCGTACATTTCAAGATATCCGACTTTATCCGGTATATATCCACCGTCACCTTGTACAACATCAAAACTTCTTACACTGTCAAAAAGCAACTTTTCGGCATTGCGAAACGATACAGATTCGGCACCCGGATATTTGCCAAATTCAATAATTTCCTTAAAAATCGGTGGAGTAGCATCCTTGTCGGCAAGCAATACCACGGATAAATTATCAAAGTTTTCCGACATAATCGTCTGATATGTCGTTTCATCTTTTAGGTAGCCGTCATCAAGCACCAAAACAAGCCAGAATACATCATCCTTCTCAATATGTCGCGACAATTCAACCAATGTACGTGCAGCAGAATCACTGTCAATTCCGAGCAGTCTTCGACCTGTACCATTCAAAAACAAATGCGGTACAAATTTGACGATTTCCGTCAATCTTCTTTGATATTCATTTTGTTTATCTGCAAATATACATATTTTCATAGCACCTGCAGATACATGAAGCACCAGTTGACATAATATGTTCAATATATATTCATATGTACTTTCCAAATGCTTAGGCATATTTATTGCAACGTGATGCGTTTTTCGAAAATCAATTCCGACGGGACAGTCCGAAATCATCCGGTACTCTTCTGCCAAAGCTTTGGCTGCAATTTCCGCTTCATTCTCAAACAGGCCCTCCTGCTTTCCTTCAAGTTTAATTTTCATTTGAAACGGTATTTCCCCGGTCCCGAGTCTTGCAAACGCAAAGTCGTCATCTGCTTCATGCCTTTGCACCAAAGGTACGGAATCACCATGCAATATTGTTTCGGCGTTAGGATATAATGTCTCCAAATATCTTCGATTATCTTGTGCGCACACCATAAGATACTCTCTTCTATCGGCAAGATATCTTTGATACTCTTCCTTCATATGAGCTATCCGCCTTTCACAATCATGGTTTTGATACAGCCTGTTTGAAAGTGCCCAAATTCCTCCCAGCAAACACCCTGTCCCTCCGCTTATCAAACTTGCATACATAAATGACGTGTTGCCTCCGTACAGACTGCTTCCAAGCAGTGTCATAAGCAAAATCGGCAGAATCATCGAGAAAGATGGACCCACGTTAAGCAATAGCGGGGTTTTCTCACGCTCGGGCAATTTCGGGGGCATTTTAATTTCAACCTCACCCGTATGTAACATTCATCGCCTCCTTTTTCTTGTTGCAATTCGCAAATCGCCCTCTTTGGCACAGACCAAAAGATATTTGTCCAGAAATTTAATCCACAGTCCTGCCATCCTTATCTCATCACCATATTCAAGCTTAGTAGCAGAATTGGCATCATCGTAATACATCCACTCACGGTTGACATAACACACAATTCCCTGCGTATCCTTGATCTCACTATTCAATTGATAGAAAATGTCAGATTGATATGACGAGCCTATCGTAAGTGGCTTTTCGTCAGACAAACATATACATTCAACAGATTTAACAGTTCTCATGTTTAATCATGCTATTGTCTCTCTTGTGAAAACGCTCCGAACGGAGCAATTGAATTATTGACCCAAAAACATGTTACCATTATCCAATGGTTATTGTCAACACTTTTCTTATCAAAATTTCGCTCAATCGAGATAACAGAAAAGACGCCGTTTCCGACGTCTCTCCATAATCCCATGTTCATCCCAAGCTAATTCTAGAAAAATGATTCAAACAAATCTCCGACACCCTTGGCTGCTGTATCAAAAGATCCCTTTTGATTATATGTGCCTGCTTTAATTGATTCGTAGTTTGCCTGATAATCAATCATCGTTGCCTGCGCTGATACCGAATAAGCATATGAACCTGTTCCCTTAAACAAATTCTTGGCCGTTCCCAAATCAGCCTTCCCAAATGCTTCTTCATCAACAGACAATTTCAAATCCTCGCCTATCTTAACTCCTACGCTCTCAAGCATATCTTTATTTGACTGCGTAAGATTAACCAAGGTATTGGCCTTTTTAAGTACGGAAGTATTTGTGGTAGCATCGGCGCTGTCAATCAGACTGTTATACGATGATGCAAAATCTTTCAGATTCTTTAAATACTCATCCTTATCGTCAGTATCGAGTTCCAACATCTTATCTGCCTTGACTTTCAAATCCTCGGCAGAGCGCTCGACCTTCGCCAGTTCCTCTGTACTCTTAACTGTTGTATCCTTGGGCTTTGAAATCTTGGTTGTCGAAGCAGATACATCGCCGCCATCCTTGGCATAGTAGGCTTTCATTAATTTTCCGTAGCTGCCGTTCTTAATCGATGCATAATCCGACAAGAAATTCAGATTGCCCATCGATGATGTGCCTAAGCTCGAAAATAATGATGAATAATCAGTTTTCGGTTGAATACTAATACCCATAGTGCCTCCTTTCCAACATCCATGTTTAATTTTACTATACCATATTCTTATGAAAAATGCATCCCTATGGGCATTTTTTGACGACGCAGCCTGTCATCATTTCTTCACCGAATACCCGAATTTACCGACATATTCTCCCAATGTATAGTATTCTCCGTGTGAATAAGCAATCAAATCCGCATCATTGAGATTAAATTTGCCGGTATCGTCCATGTATTTTTCGTCCACGCTTATATTTACCACCCTGGCGATAAACATATCATGGGTTCCGAGTTCAACAATATTCTCTACCTTGCACTCTATGCACACCGGACTTTCTGCAATTTGGGGAGTCTTAATTACCTTTGAATCAATCGGTGTGAGGTTACATTCTTTAAACTTATCAACATCTCTTCCCGACTTAACGCCGCAATAATCGGTAGCATAGACCAAATCCTTGGTAACAAGATTAATTACAAACTCGCCGGAATTCTTAATCATGTCATAAGAAAACCTTTCCTTTCTGACTGATATGGATACCATTGCAGGATCCGAGCATATTGTCCCCGCCCATCCGATTGTAATAATATTAGGTCTCATGCCTTCCTGTCTGCATGTAACCATTACAACAGGCAGCGGATAAAGCATATTGCCGGGTTTCCAGTTTTGTCTTGACATAATGTCTCCTTTTTCTTAAAATGAAACTTGCGATTTGGCTAAGCGATAAACATCCGGCCGAATTCAAATAACCTGCAGGAGTGGCGGAATTGGCAGACGCGTATGATTCAGGTTCATATGAGAGCAATCTCGTGAGGGTTCAAGTCCCTTCTCTTGCACTAATCCGGTTATGCCGGATTTTTTATTTTCAAATCTTCATAACCGAGTCGTATGGGTATATATCCCGTCGCATACGATGCGAACAGATACGGCGGATACTCATAAATTACAAAATCCGAATAAAAATCCACCTGGTCATCCAGGGAAACTGCATTTCTAAACTCATCAAACATTGCTTTTTCGGAATCGGGAGTATATTCGGTGAAGAAGATTTCGGAATTCTCCCTCCAAAACTCCACTGACTTCTCCGCTACAACATCCTTAAACTCCTCTTCCGTAAGTGGCGTTATATCCTTTAGTTTCACATGTTTACCGCTGTTTAGGTCAAACAGGCAATAAATATTGCCACCCATACCGTGAGCACCGCCCCAGTAAACATAGTCTGAATATGTTATCTGTATATAATCATCGTTAATCTTTCGCACATTATTAAACGTCAAATCGTATGAATAATACATGCCGTTTTCTTTCATAAACTGTGCATCATCATTATCCATATCTTCCTTGGCATGTTCTTTCTCGCTCTCAAGTCCCTGCACGAGTTCCCGATTCACTAAATCAAGTTCTTCATTCAACTTATCCGCATTGGGTATGTTTGCAAATTTGAAAAGTTCCATATAGCCATGGAAATATACATATCCGTCATCATCTTCCGCTGTTTCGTTAGTATAAAGATATGCATCTCCGAACATCCGCCCCTCAATATCACAGTCCGCACATCCGGTCATTTGAGGTACTTGGGAATCCATCTTCGCCTTGCTCCAAACCATTTTGGTTCCGTTATCACACAAAACCCAATATTCATCGCCTATTACGGTGAATCCGTTGGTTCCTCCCAAATACGCATACGGTTTCGGAAGCATCGGGGTATTATGTGCCGCATATATCAATTCGGGTTCATTATTCGAAGACGAAACATCCAACCTGTAAAAATCAATAACGCTGTCGCCTCCCGGATTATAGTCACCTTCTATTGCACTGTAATAAAGATAATTATCCTTCAGGGCACACACCGAATAGTACGGATGCTCATCCAAATCCAGTACGGGATAAGAAATCCCCTGATTAACATCGCAATATATCAGGCAGTTCGTAGTATCCTCCGTATTCGCGGCATTATAGCTTTCGTAATATCCGGCAACGCCTCTTCCGTCATCAAAAACCAGAAAATCACTCAGTTTGTATCCCGTATCAACCGAAGATACAATCTGCATATCTTTATCCATCTTCATAACACATCCGTCCTTACGTAAGTAGATACAATTCGAATGTGCCAGGTCGTAGACAATACTGCGCCTATACATAATTGAAGAATTCCCCGCCTCCTTAATCAGCTTATGCCAAGTCAGAGTATATCTGTCATCCTTGCGGAATTTTTGGGTCGACGGATCGCAGACACCTATATATTTGTCCTCATAATCATCATCGTAATAAGTAAAATAGATTCTTCCGTTATACAAAGAATCCAGTGACAGTCCCCTGCAATACTCTTCAGGCACCTTGATATGCCGGGTATTTCTATCTTCATCTATATACTCAAAATAGTATTCTACTTCATCCAAATCACTTAATTCTTCATCAATAAGCACAACCATATTGCCCCGGTTCACCTCTACGTCCTGCATTGTAACCTGCCTGCCTTCTTTGGGACATGTATACAGAATTTCCATGAAATCTTCATGGTAAAGATATATTCTGTCTTTGCCTATCAAAAGATTCTCATATGTAATATCCTGTTTAACTGCTGAGGGCATGGTATCCGATGCATCTTCCGACGATGAAGATACCTCCTCATGTGAAGACGTCTCTTGACCGGACGATTCTTCACTTGAGATATTCTTGGATGTTTGAGTACATCCTGTCATCTGTACAGCCAAAACCAATATTGCAATTGCAGCCGATAATTTGTATTTTCGCATAATATCTCTCCGTCAAAAGAAAATTTTAAAGACCATCATTCCCAAACAAAACACAATATAGCACAGCATTCCGGGATTAAGCACAACGTTTCCGAACTTCCGGCCTTTGGGAATTTGATTCTCGCAAGGCCTTAAAATCATTTTCTTTCCTTTAACCAAAAGCAGTACAAATCCGGTAATTGCTATACCGTAAGTTACGGCATAATAAAAAAGCAATCCGACCACAATGTATAATTTACTGCTCATAAACGTCAAAACCGCTTCCGGATTTCCTGATGACAATTCCAAGAGCATATCACCGCTTAATACATGCTTCACAACTTCCAATGCAACCACTCCGAGCGCATTAACCGACATATGCAAAATATAGGAATACACAATCTTACCGGTTCTGATATAAACATATGCAAAAATCATTCCTATACCGCATGTATAAAAAGCCTGTTGAAAATTCATATGGAACAATCCGAACATAACTCCGGACAAAGCCAAAGCAATTCCTTCTCCGTATTTGACGGCTCGGTCTATAAGCAGCTTTCTAAAAAGCAATTCTTCAAAGAATGGAGCCACTATGACAACAACTATCAATTCCGGCCACCAATCGACATTTTCCGTAAAGGTCTCCAGTACATTCGGTACTTCGCTTCCCCTGATCAGACCGACAGTCATTGTAATAATCGTGGTCACGAAATTAATTATCAGTCCGGCACCGTATGCCATTGCAAAAAACATAAGCATTTTCGAAAATCGCGGTTTTAGAGTCGGCAGCGCCTGAGTTTTGGGAATCATCCTGATCAGGAATACAAATATAGGGTAAGATATCAAAAACCTGACCGAATATGACAGAATGAATGCAATATTGCTGTTCCCCATAATTGACCGGGGCAAAAGCTTCAGGAGAATTCCTCCCGCTATATCAAATCCTATGCAAAGAGCCGCTCCGAAAAGATATACAAATCCCATCGAGCTATACAGATTCTTGACTGTTTTAGTATTGTTTTCCATTATTTATCTTCCTTCCGGGGTAAGTCCAAAATTTCATTCTTTTTCACTTTCTTCATTTTGGATAAAATCTCTTCCCATGTATTTTTGCCGACTATTTCAACATACCTTTTGAATATGGCTTCAAGTGTTTCCTTACTTTTGATATCCCGTCCCATGAACTTATCCATTCCGTAGTAAACAGCCTTAACCGGGTCATCCATAATATCAAACAGGTTTTTGGCATTTGAAGCTGACAGCACGCCGAACACAGTTTCAATGAAAGTATCTACCTCTTCTTCCGAAAGCGAATATATCCATTCGTTCAGATTCTTGTCCGAAGCAATTTTGGTATCCGACATTTTGGGTTTTCTGACAAAAGAAGTTCCTTTATACTTCCACATGAAGGGATTGTGCTGAAAAGTTCCTATTCCGAAGCAATCCACCACTTCAAAATCAATATCCTGTTCCATTATTATTCCGACTATGGATGATTTGGGAATAAACTTATGTATTCGATCGGCAATCCGATCAATATTACCGGCCTTAACCACTTCCGGTCTAAAGCCCGGACCGTCATGACTGTAAATATCTATTATTCTGTCCTGAACCGTACTGTTACAATACATTGCCGAATAGACAGCCAAATTTCCTCCTTTGGAATGTCCACCGACGTGAAACTTTCCGCCAAAACATTCCGAAACCTTATTAAGATACTCCGTTGCCAATTCCTGACTTCTTAGCGGTTTGGAATATGCCAGCTTCATATCCTCTTTCCAGCCTATTAACGTAGCATCCGTGCCTCTGAAAGCAACATACACACTCTTGTCCGGAAGAATGTACGTCATTGCGGCAAACTGTGTATCTTTATCCTCTTCAAAAATCTGCTTATAGAAATTCAATTTGAGGTCACGGAATCTTTTTGAGCGAGCAACAGCCTCAAAAAATTTTCTGTTTTTTCCGGGTTCCCAATAAACCAAAAACAGAGATTTCACGTCATCGCTTTCCAGAATATCACCTATACATACCGGCTTCGAAAATTTGGAAATCCCACTAACAAAAAGGCTGTAATCCAGATAAGTAAGTTGACATAATATCAGTGAATCAACCTCATTAAATGGTACAGCTTCAAAAGTACAATCCTTAAATTCTTCTATATATTTGAAAATATTATTCATTGTTATTCAAGTTCAGGCTAACTTCGCCTGCCGTAAGCGTAATCACTTTTTCATTCGAATCTTTCACTTTCAATCCAAGATTATCATCGATTCCAATAACCGTCACTACGTCTCTACCTACTATTTGAACCTTGCGACCGATTAATACGGACCTTTCAATATACTCTCTCTCATACGCGGTATTGGGGAAGGTTTCGTACATACTTTCAAATTCTTGTAGTATGCTTCGTGCAATATCCCTTCTCATGTCTGCATTGTAACTTGTTTCCAAGAGTGAACCCGCCTTCTTTGCGATGTCCTCCGGAAATCCGTCCTTTGGAGGATAAACATTCACCCCGATTCCGACAACCACATAATCCGGTTTTTGATTAACAATATTCGCCGAACACTCCGTCAGTATTCCGGCTATCTTTTTATCATTGCAATACAGATCGTTAACCCACTTAATCCCTACGGTTTGGGTACTATACCTCTCAAGAGCCCTACATGATGCGACCGCCATAATTGTGGTTAACTTAATTGCATCCTGAACTATACAGTCAGGATGCAATATAACAGACATATATAAACCTGTGTCGGATGGCGAGTAAAACTGCCTTCCCTTCCTGCCTTTACCCTGAGTCTGGCTAAAGGCGACCAGTGCCGTATCTTCCGAAGGATGTTCTCGATAAAGAATATCATTCGTCGAAGAAACACTGTCTTTGAAAATTATTTCCATTATGATTCCTTTGGCATATCAATCTTAATATGAACATCAGCAAGTTGTTTCGGATCTACTTGCGAAGGTGCTCCCATCATAACATCCATTGCCGTCTTGTTCATCGGGAACGGGATAATCTCTCTGATGCTTTCTTCACCTGCAATGAGCATAACCATACGATCAACTCCGGGAGCAATTCCGGCATGCGGAGGTGCCCCGTAACAGAATGCATTATACATAGCAGGGAATTTGGCCTTAACATCATCTTCTCCCAATCCTACTATCGAGAATGCCTTAACCATGATTTCAGGATCATGATTACGCACAGCACCCGAAGAAAGCTCAACGCCGTTAACTACCAAATCGTACTGGTATGCCAATATTTCAAGAGGATCCTGATTATTCAATGCATCCATTCCGCCCTGAGGCATTGAGAACGGATTATGACAGAATTCAAGTTCTCCTGATTCTTCACCTATTTCATACATAGGGAAATCCACTATCCAGCAGAACTCATAGCAGTTCTCCTTCATGTGTCCCTCACAGTTTGCTCCGAGGAACTTACGAAGAACACCTGCCGTTTTCAACGCTTCCAAATGCTTGCCTGCAGATAAACCTACAAAATCACCCTTATTCAGGCCAAGTGACTTAATAACCTCATCCTTCTTATCCTGGAGGAACTTTGATATGCCTCCGACAATTTCTCCGTTCTCATCAAGTCTGAACCAATATGTCTTGGCACCTGACTGAATCTCAACGTCCTCTGTAATCTTGTCAATCTGCTTACGGGTAAGTTTGAAATCCGATACCTTAACAGCCTTAACTTCATTACCTGCAAAGGGACCGAATTCAACGTCCTTCATCAAGTCCGTAACGTCTTCAACCGTTAAGTCAATTCTCAAATCCGGCTTATCGGAACCATACTTTTCCATGGCTTCCGTATAAGGTATTCTCACGAAAGGAGCCTTTGATGCTTCTTTATATACACCGTATTTGGCAAACACAGGAGGAAGTACATCTTCTATTACGCCAAATACATCTTCCTGAGTTGCAAATGCCATTTCCATATCAAGCTGATAGAATTCACCGGGAGATCTGTCTGCTCTGGCATCCTCATCTCTAAAGCAGGGAGCTACCTGAAAATATCTGTCAAATCCCGAAGTCATCAGCAACTGTTTAAATTGCTGAGGTGCCTGAGGAAGTGCATAGAACTTACCAGGATGATTTCTTGACGGAACAAGATAATCTCTTGCGCCTTCCGGAGAAGAACACGTAAGAATCGGAGTCGTAATTTCCAAAAAGTCATGCTCAGTCATTGCTTTTCTAAGTTCGGCAACTATCTTTGAGCGCAATACGATTCTGTCCTTAACCTGAGGATTACGAAGATCGAGATATCTGTATTTTAATCTTGTAGCCTCATCTGCTTCTTTGGACCTGTTAATTTCAAACGGCAATTCATTATATCGGCACTTTCCAAGTACTTTAATATCCGACGGAACCACTTCTATATCACCCGTTGCTATTTTGCCGTTCTTTGATGAACGCTCTCTTACAACACCCGATATGGATAATGTGGATTCATTATTAACCCCGTCGAGTTTAGCCATCATTTCCTCATTTTCAATAACGATTTGTGTAATACCATAAAAATCTCTTAACTGTAAAAAACCAAGATTTTTGGATACCTGACGCATATTATCATAAAATCCCGCCAGTGTGACTTCCTTATTCACATCCTCCAATCTTAATTCATTACAATTGTGTGTTCTTGACTGAACCATTGTATATTTGCCTCCAAAATAATATTATCTATTCATTATATTCCAAGATCCAATTCGTCATTCTCCCATGCTTCCATGCGCTCACGACAAACCTTGAAACACTCAAGAATCTTAGGGGGAAAGATACCGCAATCTCCCATGTTAATCTTGTTAAATGCAACATCCTTAGGATACGCCTTTTTATATATTCTGTCATTAACCAATGCATCATATGTATCGGCCAGGGCAACTATTTGTGCTCCGACAGGTATTTCATCACCCTTTAATCCTTCAGGATATCCTCCGCCATCATACTTCTCATGATGGGATCTTACAACCTCTCTTACTACTTTATCAAACTTTTCGTCCCACACGCCTTCTATGGCATCCAGTATTTCAACTCCTCTTAACGGATGTGACTTCATATATTCATACTCTTCATCCGTAAGTCTTCCGGGTTTGAGCAATACCGTATCGGGAATTGCAATTTTGCCTATATCATGCAATGCACTTGCCGTAGTAATATCACGTATCGTCTGTGCATCCAAATTATATTCCGGATACATTTTGGCCATTCCTTCCGCAAGAATTTTGGTAAGTCCTTTAACTCTCTTCACATGAGAATGACTTTCGGGATTCTTAAACTCCGTCATATCACCCATCAGCTCAATAAGCTTCTCATATCTGTCGAGCAGAATCTGCGCATCTGCCGAATAATTTCCAACCGAAGCAGGGCTCGATGCACTTCCCATCGAAGAAAGCTTCTCCTTGGCAGCGTATAACTCGGCAAGCTTTTCAAGACGCTTTTTAACCAATGCAGAGTCAAAAGGCTTACGACTAAAATCCATCGCTCCGGCCTTATAAGCCGACTTTTCGGCTTTGAAAGATGAATCTTCCGAAAGCACCATTATGGGGAAACTGTCAAACCAATCACTGTTATTGGTAGCTTCCAAGACAGCGGTTCCTTCCATATCCGGATATGAATAGTCCATAATAACAGCACTTAAGTTATCATGCTCACGTCTGAATATGTCAATAACCTGTTCTCCTGTTTCGGCTTCTATCACCTTATAATCTTCTTCAAACAATTCAACCAGTATTTCTCTGTTGGCTTCATTTGAATCAGCTATTAATATCTTATCGCGCATCTTATCCCCCTCCGGAAGTGTATGCTAACTGTTTCTGTAAATTCCGACTCTCTCTTCAACCTTCTTGATGGTAACATTATGCGACAGGGTTGAAATTGTTCTCTTGCCGTCTATTTCTATAACAATATTGTCATACAAAGTACCCGAAACATTCATCATGGAATCCGATGTTCCGGCAATCTGAACAAGCAGTTCGTCTCTTGCTTCTTTTAGTTCGGCTTCTTCCTTTTTCAATGTATATATTGCATTTTCTATCTTTATATACATTTCCATGGCATTTCTTATTTCTGCAGGATATTTATCCTGAAAATCTTTTTGGCCTTTTAACAGAACTATCAGTTTGTTATTAAGCTCCACTGAGGCATTTTCCAAACGTTTCTGTTCTTTGAGCATGGCTTCCGAAACGCCGAGCTTAATTGTACTTCTGACTCCAAGGTCATTTCCCACATTGCTTACATTAATTGCCTGTGATGCAAAAGCCGTTCCTCCCAGAATCAATCCTTTATTACCTACTATATCAATTGTCTCTTCCGAATATATATTTGAATTAAGACAATAATTTACCTTTATATTTTTGCCGGCTTTAACATTTACGGATTCAAAGAATTTACCTTCAACCGAACCCATCGCATTGATAATTCCTTTGCCTGCACCGTTAACACCCTTTTTGAGAATAACGTCTCCCCTGGCATTGATTGTGCAGTATTCGACGAATCCATCCACGATAACATCGCCTCCGGCATCAACCGTGACCCCATTGCTTATGCTGCCTGCAATAATAACATTACCTTCAAACTTAATATTTCCGGTAGTTGCCGGATTAACATCCTTTAGCATAAGAATCTGCGAAACATTAAGATGTGTACCGCCATCGAAATCAACCTTACCGTCCACATCTGCATAATAGGTTTTTTTATCTTCGGAAATTACTATTCCCTTACCGCGAAGCGCCATCTTTTCTTTGCCTCGCTTGGATGGTATTCTCTCTCCGACAACCGTATGACCGGCTTCTCCCTTTCCCGCGGAATGATAATATGCTAATTTCTGTCCCTTTTTAACCTGCTCGTACCACTCTATATTCTGATAGTCAACAGAACCGTCCGGATTCATTTTGGGAGCTCTGACTTTTTTGGTATCAATGAAAAACTCATAGTATCCGTCTTCACCGTCTATCGGAAGTTTACCCGTTGCAATCTGAACCAGTTCGCCAAGATGTCTGCCTGCCAAAAGATTATCAACCATACGAGGGTCGATATTCTGTGTAATTCCCATAACTCTGAGCGAACGCAATATATCTTTACGGGCAATCTTGCCGAATACTTCCTTGCTGACCTTAATAAATGCTGTCATCTTGTCGGGAGATATGGTTATCAGAATACCGTCACGGTTCATCTCCTTCTTTTCTTCCTCGGAAATATCTTCGACCATTCCGGAGCTTCTGTTCTCCAGTTCCTGTCGAATTCGCCTCATCTCTCCCGGCGGATAAATAAATGAGGAATACTCATCAACTTCGAGTCCGCTCTCCAATCCCAATCGGATTTGTTCCATTTGATAACGATCATAAAGCGGAGATTTATAATAAGACACATCCACCTGGGAAATAAGCCCAAGCCTTATTTCATGCATTTGAGCCCAACAGTAGCAAGGCTTGGCATATTCTTCAACATCTAAATTTTCTTTCAACCCTTCGGTAATTTCGCGAATCGACACACCATAAAACTCTTTATTAAGATACTGTGGGATATCGATTCCCTCTTCCAGGGCTTCCCTGATTGCTTCTATTTGATCGGCATTGTAGCCTTGCTCAACATATGATGTAACATCAACATGTGAAAGAAGACTTTTTCGTACAGCTTTCATTATATCCGCTTCATATTTCAAGAAATCGGACATATCGATTCCGTTTTCAAGACCTACACGCATCTCGTGCATCTTTCTGGATTCAAGTTCAACAGAATCATACACAGAAACGTTAAGTCTTTGTTCAAGGCCTTTACGGATTTCCTCAAGTTGGAACCAGTCATACTCCGGACGTGCATACGGCGACATTTCAACGCCTGCCTTCAATCCCAATCTGATCTGATACATCTGCTGTGACATTAATGCCTTGTTGGCATAAACCTCAACAGGAAGTCCGGCATTCATTCCAAGATCTATTTCTTCAATTTGAGCTTCGGTGAAACCTTGCATCAAGAAGGTTTCTTTTTCTTTAACCGTCATCCGAATTCCCCTCAAAACATAGTGAAACACACAAAAATCTAAGATATATTTTACTAAAAATAAATGCTGTTTGCAATAAGCAAACAGCATTTATGTAAACCTTATTCCTTTTGGTTTAATCTTCGTTCATCTTGGCAAGTTTGGCTGCCTGATCGGCAGTTATACATGCATCTATAATCTCCTGAATATCTCCGTTCATAACTTTATCAAGCTTATACAACGTCAGGTTGATTCTGTGATCGGTCACACGTCCTTGCGGGAAATTGTATGTTCTGATTTTTTCGGAACGGTCGCCTGTTCCGATCTGACTCTTTCGAAGTTCCGCCTCTGCATCGTGAGCTTCCTGACATGCCAAATCGTACAGTTTGGTACGAAGCAGTGCAAAAGCCTTCTCCTTATTCTGGCGCTGATCCTTCTCCGTCTGCGAATAGATTACTATTCCTGTCGGATAGTGGGTTAATCTTACAGCCGAGTCGGTTGTATTGACACACTGACCGCCGTTTCCCGAAGCTCTCATTACATCAATACGTATATCTTTTTCATTAATTTCTACATCAACATCCTCAGCCTCGGGCATAACCGCAACCGACATTGTGGATGTATGGATTCTTCCGCCCGACTCCGTTTCCGGCACACGCTGTACCCTGTGAACACCGGACTCGTATTTCATAACCGAATAGGCTCCGTCACCGGTTATCATGAAGGTCGCAGATTTCATGCCGCCGATACCGATTTCATCGCACTCAATCAGCTCCGTTCTCCAGCCCTTGCTCTCCGCATAATGCACATACATTCTGTATATTTCTGCGGTAAACAAAGCAGCTTCATCACCGCCGGCACCCGCCCTGAGTTCTACCATAACGTTCTTATCATCATTGGGGTCCTTTGGAAGCAGAAGTATTTTAAGTTCTTTCTCGAGTTCTTCAATTCTGCTTTTGGCATTGCTAAGTTCTTCTTTGAGCATCTCCTTCATTTCCGGATCACTCTCTTCATCAAGCATTGCCAAAGAATCTTCAACGTCTTGGTTACATTTTTTATATTCATTATAAGCTTCAACAAGAGGAGTTAAATTAGCCTGCTCTTTCATAAGCTTTCTGAATCTTTCCTGATTATCGGCAACTCCGGGTTCTGCAAGTTCACCCATAATCTCTTCATATCTGATTAATAAATCCTCTAATTTGTCAAACATATCTTTCTCCTTGCTTTAACAACACGATCCAGACCGGCATAATCCTTGACTACCTCTATATTGTCAAATCCACCGTCTTGCAACAACTTAGAAATCTCAGTTGCCTGGTCGCATCCTATTTCGAAAAGAATCGAGCCCCCAAGTTTAAGATGATCAGGCGCTTCATTGATTATTTTTCGATAAAAATACAAGCCGTCCTCGCCACCGTCTAAAGCAATCAACGGATCGTGTTCCCTGACTTCGGGTTCAAGTTCGCCGATTGTTTCAGTACAAATATATGGCGGATTGGAAACAATCACATCAAACAATCCCTCAACGTTACCAAAAAGGTCCGATTCGATGAAATCGTACGTTATGTCCGTTCCGCGCTTCAAAATATTGTCCGCGTTCTTTCTTGCCAGTTGCAATGCTTTAGGTGAAATATCAACACCCACTCCGTAGCAGGCATTGGAATAATTCAGAAGGCTTATGAGAATGCAGCCCGAACCTGTGCACATATCAAGTATATCCATACCGTCATGTACTTCCTTCATCGCTTCTTCGACAAGTATTTCCGTATCGGGTCTTGGTATCAGCACATCCGAAGTAACTTCAAACTCAAGTCCCATAAATGAAGTGTGCCCCAAAATATGTTGCAAGGGTATTCGTTCACTTCTCTTATGAATCGCTTCTATATATTTATCCTGCGAATCGCAAATCAGGCTCAGTTCCTGTTCCCCGTGCGCTAATAAATATCCACGATTAACACCGCAAATACCTTCAAGCAAAAGTGCGGCATCCAACTTCGCATCATCTATACCGGCTCCGGTCAATAATTCTGTTCCGAATGAATATGCCTCATTCAGCGTCATTTTTATCATCCAACCATGAATCGTCTACTTCGTATCCGAATTCATCAAACAAATACTGTTTCCAATCAAAAACCGCCTCAACGGACTTGATTGCGACTTCAATCATACTCTCATCCGGTTCCTTGGTTGTAGCATGCTGTAACCACATACCCGGAGCGGATATAATACGAACCAAAACATTGTCGCTTCTTCCGGCAATTCTGATAATTTCATAAGAGATTCCCGCAATAACAGGAACAAGTGCAAGTCTTAACAATACTCTGTAAAGAGGGTTGTCTACGCGTATAAAGAAGAACAGCACAACACTTATCAGTATAACCAAAAACAGAAAGCTTGTTCCGCAGCGCTTATGAATTCTGCTTGATCGCATAACATTCGAAACCGTCAGCGGACGTCCCTTTTCGATACAGTTGATGCATTTATGTTCTGCTCCGTGATATTGGTACAGTCTGTGAATATCCTTCATTAAAGATATTCCTATAATATATGCTAGGAAAATAATTATTCGCACAGCACCTTCAATGATTGCAAGCAACGAATCATTACGTATGTATTCAACCAGCCATCTCGAAATAAAATAAGGAAGAAGGATAAACAAACCGATAGCAATTACCATAGAAATTACAGTCGTAAATCCCATCAAAATGCTGTCACCCTTGCCCTTTGACACTTTATCCAATGCCTGATCCAGTTTGGTCGGTGATACCTCATCGTCTTCATAAAACTTAGCCGAATGATTAATTGCTTTCATTCCCAAAACCAACGAATCTATGAAATTGAAAATTCCTCTGATAAAGGGAACATTTTTAATCTTATGTCCGTGAAGAATTGAATGATATACCTCGACATCAACGTCAATTTCTCCGTCGGGTTTTCTGACTGCAATCGCGTAATCATCCTTATTCTTCATCATTACACCTTCAAGTACGGCCTGACCACCGATACCCGAATAGTGCGCTTTTCTTTTCTTTTTGTTTCTACCCATACTATTCCTCGAATATACCGATTATAAAGATAAAGCTGAGGTTATACGCCTCAGCTTTAGGATAACTTATTTGCTCTCTACGCCGTATTTCTTATTGAACTTATCAATACGTCCATCGGCTCTTGCAGCCTTCTGCTGACCTGTGTAGAATGAGTGACACTTTGAACAAACTTCAACGTGGATTTCCTGCTTTGTTGAACCTGTTGTAAAAGTGTTACCACAGTTACAAGTTACTGTTGCCTGATAATACTCAGGATGAATTCCTTCTCTCATATTTTCCTCCATTCCGAAGCATTCCTATACGACATCACAGTAGGCAATTGCCGAAGGATTAAGTGATTCGCATCTTAGTGGTATGCTTTGATGATTAATTGTTACCTGCTTCTAACAAACAGCTTGTTCATTGTATCACAGGTTTATCTTAGTAGCAATAGTTATTTTAGAGCCATTTCGTCTTTTTAACAACATTAACGAACTCTCTGTTATCTCTTGTTCTGGCAAACATATCAAGAATATGATCAACCGCCTCTTCCGGTTTCAATCCGTTGATTGCCTTTCTCATAATATTCATTGCCTCAAGTTCATCCTCATCAAGAAGAAGATCCTCACGGCGGGTACCTGATTTAGCTATATCAATTGCCGGGAATACTCTCTTTTCGGAAAGTTTTCTGTCAAGAACAAGTTCCATATTACCGGTTCCCTTAAATTCCTCATATACTACATCATCCATTTTGGATCCGGTCTCAACCAATGCCGTTGCCAAAATAGTCAATGATCCGCCCTCACGCATATTTCTCGCTGCCCCGAAAAATCTCTTCGGCATGTGCAGCGCCGCAGGATCAAGACCACCCGACAATGTACGTCCGGAAGGTGCTACTGTAAGGTTATACGCTCTGGTAAGTCTTGTTATCGAATCAATAAGTATCATAACATCCTGCTTATGTTCAACAAGACGTCTGCCTCGTTCTATAACCATCTCCGAAACTCTCTTATGATGTTCCGGAAGTTCGTCAAAAGTCGAATAAATTACCTCAACATTAGGACCTTCAATTGCTTCTTTGATATCCGTAACTTCCTCAGGACGCTCATCAATAAGAAGAATGATAAGATGCGTATTGGGCTGATTAATCTTAACCGATTTGGCAACTTCCTTAAGAAGTGTCGTCTTACCTGCCTTGGGCTGTGAAACAATCATACCTCTTTGTCCTTTTCCGACAGGGCTTATCAAATCAACGATTCTCATTGCCACAGAACATCCGGGACGTTCAAGCTTGATTCTCTCGTCCGGGAAGATAGGTGTCATATCTTCGAAGTTCATTCTCTTCGCAGTTTCTTCAACCGTGTATCCGTTAACGGTCTTAATATAAAGAAGTGCGGCAAACTTTTCGGTCTGAGCTCTGACCCTTGTATTTCCAACCAGAATATCTCCCGTTTTTAATCCGAATTTTCTAATCTGATTAGGTGAAACATATACATCATTCTCCCCGGGAAGATAATTTGCACAACGAATAAAACCGTATCCGTCGGACATAACTTCCAAAATACCGCTTGCCTCTTCTCCCGAATCAAGTTCCTTGGGGAAATTGTGTATATCATATACTTCATTCTTATTGGGAGTTGCTCCCTCTTTAGCAGGTGTACCGTCAACCGTCTTCTTGCTCTCTGCAGCATTTTTGGCATCACCTGTCTTCTTGGTATCGGCCGTTTTGGTCTCCGCAGCTTTATCTTTTACTTCTGCCTTGTTTTTCTCAGGAACCACCGATTTAGGTGTCACATCCTTTCCGGCTGCCAGGTCCTTCTCATCCTCTGCCAACATTAATTCGACCAATTCATCCTTCTTCATTGAAGAAGTTCCTTTAAGTCCTCTTGCCTTTGCCACTGCCTTAAGGTCAACCAACTGCAGCGACTCGTATTTCTCTTTCATGCCCATTTAAGCATTTCCTCCGAATATTGCTTCTATGTTAATAATTTCCAATTAGTGCCTATAATAATTTCAAAATAAAACCATGGGAATAATAACGATTTGTATAGTGAAATGAAAGCAACTTAACTTTCGTCTAAGATTATACACCATATTTTTACAAATGTGAAGAAAAAAAGAGCGGACATTGTCCGCTCTTTACAATATGATCTATTCTTCCAAAGACTGTGTTACATGAACCTGAATTGTTCTGTCATAACACTTAAATGTATCTTCGACAAATTTCTCATCCGGTTTCTTGGTAAGCAAAGATACCACAGGCACTATTATCAATCCTGCTATCATAGCGAAAGCTCCGGCATTGATAGGTGACTGAAGAATTTCAGGCAACGTACTTTTAAAGAACATATTGTATGTCATAAATACCGTGCCGAAAATGAAGCTTGCCATACATCCTGCTTTAGTAGTTCTCTTCCAGTATAATCCATACAGGAACGGTGCAAGGAACGCTCCTGCCATAGCTCCCCATGATACACCCATAAGCTGTGCTATGAATGTTACATTTGACCTATACTGAACAACCGCAAGTACGACGGATATTGCAATGAATACTACAATAAGAATTCTAATCCAAAGTACCTGTTTCTTATCATCCATCTTCTTAATAAGATTTCCTTTGATAACGTCAATCGTCAAGGTTGATGAACTTGTCATAACCAAAGATGACAATGTTGACATTGATGCCGACAATACCAAAATCACCGTAAGACCGATAAGAATAGGTGACAGGTTGCTGAGCATTGTGGGAATAATCGCATCGAATCCTTGCGATGCCACATCGATTTCGTCCGAAAACAATCTTCCGAAGCCTCCGAGGAAATAACATCCGCCCGCAACTATGATTGCAAACAAAGTAGAAATAATGGTTCCTTTGGTAATGGACTTCTCTGATTTAATGGCATAGAATTTCTGAACCATCTGAGGAAGTCCCCATGTTCCGAGTGAAGTTAATATAACTACGCCCAAAAGATTAATCGGATCCGGTCCGAAGAACGATGCAAAAATACCGGGAGTATCGGAAACTGCACTGTCACTGACTTTTGCCAGTCCGTCAAGTGCTGCCATGAAACCGCCTTTGGTATTAAGCACTGCCAAAATAATTGCGACAATACCAAACAGCATTATTATACCCTGAATAAAGTCGTTAATGGCCGTTGCCATATATCCGCCAGCGATTACGTAAATTCCCGTAAGAATTGCCATAACAATAATACACACCGTGTAATCAATATTGAATGCCATTCCGAAGAGTCTTGACAATCCGTTATACAAAGATGCCGTATACGGAATCATAAAAATAAACACTATCAAGGAAGCAACTATTTTCAAATTCTTGGACTGGAATCTTGAGCCGAAAAATTCGGGCATTGTTGCCGAATCCAAATGTTGCGACATAACCCTGGTTCTACGACCGAGTACTCTCCATGCAAGCATTGAACCAAGCACGGCATTTCCTATTCCTATCCACGTTGAGGCTATTCCGTATTTCCATCCGAACTGTCCGGCATATCCTACGAAAATAACCGCACTAAAATAACTTGTTCCATATGCAAATGCCGTTAACCACGGTCCTACGGCACGTCCGCCCAAAACGAATCCGTTAACATCGGTTGCTTTGCTTTTGCAATAGAATCCAACACCTATCATAATTCCGAAAAATATAACAAGCATTGCAATTTTGATAAACATATCCATATCTTTGTCTCCTCACTGAATTTATGCTCGATTCTGTGCTTCTACCAAGCGGACTGCACAGTACTTCTCACGAAGCTTGGGTTTTTCTATCTTTCCGGTAGGATTACGTGGAATATCCGCAAAGATTACCTGATGAGGTCTCTTGTATCTCGGAAGATTCATAGCATACTCGTTAACCTCTTCTTCGGTAAGTGACATACCCTCCTTTAGCTCAATAACGGCAAGTGTTGTCTCACCAAGTCTCTTATCCGGGACTCCGATAACAGCCACATCGTGAATGGCATCCAATCCGGCCCGCAAAAAGTTTTCAATCTGTACGGGGTAAATGTTTTCACCTCCGGAAATAATGACATCTTTCTTTCTGTCTACGAGGAAAATAAATCCATCCTCATCATACATTGCCATATCACCGGTATATAGCCAACCTTCTTCATCAAGAACTTCTTTGGTGGCCTTTTCATCATTGTAATAACAGCTCATGACGCCAGGGCCTTTAACAGCCAGTTCGCCGACTTCTCCATCCGGAACTTCAAGTCTGTTTTCATCAACAATCTTACATACCCATCCAAATCCCGGTTTACCGATGGCACCGACCTTATGAATATTTTCAACTCCCAAATGAACGCATCCGGGACCGATTGATTCCGAAAGTCCGTAGTTCGTGTCGTATTGGTGATTCGGGAAATACTCCTTCCAATGCTTAATCAGTGAAGGCGGAACAGGTTGCGCACCTATATGCATAAGTCTCCATTGAGAAAGTTCATATTTATCTTTATTAATCTCTCCCGAGTCCAAAGCCTCCAGAATATCCTGCGCCCACGGAACCAGGAGCCATACTATTGTACACTTTTCTTTTGAAACCGCCTGCAATACCGTTTCAGGCTTGGTTCCTTTAAGAAGAACCGCCTTTGATGCAGAAAGCAATGAGCCAAACCAGTGCATCTTGGCACCCGTATGATACAAAGGAGGAATACACAAGAATACATCATCTTTAGTCTGTCCGTGATGATTCTGTTCAACTCTGGCAGAATGTATCAGACTTTGATGATTATGCAAAATGGCCTTAGGGAATCCTGTTGTTCCGGAGCTAAAGTATACGGCTGCGTCATCCTCCTCTGTTAATCTGATGTTAGGTGAAACAGATGAACAGTTAGCCGTCAAATCATTATAGCTTTCAGCATATTTGGGGCAACCTTCTCCGACATAAAACAGCATTCTGTTAGGAGCAATTTTGTCAACTATTGACTGAACACGATCAACAAAGGCCGGACCGAATACAAGTACATCCGCTTCTGCCAAATTAACGCAGTATTCAATCTCGTCAGCGGCATATCTGAAGTTAAGCGGAACCGCCAAAGCTCCCGTTTTCAAAATGCCGAAGTATATCGGAAGCCATTCTATGCAATTCATCAGCAAAATGGCAACCTTGTCTCCTTGCTTAACGCCACGACTTATAAGCATATTGGCGAACCTGTTGGCCTTTTCGTCAAATACGCCCCATGTTATTTCTCTTCTGTAGGAATGCATCGGATTAGCTTCAACCAAATCCGACTCCATCCAGTTTATACGTTTAACCTCTTTTTCTTCGGGGTTAAGTTCTACCAATGCAACTTCGTCACGATAACTGCGTGCATTAAGTTCCAAAACATCAACTATTGTCATTACCTATCTCCTTCGATTTCGCTTTTTCGCGTCAACGCTTTAACGCTTTTTGCCACTAAAGTATACGGCCATATCATCCTTTTGTCAACACGGATTGAAGTAACATCACGTTTCATGGATATGTTCTAAAAGATATTTAAGATTTGCCACCCTGCAAATTAATAAAAAACAGGATTGGAAGTGCGAATGCATTGAAATACATATATCTGAAATCCGCTGCCACCGGAGTAGCAATCAACACGGTTGCAAGAATTGCCAAACCGGGGATATAGATAATCCACGCATGGTTTTTGCGTATCAGACTCGCTCCCAAAGAAATAACTATTAACCAGGTAATGCTTCCCAAACTCCAAAGAATTCCATAAAGAGGAATCATGTTACCCAGTTTTAAAAGAATTTCCTTCCCCTTAACTATCAGCTTACCGCCTATTAAAGGTTCGGGGGTCAGATTGTATGAATTCGAAGAAATGCCTTCGGCATCTGCTATCGTATAATAAGAATCGGGATACCAATAACCCTTGGTCTGTCCGATGTATGCATCAAGGTAATCAAGCGGGTGCTCAATTCCCAATTTCAACCACAATTTCAAATAGTCTCCCTTATGATTTTCAAGATATTCGGGATGACCTGCGCGCATTAACTCCTTCATATTGTCTGCGAAACTTTCCACATACAATTCCGGAATATAACTTGAATCCACGACACTGTCTATCATCTGCTGCTCTTCGGCCGTTATTGTACTTCCGTTAACGACAACTCTTGCTATCATCTGTGCCGGCACCGAAACCGACTCCACAAAATCCGGCTGTACAACTTCAAACCGACTCATAAGCGGTCCCTTGACTATAAGGGCAGCAAGAATTATTCCTGCCAGTACAGGATACACCGGGAGCATCTTCTTACGATAATAGTATGCCAAAAACGGTACCGTCGCCAAGAATCCAAACCAGCCGTTTGATCTGAACAAACATATACACAGTCCCATAATTCCGAAAACGATAAGATAAGATACACTGAATTCTTTAAGAAGTCTTAACATTGTACAAATGAATACAAGTACGACCACTGCGAACAGAACATCCTTCCACATGGTCACAGCCATTACCGCATTATAGGGAACCAATGCATAAAAGCCCAGTGCTACCAAGCGTGACCATAACGGGAGCTTATATATTTGCATGGTTTTAATGGCATAGCCTGCCGCAAGCGAGACCATCGCCATCTGAAACAATGTATAGAAAGATACGGCAGTTCTCAAAGAACCCGTAACCAAAAGACCTATTTGCACACACAATTTAATCAAAAGAGTATTGGCAAGCGGATTGGCATTCTCATACGGCATTTGTCCGATTGCCTGTCCCAATTGATTAATGCTGTCCGGTGTCAAAACTCCCGGATACTGATACAGAAACATCGGCAAAAACATAACGAAGCATACTGCTGCCGAAAGGATAAAGATATGCTTTTCATAAAAGCATACCAGCTTATTGGTATGAGTCTTTTCTTCATATCTGAAGAAGCGAATCATCAAAGAATACAAAATTATCAAACAGCGTCTGAAAACAAAGAACAGCCCGGTTAAAGTTGCCACCAGTACAATAAGGCAAAACAACGCCGACGTAAGGGACCCCTTGATGTTTTCCTTATCACCAAGTACAAACAAAATGCTGAAAATTGCCGCAATGACAGTACTTGTTTTCGTTATTGATATATTTTTGTACTGAGCTTCCGAATACCTGTAAATTCCGATACTCAATCCCAAAAGCAGAATACCGAAAATATTGCCAACTCCAAAACCGGCAACCTTAATCATTGCCCACGTCATTAAAAATATTTCGACTGCCATCAACAATTTTTGTTTCATTCGTTACAGCTCCCATATCCGGTAAGGTTCTGAATCCATACACCCTTAACCAATAATATCCATCCGATTATGAGTTTAATTCCGTCCACTGCCATGCACAGGAAATAAACATTAACAATATTCAAAGTCGTATATCCTGAAAGATAGTAGGTTATCGGTACCGCAACTACCCATAAAAAGCAACTGTCAAACAAAAATGTCACCACAGTTTTACCACCCGACCTTATGGTGAAATATGTTGCATGCAGGAACGACATAACCGGCATCAAAATAGCAAACGCCTGCATAAATTTCTTGGCAAGCTCTCTGACCTCGTCGGTTGTGTTGTATATCTGGGGAAATAACGGTGATGTAAGAAACATCAGCACACCGCAAACAGCCCCTATGAATGTCGACAATGCGATTATTTTGTATGCCGCCTTTTTAGCTTCCTTAAGTTCCCCGGCACCGAGCATCTGTCCCACAATAATTGCAACCGCATCACCCATGGCGAAAAATGCCACGCTGAACATATTCGATATTGTGGATGTAATATTCATTCCGGCAACAACCGCAAGACCTCTTATCGAATATGCCTGCAATTGTACGGCAACGCCCGCAGACCACAGCGTTTCGTTAATAAGAAGCGGCAATCCCAAACGCACCATTCGACCTGTGAGTCCTTTTCGGATTTTGAAGCTTGAATATGTTCCCGTAATGAATTTGTTTCTGTCGGGGTGTCTGTGCGTCCATACTACCACGATAGTCATCTGTATATATCTTGAAATCACGGTCGCGATGGCAGCACCCGTAACTCCCAAAGCAGGAGCACCGAATTTACCGTAGATAAGTATGTAGTTAAGCACAAGATTAACCAGTACCGCCGCAAAAGAAGCTACCATGGGCACAAAGGTCTGACCCGTTTCACGAAGTGTTCCGGAGTAACTGCTTTCAACGGCAAACGGAAACATTCCGAAAAGCATGACAAACATATACTCCTTACCATACGAAAGAGTAGCCGCAAGGTTTCCGGTTTCACTTCCTTCATGAAGATACAGTCCAATCAATGTATTATCAAATAACGCAAAAATGACACAGCCTGCCACCATGATAATCATGGAAATGACCAGTTTGAATCTGAAAGTGTCTCTGACCCCCTCATGGTCACCCTTGCCATAGAACTGTGCCGTCAATATTCCCGCACCGGATATTGCTCCGAAAATGCATAAATAAAAAATGAAAAATAACTGATTGTCGATGGCAACTCCGGACATTTCATCGGTTCCGACTCTTCCTATCATTATATTATCCAAAAGACTTACGAAATTGGATATAGCATTCTGGATAATGATGGGAAATGCCACCAACAATACTTTTTTATAAAATCTAAATAAATTCTTACTCTTTTCCATCCCAACAATACGTGCAAAGTCTTTCCTTCGGAAGCCCTATCGCTTCCACCATATCGTCCAGTCTGTTAAAGGCCAGTGAAGTGAAGTTAAGCTTTTCGCACATCCTATCTATCATCATTTGATATTCAGCCGAATCGGGATTTGCATATGCATCAAGATTCACTTTCTTGACGTCACCTTCCAATTCGCTGATAATTCGTCTGGTTATCAACTCCATTTCCGAAGAAGATCTGGAGAAATTCAAATATTTACAACCGTACAGAAGCGGCGGGCAGGCCGGTCTGATATGAACCTCTTTGGCGCCCGATTCATACAAAAATTCCGTTGTTTCACGCAACTGTGTTCCACGTACAATCGAATCATCTATCAAAAGCAGGCTCTTATCCTCAATCAAATCCTGTACCGGAATAAGCTTCATTTTGGCAATCAGATTTCTTTGAGACTGAATTGTCGGCATAAAAGATCTGGGCCAGGTAGGTGTATATTTGATAAACGGTCTTGAAAAAGGCACTCCCGATTCATTCGCATAACCTATCGCATGTGCTATTCCCGAATCGGGAACTCCGGCTACCGAGTCGGGTTTAACATTATCTCGCTTAGCCATAAGTGCACCGCACTTATTTCTCATCTTCTCTACGCTCAAACCTTCGTATGAGCTTGACGGATAACCGTAGTATATCCACAAAAAGGCACATATCTTCATTTCGCTTTGAGGGTCAACGAGTGTTCTGCACTCTTCCGGCGTAATTATCACGATTTCACCCGGTCCGAGTTCCTTGTACTCTTTGTATCCTAAATTAAGATATGCAAACGATTCAAACGACATACAGTATGAATCATCTTTCTTTCCGATTGAGATGGGAGTACGTCCCATCTTATCTCTTGCCGCATAAATTCCCATCGGAGTCAGAATTGCAATGCTCATCGAGCCTTCTATTATCTGCTGGGCATACTGAATTCCTTCTATAAGATTGGCCCTTTGATTGATTATCGCAGCAACAAGTTCCGTTGCATTGATATCACCTCCCGACATCTCCAGGAAGTGGCTGTGACCGGTATTAAAAATCTGTTGAACAATTTCATTCAAATTATTGATTTTGCCAACAGTCATAATTGCATAAGTACCGTGATGTGAGCGAACCAAAAGCGGTTGCGGTTCATAGTCGGAAATACATCCTATTCCGACACGTCCCTGCATCTCATTGACATCTTTATCAAACTTGGTTCTAAACGGTGCATTTTCTATATTGTGAATAGCCCTCGAAAAACCGTCTTCCGGATTATACACCGCCATACCGGCTCTTCTCGTACCAAGATGCGAATGGTAATCAGTTCCAAAGAAAAGATCAAATACACAGTCCTTTTTTGATGCTACTCCAAAAAATCCACCCATTTTTAACTCCTATTCTAAAATTTACCGATGAATTCACGAACTCTGGAATTGTCTGAATTGAAAATTTCGTCCGGAGTTCCCTCCTGCTGTACAATTCCATGTTCCATAAATATCATTCTGTCTGAAACCTCACGTGCAAACTGCATTTCGTGAGTAACTATTATCATTGTCATGTGTTCTTTGGCAAGTTCCTTTATTACCTTAAGCACTTCGCCGGTAAGTTCCGGATCAAGTGCAGAAGTAGGTTCGTCAAAAAACAATATTTTGGGTTCCTTGGCCAATGCTCTGGCAATTGATACACGCTGTTGCTGACCTCCGGACAATTGACAAGGATATGAATCCTTCTTCTGTGAAAGTCCCAATTTTTCAAGTAACTTCTCCGCAGTTTCAACAGCCTTAGCCTTAGGAACCTTGTCAGTGTGAATCGGGGCTTCGATTATATTTCTCAAAACCGAATAATGCGGAAACAGATTAAAATTCTGAAATACCAAGCCAAAATACTTTCTGATATTCTTCAGTTCCGACTTGGACGCATACTTATATTTGCCGTCACTTTCTCCAAAAGCCACGGAATCAAGATATTTAATTTCACCGCTGTCGGCCTTTTCCAAAAAAGTTGCGCAGCGTAATAAAGTCGATTTGCCCGATCCCGAAGGTCCGATAACGGAAATTACCTCACCTTCTTTAACGCTAAGGCAAATACCGTCAAGCACCTTGACGCCATCTTCAAATGTCTTTTTTAAGTTGTTGATTTCAAGCAAAACCCGACTCATTTTCGTCTCCGAAAAACTTCTTATTTGTAATAGTTCAATTTCTTCTCAACTCTTTCCATAATAACGGCTACCAGGAAATTGAAAATAAAATAGAACACTCCGGCAACCATCAAAGGCATAATTGATGCTTCCTTTGCCGCTATCTGTTTGGCAATGGTAAACATTTCGGCCTGTGCCAAAACAAATGCCAGCGAAGTATCCTTAACCAATGTAATAATCTCATTGGTCACCGATGGAAGAATTCGTTTAATTACCTGTGGAAGAATAATTTTGAAGAATGTCTGTGCTTTATTAAAACCAAGGACTTCTGCTGCCTCATACTGTCCCTTGGGCATAGACTCAATACCGCCTCTGTAGATTTCCGCAAAATATGCGGCATAGTTGATTGAAAACGCAATAATTATGGCCGGAAACCTGTAACCGTTACCAAGTGACAGTCCAAACACATAATAAGGAGCGAAATACACCACAATCAACTGAAGCATCAAAGGTGTACCACGCATTACCGAAATATAGAATTTAAATATTCCTCTTATTATCGGATTTTTAGACATTCTGCCAAATGCTATCAACAGTCCCAAGGGTAACGATAATAACAGTGTCAGCAAAAATATCTCCACCGACACAATCATTCCATTTCCCAACTGTTGTAGCATTACGGCAAAACTCATTTATCTTCTCCGATTATTTTCCCAAACAAACAGAATCCGGCATACCGAAATCAGCGTACTTCTGTGCAATTTCAGCTACCTTTCCGTCAGCAGCCATTTCAAGAAGAGTTTTCTCTACCTGATCTTTCAAAGCATCGTTACCCTTCATAAATCCTACTCCGTACTGCTCAGCCGAAAGGTGCTCATCCATAATCACATATTCCTCACCACGTGATGATATCTGATAAGCAGCTACACCTATATCCATTGCTACCGCATCAATTGCACCTGTTTCAAGATCCATGAATGCTGTGTTATAATCTGCGTACTGAATCATATCTGCAAAAGTTGCTGCAAGTGCCTGTGAATCACCTTCCAATGCTGCAAGTGCCGAAGAATCTTTCTGAACTCCCACAACCTTGCCTGTAAGATCAGCCTGTGTAGCAATTTCAGAGCTCTTCTTAGATACAAATACCTGACTGTTATCTACATAAGGAACAGTCCAAGTATAATCGTTTTCACGTCCCTGAATAGTAAATCCGCTCCAAATACAATCGATTGTTCCCGAACTTAACTCCATGTCCTTTGAATCCCAGTCAATCGGTCTTTTTTCAAGAACCCAACCGTTTCTTGCGCAAACTTCTTCGGCAAGGTCCAAATCGAAACCAACGTATTCACCGTTGTCATCCATGTATCCGTAAGGAGGGAATTCGGCATCGAAGCCTACTGTGAATGTATCGCCTTCAGCCTTGGCCACTGTTGCCTCTTCGGCTGATGACTCTGCGTTTTCGATTGCTGCTTCAATTGTTGAAGCTGCTTCCTCGAGTTCCTTTTCCACTGCGCTGACATCAGCGTTACTTACAACACTTGCCGCATCCTCAGATGAGCAGCCTGCAAGCACACCGATAGCCATAGCACCGGTAATTACCATTGCTAATAATTTTTTCATAACTGTTCTCCTCTTCATTTTGATAGCACGCTAAAGCGCATAACTATACTATCAGAGTGCTCACAAATAGTCCATACCTATTTGTAATCATTCTCATATTCGGAAACTATGGCAAGAATCTCCCTTGCATACTTGGGATACTTATCCACCAAATCTTTAATCTCATCCTGGGCTTTGGCTGCCACAACATCCTTATTATATTCAATTTGCCTTCTTAAGGATTGACGCTGAATAATAAGCTTATGCCTTATTTCCACCATTTCGCGCCTGTCAAGAATAGCTTCGGTTTGATAAAGCCATATCATCGGGTCTTTAACCTGATATCTTCTTAATTCATGTAAGAAAGACTGTTCCACGCTTCCAAGCTTTTCTTCGGCTTCCTCGTACTTTTGGCGTTCTTCACGTTCTTCAAGAAACTGATTATAGTCCTTACCGAGTTCTTCCGATGAAGCAACCTGATACTTGACATACAGATAATCCAAAAGATTGGTATTATTCACATATCTTATCTTTACCGTATTCTGAAGTTGAATCAATCTGCATATTCCGTTTTCAACCGATTTAAGCTCCGTCTTTGAATCCGAATTTCTGATAAATATCATTGTTATTCCCACTGCCCCCGCCAAAACAGCGGCAAGGTAACCGATTTGGGTTTTGAGATTGAAAGCGTACTGTAAAACAAGGAGAATTATCAGACACACCAATACGGCCACAGAACATACGATTGACATTGTTCTGCAGTCTTCAATCATATTTCTCAAATCATATTTTCTTACATAATATGCCTGTTTCTCATTCTCAAGCTTCTTAAGATCCTTCTTAATAAGTACCTGATACTCTTCCGTTTCCTTAAGTTTCTTATAGCCTTCCGAAAGCTCGCTTTCCATAGCTTCAAGCTTATAGTACTTATCGTCCGACATTCGATTGGTTCTCTTCAGATATCCCGATTGCTGAACTTTCAAATCCTGAATCTGTCTTGCGAATTTCGACACAATTTCTACTTCTTCGGGTGGAAGAGCCTCAATTTCTTCCATATCCTTAAGGTTAGATGTTATGGTGTCATACTCAAGTTCAAGCGCATCAACCTCTCGTGAGGCTTCGGCGATTTGCTCAAGACATCCGCGCACATATGTTTCACGGCTTTTCTTGTCCTGTATCTTCAGTTCCGACCTGTCGTATACAACTTCATTCCACGCATCAACCTGTTCCCAATCTTCCAGGTCATACAAAGGATCCTCTATTGACTTTTTCCAGTTAATAAAACGCTTCAGCAATCCCATTAATCAATAACCTGTTTTAAATAATCTTCCTTCATGCCGCAAATAACTTTATCAATTTCATCATAATACGATGCAACATTACCTTCTTCCTTGTAAATGTCCAGTGCATTGAGCATTATGCACTCCTGCGAAGCCTCGAAATCACCCAAAAGGCTATTGACCTTACTTTCCAGCGCCAAAGATGCATCATGATACTCAGGATGCTCGGCAATATATCGTAAATACTTGTCTTCCGAAAAATGCATTCGCAGTGCAGCCAGGTATTGTACTGCCATATCCGTAAGATGTGTCATATCATATCCACGCTTATAGTATTTGGCAGCGACTTCAAACATAAACAATCTTGCATAAGCAAATCCCATATTGTTATAAACCAGGGGTTTTAGTTTGCTCTCCACATCCGGCAGAATACCAAGCAATATTTCGTACTCCTCAATGGCTGCCTCATATCTTCTGTTTCGCAGCAGGTAGTCTGCCTGTTGTTTCTTGCGTTCATAATCGGTCAGTCCTGCATTATTCTTTAATGTTTCATCAATTAGTGTAAGTTCTTCTTCGTTGCAATAGTTTACATAACTCATTATTGCATTGATAAAGTCAATCAGCTGACTGCCTCTGTTAAACAAAAGGCGAAGCTCTCCCGCCAAGTCCGGCAGCTTGCATTCCCTTTCAATCCAATTCACCAAATCCAAATTCATCATATCCTGAGTAATCATGAACGGATTAAGTGCAAAGAGGTAGCACAGTTCTTCCATGCAATACACATTGACACAGACACTGCTCAAATAATATGGAATGTTGGCATACTCTCCCGTACATATTCTTATCTTTGTCATACTAGTTTCCCACTTATATATTAAGAGTCTGAGTCCATGCTCTTCCGCTGGACTTAATAATCTGTCCGAATCCCAAATCCTCTATCTCCAGTTCGAGCGTATTGACCGAACTCATCTCGATATGGATTGCAAGTCGCGTCGTTCCCCTCGGTCTTTCAGGCAATCCGTCAAGCACAATTGTTTTCTCATTAACATGTCCGCCCGTAAGCGAGGTAATGACGAAACCAATTTCATTTCCCTCATCCAGAATGATTTCAAAGTCAGCTTTGGCTTCAAACCAGTTGCTTCCCGCATCCAAAATAGCAAGATATGAATCCTCGCCCCTTCGAAGTGCCTTAAGTCCGACATTAGCCTTGACCTTGTCTTCGCCCAAAAACACATGACTTTTGTATACTTCCGAGGGATTAATTTTATCCATCATTGCATAACATGCGCCCTTACAGTACAAGTTGTTGCCTTGAAAAACACGCCTGTTCCTGCAGATTGTTTTTAAACTCTCTTTAGGCCACTGTTCCTTAAATCCGTCTCCCAAAAGATAAACCGTTGTAACATCCGTCCCCTCAAAGACATCTTGGCAAATATCATCAAACTTCGCATCCAATTCGGCAAACTGCTGTTGCTTCACATTATCGTCTTCCGAAAACCGGACACGTGTCATATCACGATAATCCTTTGATGTAATGAAAACAACCTCCGGCTTGGTATTTTTGGTACATTCAAATCTTCTGGTCGTCAGAAAATCTCCGTATTCGAGTATCATAACCTGATACTGCCACAAGTCTTCCGATTGATGAATCATATAGTTATAGAAGCTTTCCACATGGCTTTGATAAGTGACCATTTCACACTTAAGTTGCTGCGAAGCGACCACTCTCGACAACACTTCAACCGTGCGCACGTCAAGTTCTTCCACGGTAAACATATACGCCACAACATCCTTGGGCGATATTCTCAAATTGAGAATGCCAAGGCTCCTTTTGATAAACAGCGCAAGCAAAGCTACCGGATCAAAAGCCTCGTCCTCTACCATTATCTCTTCTCCGCGCTGTGCTCTTTCCAATAGATTATCTACCAGAATTCCTTCATTCTCGGAATATTTTAGAGCCTCCCTGCCATAAAACCATTGTCCTATTCCCGGTCTTTTGGCAAGCACCAGCGGTATATTGTACATGGTTGAACCCGCTATCGGAGAAACCGTTTCGGGTTCATCCATAGAAGCGTCAAAAAAACTGATTTGCGCAAAATTTGGGCTCAAATCATATCCTATAACTATTTTTTTGTTACTCGATTTTATGTTTCCGTCTTTAACTGTCAGCATCTTTTTCACTTAAACCATTGTAAACAGGTTATCCAGTAAGTATTCATTTTGGAAATATTCAAGCAGTAGTTTATCCATCGTGCCGTAATCTCCGAGTGTTCTTGATATGGCTATGTCGTTAATCATTCCATACTTCGTCAATCCGTCATGCTGGTCCATGTCGTTACTTCCGAGTGTTCCGGATTCCGTAAGTTGCTCCGTCTGACCATCGCTTTCGCTGATATAGAACTGGAGCTTTTCTCCAAAGAATAGTACGAACTGCTTAACACAGATTCCGTGATACATATCACGCATATCTTCTTTTATGTATTCGCCGTCGGCATCCGAATTTTTCTCTATCATGTAATGAATGGATGCACTATGACCTTCCTTAATGCGATATTCAATCATTACCTTATCCAAAAATCTGTGCATATAAGTTACGGATTTGGCATATTCTTTAAAATACGGAAAAACCATTCCCCTTGCGATGATTTCTTTTAGGAAAACCACGCACATCCGGGCTGTCCTGTCATCCGCATTTTCGAATTTATCCGCATAGTACTTGGTATATGCCAATTTGCACACAAATGATATATCTTTACCCGAATCGATAAATTTCTGCAGAATATCGAAGTAATCATCATCTGTTATCTTCTCATGAACAAAGTAGTCAAAACAAATCTGCGACATAAATGCCATTGCAAGCTTATCGCAACCGTTTTTGGTTGCATATGATGCAAAGATATCTTTAATTCCCGGCACATAGGCATTGGTATACAGAACCTGTTCAAGTATCTTCACTTCAATATTTGATGCATTCAATCCGTTTTCAGTTGCCGCGCGCCATACATCACGCATTTCTTTTGACGTTCCGTTAAAGAATCTTATCAGATAATTGATAAGAACATCCTCGGACTTGCCTTTCGAAAATGCTCCGAAAATGAGTGCGGTTATCGTAGTATCTTCCACCCCGTCTTCATTTTTGGGGTCAACCGCAAGCAATCTTGAACACAAGCGAATTATCACCTTGGGATCGATATTATCGCCGCCACATGTGCAAATCCACTCGTAAGCTTTCTCATGCATACCGCGAATAACCATATAGTTTATTGCTGCCGTGATATCCTGCTGCCTTATATCATCCATACTGACGTTTTCCAAGAATTCATCAAGTTCTGTCAGCCTGTCGTCTTCGTAATAGAATTCCATCAGCATTGAAAATATCTGCTTGCGTAAAGAGTCAATAAGCACGGGCGATTCGCAAAGACGTTTCATATTGGAAACATTGTCAATGCTAATCGCATGTATATCTTTGCCATGCTCGCACACCCACAAATCGTACAGAATATCATCTTCTACAAGGCCTTCCATCATCGGAGCATACTTATCCGGTATAGAAAGTCTTTCAACAGCATAATCATCCTCGCATGTATATCTGTTACCGCATCTGTCACACAGTGCTATCTGATAATTACTTCCGTACAGCGGAATATACTCATCATCACCCTGTACAGGATAAATATATTCATTGTTAAGATTATTATATTTTACGACGATGGCCTTAATGTCTTTGCGCTTTATCTTTACGGAATGAATAAACAAAGCTTTTGACAATCCCTTGGCAACATCCGGAGTAATCATACCGGGGGTTAGGATGTTTCTGTATAAATAAGCCAGGTACTTGTTATTTTGTCCCGACAAAATTCTGGTCAGTGCGAACTTTTCAATAGCCTCCTCATAGTTTGCAAACAGTTCCGGAAATACCGTCCTGTTTCTGTATACATATGAATAAAGATATGCATTTCTCGAAGGCTCAAGTGAACTGTCTATCGCAAAATACATCAATACGATTTTGGGAATCTCAATATTCAAAGTTGTATCAAGACTCAGCATATAGTATTCGTAGAGTTTGGTAACTCTTATTCGCTCATCTATTGCTTTGCTGTACCATTCGAAGGCAACCTTGTCGGTTCTGCCAAGGTTAATAAGGAGTGTACATATAGCCTGTAAAACTTCTGTCCCGGGTACCATCTTGTAGCACGCGCTCAGCAAAGAAAACATATTCTTATTGTAATTTTTGATTCGGCTCAAAAGATACATGAACTGCTCTACAATATCTACCGTCAATATTTCCTTCTTAGCCATGTATCGCAGCACTTGAATTTCAAATTCGCCAAGATACGTGAGTATCGTAGGATTATTGAGCAGTACCTGATACGCTTCAACATAAATCACGGGAGACCTTGAGCCATAGTCAAATTGCTTGGAAAGCAAATCCCATTTTGCCATCGGAGATTTGGCATAATCCTCACTTGTATATAACAAAAGCCATGCTATTCTCCAATCCGTAGAATCGGATTTGTAGGCATGCTCTATTATCTTTGTGACATTGTCCGTATGGTCCGAAGTTCTGTTAATCAGGGAAGTCAAATAGTAGTAATAGCAATACAGAACATGATTTTTGCCGTTCAAAATATCACTTTCCATTTGTTCCAAAAGCCATCCTGCTTCATTATATCTTTCATGCGTTATCAAAAGCTGAACATGAAACATGGTAAAGGCTTGGTTATCCGGATCAACTTCCATCAGTTTATCCACAATGGCATTAGTTTCACTCATCCATGTGTTGGCTGATATTTTACGTGTTCTGAATGCCTCATAGTATTGCATCAAATCTACTATAAGATGCTTTGAAGCTCGTGAAATATTGGATACCTTACGATTAATCGGATGTATTATCGCACAAACCGTAATCTCGATATGATTATAGGGATTGTCCAGAGCAATGACTCCAAGGTTGCGTCCTTCGTGAAGACATTCCGCTTTGATTGTATACGGCACGCGAACCGTGTTTGTTTCAAAATCACCTGCTGTTATCGAATCCGTTCCCAATTCTATGAAATCGTCCGGTGTGGAAATGGTAAGATTCGAATATCCCCAACCGTTTCTGTTAATAACAATTGTCTTTTCAATATTGCTCAAAACATTGTCTATTCTTACATTGGGGTCATCTATAATAAATTCTGCCGGTTGTTTTTTCTTGATATGTAAAAGAAATTCTTCGAGATTCTGCTCAGGGTCTTGGCCCTCGCGCAATGCTCTGTACACGCTGATGTACTGCTTCTCCACTCCCCCGAAAATTATTTCGAAATCATTCGAAGCAAACAATTCCACTGCTTCCTTCCAATTGGTTCTTGCCAAATTGGTGAAATGAAAAAGATTCTTAATGTTACCAAGTGAGGTGTCTATGTTCTCCGCCCCTATCTTAACAACAAAGGAAATCATGTATTCACCTTGATTTGAAATAATTCTGAAATCACCTTTGACTTCATCGTGATTGGAAAGTCCAACGGAATTGAAAGAATAGGGAATTTCGACTTCCTTACCCGAAAACTCGGTAACAGGACATGTCATTCGCAAAGAAGTGCTTGAGACAATTCCCGATGTAACCTTATCTTCAGGTCCGTATATGAAGAAACTTCCTTCATATACTTCACCCTCGCTTATCGACAATTCGATTACGGGAGATGAGAACTCCAATGTGTGATTATCCTGGTTGAAATTGCCCTCTAAGATTCTGTCTACTGCAGACTGCACGATTAAAAAGCCCCCTGATTTTGCTATTGCTACATAGTAGCCCATACTGTTTAAGTATAGCACATCAGGGGGTTTGTTTTCCAGTCATTTTGCCGACCGAATCAGTATTTATTTGTGTTGCAAATCGCTATTTGGTAAGCAAAAGCATAATGTCGTTAGACCTTGCAATAAACTGTGCCATTGCTTCCGGTTCAAGCGGTGCGTGCTGTATCAAAGCCAAATCATACAATTGTTCGCAGATAATCTTTGAATTATCGGAATCTCCTTTTTCAACAACATACTGTACCAAAGGATGCGCCGAATTAAGTACAAGTGTTTCGCCCTCCTTGCCGAAACTTCCCATATCCATTCCCGGCATTGAATACATCTTCATCATATCCTGCATACGACGGGATTCTTCCGAAAGAGTAATCATTGAAGCAACTTTCTTGTTTTTAAGTTTCTCTACCTTAACCTCTATCTTATCCTTCTTAAGAGCTTTCTTCATAACCTCTTTAATCTTTTCGGCCATTTGGGTCAGCTCTTCTTCCTCTTTTTTAGAGGTCTTGGCCTTAAATGTATCCGTCAAATCAGCATCGATTCTTTGGAATTTGATTCCCTCATTTTTGGATTCCAGCTGCGAAATGAACGGCTGGTCAATATTGTGTTCAAGTATAACCGCCTCCATTTTGGCTTTCTTAAACATCTCCATATATGATGCCTGCTGCTTGGTATCCGTTACATAGTAGATGACTTTTTCTTTCTTTTCTTCTTCCGATTCGTTATCTGTAGCCGAAGTGCCGTCTGCATTTACCACCTCAACATCCTTATCTTTATCTTCCGAATTCTCGTCATCGGGATCTATCTTGTTAACTTCAAGACACTCCGGCAATGTCAGGTACTTGCCGTCCATATTCTTGAAGAGAATGTAGTCTGTCATCTTGGTGCAGAACTTGTCATCCTTAAGACAACCGTACTTGATAAACGGAGATATGTCATCCCAATACTTTTCATACTCGTCTTTTTCTGTTTTACACATTCCCGACAATTTATCAGCAACCTTCTTGGTAATATATTCGCTGATTTTGTTAACAAAACCGTCGTTTTGCAATGCAGATCTTGAAACATTTAAAGGCAGATCCGGACAATCTATTACGCCCTTAAGAAGCATCAGGAATTCCGGAATTACCTCCTTGATATTGTCCGCAATAAACACCTGATTATTGTATAGTTTTATTACACCCTCGATGGATTCATATTCCATATTTATCTTAGGGAAATACAGAATACCTTTCAAGTTGAAAGGATAATCCATGTTAAGATGAATCCAGAACAACGGTTCCTTATAATCCTGGAATACCTTACGATAGAATTCCAAGTATTCTTCCTTGGTACATTCATTCGGATGTTTCATCCAAAGCGGTGTTGTTTCGTTCAAAAGTTCGGGGCGTTTCTTAATCTTAAGCTTAGTCTCGTCGCCTTCCTTCTCCGGTTTAATCTCCTCAACAATCACATCGCCTTCTTTAATCTCATCAGCCTTGATTGTCTGCGTATCATCAGAGTTTTCCTTGGAAAGATATATTTCGGTCGGCATGAAAGAGCAATACTTTTTAATAACCTCGCGCGCTTTGTATTCATTACAGAATTCGAGTACGTCATCGTTAAGGAACAATGTAATGGTAGTTCCGACAGTGTCCTTATTTCCGTCCTCCATTGTGAATTCCGTACCACCGTCACATTCCCAGTGAACGGGGGCAGCATCCTTTTGATAGCTTAAAGTATCGATATGAACTTCTTTGGCTACCATAAATGCCGAATAGAATCCGAGTCCGAAATGACCTATTATCTGGTCATCATTAGCTTTATCTTTATACTTGGAAATGAAATCGGTAGCTCCCGAAAAAGCTATCTGATTGATATATTCTTCCACTTCGTCGGCTGTCATACCGATACCGTTATCAATAAATTTAAGTGTCTTGTCTGTAGGATTAACAAGCACGTCTATTCTGGCTTTATAGTCATTGGGAAGCGTATACTCACCCATCATATCCAATTTTTTCAATTTGGTTATGGCATCGCATCCGTTAGAAATCAGTTCTCTGTAAAAGATATCGTGATCCGAATACAGCCACTTCTTGATAATAGGAAATATGTTCTCGCTGTTAATCGACAGACTTCCTTGCTTACTTGTCATGTTCTTACTCCTTTATTCATTAAAGTATTTATCATAAATCTCAAAAAACGATTGAGATTTAATGTTATCATTATGTTCTACAGTTATCGAATTCCACAGCTCTTCGTTCAGGTATGTCAAAAGCGTATTGGCGAATTCGTCATAATTGGCCCCGAAAACCTTCTGTCTTTGCTTATCCGCTATTCTGGTCTTATTGCCATCGGTCTCATCTTTATTGAAAGTATTGATGCACTTAACAATATGATATCCGTATTCTGTCGTAATAATTTCCGAAATTTCGTCCTTACCCAAATTAAATGCGGCCTGCTCGAACACCGAATCCATCTCACCTTTTCCGAACGAAAACTCAATCGTTTCTCCCTCGGAATACTGGAGGGCCAGTTCTTCAAAATCATGTTCACCGTCCATAGCCAAGGTTCTGATCATTCTGGCCTTGTCATACGCCTTTTGTTTATCATCTACCGAATACTCAACTTTTTGGCCGTTCTCGTCGGTTGAATACGTTTTGATAAGAATATGTTGAACGGTAATGGTTCTTGCTTCGTCGTCGGAAATTTCGGGATTTATGTCCTTTATGATTTCATTGTAAACTTTATTCGATAATGCATATTCCGAATACATGGTAGTCAATATATCTGCGGTAATATGCATATATTCCTTTTCATCGCTACTCAGCGTTGCAAAATAATCATTTGCAGCTGCTTTCGCTCTTTCTTTTTCTTCATCATCCAGCTCACATTCATTCTGCTGTGCCAAAATATTCATAGCCTTAATTCGAGAAATGTCGGCCAAAACATTATCTTTAACAGAATCCCTCATCGAAATTCCGTCGGAAGTCACATTCCAAATCTCAGAGCCGTAAACACTCTCATACTTTGACTGTGTATTTACCAGATAGACCATTATTTCGGGAAGTGTACAAATCTGATTTTCAAGTTTGAACACTTCGTCGTCGGCGAATCCCGTAGTCAGAACAATCTGAGGTGATGATTCACCTGCGCATCCGCACAACGGACAAATCAGTATCAATATCGCTGTTACAGTCGATAATATTTTCAAAAACGATGCATTCTTCATATTAACTTCACAAGTATCACTATATCACAGGTTCTTTTAAAAAAGCGCATGTTTAGATTCTTTTAAGAATTCTTTATACTTTCATAAGGTTCTTGGGTCAAAAGATTGGCATACCTGTCGTATATTCTGTCACCATCGGTGAGCAAATACATTCTGTCGGATTTGACCATATCAATATAGTCCTGCGGCGAGGTAAGCTTCCTGTTACAAAGCATTCCTCCTCCAAGCATAAGAGTCGAATGTACATCGGACCCTGCGGTCATAAAGAATCCGTGTTTTCTGGCATATGCTATTGCTCTAATGTCGAAATTGTGGTCATTATGAGCCGTGCTAAGATGACTTGAATGAGTTGCATTAACTGCCTCCACCCCGTCAACATATTCGGGAAACAGACGTATTTCGGGTATATAATACTCCTCCCTGTACGGATGTGCATGTACTACAATCCCGCCTCCTGAGTGAACAATTCCCATTTGTTCTTCTATAGAAGCGGTACGGATTTCTTCATGTTCGATAAGCCATTCAGGTGTCAGTCCGTAAATCAAAAATTCCGTGCCGTTGTAACCTGCTTCATATCCGAAGAAAACCGCAAAGTCATTAGCCTCTCCCCATTCTTTGGCATTCTCATATCCGCGTTTAAACAGTTCTATCCATTCTTTCCACGGTAATGATTTATCCACGCACGTATTGCCTCCCCATGCATGGTCCGTCACAAAAGCCCCCGCATATCCTGCCTCTTTGGCCGCCTTGACCATATCATTTCCTGGACATTTGGCGCAGGCACTTGCCTCACAGGTATGTAAATGCGTTTCATATTTGTACTTATATTCGGAAATATCTATCATATCGGTTTACCGCCCAATTTAATTCCAAATTTTTCACGCATTGCCAAAAGTCTTTCAACCTGTTCGCTCGACAATGAATTCTGGTTTTCCAATATTTTACCCGTAATCATAAGAATATTGGCATAATACTCTATGGATTCGAGTCTGTAATACGCACCGTAAGGATCCTCCCCCCACGTAACAACTCCGTGATTGGCCAGCAGTACCCCATTATGGGTATTGCAAAACGGTGCAATTCCGTCAGGCACTTCTTTACTTCCAAGTTCCGCATACGGAACTATCGGAACATCTCCGAGCGTAATCACAGCTTCTGCCAGTACCGGTGTATTAAGCGGTATTCCGGCAATACTGAACGAGGTAGAAATAGGCGGATGTGCATGAACGACCGCTTTTAAGTCCTTATTCTCCTTATATGCACGAAGGTGCATTTTCAATTCGGAAGAAGGCTTTTGGTCCCCCTTTAGTACGTTTCCATCCAAATCCACTTTAACCAACATATCTTTGGTCATAAATCCTTTGGATACCCCGGTAGGTGTCGCCCAAATCTCGTTATCACCCACTTTGACGGAAATATTTCCGTCATTGGCGGCAACAAAGTTTCTGACATACATACGTTGCCCTATATCCAATATCGCCTTTTTGGCTTCTTTTCCGGATAAATATTCAGCCATATCTCCTCCACTTAGTTACCTGAATTCTTCTTTTCGATTATTGCTTTAAGCGACTCTGTATATGGTGCCCTCGCTATTCCGTATTCCGTAACAATAGCCGTAACAAGCTCATTGTCCGTAACATCAAAGGCCGGATTAAATACTTTGACACCTTCGGGCGCCATCGGTTCCTTGTACCACATTTTGGTAACCTCGTCTGCCGGTCTTTGCTCTATTTTAATATCCGCTCCTGTAGGAGTATTCAAATCAATCGTTGATGTCGGAGCACAAACATATACAGGGACGTTATATCTTTTGGCTACGGTTGCCACAACGGAAGTTCCGATCTTATTCGCCACGTCACCGTTGGCTGCCACTCTGTCACATCCTACAAATACTGCATTAACCCATCCGTTTCTCATAACCGTCCCGGACATATTGTCACATATCAATGTCACATCGACGCCTGCCGAAAACAATTCGTACGATGTTAATCTTGCTCCTTGCAATAAAGGCCTCGTTTCATCCGCGAACACTTTAAAGCCATAATTGCGTTCCAATCCAAGATAAATCGGCGCAGTCGCTGTTCCGTACTTGGATGTTGCCAATTGTCCCGCATTGCAGTGCGTCAATATTCCATCGCCCTTTTTAACCAATGAAAGTCCGTACTCTCCGATCATTTTGCAGGTATTGATGTCTTCTTCCTGAATTGCTACAGACTCAGCGTGCAGCAAAGATATTATTTCTTCCAACGATTTGCCCGAAGCGATGGCATTTTGACAGCATTTGTCCATTCTGTTCAAAGCCCACGAAAGATTAACCGCTGTCGGTCTTGATGAATTAAGAAACTCCTTTTGTTTTTTAAATTCTTCATAAAATTCGTTTATATTATCGGCGTTGCTGCCAATCCTGTTCTTTATTTCAACGCTCAGCACATACAAACCATATGCAGCCGCAACTCCGATTGCCGGAGCCCCTCTTACCTTCAAAAGATATATTGCATCCCAAATTTCCTGTGCTGTCTTCAAGCGTATCAGCTCAGTCTTGGCAGGAAGTAATGTCTGGTCTATGATAACCACACTCATATCTTTGTCATCAAGTTCAACCGTATTGTATTCAAGTATATTTTTAGCCATTCTAATCTCCTTATTTCATGCGCACTTACGATTATATCATTGTTGGCAAGTATAGAAAAGTTTATTACCCTGCAAATATTCGGAAAGATAATTGCAATATAATATACCCCCGGACAAGCATCCGGGGGTAATAGTATTTCTAAATACAAAATATTTGGTCAAAGATTTGCACTATGCCAAATTCTTGCTCGCTTTCTTTAAGAAAGACATATAAAGAACATATCCTACAATAGCAACAATCAATGAAATAATTGACAATACAAGCAAAACTACGGGTGCTGAAATGAAAGTTGTTACCAATTTCAACACTGCACTGGCAAGGTAAGGAATAAGAATAAGATTCAAAGATGTATTACCCTGATTAGCAAGTTCTGTACAATTTCTTGACTGGAGCAATCTCTCGGTAGCCTGAACTACGAATATCAATGCAACGATATCCAAGAATGTAGGGAATAAACCTAAAATTGTCTTGGCTGTTCCGCTTACGAAAGCTGAAATAACAGTAATAACAAGGCTGATAATCAAAATCCAGAAAGCATTGTTATAACCTGCTTCATCAGCACCTGCTGTCTTGATTCCGATAAGATAGAAAATGTAACCGATTAATGCAACAATTGCACCGGGAATAGTGAACACAAGTCCAAGTATTCCGAAAACAGCTACCGTCGCCATACTAATTGATGTAAATGCAGAGCCTATTGCAACAGCTCCTGTAATTACCAAAAAAACGGTTCCGAGCGACATACATAATGTTCCGATTAACTGTAAAACTTCAGCTGAAAAAATCTTTTTTACGCCTTTAGCGGCACTGGGATATGAATTCATTTCAAATCCTCCTTTCTTTTACTAAAAAACACTATACCACATATTGTATGAATAAAATAGCACTACACAAAATATTTTCGAATAATTGTCCTAATTATCAATCGAGCGCACCTTTATCGGAAAATTGTCAAACACATACATCTCTCCCAAATCATACGCCAGGTTTCCGAAAATAAGTGCCCTTGGCGCAGGCAAAATCGCTTTATTGAGCACTTCCTTGATATATTCGGACCAATCATGCCATTCTCCGTTAATATAAATAAAGCTTTCATCCTTGTTAACTACCGATTTGGCATACATAAACTTAAGTTCTGCAGGATCAATGCCCAGTTTCTTGAGTTCTTCAACCGTCCTTTCGCCATAGTCATATCCCACCTGTATCGCATAGCAATTATGAGGTTCTTCAACACCCTCGGAATACGGAGTATATTCAGTAACCACAACCGAGTAATCGGCATTGGCAGGAATAATTACTTCCTTGTCAAACTTAACAGGATGATATCCGGCCACATCAAAGTTTTGAACCAATGTGCATACTTTTTCACCATCCGTAGGCGTTTGAGCTTCGGGAGACAATATGTATATATCAACATTAGCCAATGTGGCTTTTTCGGTTTTAATCATCACTTCGCGAAGTTTCTGAGGCGTACTGTCATTAGCAAACACATTGGCCATTGAAGCCGGAGCCTCACTAGTCAAGCAGAATGTCGCCGTAGTCGGAAGGTAATCATATTGCGACACATTTACAACTTCGGTATCCGAAAGCTTGAAATCAAAACACTCCGGATCAAATATGGACCTGTCATAATATGAAAGATAGAAATATCCCGACCCGTTAACTCCCCATTTATTATTGTTAGGGAATGCTTCCGTTACCGCTCCCCAGCTGTTCTTAACTATCCACGCACCGTCTGCGGGAGGTTGATGATTCGGAAGGAAATTCTCTTTCGCATAGCTGTTATCATATCCGACAATTGTAACGGCATGAGTCGGTGTTGTCGATTCGTACGTATAATGAGCATAATTGGGACTTATATATTTCGATTTGACATTTAGTTGTGAAAAATCCGATGTGTCCGCTGCTATGCACACCGATACGGCTCTTCCTTCAATAAGTTCCCTCTTAATTGCTTCAGTTGCAGAAGGATCGTATACATAATTCCCATTACCATCTTTTAGAGCCGGGCTATTCAGTATTTTTGCATCCTGAAGAAGCATCACTGTGTTGAATCGATATTTCTCGTCAACAGACCAATCTCCGTCATTATAATATGCATACGGAACATAACCCTCCGGCACTTCCGAGTATCTGTCTCTTACAATATAGTCGTCGTTAACACCCTTATATACAATTGTATTCTCTTTATTCTTATACGGAACCAAGGATTCAAACGAAGGACCTATTCCATTGGCAAATACCGAAGATGCACAGAACGAATAGCCGCCTCCGTCATAACGGCCTACCGATTTATCTCCCGGCTTAACATGAGTTTTGTAGAATCCCTCACCTATCTGGGTTTGGACCAGACCGTCAGAAGGAATGGGTGTGTTAACAAACCACGCCAACTGGTTCTCCGATAAATCCAAATCATAGCCGTACACTTCACGAAACTGTTCGTAACTAAGTCCAAGTTCCGAAAGAATACTTGTCTCCGCAGCCGCTATTGCAGCAAATCCCCAACAGGTTCCAAGCAATCCTTGGTTTTTGACCGGTGTAACATAGCCATAATCACGAAGATCGAATCGGTCCGGTAATCTCGTTTTTGTGTCCGCATACGCATCAACAGTCGATGCCATCGGCATTATCAAAGCCGAAGCCGCCATCAGCGCTGCAATCACAGCAGACAGTAATCTTTTCTTATACATTAATTTTCCTCCCATCTTCCGTATGCACTACGGATGTCGTCAATACTGACATACTATATTTTATCAATATTATTCCCCGCTGTGAATAGCATCGAAAAAATACAACTTGCCGTGCTGTCATTTTTATCGTTTAACGATAATTTTTTGTTGACAAACGTTTTGAGGCATGGTATATATTTATCGACAAGCGATAAAAAATATATCTTTGTCGAAGCGCGCAGATACTATGAAAGCCAAAGCATATTCAAAACAAATGTTTACAAAGGCAGAATTATTTTAAGAAAGTAGAGGAGAAATAGAATGAATGAACAGGAACTTAAACTTCAGCAGGTTAAAAAGAGTTGCAAAACAATATCCACAGTAATCAAGGTACTTAAAATTTTAGTAGTAGCCATATTCGTAGTTTTCCTTGTGGCAGGAATAGTATGTTACAACGTTGACAACACTTTCGTTACAGATGCAATAAGAAGCAGAATGAATATTAACTCAATGGATGTTAACATCAGACTTGAAAGTCACATAGGAGCCTTTAGAATCGACCCTCAGGCGTTCCTTGAACATGGCGGACTTGCCGTTCTTATTGCGGCATATTGCATAATAGGGGCAATAGCAGTCGCAATTATCGAAGTAATTCTATGGTTTATGGGATCAATATTTAAAGAAATTCAAGAAAGCGAAACTCCGTTCGGTGAAGCGGTTATTAAAAAACTGAAAATAACGTTGATTGTTATTTCATTACTGGTATTTATTTCAAGCGGAATCGCCAGCGGTGCAATTGCAGGACTCGCTTCGTGGTGTATATACACCATTTTTCAATATGGATTCGTTCTTCAAAAGCAATCCGACGAGACATTATAGGAGGATGGGTTTATGGGGAAAATCATATTGAGACTTGATCGGGTAATGGCCGACCGCAAGATGTCACTAAACGAATTGTCCGAAAAGGTTGGCGTAACCAACGTCAACCTGTCAAAAATCAAAACCGGAAAGATAAGTGCAATCCGCTTCTCCACTTTGGAAGCAATCTGTGATGCGCTCAATTGCCAACCGGGAGACATTCTCGAGTACGAACCGTAA
>JAZUFE010000037.1:0-5849 GCA_045640525.1 Lachnospiraceae bacterium | reverse complement strand
TACTGTCGGCTCTACTGCGGGTGTTGCTGTCGGTTCAGTTACAACAGTCTTCTTTCCTGCGTCAACGGTTTGCGCAGTACCCTGAGAATCGGTTACGACAATGGTCTTCTTTGAATTATTATTTATGCTTATTTCTGCATTTTCCTTCGTTACATTAACCGTAGTTTTCTCGGCACCCTTTTTTAGATTGAGAGATACTGTTGTCTCGGCTGTAAGCTTGACAGGAGCAGCAGTAGTAATTGTTGATCCTTTTGCGGACTTTTTAACGGTTACAGTAGTAGTGCTCTTTGCCTTTCCGCTTATCGATATGTTGGAATTGGAGCTTACCGATAGTTTGCTTACAGTTCCGTTCTGAGTAGCGGTAAGCTTTGTTTTGCTCTTTATCTCAAGATTGCTTATTTTACCGGAATTAGTAAGCTTAATGTCTGCATTCTTTTTGGCAAAGGAAAGTGAGCTTACTTTAGCTTTCTTACTTAAGTTAATCGTAAGTTTGCTGTCTTTAACAGCTATAGTATTTCCGGATGCCTTTTCATCATATTTCTTAGCATCATTAATGGTTACGCTTTTAAATACTCCGGCATTGGAAACCGTAGCTTTCGGTGCATTGATTACCAACGCAACTTTTGTATATTTGCTGGACTTAATTGTAAATGCAAGTTCCTTGTTTGTCTTTATGGTGATTTTCTTAATCACCTTGTCTGAAAGAGCTGACTTAAGTTCGTCCTGAGTAGATATAGTTACCGCAGTTGTGGACTTGGCATATGAGCATTTAGGGCATGCCATAATAACCATAAGCACAACCAAAACAAAGGCTAATAAGCGACTAAGATTCTTTTTCATTTTGTTCCTCCAACAATTAATTTATTTAGTGCTTAAAAAAGCGCCAAAAATATAGCAATGAACAATGATTCCCCAATGTCACGTCTTAGCCAATCCATAAGACTCCAAAATTTTTATCTTTTGTGGTATTCCGGATTGCTGAGAACATGGAATTATCAAAACATATTTCGTTGCTCTGCTTTGATTCTATTTTATAATTCATTCCACATTTTTCAACCCCAAAACTAAACCCAGACGCCATACTCACCTTTTCACTGCAATAATTCATTAAATATGTCCTCAGGATTTCCAGTATAATTATAACTACATTGTTGTTTTATCAATCAATATTCTTATGCTGGTCGTGTAAATTTATCTTGCTTTTTAGAACTTAAGAAGTGCATCTATTCCGTACACTTCATGAGGCTGTAAGAATTTATGAGTAATTGTACAGTTACCGGCTTTCCCGAAGAAATCATCTATATCCTCAAGCGATTTTTCCTGCATGGTAATCCACTTCGAAAAATAGCCTTCCATCGCGCCTTCGGGATATATTCTGTTTACGATTACTTCATCTGTGTTAAAGCCGTTTTCGCGCAAATATCCGAAATTTTTCTTGGCTTCAAGCGTGACCACTCTCTCCGGAGTCGTTACGATTCTGATGTGGGTTGTGTCCTGATGAAGAATCTCAGATAAGCCCTCAAGCTTCTCATTAATGTCCAACATTTCATCAAATACATCATTTTTCGGCATCGGAATCTTGGTGACTTTTTCAACGGTAGGTCCTACAACATTGACCATATTTCGCTTCATCGGAAGAACGCTTGTGATAATGTTTCCAAGCATATCCGGGAACTTAAGAAGCGATAAGGTCTCGCCTGTCGGTGCGCAGTCTACGATAATTTCGTCATACTCGCCGCTGTCCGCAAAATCGCGAATTCGAAGAAGTGCAAACAATTCATCGAATCCCGGGAACGCCAACAATTCTTCCGTTTCAATAGTCTGTCCGCCATTTGCCGACAATAGAAGCAGCAAATAATTTTTGATTTTTCCCCAAGCCTTTTCTGTCTCAATAATCGTATCGATTTCAAGCGCATACAAACTTCCGGCTACCCTGGTAGGCTCATTGGACAATTTGGTGCAAAGACTGTCGCCAAGGCTGTGTGCCTGATCTGTACTCATAATGATTACTCGTTTTCCCTGCTCGGCCAGTTGAAGGGCTCTTGCGGCAGCAACCGTAGTCTTACCGACGCCGCCTTTTCCTGTATATAAAGTAATGTTCATATTTTTCTCCTTCGAGCTATTTTATGTCAACCTGATGTATCTTCGATTCGCTCACCTGCACATCCGATGTACACTTATCTACGATGCTTTCCTTAAGTCCGTCGATAATTCCGTTCTTGATGTCGCTAAAATCGTTCTTAATCTTTTCCGGAATAAATACGCCAATTGCTGCCATTTCCATTCTCTTTGCTCTTATTAGTGTTGCTATTGCTTCTCTTTTATTCATAGTCTATTCCTCCGTAAATTTAACCGTAAGTACTGAGTTTTCAAGTTTGGCACCCGCCACATGGAATTTTGTCAAAACCGACGGAAGCATGATGTCTCGCCTGTAGTTGCCTATCTTGATAATAAGTTCATTTTCTCCTTCGCTTAAATCAACCTCCTTCTTATCCACAAAGGGCAGATACAGTTCCATTTTGTATCCTTCGTCGGTTTTCTCGAACCTTTCACTTTCTGCCGACTTTCTTACCGCAAACAAATCCTCATCATCAAACGAATCTTTGTACAATTGTCTTAATGCCTCAATTCCGTTGAGGTCTGTGTCATACCAGGAAATCTTGCGAATATCAAGACCTTCAAAAGCATTTTCCAAATCGTTTATATATTGTTCCTGAATCTTATGCCACTCATCGAAAAACTGTGCATTCGCATCTTTCGGAAGGACCCTGTTAATAAACAAACCGTCGGTCTGAAAATTATACAGATTAAGGTACATGTAATTTCGCTTTGTTTCTTCCACAACCATTTTTTCGGGAAGCGCCACAATCCTGACACTTGAGATCTCGCGATTTTTAAGAAGCTTATTCAAATCATTAAGTTCAAGATAAAATCGTTCGATATCGTTCATAGCCTTTCCATTCGGGAGCTGAATATTCAAAAGCGGCTTCGAAATCGGATGCATGACTGCCATCGCAAGTTTTCCGAGTGGGAAGAATTTTTCCATGTACCACGACAGCAGTTCGGGGAACTTAAGCAGCGAAAGCGTTTCTCCCGTTGGTGCGCAGTCAACAACTATCAGGTCATATTTTCCACTTTCGTATAACTGCTTAACTTTTAGGAGAGAAAATAGCTCTTCGACTCCGGGTATCATCAGAAGTTCCTGCGCATTTCCGAGCTCCGTCGGAAGCATTTCGTAAAGAGCCCGCATCATCTCCGAAAATTCATGCTGCATTTCATATTCCGGATCGATTTCAAGAACCGTCAGATTTTCTTTGACCGTTTTCTCCGTACGGCCAATCGTCGTCATAAATAAGTCGCTCAAATTATGCGCCATATCCGTACTGATAAGCATTGTGCATTTTCCTTCATCAGATGCTTTAACAGCATGCGCTGCAGCCACGCTTGTCTTTCCGACGCCACCCTTTCCTGTAAAAATAATTATTCTGCACTGTTCCATTGCAAACTCCTTTCCTTCGAAATAATCTCTTTGCGAATTATTCGCGTCTCGAAGTATTGTGTTTTATTTTAGGACTCCGAAGAGTCCTCGTTGCTTCTTGCTTTTACGGATAGCGTTACTCTATCTCTATGATCAACCCCTTCGGGCTTGATTATCAGATCCTGATGAATAAGCCGCAAGGGCTTATTCTATCTCTATGATCAACCCCTTCGGGCTTGATTATCAGATCCTGATGAATAAGCCGCAAGGGCTTATTCTATCTCAATTTTTTTAATTCTGTGCGGCTCGTCCTTCTTCATTCTGGCATTGAGCACACCGATTGATTTATCTAGAACTCTCAGCACCACGCTTGCTTCTTCCTTATCAACTTCAGCCATGATATCTGAAAAAAGAGCATTTACCTGCGTCCAAACTTCGCGAATCTCCATCATGCCTTTGCCGGTAAGGGCTACGGTAACAACGCGTCTGTCCTGCGCACTACGCTGTCTCAATACCACTCCGCGTTTTTCAAGCCTTGCTACTACTCCGGTTGCCGTGTTAAGCGGTGCTTTGATATATTCGGCTATATCCGTCATGGTAACTTCGCCATTCCTATAAATAAGGATAAGCGCCATAAAGTCATTCTTAGAATAGTCCGAAAGCATCTCGAGCCACTTGTCAGGGAAGAAAAGAAAATGGCACTGATCAAGTATCTGAAATCCCAGCTTTTCTGCCGATGATAGATCGTATTCCATATATCCTCCCGCCTTGCAACTAATCTTTTATTTTTCCCTGAATTTATACTTGGTACTATAACGCATAAAATACTTCGAGTCAAGAAGTATTTGGGGTTTTTACAAGAATTTACTACCAGTACAATTGTCAATGATAGGATATTGGAAAACAAAGCAAAAATGATTTCTCCAACTTTTTAACTCCTTCTATAACCCAAAACAGCCTAAAACCTTATCACACCATTAATCATCAGTATTAAAACAACAATTCCAATAATTCCGGCCACCAGCCAGAATATACCCATTACCATAGCCATATTTGCAAAAGAAGAATCGGCATTAATCGGCAAAATATCGTGAGGGTTATCGGGATTCACTTTGAGCCTAACACGATTTCCTTCCACGAAGCCTCTATTTAAGTCTCCGTAATAAACAGTAGACTCCGTAAAGTACTCCTGTCCGTTAATAAAATAATGAAATCCGGGTTTATACAGCGTATTTTTATTGATAGAAGCGGTATATGGCATATTAGGAAGATCATCAAACTTAAACAGATTTATCTTTTTAACATCCACCATTTCACATTCCGCTTCAACGGTAATCGAATACTCTTTCATCTTTCTTACGAAATTTACCTTTAGCATAGTACATATAACACCAACACCAAATGCAAATAAGATCAAGCAAAAACATATATAATACGGAAATATATTCCAAAGGCCCGCTTCAATAATAGCTCCTGCAATAATTGCCAGAATTCCAAGAGCAACAAAAATCGATGTGACTTTGCTTCGACTATGAAAAATCACTCGAACCGCAACATCCATAGAGGACGCAAACAGACCGAAACATATAATCATAAAGCCCCAATGCCTTGACACCACCGATGCTATCACGCCAATCGCAATGGCTATAAAGATACCGACAACCACCCAATCACGCGCTACAAAATCCTTAATCCTTTTTTCATAATGCTCACTAATCGCACTTCCGTAAAAATGATTTCCCATACTGTTTTCTCCTCATTCATAAACATATGTTGCATCAAAGTAAAAAGCAGTCGACTATACCAACTGCTTTCATATTAAATGCTTCTTCCTTGATACTGTATTGTTAATACAAATACTTTTTTTGAAGTCTTGTCTATTTTAAAAATGACAAGGTAATTATCAACTACTAATTGTTTATACCCTTTCCCTGCATATCTTCCCACCAATCGATCCTGATGTGACTCTGGCATATATTCCAAAATTTTTATTGCCTCCCATATTCTATCAGTCTGCCCTTTTGCATTTTCAGGTGATAGTTTTTCAAGTGCAATATATGCATATATATCATCAATATCACGAAAGGCTTTAGGATATAACATAACTTCATATTTATCCATAGTATTTCTTATTTAACCTTTCCATCGCAACATTCATTGAAATTGGTTCAGCACCTTCTTCTGCTTCTTTCTCAGCCTCAAAAATAGCCTGATCTATTTTATTTATCTGTGCAAAGCGCTCATATAATTCGGCACTCATTACAACCAAGTCGCTATAACCATTTTTTGTTATAAAAATTGGTTCTTGCTGTTTATGAGCTAATTCAGATATTTCACTTGTATTTCGCAAATCTCTAATTGGCATAATTAT
>JAZUFE010000036.1:0-48304 GCA_045640525.1 Lachnospiraceae bacterium | reverse complement strand
CGCTCTTTGTGTCATGCAACACAAAAATAAATATACATCATAGTTTATAATAGTTCCATATTTGTGTGAAAAATTCTTTGTTTTCTAATTGATTTGCCATCGCCATCGTGCTTTGGCAAATCCCATAAATGCCTTTTTCATTTTAGTCTCCCTTTAGAGTGTCCATGGCACATAAATATAAAAAACCGGCAAGCCAATAAAGCCTGCCGGGACAAAATAATCAATTATTCTGCGGTGCCACCCAACTTAGTGTAAATACACTCTCTCATGCATACCATCATATGCCAACTTCTGTAACGTGAAGTTACTACGTTCTTCATACTCAAGCTAACTCTTTCTGTCGACCCTTGGAAGTCCATTCATTACGGCACGTCGTTACTGCAATTTCACCGGCTGCAGCTCTCTTCTAACCCGCTCTCCAAAACTACTACTCTTCCTCAACGGTTTATATTCACTTGTTGCATACTTTAACATCTGACATTCGCATTGTCAATATGCTATGTATCTGTATATCCAATAATTCGTGCGGTAAATATTCAAATATTGTGCTTTCAAGCTTGGCCGGTTCAACCGGTTTAGACAAGAACGAATTGAATCCTTCGGCCAAATACTCTTCCAATGCTCCGGCCAGAGCATTGGCCGTAAGTGCAATAATAATCGTATCTTTGTTAGGATTCTCTGCATTTTCTCTTATTTGATGTATCGTTTGAATACCGTCCAAATCCGGCATCATATGGTCGAGCAAGATGATATCATACTTATTCTTCATTGACATTTCAATGCAAGAATAACCTCCGTCAGCCTCGTCTATCTGAACCTTGGTCTGTTCAAGCAGACTGTGTATCACTTTTCTGTTTAATGAATTATCATCAGTAATCAAAATTCTGGCTCTTGATGCCGTAAAGGACTCTTTGTATGTATAATCGACCTTCTTCTCCTTCATCTTCTTTCTAAAATCGGAAACAGGTTCAAAATCAACAACCTTCTGCTCTATACTGAATCCAAACTCGGAACCCTCGCCGTATACACTGGATACCTTCAGCTCCGAACCCATAAGTTTCAGGAATTGCACCACTATTGATATACCCAATCCGGTTCCCTCAATGGAACGGTTTCTTCCCTCTTCTATGCGCTTAAACTTTTCGAAAAGGCCGGCCATATCCTCTTCTTTAATACCGATTCCTGTATCCTTGACCGCAATCTGCAACGTAGCTGTATCATCAGCCACCGTGCTCTTCACAGAAAGCGTTACGCTTCCTTCCTGAGTGTACTTAACCGCATTATTCAACAAGTTTACTATTACCTGTTTAATTCTGATATCGTCACCATACATGACAGACGGAATATCATCGGCAATATCAAGGTTTAGTTTCAAACCCTTATCCATAACCTTGAATGTCACCATGTTAACTATATCGGATATGACATCTGCTGTTTTGTACTCAACCGGAACAAGTTCCATATTTCCCGATTCTATTTTGGACAAATCAAGTATATCATTGATAATATTCAGCAGATTCTTACCGGCACTTTCTATATCACGGGCATAGTCAAGCACCTTCTCATCCTTGGTGGATCTTAGAATCATTGTATCAAATCCCAAAACAGCATTTATCGGAGTTCTGATTTCATGTGACATATTAGCCAAAAAGTCTGATTTGGCTTTACTTGCCCTAACCGCTTCAATACGTGCATCTTCAAGTTCTGCGGTTGCAGCTCCGATGAAATTGACCAAACGTGATACCAGCGGGATTTCTCCGTCATCCGCCTCCTCCGGCAACTCGCCGTGATTTGGATTAAGATTACCTCCTTCGCGCATGGCTATTACAACCATTGTCTCATTGTAATGGTGAATTTTTCTATCTTCGCTAAGCAGCTCACCCGAAGTAAAGAAACCGCACGTCGGTGCTATTTCTTCATAAATCGATGATTCTTTATCTATATCTTTGCCCCAAAATGACTTACGGGCTACGCAAGAATAGATATATATCATATCCGGATTGAAATTATGTATGCGCTGTGCCCCCATCTTAACGCTGTGCAGAATCGTATGAGGATCACCGTATGTCAATCGCATGTATTTGAAATTGTCAATTTTGGAAAACATTTGTATGGAATTGTCCTTAAGTGCGCGAACCGGTGTCCTTAAAACCGCATATCCGTCATCGCTGTAGCACATAAAAGGAAACTCTATTGAATTGGAACTGAAAAATGTATCATTCTTAACATTCAGATATTTTGAATATATATCAAAAGCCGGAAGGTTATCAATTTCATAAACAATATTGTCAACGGCTTTCGTAATTTCATATTGTCGGCCAAGAGGTTTCCAACCTTTAATGCTGACCGTGTCAATATGCAGGTCATCTCCGCCATACATAATAACAACGGTAGAGCCATCTGTATAATTCATACTCTCCTTGTATACGTATGATCTGTCGTTAACCATATCTTTATTGTAGGCGCCTCCGCCAAAAACAATAAGGTCGGTATTTAATTCCGAAAAAACTTCATGGAAGACATCCAGGGAAATTGCCTGCATGGTAACCATAATTTCAACAGCCTTAATCCACGGACGTGTACTCTTGACTTCAGCCACATACGAACGTATCTGTTCCGCCGACTTGTCTTCAAACCTGTAAGAAACAACATCTATCATTGTCGTCGGTTTTTCGAAAGCAATACAGACAACGACAACGCTCCTGTCGGTTTTTAATCCGTTCATTATATTTCCGTTAGTGGTACAGCCGGCGATAAGGGCATGAGGAAACTCCGCTTCAAGTTCCATAAGAACGATATCCAATGAATCGGTCAAAAGGATATCAGAATAGACTTTAAACAGAACCTTTGATTCGTCGCAATTTTTGATCAAATTACGAACTTTGGCTATGTCTTTCTTTAATTGATTTTCATCACTATATGCAAATTGATACTGTTTCATCGTCATCCCCTCATGGCGTATACAGTACATCAGCTCTGATAAAAATATATAATCACAAATTTATCATGTAGTCAAAACATTTTTACATACTTCCAATCAGATGAACCAAAAATGCTGCTATCCAAGCTATTGCACATTGGATGACAACTATTCCAAGAGCCCATTTTCTTCCGAGTTCCCGCCTTATTGCCGCTATTGCCGCAATGCACGGCGTGTAAAGAAGGCAAAATACCAAAAGAGCCGCTCCTGTAGCCCGTGTCATGGTGGATGTAAGCACTGCCGCATCTCCTACCAAAACATTCAACGTTGAAACCACACTCTCTTTGGCCACAAATCCCGAAATCAATGCTGTGGTCACTTCCCAGGATCCAAATCCCAATGGTGCAAAGATAGGAGCTATCCATCCGGCCAACATGGCCAGAATACTTTCCGAAGAATCCGAAACCATTCCAAAATGCAGATTGAATGTCTGGAGGAACCATATCACCATTACCGCAATAAATATAACCGTAAATGCTTTCTCCAAAAAATCCTTGGCCTTCTCCCACAAAAGTCTTGCAACATTTTTAATTCCGGGCAATCTGTAATTCGGAAGTTCCATAACGAACGGAACCGCTCCACCCTTGAATACCGTATTCTTGGAAATCAATGCGCCAAGCACTCCGACAACTATTCCCAAAAGATATAATCCTATCATTATGAGTCCGCTGTATTCGGGGAAAAAAGCCTGCGTAAAGAACCCATATATAGGCAACTTGGCCGTACAGCTCATGAAAGGAATCAGCATTATGGTCATCTTTCTGTCCCTCTCCGAAGGAAGTGTTCTTGAAGACATTACGCCCGGCACGGAGCATCCGAATCCTATCAGCATGGGGACTATACTTCTTCCCGAAAGACCGATTTTTCTAAGAAGCTTATCCATAACAAATGCAACTCGAGCCATATATCCCGTATCTTCGAGCAAAGATAAAAACAAGAACAAAATTACAATTATCGGCAAGAAACTGAGTACCGATCCGACTCCGTTGAAAATACCGTCTATTACCAGCGAATGTATCACCTGATTGACATTCCATTTATTAAACAATGTATCCAGCGTCTTGGCCAGTGATTCTATTCCCCATTCCAGCTGCTCTTGCAAGAATCCGCCGATTACATTGAATGTAAGATAAAAAATCAACCCCATAATTCCGACAAAGCACGGAATAGCCGTATACTTACCGGTAAGTATCTTATCTATTTTGATGCTGCGGGTACGCTCTTTACTCTCTTTTGGTTTAACCACGCATGCTTCCACCAGTTTTTTGATGAACCCAAACCGCATGTCTGCTATTGCGGCAGCACGGTCCAAACCACGTTCCTCTTCCATCTGAAGAATAATATGTTCAAGCATTTCTTTTTCATTTTGGCTGAGCTTAAGCGCTTCAAGGACGAGTTGGTCACCTTCAACAAGCTTGGTTGCGGCAAATCGCACCGGAATCTTGGCTTCCTTCGCATGGTCTTCTATAAGATGCATAATTCCGTGAAGGCATCTGTGAACCGCACCCGAGGCTCCGTTCTCGTCACAAAAATCGGTTCTTCCGGGGCATTCTTGGTATTTGGCAATATGAACAGCATGTTCAACAAGTTCGTCAATACCTTCATTTTTGGCTGCGGATATGGGAACCACCGGAATACCGAGCCTTGATTCCATCTCATTAATTCGAATAGAACCGCCGTTTCCGCGCATTTCATCCATCATATTGATTGCAAGTACAATCGGAATTCCCAGTTCCATCAATTGCATGGTAAGATACAGATTTCGCTCTATATTCGTTGCATCAACTATATTAATAATACCTGTGGGTTTTTCATCAATGATATATTGTCTTGAAACAATTTCTTCCGCTGTATACGGAGATAAAGAATATATTCCCGGCAAATCAACAACCTCGGTATTCGGATTGCCGATAATAGCACCGCTTTTTCTGTCAACCGTAACTCCCGGGAAATTTCCGACGTGCTGATTGGAACCTGTGAGCTGATTGAATAGTGTTGTCTTGCCACAATTTTGATTACCTGCAAGGGCAAATGTTAATGTTGTTCCGTCCGGAAGAGGTTTTTCCGTTGCCTTGACGTGATACTTACCGCCCTCACCAAATCCCGGGTGTGGTTTAAGTGCATTATCTATCCTGTCACCAAGACCGTTTTCTTCATCCTGCTTAGAATCATCCGTATCCTTCTCGACAACAATTTGTGCGGCATCCGCAAGTCGAAGTGTCAGTTCATAACCGTGTATCTTAAGCTCCATCGGATCTCCCATAGGAGCAAATTTAATAAGCTGAACTTTGGCGCCGGGAATAACTCCCATATCAAGAAAGTGCTGACGCAACGCACCGTCGCCGCCAACTTCCTTAATTACTACTTTATCGTTAATATTTATCTCGTTCAATTTCATATTCGGCGCCCTTTTCGATTACTGACATTCGCAATTTAGTAATAACAATCCGGAGGTAATTGTACCATAAGGTTATTGTCTGTCATAATACTTTTTGCCTGAATCGGGATAAAAATATGTGCGTATGTATCCATCGACGGACAGAATCACGAACTCATTGGTAGCCTCCAGATAGTAAACATAGTCACCGTCTTCGGCTTCAATTTTGTTTAGTGATTGAGGATTGTTTATCACATCCGAAGCAGCCTTCTCATAATCTTTGGCATTGACAAATCCCATATCTTTGCCGTGCTTTTCAAAATGCTGATTAAGAAGCTTGGACGTTCGGAATTTATATTCTGTCGCCTGAGGATTCGATGTGTCCAAGCTTTGCGAAGCATCCCAAACTTCGGAATATTCTTCCGTAAATCCACCGATAAATTCGTCAGCGGCTCCGTTACATCCCGTAAACAGCACAGTGCCGGCCAAGGCCAGCACTGCTGTGAATAATTTAACTATTCTTATTATTCTATTCATTAATTAATCCTATTTATCATGAATTTCGGAATGAAGTTCCTGTAATGACTTAACTTCGCTTCCTTCGTGTGTCTTAATATAGTGGATACCTTCTGCAGAAGCCTTGGCTGCCGCTACCGTTGTCATGTAAGGAACCTTGGCTTTAATTGCTGCCTTACGAAGATAACTGTCGTCCTGAGCTGCGCTCTTGCCGATAGGTGAATTAACTACCATCTGAATCTCACCGTTGGTAATCATATCGGCAATATTCGGACGTCCTTCATACATTTTGTTAACTCTTGTAGCCTTAATGCCTGCTGCCGTTAATGTATCGTAGTTACCGGCTGTAGCCACAATGTTGAATCCGTCTTCATAAAGGCTCTTGGCTACAGGAATGATTTCTTCCTTATCCTTATTGTTAACGGAAATAAGTACAGTTCCTTCCAGCGGAAGTTTTGATTGTGCGCCTTCCTGAGCTTTGAAGAATGCTTCACCGTAAGACTTGGACATGCCGAGTACTTCACCGGTAGATCGCATTTCGGGTCCGAGCACAGGATCAACTTCCTGGAACATATTGAACGGGAATACAGCTTCCTTAACACCATAGTTTGGAATCACCTGCTCTTTAAGGTCAGAAAGAGGTGATTTTCTTCCGGTGATTTCGGATGTGATAATATCCGTTGCCAAAGGTACCATTCTGATATTGCATACCTTGGAAACAAGCGGAACCGTACGTGAAGCACGAGGATTGGCTTCCAAAACGAATACCTTTCCGTTCTCGATAGCATACTGCATATTCATCAAGCCCTTAACATGCATTTCTTCGGCTATCTTCTTGGTATACTCCTTAATTGTTGCAACATTTTCTTCGGATATATGTACCGAAGGAATAATGCAGGCAGAATCACCTGAGTGCACACCTGCAAGTTCGATATGTTCCATAACTGCGGGAACAAATGCATGCGTTCCGTCAGCAATGGCATCCGATTCGCATTCAAGTGCGTGATTAAGGAATCTGTCAATAAGTATAGGTCTGTCGGGGGTTACACCTACCGCAGCCCTCATATACTCAACCATGGATTCGTCATCGTAAACAACTTCCATTCCACGTCCGCCAAGAACATATGACGGACGAACCATAACAGGATATCCGATTTTCTTGGCAATCGCCAACGCATCATCCACAGTTACTGCCATTCCGGATTCAGGCATAGGAATTCCGAGTTTATCCATCATGGCACGGAACTGGTCTCTGTCTTCCGCAAGATCAATTACGGCAGGAGATGTACCAAGTATCTTAACTCCGTTAGCTTCAAGTTGTGAAGCAAGGTTAAGAGGTGTCTGTCCGCCAAACTGAGCTATGACTCCGACCGGCTTTTCTTTATTGTAAATTGATAATACATCTTCAAGCGTAAGAGGTTCGAAATACAACTTATCCGAAGTATCATAGTCCGTTGATACAGTTTCGGGATTACAGTTAACAATGATTGTTTCAAATCCAAGCTTCTTAAGTGCCTGTGAACAATGAACACAGCAATAGTCAAACTCTATACCCTGACCTATTCTGTTAGGACCGCCACCGAGAATCATAATCTTCTGCTTGTCATTCTTAATGGGGTTCTTATCCTCGCCGTTGTATGTCGAATAGTAATATGCGCTGTCCTCAGTTCCGGAAACATGAATACCTTCCCAGTTTTCCTCTACTTTGAGTTCAATTCTTCTGTTTCTGATTTTGGCTTCGTCAATCTTCAATATCTGAGACAGATATTTGTCAGAGAATCCATCCTTTTTAGCTTTGATGAGCATATCATCAGACGGTAACTTCCCTACTGATTGAGCAAGCTGTTCTTCCTCTTCAACAAGTTCCTTCATTTGTTCGATGAAGTATTTCTTTACCTTGGTAAGGTTATGTATCTCATCTACGGTTGCACCGCTTCTTAAAGCTTCATACATTAAGAAATGTCTTTCGGAAGATGCTGTTGCAAGACGTCTTAATAACTCCTCCTTACCAAGTGAATCAAAATTCTTGGCATGGCCGAGTCCGTATCTCCCTGTTTCCAAAGAACGAATTGCCTTTTGGAATGCTTCCTTATATGTCTTACCGATACTCATAACTTCGCCGACAGCCCTCATCTGAGTGCCGAGCTTATCTTCAACTCCCTTGAACTTTTCGAAAGCCCAACGAGCAAACTTAATTACTATATAATCTCCGCCCGGAACATACTTATCCAAAGTTCCGTATTTTCCGCACGGAATATCCTTCAGGGTAAGTCCTGTTGCAAGCATTGCCGAAACCAAAGCTATCGGAAATCCCGTTGCCTTGGACGCAAGAGCTGAAGAACGTGAAGTTCTTGGATTGATTTCGATAACAATAATTCTGTCGGATACCGGATCGTGTGCGAACTGCACATTGGTTCCGCCGATAACCTGAACCTTATCTACAATCTTATACGCCTGCTCCTGCAATCTCTTCTGACACTCTTCGGAAATCGTAAGCATGGGTGCAGAACAGAACGAATCTCCTGTATGTACGCCAAGAGGATCTATATTTTCAATGAAGCAAACCGTAATCATGTTTCCTTCACAGTCACGAACTACTTCGAGTTCAAGTTCTTCCCATCCGAGGATAGACTCTTCAACCAAAACCTGACCTACCAAAGATGCCTGCAATCCGCGCGAACATACTGTGGTAAGCTCTTCTTTATTATAAACAAGGCCGCCACCGGCACCGCCCATTGTATATGCAGGACGAAGTACCACCGGATAACCGAGTTTATCCGCAATATTTAATGCTTCTTCTACAGAATATGCAACTTCGGAACGTGCCATTTCAATTCCGAGTTCATTCATCGTTTTCTTAAACTCGATTCTGTCTTCACCACGCTCAATTGCATCAACCTGAACACCTATAACCTTAACATTGTATTTATCAAGTACCCCTGCCTGATTTAATTCAGAGCATAAATTAAGACCGGACTGTCCACCCAAATTCGGAAGCAATGCATCGGGACGTTCCTTAGCAATAATCTGTTCCAAACGCTCTACATTAAGAGGCTCTATATAGGTGACATCTGCGGTCTCCGGATCTGTCATTATAGTTGCGGGATTTGAATTAACCAAAACAATTTCATACCCCAATTTCTTCAACGCTTTACATGCTTGCGTACCTGAATAATCGAACTCGCAAGCCTGGCCGATAATAATCGGGCCCGAACCAATAATCAGTACTTTTTGGATATCTGTCCTCTTTGGCATAACTCTCCTCCTAATATCACGATTAACATATTTACCTATTTTTACCTAAATCTTCAATATACTATCACTACACCGTATATACGTCAATAGCAATTCAATCTATTCTTCAAAAAGTTCCGTGCTGAAGTATCGCTCTCCCGTGTCCGGAAGTACCGTAACCACTGTTTTACCCGGTCCCAGCTTTTGGGCAAGGCGGATTGCAGCCGTAACATTGGTTCCCGATGAAATCCCGCAAAGAATTCCCTCTTCCTTTATCAATCTCTTGGATGTATTGATTGCCTCGTCATCCGTTACTATATCAATGTGTGAATATATCTTTGTATTCAAATTATCGGGAATAAGCCCGTCACCTATTCCCATCTGAAGATGTGTTCCTATACTTCCGCCTGACAAGATAGCCGCATTTTCGGGTTCCACCGCCCAAATCTCGATATCCGGATATTGATTCTTCAGTGTTTCACCAATACCGGAAATTGTTCCGCCGGTTCCTATTCCCGAGCAAAAACCATGAATCGGTCTGCCTACCTGTTCAAGAATTTCAAGTCCCGTATGATACTTATGTGCAAGTGGATTATCCTGATTGGTGAACTGTTGAGGTACCCATACATTCGGATCATCCTTCTCCATCTGCAAGGCTGTCTTAAGACAATCATCTATACACTTTCCGATATCACCGGCATCATGGATAAGAACCAGTTCCGCTCCATATCCCTTAATAAGCTTTCTTCTTTCTGCCGATACCGAATCCGGCATAATGATTCTTACTTTATATCCTTTAACTGCACCTATAAGTGCAAGACCTATACCTTGGTTACCGGAAGTAGGTTCTACGATAATTGTATCTTTACCTATGATACCTTTCTTCTCAGCTTCAAGTATCATATTATAAGCAGTTCGTGTCTTAATCGAGCCACCGATATTGACACCTTCATATTTGACCAAAACCTCGGCACTGCCTTCCGGAACTATCCTGTTCAATTTAATAATCGGAGTATGTCCGATTGCTTCCAAAACATTAGAATATATCATATTTGCCTCCAAATGTTTTCATCACGATGTTTTATACCACTTTGACCGCTATTTGTAAACACGACTATCGAGCATTGTTTTTATATATATCAACCTGGTCATAAATACATCTCCATGCGCTGTGAGCCTGTGCCGTTACACAAAGATACGGCTTTCCGTTCTTCTGATAAGAAAAGCTTGCCGCGCAGCTTCCTGATTGGTTTACATAACCCGTTTTTGCGCAGAGCACCTCACCACCCGTATCTTTATCCTCAATTCTTCGCAAAAACCAGTTGGAAATTTCGATGCCTTCCGGATGCTCGGCAGTTTTGGATGTCGTGTACTTATGCGTATTCAAAACCTCATAACAAAACTCATTTTCGATGGTTGCCTTCAATATGAGTGCCATATCGGCGCAGGTTGAATAATGGTTGGTATCGTACAACCCGACACAGTTGGTAAAATGTGTTGTATTGGCAAGACCAAGCTGTGTGATTTTATCATTCATCATTCCTATAAATGTAGCTTCATCGCCTGCGACATATCGGGCCAGTGCCATTGCCGCATCCGCACCGGATGGAAGTATTGTCCCGTAAAACAGGTCTTTCACCGAAACCGTTTCATCATTGGCAAATCCCACACAGGAAAGATCGTTTTCATATGCATATCCCGTATCGGCCTGCGTTATCGTAACCTGCTTATCAAGGTCCTCCTCGGTTAAATGTTCGGCGGCAACCAATACTGTCATTATTTTCGTCATCGAGGCCGGATTGATTCGTGTCAATCCCTCTTTTTGACATACGATTTGTCCGTTTGAAGCATCAATCAATATACCATATGTACTTTGTACCTCGGCACTCGATATATATGCAGCCGTATCTTTTCCGCTTACTGTATATCCGGTCCATACCGGAATATCATGAATAAGCGTATTACCATTGCCATCTGTTATGCTTTGAGCTAATGAAGGGACCGGCGAAGGTGTCGGTGAGGGAGTCGGTTCAATATCATTCGAATTGAGTACTCCTTCCGTAACCACCGAATTTATTGCCGTCATCGGAGTGTCTGCTTCTTTTGAAAACAGCTTTATCAATGCCTTGACGCCTATAAATAAGAGGACAATAACCAATATAACCAAGGCAATCAATATTATCCACGCGATTATTGCTTTTCTTAATTTTTGTCTGTATCTTTTGGATCTTCTTCTGCGACTCAACTTTCATCCGCCTTTATACACATCATACCCTACGAGTATACACTTAACGGATAGTCAAGACAATTGAATTATAGTAAAATATGAAAGGATTTATCAAAGTAAGTATATGTATCATATGCATCGTTGGGTGGAAAATGAAGGAAAAAATCAGTCAAAACAGAAATTTAATTATGGGGCTGTCAATTCTTTGGATTGCTCTCTACCATATACCTAATCATTCAACAATTCCCGTCTTGGGTTATCTTCAGGATATTGGATACGGCGGAGTTGACTTTTTCATATTCTTGTCGGGATTCGGTTCATACTATTCTTTAAGCAAACGCGATACTCAAAGAGATGGGCGCATAGATGCACTCGGATTTTATCTTCGTCGAATGAAACGGATTCTTCCGTCATATTTTATCTTTATGCTCGCATGGCTTCCGATTACGCACTTTCTGATAAAGAATATATGCTTCACCGAACTTATGGGCAATCTTACTCTTACCGGCTGGTGGAATAATGATCAACAGCAGTTCAACTGGTTCGTCGACTGTCTGGTTCTTTTCTATCTTCTTGCGCCGTTCATATATCAGGCCATTGAAAGCTCAAAAAAGAAGATTCTCACCGTATCTGTTCTGCTTGTCATAGCATTCATGGTCGGAATGAGTTTCATGCACGGGCAATTAATCATTGCGATGTCGCGCCTGCCACTCTTTGTACTCGGATTTGCTTTCGCCGGAGTCAAGTGCCGCCTGACAGACGGCCGATTGGCATGTGTCCTTTGGAATGTTGTTATGATTATCGGATGGGGAGCAATGTATATCTTTATGCACCAGGACCGCATTAACAATTGGCATTACGGCACATTTTGGTATCCTTTCTTCCTGATTGTACCCGGTATAATTATTGACATTTCCTACTTAGGAAGTTTTCTTGAAAAGTTTAGAATTTTTGAACTGATTAAGAAGGGCATAAGTGAACTCGGAAAAGCATCATTTGAAATTTTCCTTTGGCACTTAATCATTTTTGAAACCTTCTTAAGGAAAGCCTCCACCAATTGGATGGGCTGGCTTGGATTGTATTTGGCCGGTTTTACACTCGGTTACTTATTTTATCTGCTTAATAAAGCGCTCAACCAAAGATTCGGGCGCCGCTGTGGATGATTGCGTAGGGGCCGGAGTACTGCTCATCACCTTCTCGCCTTCTTTGTTTGAAACATATCTTGTATAGTAATTTAAAGATCTGCTTATTCTGGTAAACATACTCTGATAGTGCGAGCCCGCATATTCGGGATATATGCTTCCCGTATACGCCATTTCTTCGGTGTTATTGCAAACACACCGTTCAAAGCCTACGGTGAATTCCATGGATGCCGTATATGCATCATGCGTGGTTTTCAAAAAATTTTCCAATCTGCAGGCTATTGAATCTCCGCCTTCCATTTCATATATCGCATATGCAATCTGTCCTTCGATACTTTCATATGAGTATGAATTCTCTTCACACCATTCCATCAATCTCGTACGTCTTTGTCCCACATCATTCCACTGAAACAACCCGTACGTCATATTATTGTTACCCTCCAATGTAGGTTCAAAATTGGTACACTCAACAGAAATATTACCCATAATTCCGCATACGGCTTCCTCAGTAAAACCTGCCTCCATTAAAAGCCGGTATACCAAATCTTCCCTTTCTCGAAGCGTAAGCTCTATACCGGGAGTTTCTTCTGCTTCCTGCTCGATTTCCTGCACTTGCACCTTGATGCGACGCCTTCTTCCGGCTGTATTTGAAGTCAACACAAATATCAATACCGTAAGCAAAACAATAACCAAAAATGCAGAGCCGATAATGAGTGATTTAAAAAATGCAGATAACCCCATAAAAACAGAACCCAGTTTTCGTATCTTAGATATCAGGGCCTTGCACATACGTTTCGCGTACTTACCGAAAACTTTAAGTATGGAATTGAGCTTTTGTAAAAAAACAGTAAATTTACCCATAAGTCGTACCAATATGATATCATACGAGTACAGTTTTCAAAAAGGAGAAGATTATGAAAAATACCATTATAAGAAAAATTGCAATTGTAACTGCGTCTATTCTGGTGGCAGGAGCACTTACCGCATGCGGCACTTATGATGAGTCAGCGGTTAATGCCAAATCGATGGGCAATTCACAAAACTACATAGCCTATGACGAAAGCCTCATGGCAGAAACGTCATTGGAAAGTCCGGATGCCATGAACGGACAGTCATCACCGGAGGAAAAGCTTATTCACACCTACTACCTTTCTGTTCAGTCGACAGATATGGATACCACTTTGTCTGCCATCAAAGAAAAAGCCACAGCCCTCGGAGGATATATCGAAAATTCCGAAGTCAATTCCTACGAAGATGATTCATATGCATATTTGACACTTCGCATTCCGCAATCCTCAATCGATGATTTCGTTGACGTAGTCAATGAGAGCGGAAACGTAATACATCAAAGTGACAATATTGACAACAAGACTGCCGAGTACATTGATTATTCGGCCAGGCTTAAGGCTCTTGACGATGAAATTAAACGTCTTGAAGCTCTCGCAGACCAAACTCAGAACATTTCCGAGCTTTTGGAAATAGAAAACACTCTGACCTCTTTACGGGCCCAAAAAGATTCTGCCCAGGGACAACTTAACTATATCGACGATAAGGTTAACTTTGCAACAGTTAATATTGACCTTAGCGAAGTGGAATACTTCGATAATGACAAGCCAAGCATTTGGAAAGAAATCTCCGAAAGAACCTCGGACAAAAACAGCGACATCCGCGATATGGTCGTCGATTATGTAAGTTCAATTCCTTATATGCTCGTTGTATTTATCCTGTTCCTCATTCCTTTCACTTTAATAGTATTCGTAGTTATAAGAGTTGTAAGATTCTGTCGCAAAAAAAGAATCGTTAAAATCAAAAAGAAATCCGACTCAGATTCCGAAGAAGTAAAAGAATGATATTCTGAAACGGTTTTCGCATATCATGTTCTGACAGCATAGCGCAATTTGGTTGACTTAGCCCGAGGATTGATACGGCACTCTTCTGCAGAAGGTCGTATTACATCCTCGGAAATCATGCTGTATTCTCCCGTTCCTTTATACTTCTTGAAGGATTTCTTAACCAATCTGTCCTCGCCGGAATGAAATGTCAATATTGCAACTCTTCCTCCCGGATTAAGCGCATGCGGCAATTTATCCAAAAACGAATATAAAACTTCAAACTCACTGTTAACATCTATGCGAAGTGCCTGAAATGTTCTTTGACATGATTTTTTGATTGCTTCATCCTTTTCGGTTTTAGGAAGGTAAGCAAGTGCGGCTTCTATAGCCTTCTTAAGTGCCGTAGTCGTATCCATCGGATCTCCGTGTTCCATACGAAAGAATACTTTCTCCGCAATTTCATGTGCATAGGGTTCATCGGAGTTTTCAATCATCATACCTTCAAACTCCTCTTTCGAAATATGATGAAGTCGCATAGAAGCACTTTCTCCGTGCAGCGGGTCCAGGCGCAAATCAAGCGGTCCATCGATTTTGTACGAAAATCCTCGCTCCGGATTATCAATTTGCATTGACGATACCCCCAAATCCGCAAGTACAAAATCAAACTTTCCCTGCTCTTTGGCAACCTCATCTATATTGGCAAAATTAATAAGCTTAACACTGAGAATATCTTCGTCAAATCCACGTTCACGTAATCTTGCCGTAGTTTTGACGGATTCAATAGGGTCAACGTCCAAAGCCGTAATATGCCCGTTTCCTTCAAGTTGTTCAAGCATATGTCCCGTATGTCCGCCATATCCCAAGGTGGCATCAAGTCCCCTCATGCCCGGTTTAATGTCAAGTACCTCAAGTATTTCCTTTACCATTATCGAAATATGCATTCCGGCCGGCGTACTTCCCTTTTCTATTACATGTGCAACAGTATCGGCATACTTTTCGGGATTATGCTCCTTATATTTTTCTTCAAATTTTTTAGGATACTTTCCTGCATAATGTACGCGTCGCTTGTGCTGCTGTTCCATAAATCATCTCTCCAAAATCAAAACGGTTCAAACCATATCTGTTTATATACACATTAACTATATAAGCTACGCATTTCATTGTCAAAATTCTACATGAATTCCACGGCATGCTTCCGCTTCCAAACAGGGAACAAATTCCGCTGACATTTGGCATTGGCACGCTCCTTAATTGCAATGGTCTCAAAAAACAATTTCCACAAATCCGTAAATTCATCATTCTGCTTCTCGGTTAGAAGGAGCCTATCATATTCGTCTTCGGAAAGTTTTTGAAAATAGCTCTCTTCATTCTTTTGATGAACGGCGGCTATCTTATGAGTATCATCAACAATCATCCAATTCTCGGAAGGCATTCTGTCTGAAAAATCTTCCGAAAGGGCCCATATGATTCTGCTTTTGGGCTCAACATGGGCAATATACAAATCCTCACGTATCTGATGAAATCTGAGGAATTCTTTGAAATGACATGCCTCTTTACCGAGGCGCGTATGAATTTCCGAAAACCGCATAATATCCCTAAACTCATATCTTTTAAGTACTTCAGGGCCATATGCAAATCCCAGAATCATAACTCTGTACATATTATCAAGAACATCTGCCTCATATGACATCGCATTATACGACAATTGGCTGTAAAAATACGGTGATATTTTCCGTTTAACAGAATCGGTGACACTTTGCGCTTTCTGATAATCTGCGTCCACATGAACATATTCGTCAAACAATGTATATTGTTCAATCGGCTCAAGTCTCAATTCAACGTTTCTATGTCCCAAACCTGATGCCCATGCAACGTAGATACACGTCAGCATGGAAACCAAATCCGCTTCACATGAATATATAGTCATAGCATCATTCCATCCTTCCTGTCACCCTGCCGTAGTCTTTTGATATCCGAAATCAGTAAACAGGCTCATCTGTCGGAAACTCATATCTTCACCCTGAATTTTGGCAATCTCCGGTTTTTCATTATCTATAAGGCAGTTTCTGATGAATCTGTCTTCTATCGGAATACGATTAAGCATCTTTCCGTCACAGGTAATAAAGAATTGTGCCCGTTTCAAAACGATCCGCATGCGCTTAAGCATTTCAAAAGTTATGTGTCCGTATTTTCGCGCCGCCATAATTTTGGTCACTCCGGTAGGTCCGATTCCGGGAACTCTCAAAAGCTCATCATAGGTTGCCCGATTAACTTCAATGGGAAATTTATCCAAATGAAGCAGCGCCCAATTACACTTGGGGTCAATCATATTATCAAAATACGGGTTCTTGGTTGTAAGCAATTCTTCGGCCTGAAATCCGTAGTATCTAAGAAGAAAATCCGCCTGATATAATCTGTGCTCCCTAAGAAGAGGGACGGGAGTTCCGATTTCGGGAAGCAAATCATCTTCATTAATCGGCACATATCCCGAAAAGAAAACTCTCTTTAGATCAAACGACCGATAAAGGCTCTGAGTGGTTCGAATAAGTTCCAAGTCAGTTTCATCGGTAGCACCTATTATCATCTGGGTACTCTGGCCTGCTGCAGCGAACGGACGCTTCAAAAGGCCATCGTTTCGCGTCGCAGGATACATAAATCTGTCATTATCCGAAAGTAGTATTCTTTCGGAACCGGTTATATATTTATCGCCACTTTTAGAATTGCTGCTTCCGAAAATACTGTTATTAAGGTGCTGATTAATCAACGCCCTGTCCATTCTTGCATCCTTACCGACAGCAACCCTGTGACTTGCGATTGTACTTGAAATCTGATTCATTGGAGTAAGTATGGTCTGCATTGTCTTATTGGGGGCAAGTTTCCGAAGTGATGACTGCGTCGGCAATTCCATATTAATACTGATTCTGTCCGCAAGAAGCCCCGCTGAATACAACAGTTCCCCCGATGCTCCCGGAATTGCCTTGATATGAATGTATCCGTTAAACTTATACTTGGTACGCAAAAGTCGCAATGCCTCACACATTTTTTCCATTGTATAATCGGGATTTTTAATAACTCCGGAGCTTAGGAACAAACCCTCAATATAATTTCGTTTGTAAAACTCCATCGTCAACGTGCAAATCTCTTCGGGCGTAAAAATAGCGCGCTCAACGTCGTTTGAAGCGCGATTTTTGCAATACTTGCAATCATATATACAATGATTCGTCATCAGGATTTTCAGTAAAGATATGCATCTTCCGTCTGCCGCAAAAGAATGGCAGACCCCTGCCGCACAGGAATTCCCAAGATATCCTTCCTTGCCGCGTCTGTCGACGCCGCTTGATGTACAGGCAACGTCATATTTGGCGGCATCCGAAAGTATCTCAAGTTTCTGATCTAAAGAATAATCGTTTTTAAGTTCGTACATAGTCTCTCTCCCATCATCCGAGGCTGCATAAGCGCCTTGGAACATATGTTCGATACTATTATACAAACGCGTGTTCGCATTGTCAAATTATTATATCAAGTCCGGAATACAATTGTTCTGCCTTATCTCCCAATTCATTCTTGAGAATATCAAAGGCCCTTTTACCCGTACAATGTCCGGTATACACCTTGTCAATATTCGTCTCACGTATTCTTTGAGCCAATGCTCTGATATCTTTTTCGGAGGACAGGAATAAATGGAATCCGCCAACGATAGCATATACTTTCTCATCGGGAAATGTATCTGTAATTTCATTAATGATATTATCCGCACCGCCGTGCGAACAACTGTTAAACACACACAGGCCTTTTGCGGTTCTTATTACAAGACTTTGTTCATGACTAAAATCATCCGGAACAAGTTTTCCGTCTTTTTCAACATACATCTTGGCCTTCTTGCCTATTAGGCCCAAATTAGGCGTTTTGTGCGGAATCAGATAAATATCTTTTTCCAATTCATAGTCCCCCGACACATAAACAATTCTGTCGGAATAACTGTCAAGTGTTCCCTTTTGAATACCGATATACTTATTCTTCCATAAGAAAAGTTTTCGATAACAGTTTTCTTTTGTTCCTTCACGCAAATAGAGTTTGGCACCTTTAAACTCATCCATGAATGTCGGAATGCCGTCGGAATGGTCATAATGAGCATGCGACAATGTCACATGCTCAATTTCATCAAGATTAATTCCCAGCATTTGGGCATTTCTAACAAAGATACCTGTAGAACCCGAATCCAACAGTATTTTGTGACCGTTGTGTTCTACATACACAGCCAATCCCCATTCACTATGCAATTCGTTTTTTGATATATTATCAATCAGTATTGTGGCTTTCATTACTTTCTAATTCTTTCTTTTGCTTCTTCAAGATTCTCTATAACCTTGTCGCACCATTCATCAAACTCGGGATCCTCGACTTTCAATTCCGGATGCGCCTCTATATAATCCAAGATTTTCTTAACGCCCTGTTCAAAGCGTATGTTCGGTGTATATCCGGGTACGGCTCTTTTCAATTTGGAATTGTCGAAAACAACCGAATTTGCTTTATCACCAACCAGGCTTCCCAAGAAATCAAAGTTACCGGCTTGGGCCAGGAACATCGAAGACACATAGTACGGCTTATACTCTACTCCCAACGCTTTGGCAATTGTCTCATAGATTTGATTCCAAGTAAGAGTTTCGTCACCTGTAATTTGGAATGCTTCACCGATTGCATGCGGGTTAGCCATTAATCCCGTATAAGCCTTGGCAAAGTCCTCATTAAAGGTCATTGTCCATAATGAAGTTCCGTCACCGTGAACAATTACCGGTTTACCTTCAAGCATTCTCTTTACTACCTGATAGCTTCCCCTGCTTCCGTGAACTCCGAGCGGAACCGAACGCTCATCATAAGTGTGCGAAGGTCTTACAATTGTAACCGGAAACGCATTTTCTCTGAACTCTTTCATCAACAGTTCTTCGCATGCAATTTTGTTTCTCGAATACTCCCAATACTTATTGGCAAGTGAAGTTCCCTCACTGATTACATAGTCGGCACAGGGTTTGTTATACGCAGAAGCTGAACTTATATAAATATACTGCTTTGTTTTGCCTGCGAACAACCGAATGTCCCTCTCAATCTGCTCGGGGACAAATCCGATAAATTCACCCACGCAGTCAAAAGTCATGTCTTTGACAGCTTCCTTAACAGCCGCTTCATCATTGATATCCGCCTGTATTGTTTTAACATTATCCGGAAGTTCCGCCGTTCTGCTGCCCCGATTCAATACGTATAACTCCCAATCATCATCCTTTGCAATACGTCTTGTTATTGCCATACTGATTGTTCCGGTTCCACCGATAAACAACGCCCTTTTCATAATACCTTCCTTTCTCATTTTCAATGACATGAATTAAGAAAAACACCCCACTATTTAACAATCATTTCACAAATGACTGTTAATAGTGAGGCGCAATAAACTATTGATTGGCAAGAAGAGTCAATTCTTCAAGCATTTTGGGAAGACCTTCCGCCATTGTCTCGTCTGAGAACTGGCAGGTTCCCACCTTTTGATGACCACCGCCATTGTATTTAAGCATCAAACTGCCTACGTTAACGTTACTGGTCTTGTTTATAATACTGTAACCTACCGCTGCAGAACAGCCCAGTCCGCCACGTCCGTTTACAATCCATGCAGAAATATTCTGTTCCGGGAACATACTGTAAACCATGAATCTATTACATGTGTATATCGGATCCACACCACGCAAATCCGTTATCAGTAAGTTGCCCTTCGTTTGGGAATGATCCAAAACCATCTTTTTGAATTTTTCCGTCTGCTCATTGTATATTTCGATACGCTCTTTAACATCGGGCATATCCAAAATCTCTTCGGTGGATTTATCCTTGCAGGCTACCATCAGCTTTTCCATTAATTGATAATTCGACACTGTGAACTGACGCCATCTTCCGAGTCCCGTTCTTGGATCCATTAAGAATCCGACCAGAATCCAGCCTGTTGGATTAAGTATTTCGTCTATCGTAAGATTACCCGAATCCACCTTATCCACCGCTATCATCAGATCATCGAAATTAGGAAACTTCTCTTTGCCTCCGTAGTACTCATATATGATTCTGGCACACGAAGGAGTAATGCGACTTTCTCCCTTATATTTTCCGGCAAGTTCAAGTCTCTCATGTTCACTTGAATGGTGATCAAACCATAATCCGCATCCCGGAACATAAGGTACATTCGCAAGACAATCGTTTTCGTTAACTTCTACCAATCCGTCCTGCAAATCCTTTGGATGCGCAAATTTCCAAGTATCGATAACTCCGGCTTCAAGCAAAAGTGCCCCGCAGGCAAGTCCGTCAAAATCAGATCTTGTAATTAATCTCATAGCCATTTTGGTAACCTCCCCCTAGTTTGTACCCAATCAACCTTTTTCAAGAGCAAGAGTTCTTGTTGTAAGGTCACATACCTCGGCAGGTCCGTAGTATTGAATGGCACCCGGATATGTGAAGCATGTCTCAACTGCCCATTTCTCTCTGTTAGCCTCGAAGTATTTGAACGGCTTTCCGTCAAGTTCAACAAGTGCTTTTCTGATAACCGGCTTATCTTCACCGTTTCTTCTTTCCATGTTCATCATCTTGGTAATAGGCATACCACCTGCAACCCATTCATCAGCAGGCTTCGAAATATTTGAAACCTTTGAAAGGTATCCTGTATAGCCATATGAAATAAGCATGAATGCATTGTAACCAAGTGAGTAACAATAGTCTGCATCAAAGTTAGAAGGGAATGCACATCTTCCTTCATAACCAAAGAAGTGATGCTGTGCTCCGAATTTTCCTTTGTATGTTCCTGCTGCCTTTCTCTTGGCAAGTTCATTCTTAACCATCTCTGAGAAAAGCTTCTCTGATTCGATAAGTGAAACCTGAACGTTTCCGTGAGGATCTCTTTCGAGGAACAACTGCTGCTGAATTCCCTGAGGAAGAATATCAAATACTGCAAACGATTCTGATGTAAGTCCGTTCTTGATGAAATTGTATTTAGCTGTCCAATCGGGAAGAGCATTGAACTCTTCTGTCTTGCTGCCTGCAAGAAGTTCGTTGATTTCGGCAATAAGTTTAGAAAACTCCGGAACGAATTCAACAATACCCTCGGGAATAATGGCAACACCAAAGTTGTTACCTGCATTGCCTCTCTTCTCTACCGAATCTGCAATATAGTTTGTAATCTGTGCCAAAGACATCTTCTTGGCTGCAACTTCCTCACCGATAAGACAGATATTCGGCTGAGTTTCAAGAGCACACTCCAATGCTACGTGAGAAGCAGATCTACCCATAACCTTGATGAAATGCCAGTACTTCTTAGCTGAATTGGCATCTCTTTCAATATTTCCGATAAGCTCTGAATATGTCTTGGTTGCTGTATCGAAACCGAATGAAGCTTCGATATCTTCGTTCTTAAGGTCACCGTCAATAGTCTTGGGACATCCGATAACCTGAACACCTGTATTCTTCGCTGCCATGTACTCTGCAAGTACGGCTGCATTTGTATTTGAATCATCACCACCGATGATTACGATTGCTGTAAGGCCATGCTTCTTGGCAACTTCTTCAACTACCGCAAACTGCTCGTTGGTTTCAAGTTTGGTTCTTCCGGAACCGATAATATCGAAACCACCTGTATTTCTGTACTGATTGATAAATGCATCATCAAATTCAATGAAATCATCATCAAGGAGTCCGCTCGGGCCACCCTTAAATCCCAAAAGAACATTGTTCTTGTCGGTTGCCTTAAGTGCATCATAAAGACCGCAAACTACGTTGTGTCCGCCGGGAGCCTGTCCGCCTGAAAGAATAACGCCTACAACCTGTTTCTTAACAGCTGCCGTATTCTGTCCTTTTTGGAAAGTAATCTCCTTCTTACCGTATGTGTTGGGAAAAAGTGCCTTAATCTTATCCTGATCCGCAACACTTTGCGTGTCATTTCCTTCCTTTACGCAGATATCTGCGATACCGTTTCTGAGCATGCCCGGAAGTTTAGGGCTGTACTCATATCTTGCCTTCTGAAGTGGTGAAAGATTCATATTAATACTCCTTTATTTATAAATATGTATTTGGGTTACACAACTTAATATACTAAAACATTTTGGTCAAAAAGAAAAGAACTAAAACAAATTAACCTATCCGCGGTTCCCATTTATCGTTATCCGCGACAAAGTATCCTCCGGTGTTTTGGGCAATGGTTTTCATCGCCCTAACAGCCTTTTCATATATATCAGTCTTAAATGACACAAAATAGACACTTTGAATTTCTTCCAGCTCGCATTCACCATATTCAAAGTCAATGCAGCCTTCTTCAAATTCTATTTCAAAAACTTTGGCTTCAATCCACACCTGACAGCTGTATCCGTCGCCTGCCGCCTGCTCCAAATCCTTAACATCAACTTCTTTTGAAGATAAAAATATCCATTCGCCTATAGGTTTAGTCTGTGTCGCACAGGATTTATTCTTTGCCTGTTCTCTTATTTCGTTTAGCTTTGATTTATTCTTCATTCTTTATAACTCCCTCATAGTCAAAAGCAGGGATAAAACTCTCCTTTTGAGTTCCCCCGTCTTGTACAAAGGCCTTCTCTATTCCGAGTTCTATTGCATAATTGACAACCTTTTCATATTCGCGTTTGGTAACGGTACGCATCAATTCGGGATATTTCTCGGCATATCCGGCAAGATTCCTTGCTATTGGCGTATACTGACTCATTATACTTATGTATATCTCGTTTTTGAAAGTTTCATAAAGATATTTGATTACTTCCCTACTGTCTTTGGTGTGTCCAGGAAGAACCAGGTGGCGCACAATCACGCCCCGTTGCATAATGCCCGCACAATCAAATCCGGCCGGACCTGTCTGCCGCACCATTTCTTTAAGTGCAGCATCCGCAATTTCATGATAATCAGCCGCATTTGAAAACGCATATGACAATTCGGGACTTATATATTTGTGATCCGGAAGATAAATATCTATTAATCCGTCAAGCAATCTGAGCGTATCCACACTTTCATATCCCGATGTATTATAAAGAATCGGAATGTGTAATCCCATGTCCTTTGCCTTATATACAGCCTGTGCTATTTGTTTCGCATAATGTGTCGGGGTAACAAGATTTATATTATTTGCCCCTTGATTTTGAAGTTCTGTCATGATTTGTGACAGCCTGTCGATTGTAACTTCCAGACCATGATTTTCGAATGATATTTCATGATTTTGACAGAATATGCACCTTAAGTTACAGCCTGCAAAAAAAATCGCCCCCGAGCCGTTTGCACCGCTTATGCAGGGTTCTTCCCACATATGAAGTGCTGCCCTTGATAAAGATACGGTATTTGAAGAATTACAATATCCTCGCTTGATTTCACGATTAATGTTGCACTTTCTTGGGCAAAGATTACATTCGCTCATATGCTAAAAATCTTTCTTCCACAAAACGGAAGAGTCTATTGTATCAAGAGAATGTGCACCCGTCCTTGCCATGATACTCTTCAGCTCGTTATTCAGCTCGTTAATCCTGTCTGTAACTCCGGCACAGCCGCGTTTTAGAGGATCCATTAGATCTCTTCCCACACAGACGGCATCCGCTCCGAGTGCCAGGGTTTTGAACACATCCATTCCACTTTCAATACCGCAGTCAACAAATATCTTCAGTTGACCTTCGGAAGCTTCGACAATTCTCGGAAGTGCCATGAGCGGCGGGATTGAATACGGCATAATTCCATGGTGATGTGATACCACAATTCCTTTAGCTCCTGCCTTAACACATTTAACGGTATCTTCCACGCTCAGAACACCCTTAACAATAAACGGAACCTCAGCGCTTTGAATAAACTCTTTCATTTCGTCAAAGCTTTTGGATTTCATCGGCAATCCGCATACAACATCGTAAGTTCCATTTCCCGAATATGAATGGTCGATATCCATTCCTACGGCAAATACACCGTTTTTAATCGCATGCTCGATTTTGCGAAATACCTCGGCATTATTCTCATGTGGCTTGATAATCTTGATAACTCTTGCCCCTGTCGCCGTCATGCTTTCCAAATCTTCATCTTCTCCCATGCCGAAAAAGCATACCGCATTGGCATCCTTAGCGCCTTTGGCATATTCAGCCATGGCATTGGGACAGATATTGTGCAAATGAGACAGCGCTGCCGTCATTATGGGAGTATCGAACTCTTCGCCGAACAATTTCATCCGGGTAGTCGGTATATCCGAATCAATATATCTTGTTTCCACCAACCATGAATCAAAGTATTCTCTGGTCAGTAGATTAGAATCCGATGTTGCTGACATATTCAAAACTCCTCCTATATTCTTCATCCGTATCCAGATGTTCTATTATCATTGGCATATCCTCATCGACATCGGTAGCATGCCTTAAGTATCTTGCGATATCCATAACTCCGTCTTCGCAAGCACATTCCTTTAACTGAAATGTAAATTCTTCCAGCAATCTGATATTTTTAAGATGACAGCTTTCAATTCTGCTACCGAGTTTTTCAAAGCATTCATCCATAAACTCATTCAGATTAAAATATCTTTGAGGGGAATTCACCATATTGATTAAGTCCAGGTGAATTCCGAAGCCGTCACGTTCAACCTCATCCATAAGGCGCAAATAATCATCCGGCCCCGTCGGTACCATCCAAGGCATAGGTTCGACAGCATACTTGGTGATTTTGGGATTAACCTCGTCAATTATTGTTCGTATCATTGAAACAATCTGTTTTCTTGTATCTTTATCGAAATTCGCCGCATATCCGCCGTCCCATCTTGGTCCGTGCGGAGTTCCCACGACGTTGACGCAACATCTTGCGCCGATTTTTTCGGCAAGAGCCAGCTGACCGACCGCGTATTCAATCATTCTGTTTCTTTGAGTCAAATCGGCCGAAAGTGTATTTCTCCATACCCCGACTTCGGCTATCAAAATATCATTTTCACGGGCCCTTTGGGCAAACTCTTCTATTCTTTGCGAATCATCTTCGCAATTTAGCGGAAACACCACTGATTTACATCCAAGTGACTTTTGATCCTCTATCCAGTTTGAAGCCGTATCTGTCCTTAAGGAAGCCGAAATGCCTAATCGCATAGTATCTTTATCCTCCGTTTTACAAGGTTGTTACTTCATCATCTTTTTAGCATCCTGCTCATCGGCATGAGTCTTTCCTGCTGCTACAACCATATCCAACTCATCCAGTGAAACGGCATTTGCATAACGTTCTTCTGTTTCTTTAATCAGCTTACTCAGTTTCGAATTACTCTCAAATTTCTGATAATCAAAAATATTTTTTAATGTATTACTCATATTGACACCTCCACATATTTGTCGATATAACAGCCTTCTATATCTTTATACGAACCTGTTGCGATCACGGCTACTTAGTGAATCGCAAAATCGCAATATGTTCTTAGTGTTTGCAACGCTTTACTATGCAGAAGCTTCACATATGCGTAAGAAATGTTCATCTTAACCCCTATATCTTTAAGTTTCTCATTCTTATAGTAGTGAAGAATTATTATGTCTCTTTCCCGCTCGTCCAACTTTTCCAATGCATTGGCAAGCATTTCCAACGTTTCGTTATTGCACACCTCTTCTTCAACCGAATCGTCCGTCGGCATTTCCTCAGGCACCTCGCTGTAGACTTTCCTCGTTCGATAATAATCAATAAGAGTATTCCTTGCTATTGTATATATCCATGTCGATATTGCGGCTTTGGAATCGTCAAACGAATCTATCTTTTCATACACTTTCAAAAAAACATCCGCGCACAAATCTTCGGCCAGATAGGAATCATTGACATTCTGATAAAAATATCCTTTTACTTTACCGGAAAACCGCTCGTATATTTCTGTTTTCTTTTCATCGGTAATCTTCACTTTGCTCCTCCTTGTCGCATATCAACCCACGTGAACTAATCCTCTGTATCTATACGTTGTCTTCGCACAAGTTCCGCGAAGCTTCCGTTCTTGGCAATCAACTGTTCATATGTACCCTCTTCGGACACATTTCCATTCTCCAGTACCACAATTCGATCACAATGCATTATTGTGGAGAGCCTGTGAGCAATTACTATCCTGGTACAGTTTAGGGAGTCAATTGCTTCGGATACTTTTCTTTGAGTAACATTATCAAGTGCAGATGTAGCTTCATCAAACATAAGTATTTTAGGTTTGGGAGCTATCGCCCTTGCTATCATCAGCCTCTGCCTTTGTCCGCCGGAAATGCCGCCCTGACCTTCCGAAACTATAGTGTGCATCTCCATCGGCATGGCTTTAATATCTTCATCGACAGATGCCAAACGTGCCGCCTCCCAAGCTTCGTCCAGTGTGAGCTGCGGAGCGGATATCGTGATGTTGGAATATATGTCTCCAAAGAAAAGCTTGCCATCTTGCATAACCGTTCCTATTTTTCTTCGCAAAGAACGAAGATCCAGCATGTTTATATCTTTGCTATCAAAAAGAATTGAACCCTTTTGCGGAGTTTCAAATCCCAAAAGCAGTCTCAAAAGTGTCGACTTACCACACCCGGTAGCACCGACAATTGCAATATACTCGCCCGGTTTGATTTTCAATGACAGGTTATCAAGTACATACGGCATTTCGTCGTTATATCTGAATGAGATATTCGATAATTCGATGCCCCCTTGCAACGAAGTTACTATTTCTCTGTTTTCGGTCTGCTCCGGAACAGTTTCAAGAATCGGTTTGGCCATATCCAAAGAAGGCTTGATCTCAGCTATGGTAACCACAATTCCCGCCAGTGCCGAAAAAGCACCGGAAACCATTCCGAACGATGCATTAAAAGCATAATAATCATCTACCGATACTTTACTTCTGATGGCAATCATGTACATAACAAACGTACCGATCAATGCTATTGCCTGATTAATCGTTCCGCTCATTTTAAGAAAAGTCGGAGGATTGTATTCCAAGGCTGCTTCCTTACTGTACTGATTCGCCCATCTGGCAAACATACGCCTTTCGGCTCCGGCCAGTTTAATCTTTTGTATACCGGTAATGGTCGCATATGTCATACCGCTTGTTTGAGCAGCTAATTGCATCTTTTTCTTCGATATGGACATTTGAAAGAATGTAATTATTAAGCTGAATGTTACAGACGCCAAAGTTATTATCAGTGAGGGGACGACCAACGACGGTGCGAAACTGAATACCTGTCCCAAATATGCCAATGAAAATACTGCTGTAATCCCCGTATTGCCGACAATATCAAAAACCGTGCTGCACAAAGATTCCGCATACGAAGCTCTTTGCGTCATTTCGCCCGAAGAAAATCGTCTGAAGAAGGTTGCGGGTAAAGATATAACTCGGTTCATAACGGCAGCTTGAACCGCAATATTCTGCTTGATTCCTATTCTGGAATTAAACAATGACCTAAATGCACCATAAAGCACGTTACACAGCGAATAACTTATCATAAACACCGCTATTGCAATCAGCGCACTGACTCTTTTGCTTTCAAGTACTTCTCCAAACAAAAGCTTGGTCAAATACGGTGACACCATTCCCACTGCTGTAGAAAATGCAGCCAGCAAAAGGTAAATAGCCACATCGGAAAATGAAAGCTGCTTCAACATAAATCCGAACAAATCCTTTATCGAAAGGGCCTTTTGAGGCAACGGTTCATAGAAGCACAGCGCTTCTTCATTCAAGTCTGCTTCCCTTTTGCCGTTAATTCGGATTTTCTTATCGGAAATCACATCATACATTACATATCCATGCAATTTGCCCGGTATCAGTGCCACCGCTCTGTTATCTGATTTGAGGCTCCCGAGCATAGGGCCGACCGCACACTTACTCCATCCTTTATTAAGAATGACACGTCTTCGCATAATACCATGCGGTCTTAATTGATAGTCGATTTGTTCCTCGACGTTTGTAATATTATCCGGAATTTCCGTATTCTTGGCCTTAATGTGATAGTATTTTAAAACTGCTTCAACCGCCGATTGCGCTACTTCCTTCTTGTTCAGTGCATCTGTAAGCCTTTTGCCCATAACGGCACCGGCAATCCCCTTAATGGCGTCGCTGAAGTTCTCTTCATCTATCTTGATTCTTTCGCGAAGCTGTTCATCAAACCAACTCATAGAACACCTTCCTCCTTACTCATTTGAAACCAGTTCGTTATACAGGTTGCTGGTTTTCATCAACTCGCTGTGTGTTCCACGGTCAATAATCTTTCCGTTATCCATTACAACAATTTCATCGCATGAGCGAATTGTAGACAATCTGTGAGCAATAACAATGCATGTTATTCCTCTGGCCTTAATCGCTTTGACAACTTCATATTCGGTTTTGGCATCCAATGCCGATGTAGCTTCGTCCAAAATAATTACGGTAGGATCTTGAGCCAAAACTCTGGCAATTTCCAGTCTTTGACGCTGTCCGCCGGAAAAATCTTTTCCGCCCTCAACTATTTTGTACTGATAGCCGCCTTTTCTTTGCATGATATCATAATGAATTTGCGCATCCTTGGCTGCCAAAATCATTTCGAAATCTTCAATACTTCTATCCCACATCTTAATATTGTTGGATATCGTATCCTCAAACAAAACTATGTCCTGGTCGACAACTGCCAAAGATCCCGTAAATACGCTCTTGCTGATTTGGTCAAGGGGTTTACCGTCAAACAGTATTTCGCCTTCCCACGGCTTATACAATCCGGAAATCAATTTCGATACGGTTGATTTGCCACAACCTGAGCCTCCGACAATAGCTACCGATTTTCCGGGTTCAACCGACAAATTGAAGTTTTCAATCAACGGAGCACCCAAAGGCGCATATCCGAATTTCATGTTCTTAATTTCTATCTTACCTTTAAGTTTTTCAAAGGTAGCAGCATCAACCGTATTTTCAGCAAATACAGATTCTGTCGAATATCCCATGACATCTTCTACTCGTTCCATCTGAGTTCGCATTTCCTGAAGTGTCTGACCTGCCGATACCAGCGTCATTGCAGGACTCATGAATGAAGTCAAAAAGCCTTGAAATGCCATTATCATTCCCACCGTAAACTCACCCTGCATTGTAAGGTATACACCGAGTATAAGAACCGCATTATTTGCAACAAAAGATATAAATTGAGGAATCATTCCAAGGTACTGACTGAGTTTTAGAAACTTGACCTGATTGGTATTCACACTTGCCTGATACCCCGACCATTTGGCGAAGAATCCGTTCTCCGCGCCGCTGGATTTAATTGTTTCAATCATCTCAATACCGGATATGGTGGTAGATTCCAGTTTGGCAACATCCCTCATGGATACTCGCGTTATATTTATTCTTTTGTTTGAAATCAATCTTGAAACAAATGCATTCACGGTAAGCGAAATAAGTCCCACCGCCGTAAGAATAACGCTGTACTTAATCATTATTGCGAAATAGAAAAACATCATAAGTATCTTAAATGCCAACGGAGCAAGTGTTTCCACCAAGTTGCCTGCTATGGAAGCATTCGAAAGCTGCCTGCTTTGAATGTCACCTGCCATTCTCTGGCTAAAAAAGTTCATGGGCATATTAAGAACTTTCCACATATATGTGGAATTACCTATTGCTGCCATCTTACCGTTTATTCTCAGAGAATAGATTGTCTGAACAGCACCGACAAGTATTTCAATAATGTTGAAAACCCCAAGAAAAATGAAAAACGGAACAACCCACCCCGGATTTTGATTGGTCAACAGTCTGTCCAAAAACACTTTGGAAAATGCGGGATTAATAACTCCCATCAATGCCAAAATAATATTGGTAAGAACGGTGAATGCCACTGCAACACCCGTTCCCTTCAATCTATTGGATGCAAAGCTGATAACGCTTTTGGGCTTACCCGACGGGACAAACTCTTCAGAGGGCTCAAACATAAGCGCAATTCCGGTAAATGCCTCATCAAAAATCTTCATCGAAACCGAATATGTTCCCTTAGCCGGATCGTTAATATACGCTTTGTTTCCTCTAAAACCGTTTAAAACCACAAAGTGATTGAAATTCCAATGAATAATACAAGGGAATGTACCGCTTCTGCGAAGCACCTCGGGTTCAAATCTGTATCCTGCCGCTTCAAGTCCATAGCTTCTTGCTGCAATAATAATGTTCTTTGCATTTGAGCCGTCTCTGGAAACTCCGCAATCGATTCTTACCTGTTCCAACGGTATCCACTTTTTGTAATATGCCAATATCATCGCAAGACATGCTGCACCGCATTCCAAATATTCCAACTGCATAACAACCGGAACCTTACACACACCCTTTGAAATTGGCTTTTTAATCATCTGTTTCATTTATTTATACCAAATCCCGTCAATTAAACAGCAATGTTTTGGGTTGCAAATCATCCGTATGAACCGTCCCTGTATAATTGCCGTCCGGAAGCACTATATCCACTTCAAACTCATAAGCATCGAAATTTTCATAGTAACCAAGATATTCTGTTACCGTCCCTTCCAATTCGTTAACTTCCAACGTCATTCCGGGGCGGATGGCATTTGCCGTTTCTTCCTTGGCATAACAATATCCCCTGCCGTGATCAACAATAACGGTAACACTGTTCCATGAACTGATGCTTCCGAAATATCCCCATACTAAGATGCCCGCAAGAAGGAGTATCACTGCCGTAAGCAGCATCCACACGCCGGGATTTGATACCTGAATATAGTCCTCCAGGCTTTCCGGAGAATTAACTCTTTCAAGACTCTTTTCCCTGAATATTTTCTTATCCATACGGTATTTTCACCCCCACCATCACAGAATTTCAGATACCTATATTATACTATACTTTTCGCAATTCTTACATTTTATTATTCTTTTGACACCAATATTGTGGTAGACTAGTGGTGCGATTAACTGTAAAGGAGAGTAATTGTGGGCGGAAGTAAACATATCAGAAATATACTTTGCAAATTGATGGATAGGAGATTAATGTGATTATTGGATGGAATTTGCTATTACTAATTGGATGTATAGCACTTATCATATTGATTTTGAATATGCATAAATATTCCAAAGGACTTGTGGTGACAAGCCGAGTTGTTGGAATATTAGCTATAGTCTATTCTGTTTTTCAGCAGGGCCTGACATTATTGATTGGAGGCTTTTTAGTATCTTTGTCGGATGGAAACGGACTGAATAAATCAGCAACAAATACCTTTGTAGCGCTACTTTTTATTCCGGTTGCTATTATTGCGGCAGCAATTGTATTACTGGTGGTTAGCAAAAAGAAAGCTGATAGATAATTCAGCGCGGGATTTTTCCGTTAACTACATTATAATGATGGCAAAGTCGCCGTGAGGGCGACGTGCAGTGTAAAATGGTTTTTGAAAGGAATAGTCATGGAAAAGAAAAAAAACGATAATTATTATCTCGGTTTTGGCGGCGCTTGTCGCAGTATTGATGGTGTGGTTTGAGATTCCGAGAGTCAGAATACGAAATTATATTAAAACTAATCTTCCGGAAGGACATTACCGTCTATATCTCAATTATGGGGATTTTGTTACTTCAAATTCTATGAGGAATCAATCCACCGACAGAATCTGGCACGTCTATGACAAGGATAGAAATTTCCATTTTAATATCTTCCAGCTTAATCGTGAAAATGATATTGAAACGGAAAACAGTAGCCGCAATGATGTAATTGATTTGGAAAATAATTTCAGAAGTAATTTCGCAGAACGATACTGGGCATTTCTGATATATGATAAAGAAAATGATTATCATACCGGGTTAACAGTTGAGTTTGCTCCGGATGAGACAGTCTCCAATTTTGAATGGCGCTCTATATCTGTTATAAGCGGATCTTTTAGCAACCGTGAGGAGCTTGATGCACTGTTTGATGATTTGTATGTACCTTATCAGTTCTATCAGGAGAAGAATGTCCCGCTTTCATTCGGGTACTTTGTGTTTGATTATATCTACACCGGAGAAGATGGAAATGTACGAAAGGACAGCTTCGTACAAGGAACTCTTGAAAATATAGAGAAGGTGCGAGAAGAGGCATATGCAAGGATGGCTGACATCGATCTTGAATAGGATATAGGAATGATTAAATGACACTGTATGAGGAGAGAGATTATATGAATTATATTATCGCTACAGCTTCTACTTCCGATTTGACCAAAGAATATCTTGATGAGCATAAAATACCGTTCATCAGCTATTCATTTTCAATAGGGGATGAAATTGTCGAAGATGACTGTAAAGAGGAAACAAGACAAAACATATACCAAAAAATGCGTGCCGGAGCGATACTCTCGACTTCAGCAATCAATACATATCGATATCATGAATTTTTTGAAGAGCTGATTAAGACCGGAAAAGATGTTATCTTTCTTGATATGTCACATCCCCTTTCATCTTCTTATCGTTTTGCCGATGAAGCCATCGAGGAATTGAAGGAAGAATATCCCGACCGGAAAATAGTTAATGTTGATACCTGCTGTGTTTCCGGCGGATTGGGAATGTTGGTCGAATATGTTGTTGATTTGTACGAACAGGGTAAGAGTTTTGATGAAATTCTGACCTGGATAGAAGAAAACAAATTGAAGATTGCCCACCGATTTACGGTCGATGATTTAACCTGGCTCAAGCGCGGCGGAAGAGTTTCAAACGCTTCTGCTTTGATTGGAACACTGCTGTCTATCAAACCCGTGCTCTATGTTCCCAATGACGGTTCATTAAACGCTGTAGAGAACGTACGCGGACGTAAAAAGGCACTACATTCAATTATTGATTCCATCAAAAACGATGTTGCTCCCGGAGAAAACATTAAATTCCACATTAACCATGCAGATTGTATGGATGATGCTTTGGCTGTCAAAGAAGAGTTGTTGTCAATATATCCCAATGCGCAGATTGATATTTCCGGGCTCGGAGTTGTTATAGGTGCTCATTGCGGTCCGGGACTGTTCACCATCTTCTACATGACTGACGCCAGAAGGCCCAAATAAACTATTTGACATTATAATCTTCATTGAACTTACGGACTTTATCCTCCAACAGTTCTTTGAATTTTCTTGAAGATATGACATTTCCGCCATTTCCGATGACAATCGTCTGTTCCATGCCATCGGATGTTATGACAGTAATGTCATATTTTTTGCTGTTTTCATGAGTATAGTGTTCTATATATCGGTCGGCGGTCTGAGCCTCTTTGGTATAAACTATAACAATTCCGTTGTACTCCGATTCTTCGATTTGATGTCCCTTAACTTTATATGCATCATATACGGCCATGAGTTTAACACCTTCGATTGCACTGTAATTTGCTAAAATGTCATTCAGTCTGCCTACCGCGCCGTCAAAAGAAACTTTCGCTATATCTTCAAGTTCCTGCCATGCATGAATCACATTGTACCCATCTACCAAGATATATTTTTCTTTATGTGCTGCATCCACATACTTGACACTGTTACCGTCCGTTCTGCTTCCTGCCTCATATCTGCGTCTGTCCCGCAATTCTTTGGATATCCCTTTGTAGGAATTCTGACGTCCTTTTTCATTGGCATGTGTACTTTTTCGCAGGATTTCTTCTATCTCATCAATTGAAATAAGTCTTTCGTTTTCACCTACTGAATTTTTCGGTATATAAACATATTCATCGCTTTCGGTATCTTGCTCATCGTATGAATACGGAATATGCATATATTCCGGCACCTCATTCCACGGAATAACCGTACCCGCTCCGTGAGAACAAAATACCGAGCCGCAAGGATTTTTCATATCAGATTCCGGATCATAGGAAGACGAGGAGAGCACCTCTTCCGTATTATGGCAGACATCGTATCCGCCCGGAACACACGAAAGTTGTCCCATTCCTTTGGTATATGCGCTGACTTCTTTGGAATAACCGTTCATACATACAGCCGGTGCCCTTCCTACTAAAACTGTAAGATTATCCTCACAATCATTCTCCGAAATACTGACCGTTCCGTACATACTTGAAATATCAGTCATCGCACGTCCCGTGTATTCACTTGGAAGAGACAACGAATAATTATAGAAAGGTTCCAAAAGAACTGTCGAATCATTTGCACGCAATTCCATAAGTCCCTGCCGTATAGCTCTGTAAGTGGCCTGTCTGAAATCTCCGCCTTCTGTATGTTTAATATGCGCCTTTCCGGCAACCAAAGTATATCTGACATCGGTAAGCGGTGCGCCTTGCAAAACGCCCTTGTGTTCCCGCTCTTTCAAATGTGTCAGAATAAGTCTTTGCCAATTCCTTGCCAAAAGATCTTCACTCACATCAAGTACATATTCTATTCCCGAATTTCGCTCCAAAGGCTCTATCTTTATATGAACCTCCGCATAATGTCGTAACGGTTCAAAATGCCCTACACCCTCTACGCATGAAGTAATCGTTTCTTTATAGCATACCTTTCCGTCATTGAAAGATACCTTTATGCCATATCGGTCATTAAGAACCCTTTGCAGAACCTCCGCCTGAATATCTCCCATTAAGGAAACAAAGATTTCTCCTGTCTGCTCTTTGTATTCAACGTCATAGGAAGGATCTTCCTCTTCCAATTCACGCATTATTCCAAGCATTACCGTCTTATCCACGTCATCCGGATATTTGATGGCATAACTTATTGCAGGAGCGAGTACAGGATTTAAAGGACGCGGAACATTTCCGTACATAGAACCGTTCCGGCTTTTCGAAAGACCGACAACTGCACATATATCACCGGCCACAGCCACCGTCACTGTTTGATACTTTTCGCCCGAATAGATACGGATTTCATTGACCTTTTCATCTTCAATCACATCCTTAACCTGTAACCGGCCCGAAAGAATTTTCAAAAAAGTCAGACGCTTTTTATCTTCCGACTTATGTATTTTATATACAACTGCCGAAAAATCCGTATCCTTGTCAAAATCGGTTTCAATCATGTAATCGGTAAGCGTTTCATAAAATTCATGAATTCCCCGCATTTTCAAAGCCGAACCGAAGAATACAGGAAAAATTTTTCTTTCCTTTATCGCCTTTTTGACAGCATCATCATCGACAGTACCCGTAGCAAAGTATGCATTCATCAATTCTTCGTCACAGCCTGCTATCTCCTCCTTGGTTTGTTCGGATTTGGGATTTTCAAACGAAACTGCCGAATCGGATAGTTTTTCCTTAATCAATTTAAGAAGCCGTGTTTCGTCCACGCCTTCCATATCTGTCTTATTTACAAAAATATAAGTTGGAATACCGTATCGCTTAAGTAACGACCAAAGAGTTTTGCTATGTGACTGAATTCCGGAAGATGCACTGATTAATAAAATCGCTGCGTCAAGAATGCCAAGAGCCCTCTCCGTTTCCGACGAAAAGTCCACATGTCCCGGTGTATCAACTAAAATGAACTCCGTACCATTCGAAACGAATCGCGCGTTTTTGGAATAAATCGTTATTCCGCGCTCCCTCTCTATTGCATCATTATCAAGGAACGCGTCTTTATTATCGACGCGTCCTTGTTTATCTATAACACCTGCTTCAAACAACAGGCTTTCTGTTAAAGTTGTTTTTCCACTGTCAACGTGAGCAAGAATTCCCACGACGACCTTTTTCTTTATTTCCATACTCCTAAATTCCGGGTACTTTCACATCGCCGAATGCGCACGGATAATCCGGATGTTCTTCCGACCATCCCATTTGCGGAAGGTTGGAAAGGTATGAAACGTCCTCAGCCGAAATTTCCAAGTCAAAACAATTCATATTGCTCCGCATCCTATCCGGATTCTTACTTCTCGGAATAACCGAAATTCCCTGTCCGGTCAGGAAATTGAGCAAAAGCGTAGCCACATCCACGTTATACTTTCGTGCAATTTCAAGAATTATCGGCTCGTCATTAAGTCTGTGCCTTGCAAGCGGGCTCCATGCCTGAACAGCTATATTTTTATCACGGCAATACTGAACAGCCCACGGTTGCATATATCCTACATGAAGTTCAAGCTGATTGACCATTGGCTTGATTTTAGCTTCATTGATAAACACTTCAAAATGATGAGGAAGAAAATTACTTACACCGATAGCCTTGATTTTCTTCTCCATATACAATTCTTCCATAGCCGCATACGTATCTGTCAGGCGACTTTTCCAATCGGGATCATCGGTATTTTTTCGGGGCCAATGAATAAAGTACAAATCAAGATAGTCCGTTTTAAGTCTTTCCAGAGTTCCGTAAAAGGCTTCTTTGGCGTTTTCATATCCAAGTTCACTTCTCCACAACTTGCTGGCCAGGAAAAAATTCTCTCGATCAATACCACTGCTTTCAACAGCATCGCCCAGCATCTTTTCGGTACCATAAAATGAAGCCGTATCGAAATAGCGATATCCTGCTTCAATGGCATCCTTAATTACACGAGCCTCACGCTCATCTCCCAAGTAAGTTCCGAATCCCAGCATCGGAAGCTTTAGATTATTGTTAAGCGTAATATATCTGTCTGCTTTCATATTACTCCTCAAGTCAACTTCAGATGAAATTGGTGAATACCTTAGGTTCACCCGAAGGCTGTGTAACTCCCGACTTCTTACCGGCTTCAATACTCTTTAGTATCCAAGCCATATTCTCACCCAGGTGTCTCATAATCTGACATCCTTCCTCATCTTTTCTGACATCTTCGGGAGTATTACCATGCACCATGTTCCAATACGAAGAAGAAATTATCGGCATTCTGTTGAATGAAAAATACTTGTTCAGATCATCCAAGGTCGCGGTTGTTCCTGCGCGTCTTGCCGAACATACCGCTGCGGCCGGCTTGTACATTAAATCTTTGCCTGCAGCTACGAAAAATCTGTCCATAAATGCCACAATCTCACCTGAAGGAGATGCATAATATACGGGTGAACCCACAACCAAAGCATCAGCATCTTTCATCATATCGGCCGCTTGCCTAACCGTCTCGTCAATTCTTCCGTCCAAAACCTTGTCGCCTATGTAAAGTATCTTGCTGTCTATTCCGTTCTTCCGAAGTTCTTCGGCAACAATACCAAGTGCTGTATAAGTACATCCACTCTCACGTCGGCTTCCGTTAATCATCAATACCTTCATCACATTACCCCATTCGTTATTTACTATTTATTCACTATTTCCCAGGAAATTTCACTAAGTGATTCACTGTCATAATTCGGAACTCCCGCTTTCATTGCCTTGTCCACTTTCATTTTCATTTCATCCAGGCTAATCCATTCCAAACCGTCTTTCTTAGAAGACTCTATAAGATCCTTCTCGGTCTGCGTCTTAGCTTCTTCAATGAATCCGTATACCGTACCGTCGATTGTATAGAGAGTTATTACACTTTCCTCTCCATCCAGCTGAGCTGCCAATGTCAACGTATCATTACTGAACATTCCGTCTTTATAGTATTGGAATAAGCTTCTGATCCATCCGGAATAACATTCTTCGGCATAGCTTACCAAATTGTACTTACCGTCCGAATTCAAATATCCCATATCATAGATGTGGTCACCTGCACCTGCGGAACCGTCTGATGATATTACTCCGTCCGGATATATATAAACTTCACTTCTGCACCAGCTCTCAACTTCATAAGTAATGTGGTATCCATCATCCTTGGCACACACTGCAAGCACAACAAAGCTGTCATCGTCCGGAGAGTAAATATCCATACCGTCATATTTGATTAAAAGTATATCTTTATCCTCTATACTGAGCACGTAAGTAAGAATCGTCGGCGTATGCGGATTCGAATATGGACTGTTACACAAAAACTCCGTAACCTCATCAAAGGTAAATTCCTTGCCGCAATTTTCCTTTTCAAAATCATCATATCCCAGCTGAACACCCTCATCCAGCACGGCTTTAATATTTCCGTTCAAAAAGTCTCTGACATCCGGCGAGGCAGCAGCCTGCTTGGAAGATGACTCTTCAATAACAACATTCGGGCTTGGGCTCTCTTTGGATACTTCCGCGGGAGATTCTTCCGTCACATCGTCCGAAACCAAGCCAAGACTCTTGGATGAATCAGATGCTTTTGGTGATTGCGACGCACAGCCAAGCAATGACACACCCAGCACCACACACAACACATTTACAATTTTTCTTTTCATAACTTTCCTCCAAGTGTTTTCAATCAACTTGCTAAATTGAAAATTTATTTTCAAACTCTGCATCCAATAATTTATCAGTCAATATACCGTCTGTTACTTGTATCTTTAACCTGCGGTACATAAACATACGGTGTCTTATGCAGACATAACTGACACCTGTCATGATAGTAATCCGAAACAGACGGATAATTATCATTGTCTATATAGCATGAAGAATAACCAAACACAATTCCGCAGTCCGGGCAATACTCAGCATGCTTATTATCCTCAACATATCTGTACGCCCGTCTTTTAGTGTGTCTGCAATTCGGTTCTTCTGTCGAAAGATATCTCCGCCAAGAATCCATATCATAGTATACATACTCATTCGGCTTGTTCTTGGTTCTTGCATAAGCGGTATTGCCAAGTACGCACAACACGAATGTCATTGCCGTCATTGCTATAATCGAAAACAAAACTACACGCGTAATCTTCTTCATTGAATTCACTTATAATCCGCCATCATAGACGGTGATCGGATTTATCCCTTTCTCCCGGTCATCTCCGGGGTAAACAACTATATTTCATAATCCATGCATACACGATTTTGGGTGAAAGGACGAACCTTCTCATTTGCTACGGCAACATGCTTCGGATGCACTGCATAGCCTTTCAAAGACTCCTCATCGGCAAAAGTCGTATCAAGCATCACATCGGCATTGGAACTCGGTAACGGTTTCGTATTAACCTTAATATCCATCAATCCCGGTATTTCCCCCTTGAGTCCCTCAAGTCCTTCCTTTATTCCCTTCTTAATATCCGACACTTCGCTTTCGGAATACTCATTCTTAAGTTGCCATAATATCACATGTTTAACCATAATTCCTCCATTTTTCAGCCAATATACAATTCATTATAACATCTTTTGTCAAAAAGCGGCAGCACATGAATGACGTGCTGCCGCTATATTCGGATTATTACTGCTTATTTTGCTTTTTTCGCTTCCTTGCCAATCTAAAAATCAGTATCAATACTCCCAACGCCGCCACTGCCAAAGCTGCTGAAATAATAATCTGATTTTTACCATCTTCACTTTTAACAATCTGAAGTTTTACATGATTTCCCTGCGTATCAATCAAATAGTATTTACCCATCTTTTCGGGTGCTTGTATCTTTTCCCATTTTCCGTCCCGATAAAGATATATATCGAACTTGTCATTATCGCTTTTTCCGTATCTAAGAGTATGTTCATTATGACCATCTTCCGGTATATCTATCTCCCAGTATTCCATTGCTTGGGTATACCTGTCCTTTGCGCTGGGATTCAACGTGGCCACCAATTCATCTCCGTCCTTGAATTCACCGTCAACAAGCAAAGCCGACTGCTTTTGATTAGCCGTATCGTCTGCCGCCAAAGTCGGTATAATTCTCTCATAGGTTGCCGTAATCTCTGTGTCTTCCGTTATTGCTCCATTTTCAGCATTATCCCACTTAATATAGAAACCTTCCTTATTCGGCACTTTGGGGAACTTATCCGCTGTGATATTTTTTCCATAGGGGATTTGGGCAACACCCAGCACTGTCTTTTCTTCGGATACCAAAGAATCTTCTTCGTCATCCAAAACGAAAGTCACCAACATATTGGAGAACTCCGAAGGAATACCTTCCATAAGAACAATATCCTCGTATTCCAAAGGTTCTGCCTTTTTGCTGTAGCTTATTCTGTCTATACCGGCTAATAAATCTGATGCAAAAACATTGTTTCTGACCACACCGTCTTCCGTAATACCACCTGCTATAGCTCCAAAACAGTTAACCGAATTATTGATTTTCGGCATACTGATACAGTCTAAAATATGGCTTCCTTTTCCCGTGATTCCGCCCACGTAACTCTTTCCTTCAATAATTCCCTTTTCATAGGATTTCACTATATGTGATACCGAAGAACCTGCAATTCCTCCCACATAATCTCCGGAATTCGAAGATATCTTCGAATAGTTACCGCATTCAAGAATTGTTCCCATCTCCTGCAAGCCGCATATACCGCCAATATTACTTTTTTCGCCCGTAACCGGTCCTCTGTTATCGGAAGATCTTACTACACACTTGGTCAGGTATGTTGTGTTGTATCCGCCTTCCTTAATACCTGTCACGTCGGACTCCAAATCATAATCATATTCAATAGCCATAGTTCCGACAATTCCGGATACATTGATACTTCCCTTAACGGTACCGTTATTGGTGCACAAGTCAACCGTCGCATCCGTACACGTAGCCGCCACCTCATAAGAATTATCTTCTATGACCGAAGAGTAATCCATATCCAGAACTCCGTCTAAAGCATCCGTGTACAACTGCATTATCGTGTTAAACTGATCATTAACCGCCTCGAGATCACTTATGAGTACATCGGAAGCTCCGCTCATTTCATTGTTCAGCAAGCCGAAATTATCACTCATTCCCTGCAATGCATTATTAAGATTCGTGGCATGGCCTCTGTATTCTTCTCCCAATTGAGGCAATACTATATCCTCTCTGCCATTAACATCATCGGCTATATTTCTGGCTTCTTTGCCTGCATGCTCGATATTACCCGCAGCATCCTCAATATAGGACAATGCATCCTGTGCATCATCTCTGGCATCTTCGGACATTTGATCGGAATATTTGGATATCATCTGTGTCATCACTTCCGAATAATCCCGAATATCCGATGAATAGCTGTGACCTCCGTGATTCTCCGCATATTTTCCGTCTGCATAAATTGTACTTTCTGTCCCCGTTTTTCGTACTGCTTCTTCAATCAGTTCATTATCCAGATTCTCCTGATCTTGATCATTCACATTGGGAAATGGATTCTCCTCACTTTCCGAATCTTCCGGATTTTCCTTGTGCACCCATACCCCATCAAGGTCATATTTATCTTTATCCCAGGAAGGACTTGAGCTGTCTTTGACAAAGATATACTCATCCTCACCCATGCCATTCTCATGTCTAAAGCAAAGCCGATTCTCATTCGTTTCGCCGTCTTGGCTATATTTATCGGCATATCTTAATGAATCAATGTAATAATTGTAATAGGCCCTGTATATTTCATCTTCATACTCGGCATGTTCGGACAGTGCGTCTTCAAACGAAGTTCTGGCATTATCATATCTTAGCTGTTCATCCTCAGTCATATATTTGTAAACATCCAAATTATTAACAGCATCACTTATTTTTTTTGCGGCATTTTTGGAGTTGGAAGCTGCATGATTAACCTCATCAAAAACCCCGTCCTTCTTGGCGGATTCTTCCATGATATAGTCAATTCGCGATACCACATCATTAGCTGACGATACCATTCCGTCCACCCATGTTATGCTATTGTCAGCAAGATACCTTGTATCTTCTATGGCACTGTTCGTAAATCCCTGAATAATACTCAGTCGGTTGGACAGAGTATCCGACTCATTTCCCGCATCATTTAGGGTAACGCTGATAACATCATGCAATTTGCTTATATTTTCGGATAATTGATATGCAATATCCTGGCTAAAATCAATTGCCACATAAGGTTCTGCCTGTCCTACTATTCCGCCTATATCTTTACGGCCTTTAATTATGCCTTCATTACGACAGTCAAAAATATAACCTGAATGTCTTCCTGCAATTCCGCCTACATTGTATCCAAGCTTCTCATAGCCGATAGCCCCTTCATTAACCGAATGCTGAATAATTCCGATTGACAATCCCGCAATACCTCCCGTATCAACGATTCCGTTAACCATGGCTGCAGAATCCGAGGTGTCCGAAGTTATCAATTCCTTATAAAAGCTAAGGTCAATGTCGGATATGGAAGCCGTATCACGTTTTTGCGTTGTATTAACATATGCCTTATTGGTACACCGCAGAATATTTCCCATATTTTCGCCGCATATTCCACCGGTGAAATGCTTGCCGCTGATATTTCCCTCACATGTACAATCCAATATCAGCCCGCTTAACTGATTGATTCCGGCAATTCCGCCTACATAATCGTTGGCACTGACCTTTCCGGCAAATGAACAATTTGAAATCACTCCTTCGTTTCTGCCTGCTATCGTACCTACGACACTTGACTTTCCAAGCGGTTCGATATTTCCTTTAACATTAAGATTCTTGACAGTTCCGCAGCTTTGAACATGAGCAAACATACCAATATTGGATTCTTCAGCTTCTACTTTGAATCCGCTTATAATATGCCCTTGTCCGTCAAATATTCCTCCAAAGGTCGGAATTGTCACGAATGAAGAATCCAACAGTGAAATATCACTGTTCAAAACAACAACCTTGTTTCTGGACCAGGTATCAAGTCTGCAATTTTTCGCCAGATTCTCCAAATCCGAAGCAGAATCTATTGTTATCTGCTCCCATTCTTCGCCAACCAAAAGATTAACATCCTCTTCTATGTCCGCATCTACATTGACTTCATTCTCTTTGGCATTTTCCTGAGTTCCTGTAGTGACACCAATGTCATTTAGTATATCTTCACCTTCTATGGATATATCCGTCTCCTCAGCGTTCTTAACAGGAGCTGCCCAAGCACTGATTCTGCCTATATTGGTGTTTTCAATAAGATTTATTTCAATAAGCACAGACAAACATATACAAACAACCGTCTTAAGATTTTTCTTCATATCAGTCTGCCTCCTTGTCCATAATTTCAACACGATTATCAATGTATGCACTGATATCGCCTCTGACCACCGCATTCATTGTTCCGGTCACAGTTCCGTTAATATGACCTCTGACCATACCGTTAATTCTGACAGTTCCTGTCATCTGCCTGTTCTGAATGGGCAGATTCATAACAAACGCTGTCTTTTCGATAATTTTATCGCCCACCAAAAGAATCTGCGGAAGGACAAACATGGTAATAAACAGCGATATAATAGTTCCTCTTCCGAGGCTTATTCCTATACCGTAAATTGCGCAGTCAGAAGTAAGGTTTCCGATTAAGAGACCTGCCACAACCATCATTGTTCCCGAAGTAATAATAGTAGGGAACGAAAGCGACATGGTATCAATGATAGCGTCCTTTCGCTCCATGTATTTGCGCAATTCCGTATATCTGCTTGCGATAACGATGGCATAGTCTATATTGGCACCCATCTGAATAGAGCTGATAATCAGATACCCCAGGAAAAATACCGGTGAGTCCATAATGGTCGGTATTGAGAAATTGATCCAAATACTTCCCTGTATAACCGCAATCAGTAACACCGGCAGGCCGGCAGATTTGAATGTGAACAGCAATACTACCAATACGCATAGAATTGACACTGCACTGACTACTGTATTGTCTCTTTCAAAGCACTTCATCAAATCATATTGACTGACCGATTCACCCACTGTGTAGACAGGAGCATCGCCGTAATATCTGGCGGCAATACCATGCATTCTGTCCAAAAATGCAAACGTCTCGTCGGATTCTTGCGGAAGTGTCAAATATACGAGCATACGGGAATATTCTTCTCCTTGCAATTGCTTCTTTCCAAAATCCATCATCCTATGGGCATCTTCGAGGGTATCCATCAGTTCCTCATCGAGACTTACATATCCGTCATTAACTTCATCATAGACAAACATAAACATATCAATCAGTGGCACGGAATATGTGTCTAATCCGTTAATAACCTTGGCATAATCCTCATCATCCACTGCATACGCGGCATAAATCAATTCTGCCACCTCATAATCCAGTCCTATCAGTTCCGAAAACTGTCTGGGCGTTAACCTGTCTGTCAGCATATAGTCTCCGATAGCTTCCGTATTGGCCAATCCCGTAACCGACTCAACTTCGTCACATGCCTCCAATTCCCGGATCAATGCAGCCTCTTTCTCGTAATTTCCGCCCGGAATTACCAAAGCTACCAAATTGTCCGTTCCGAAATTGTCATTCTGAATATTGGTGGCTTCCTGCACTGCATTGGTCAACGGGGCCGTTATTTTGGAATAACCGTATGCATATGGACATTTCTTCGAAATAATGCATCCAAACACTATAAGTACCAAAAAAATCGGTGCAATAATAAATCTTGTCGCATAAGCAAATTTTCCGACAAAGGGAATCGGTGGTACAAAGTTTTTATGCTTGGTTTTATCCATCAGTTTGGCAAAGACCATAATAATTCCGGGCATCAGTAAGAACACCGATAATAATGACAGAATAATGGATTTAATCAATACAACTCCCATGTCTCCGCCCATTTTATACTGCATAAACATCATGGCTATCAATCCACCGATTGTCGTCATAGAACTTCCCGCAATCTCCGGAATAGCCTTGGACAAGGATACTATCATGGCCTCACGCGGATTCATTGTGGCATGTTCTTCCTTATATCTGTTTAGCAAAATGATGGCATAATCTACAGACAAGGCCAACTGCAGTACTATTGTCACCGAATCCGATACAAATGAAATAGTTCCCATAAGGAAATTGGTTCCTGACTGAAGCAACGCTGCCGAACCAAATGTCAGCAACAAAACAGGGACCTCGGCATAAGCCTGTGAAGTCAGCAAAAGTACTGATATTACAACAAATACCACAATAACGGCTATAACTTTCATTTCATCATTAATAAGTTCCGATTCAATATCACCGAGACTTGTAGTCAAATAGTAATCATAACCTTCAAGATGTTCCTTAACTTTATCAAGATATACAAGACACCTGTCATCATTCTCGTCATAATTAAAGGTTACCGACATAAGTGCCGAGCCATTATTGTACCCATCCTTATCCGCGCTCAGTGAAACCGAAAACACACCCTCGATATTCTCGATTTCCTCCTGAACTTTTTCAGCCTGCTCATATGAAACATTGGCCAACATCACATTGCAGGAGCCATACGTAACAAACTGTTCCTCCATAATATCCAGGCCTATTCTGGTTTCGGAATCTTTCGGCAAATATGCTGCCAAATCATTTTCCACCTTAACCCAATTACTTGAAATCAGGGAAAAGATTATCGCTATTCCATATATTAAGAAAAACAGGTTCCGCTTATCTACGATGAACCCGCACACTTTTAGCATAAAGCTTTTGCTTTTCTTTTCTTCCATGTCAGTTCCTCATACTCTTAAAATTTTCAAATTCACAATTCTTTGTTCAGTACCGGTTTCGCTTACTCTAAACAAATTCCTTATTCAAAATTCCTTATAATATATTACTTAATAGTTTCAAAATATATATGGCCAAAAATACTCATTTGGGTAAATTTTGGACATTTATCCGATTTTGTGTAATAATATTTTTATGAAATACGAAGCAACCTCCTACAACACCAAAAAAATGCTTGGCAATACACTAAAAAATTTGATGAAAAAAAAGTCGCTGAACAAAATCTCTGTCAGCGAAATAGTCAATGAATGTCACCTTAACCGGAAGACATTCTATTATCATTTTGCTGATATTTACGATTTACTTATGTGGGTTTTTGATGAAGAAGCCGTAGAAGTTGTCAAATGCTTCTACTCACTTTCTGATTACGAAGATGCGATATACTTCGTTTTGGATTATATTGAAAAAAACGATTATCTTATCAAATCTACCATAGATTCTATAGGTCAGGAAGGAATCAAGCGTTTCTTTATTAAGGATTTCATTGATTATAATCAAACGCTCATAACAACCATAGAACATGAAGTGGGGCAAAATTTGCCTAAAGATATCAAACAATTTCTTAACATATATATTTCAGAAGCCATAGCCGGACTTTTGCTTGATTGGATTCGAGGCAATACACAAATTGATAAAGACAGTTACGTCAATAACATAGTTTTGATTACCGGTGATATCATCCGGAATACCATCCGCAAAAAGGGAATGTGAATTCCGGATGCTAGTCCCACTTGATAACTTTAGGTGCTTGCGTAAACGATGAAAATGTGGCTGTAGCATTACTGAAATAAAGAACTTCCGTATTATCGTCATCTTCCGAATACATACCTCTGAGATTCGGATATGCGTCAAGCATATGCTTTTTAGCCTCTCTTCTGTCGTCTCGAACCAGCATGCCTGCCAATCTTAGCCATTTCCCATCTTTGAAGCAGCATAACTCAGCCTTCGGATTAGCTTGAATCTGTTTGGAAACATCTTTCTTTTTACCCGTCTGAACATAAAGTTTTCCTTCAAAAAGATCAATCGTTCCAAAAGGGCGAACCCTCGGCTGATCCTCATCAACCGTCGCTAAGTAATAACAACCACATTCCTTAATAAACTCATATACTTCCTGCATTTTCACCCTCCATTGAATCTATATAATCTTTAACTTCCGTCAAGTCATTGAGAACGACTTGAGCCAATCTCTTCATTTCCTCGTTAGCCGGCAGCAAATCCGGCACCATAATCGGATGTAGCCCTCCTGCATTAGCAGATCTTATTCCGTTATATGAATCCTCAATCGCCAGTGCATCTTTCGGTTCAATTCCAAGTTCCTCGCATGCTTTTAAAAAGATATCCGGTGCGGGCTTGCTTTGGCTAACCATGTCTCCGCACACTATAGCATCAAAATAGTCAATCAATCCGCCATCTGTGAGTTCTCTGATTACCGACTCTCGCCGCGTTGATGATGCCAATGCTATCTTTATATTTCTGCTTTTCAAAAAATGCAGAAGTTCCTCGACTCCGGGTTTCTTGGGTAATTTTCCACCATCATTCTTCATATGGAACATTTTCGATGCTTCATGCGCAAATTCTTCATATTGAAAATCCGGTCCGTATGCATCATGCATTATCTGTGCAGTTTTGGCATGATTGGTTCCCGTACATAACAGGAAATTTTCTTCAATATCTTCGATTCCGTATTTCTTTGCCAGCGTAATCCAACAATTCATAACTTCACGTTCCGAATCGAAGATCACTCCGTCCATATCAAATACAACAGCCTTGCAGTTCATAATCATCTTCCGACAAAGATATCAGTTGCAAAGCTTTGCTACGATTTCGTTAATAACCTTGCCATCTGCCTTTCCCTTAAGTTCCGGCATAACACTTTTCATAATCAGCCCCTTATTCTTTGATGCAATAACATCCATAAACTTATCCTTAAGAAAGGTCTCAACTTCCTCTGCCGACATCATTTTCGGTGCATATTCCTCAAATACTGCAAGACGGGCTTTGTACTCGTCCATAAGGTCCGTCCGCTCTGCCGGGCAGGTTTCTATCTGTTCTTTGACTGATTTAATTTCCTTCATAATGGCCTGATCAACCATTTCCTCGGGAATGTCTTCACGGCATCCGGCATCGATTCCAAGTTTTTTCGCTGCCGAATACAATACCGAAATGGAATCCTTTCTGGCTTTATCCTTAGCCTTCATCGCTTCCATCATATCTTTTTGTAATTTAGCTAACTGCATTTATGTTCCTCCTATAAGTTATTACTACTATATTTTTATCACAGCCCCCAACAAAGGTTGGGACTCACACAAACAGAATATCACTATTAACCAAGATTTGCACGTTTCTATGCATCATATTCGAAAAGAAAAATGCTGTGAGCGGGAGTTGGTCGAAGCGAAATGCTGCAGACGACGGTTGGACTTAAATAGCGCTATTTTTTGAATTCAAGTCCATTGCACCTTGGATTTACGTGTTGATGGCTGACGGTTGGACTCAAATCAGCGTGTTTTTCTGATTTGAGTCCACTAGTTTTCAAAATTTGGACTTGAATCATTGATTTTCAACCTATAGAGTCCAAACGCCTCCGTCGTCGGCTTGTAGCACCCCTCTTTTGGACTTTTTCTTCAGAATTAGACGTATTTGAGTTCATTGGCAGTTCACCGTCTCTCACCACCTAATTGTAATTTTCCTCATCCGTTTCAATAAATAAAAAAGCCTTAAAATCCAGTGATTTCAAGACTTTTCAAACTTAGAACAATGCTGGTGGCCGGACTTGAA
>JAZUFE010000035.1:0-5819 GCA_045640525.1 Lachnospiraceae bacterium | reverse complement strand
TATCAAAACCTCTATATTGTTTCAATGCGATTTCATACAAATTGATACAAATACATCCAATTTGATACAATTAAATATAAATTAAATTTTTATTTTTTTATTATATTAAATATAATGTCCTTAAATCCGGACACATAAAAGGCCACTTGAAACAAGTGGCCTTTTAATCATTAATTCTATGCAATCATCTTAAAATACTTCAATGCATCTACAATGGCATCATACTTTTCTTTTGGGCACTGTGGAACTCTTGCTTTTCCTTCACCTAAATTGTAGTTTTCCCTTTCAATAATTCCAAAATCTCTTTTTACTTGAGCAATATATAAATTATTTACCTTCAAATCGTATTTATTCTTAACATAGTCTTTAACTCTTTCGTATGTTGCTTTGCTCTCAGATTTGGTTTTATCTAACTCATCCATTTCAACGTGAATTCTAAGATAATCATCAGGTTGTTTTTGGTGGGTTAGAAGAACAACCGTCTCAACATGTGTCGTATGCGGGAACATATCAACCGGACGGACTTTTTTGAGTTCATATCCGTTATCACATAAATATTTGAGGTCACGTGCCAATGTTGCACAGTCACAACTTACGTAGACAATTCTTTTCGGAGCGGTAGCAACAACTACCTTGAGTGCTTCTTCGTCGATTCCCTTTCTCGGAGGATCCATAACAATTACGTCTGCATGAATCGAATCGGCATTTTGAGGAAGATACTCTTCTATGGGTGCACAAATGAATTCGGAATTCATGATGCCGTTATTCTTTGCATTGGCTTGGGCGTCTTCTATTGCTTCCGGAACTATTTCTATTCCGTGCACCTTTCCGGCCGAAAATGCCATCGAAAGAGTAATAGTACCTATTCCGCAGCAAAGATCCCAGACTTCCTCGTTTTTTTGTACATCTGCATAATCTATTGCCGTTTGATACAGTTTCTCCACCTGAACCGGATTCACCTGATAGAAGGATAACGGAGAGATGTTGTATGTCAGTCCAAGTAATTGATCTTGTATCTTTTCACTTCCCCATATCGTCTTATAGTTATCGCCAAGAATGACATTTGTGTCATTTTTGTTGACGGATAAAGATATACTTTTGACTCCGTCTATCTTAATCAATTCCTCAATCAATTCCTCCTCATGAGGAATCTTATCCGCATTGATAACAAGACAAACCATAATCTGTGATGTGTAGTAACCTTTACGTATCAATACATGTCGGATAATACCGTGATGTTTTGCCTCATCATATGCCGAAATTCCGTATTTCTTCATCCACGACAGAATCACCCGCAATATATCTTTGTTATCTTCTGTTCCAAGCAAACAATCTTCTGTCGAAATAATGCTGTGAGTTCTTCCGGCATAGAACCCTGCTATCGGCATTCCCTCTTTTGAATATCCTATGGGATATTGCGCCTTATTACGGTAACGGTATCCTTCGTTGTCCATTCCGACAATACTTTCGCATATCTCATCAATGTATTCGTTGTCAAATCCACCTATGCGAGTCAGGCTGTTTTTAACTTTGTTTTCTTTAAACTTAAGTTGTTCGGAATATGACATCGCCTGTATCTGGCATCCTCCGCATTGTCTTGCGACAGGACATTTCGGAGTTGTTCTGTAGGGCGACTCCTTGATAAGCTTTTCCAATCGAGCATATCCATATGTCTTTTTGACTTTGGTAACACGAATGACTGCCTCGTCATCAATCAGTGTATCTTTAACGAAAAAGGTGAAGCCATCGACTTTGCCGATGCCTTCGCCTTCGTTTGTCATATCCGTTATTTTGATATTGAGTAAATCGTTTTTGGCAAACATACTACTCCATTCTCGTTGCTATAACATTTGAGTCAAGCATCTTCTTAAAGCCTAACCATCCCGGCTTACTCTCTGCTTCCAAAAGTTCCGTGAATATTTGCATCTTGGCATCCGTATTATCAGCGAAATTCAATGCAACGGCTTCCATAATCGCAGGTTTTTTCGGAGACCCGAATTCGAATTCTCCGTGATGTGCCAAAATACAGTGCTTTAGTTCATTTGACAGAACTTCCGGGAATCCTTCGATTTTATCAATTTTTGAACCTACCATTTCCACACCCATGACTATATGTCCCAGAAAATTTCCACAATCCGTATAATCATTATCCGGATAAAGAGATATTTCTTTGGTCTTGGCAATGTCATGACACAAAGCAGCGGTAATCAAAAGATCTCTGTTCAAACCTGCATACTGAGTACAGTAGTAATCACATAATTTGGTTACTGCCAAAGTATGCTGTACCAAACCTCCCACAAAACTGTGATGAACCGATTTGGCCGCCGATGATTTCTTAAATGCAGTAATGAAACCGCTATCTTCTTTAAACAGTGCACAAAGTAACTTATTCAGGTAAGGATTCTTAACCGAATCTATGAACGCAATAATCTGTGCATACATCTCCTCGATATCATATGGCGAAACCGGAAGATAATTGGACGGATCATACTCTCCTTCGGAACACTTTCTGGCACGCTTAATGCTAAGCTGAAGTGCACCGTTGAAAGATACAACATCTCCGAATACTTCCACATAATCCTGAGCATCAAAATCATCTATTCCCGGGCTGTTGGGGTCCCATACTTTTGAATCCAACACTCCCGTTTTATCCTGAATTATCACATTGTCAAACGGCTTACCGTTCTTGGTAACAGATGAATTCTTCTGCTTAATTAAATAAATATCAGATACTCTGTCGCCTTCTTTAAGTTCCTTAATAAACTTCATACTACTTACCTACCTGTCTTGATGTGCCAACACTACATTCATGGTGAGTTTGGTATAACCGTCCGGACTTTGACGCATCACTTCCACAGACACTTCGTTTTCCGGTGTCATGGAATACAAACTCATCATATAATCACGGAATTTGGTTATTTCAACTCCGGCAAATTTGACGATTACATCTCCGCTTTGAATACCTGTTTCCATAAGAGGAGAATCCATTTCCATACCTGTAATATACAGACCTTTGGGAACTCCCAAGTCCTCCGATATTTCATCTGTAACTTCCGTACCGTATAGACCCAAATACGGAATTTCCATTCCGTTAGACAATCTTTCTATCAGATATTTCAATTCTGTTATTCCCAATCCGCTTATGATACTTGACATATCCGACGAATTAAATGACTGGTCAATAATTCCCACCAGCTGTCCGTTCAGATTAACCAATATTCCGCTGGCCTGCGAAGAAGCCGTTATATCGGTATACAGAAGATTGTATGACGCATCCGGAACATTGACCGCATTACCTGCACTTGTAATGTATCCGATGCCCAGTGAATTCAAAGTACCGTACGGACTTCCCATAGCTACTATGGGAGAACCTATCAGATTCTTGCTTGCCGAAGAACCTATTTCTATAATATTTATATCTTTGGCCGTAGTAGCCAAAAGCAAATTCTTTCTAACCGAAACAATTCCCAAGCCTGTAGATGAATCGCTCATTATAATGGTTGCATCATAAATCGTTCCGTCAAAAAAGGTAACACGAATGCTGTCATAATCCGCCAGTTTTTTAAGATTGGCAAGCATCAGAATATCTCTGCCGTTGTCTGCAATAATGACGCCCGATACTACATTCTGATTATCGTAATTATTGGCAAACCAATCCGTATCATGCTTGATTCCGACAACCGATACCATACTTGTCGAAATGCTTTTGGCCATATCGGTTATCACGGTTGACAAAGAAAGATAGTCGTTGACACCCCATTTCATTTGCGACAAAACCTGTTCGATTTGGGCATTATCGACGGGAACCTGTTCAATAATTACCGGAGCAAGCTCCGATGAATCCGCAATCATATCTTCACGTTTGGTCTCTTCTTCCGCAGTCTCCTCTTCAAAAGATACCGGTGATACCTTTTCCTCATCTCGAGTGATTTTTTGATTTATTATCGGTTCCAAAACGATAAATGTCAGGCAGGCAACAATACCGAAAATTAATGCCATGGAAACCGTAAGCAATAATCGTCTTACAAGCTTTCGCTTATTAATGGGACGTTGCTTAATGGTTTCTTTCATGAATTCGGATGTTTTGATTGCCTGAATCTGCTCCGAAGTTTGATTATTCAATTGAGTACTATTTTCAGAGTTTTCGTTCATATTAGCCCTATATGGCTGCCTTTTGAGCTTCTATAATTGCACATGCGAGCTGATCCGCACATGATGTAGACTTAAAACCGCATGTATTTCCCTTAAGCTTTGCAACGATTTCATCAGCTTTCATCCCTTCGACAAGAATGGAAATTGCCTTCAGATTACCGTTACAGCCTCCTGTAAATACAACATTGGTAATTACATCATTATCAATATCAAATTCTATCAGTTGTGAACATGTTCCTTTGGTTCTGTATTGATATCGCATAAAACCCTCCTTACACGTATAAAGCCTCTCACATATTGTACTTTTGTGAGAGGCTTTTGTAAACATTGGTTTAATTTCGTCCTGCTTATCTATTCTTTTTTCTTGCAACCACAATACTCTGAACTATCAGGAAGATACACAACATTGCTGCTACAGTAATACCTGTCCACCAAGCCTGATCAAGTCCTACTGAAGAAACTATGGTTTTAATGGTACTTAAAGACAGAACACCAAACAAAGTTCCGATGATATTTCCTACACCACCTGTAAGCATGGTACCACCGATAATTGATGAAGCAATTGCATTCATTTCAGCACCCTGACCATTGGTAACCGCTCCGGAACCTACATGAAGGAAATATACAAATCCTCCGATACCTGCCAAAATTCCGCAAAGCAATTGTGACAGGAATCTGGTTCTCTTTACATTAATACCAAGCATAAGCGCTGACTGCTCATTACCACCCACAGCATAGAAAGCTCTTCCTAACTTTGTATATCTAAGTAGTAAGAAAAGAACTATTACAACTGCAATTGCAACAACTACACCAAGCTCGATTTCTGCATCAATGTATATTCCACGTTTATTATAATAGCCAAGACCAGGAATAATAATACGGGCATTCTTTAAAGCCTTAAACTGCTCACTCATTACATTCATAGGCTCAACATTTACTATTGTTGTAAGTCCTCTTGCGAAGAACATACCAGCAAGAGTAACAATGAATGGCTGAATGCCTAAGTATGCAACAAAATATCCCTGAACAGCTCCAAAGGCAGCTCCAATTGCAATAGCAAGTAAAATAGATGTAAAGATATTTCCACCCTGACGATCTAACAATACTGCACAGCACATTGTAATAAGACCAGTAATACCACCAACAGAAATATCAATTCCGCCAGTTATCATTACAATACTAAGACCGCATGCAAGAATGATAAGACCTGCGTTAGCATTAAGAATGTTAAAGAATCCCTGTGCTACTGCAAAGCTTCCTCCAAATACACCTGCCGCTACTGCATACATAACAACAAAAATTACAACTGTAATAAGAAGCAGCAGATTGGAGTTAGACATTCCAAGAAGTCTTCCTAAAATACCCTTATTTGAAGAATTAACCTTTTTTGTTTTATTCTCTCCCATCTATGCCACCTCCTTACTCTTAGATTTGAAAAGCTTACCAATCGCTTCCTTAACTTTAGGAGCACTAATTACTACTAAGAGGATAACTACTATAGCCTTATAAGCCTTCATAGCCATTGGGTCAACACCAAAGAGATACAAGGTCTGTGTAAGTAACTGAATAACATATGCTCCAATAACAGAAGCCCATATGCTGAACTTACCACCTCCAAGAGAGTTACCTCCCATTGCAACCGCAAGGATTGCGTCCATTTCTATATC
>JAZUFE010000034.1:0-3928 GCA_045640525.1 Lachnospiraceae bacterium | reverse complement strand
CGCCTGCTTCAATAGATGTTACTTTGTAAGTCTTGCCATTTACCTTAACTGTTGCCGGCACTTCAATTGTCTTGACAGAAGTCTTTGCAGGTGCGGCATATGTCACGGTAGTCTTTGAAGTAGTATACACATTTCCGACCTGGGTGTATGTTGTCTTAACCTGTGCTGTCAAAACTTCATTACATACTGAGCAGTGTGAACCTTCCGTAAGACCACTCTTTGTGGATGTTGCGGCAACTGCTTTGTCTACTACTACCGTATGTCCCTTTGCAACAATCTTTCCGCCGTTTTCATCTGCCAGCCATGCAGCCAAATCTTCGATTTCTTTGGTACATGCTTCATCTTCGTAGAATTTGCCGCATTCGCACTTGTAATATGCCTTTGTTCCGCTTTCTGTGCAGGTTGCGGGCACTTCTGCAACTGCTTCACCCTTGCAAACATGGGGTGCAGGCGTAGGTTCTGCTGTCGGTTCCACTGTAGGAATCACAGTCGGTGTAACTGTAGGTGTAGGTTCCTTAGTTGCCACCGGTTTCTTGACAATAGTATATGTTGAGAATTGATTTGTTTCAAAAGATATTCCGTCTTCGGTTACCTTCGTATCTAATGTAGTCTCTTCTCCGTTATGATTGCGAATTACCGTATATGTATAATTCGTGGTATCAGAAACCGGGAGGGTTATGGTAGCGTTGTTGGAACCCAAATCGGTCATTGCGGTTTCCCAATTTCCTCTTCCCTCACCCTTACTTACAACATTCTTTAGTGTAATATCATATGCTGCAAGCACTTCTGAATCTTTAGGAATGTTTGCACTTTGAGTTCCCGAATCAATCTTCATCTCAAGAGTACCACTTCCGGCAGCATTTGATGATTCAATTCTGGCAGTTGAAGAAAGACCGGCATTTCCGGTAACTGTATTATTTGCCTCAACAAACTTTACTTCAAAGTGAACATTTGCATTTGGCTTAACCTCAAACCTAAATGAGCTTATTGCTTCTTGAGCATTAAAATCGTTCATTAAGCTGTCTTGCTCGTTCTCATTTGTATAAATATTCTTTAACTGATACCCAAAATCAGGGATAAATTTAAAATCAATAGATGCTCCGTATATATCTTTTCTGAAGAAGATATCACCGTCTGAACCTCCGATTCCATACACTTCCAAAGTATCCTTATAATTGGGGTCATTCTCTTCTTCTTTCGTCTTTTTATGGAAAATAGTGTCCATCATGGAGTAAATTTGATCGGAATCGCTTGCATTATACTCGTCTTCAAATACGGTGTATGTTATATCGCCTACATGAACACGCTCCGCATAAACTTGTCCGTTTTTGATGGAAAGGTTTGCTGAATTGCCATAGGAAACCGTATACCAGGGAGCATCTCCTGCGTTCGGATTGCTATCTGTTACCCATCTGTTTGAAGAAGCATCCCAGTTAAACTCTGCAGGGCCCTCACCTTGATTCTCAAACGAATTGTCAAGTCCTCCTGATATTTTTCCTTCATTGCAATACAAATCTATTCCTTTTGAAAAGGCACCGTGGGCAAAAACAAGCTTCGATGTATCTGATGTACCTACAATCGCTGCGTTTTTTCCAATATTAAGTTCATGCTCTATTCTTAATGAGCAATCTGTATCGATTGTAAGCTTTGCACCTTCTACATTGACATCCGTCTTTGTAGTATTTTCAGATAAGGTTGTATCCTCTGAATATGTAATATCATTGCTACCGCCTTGACCGCCACCCTGATTGTCGTTTTCTATCACAACTTTAAATTCAACCACACTTATCCAATTTTCGCTCTCTACTACAGGAATTTTTATGCAGCCATCGCCAGAGGTTATTTCGTTTATTTCATCATCGGAAAGACTGATTTCCTCGGCATTGCGGTTAATTTCTTCATCGTCGACACGAATTATATACGCTGCACTTACTACCTTCTTTCCTGCCGTCTGCAATCTAAAGCCGAGATCGGTTGCGTCATCCGGAACAGTCAACTCAATAAGGTGTTCATCGCAATTACTTTTACCAAACTCATAATGTCCGTCCTGTAAGCCAAAACTTTTCTCTCCACGATAACCTTCTATATTGAGCGACAGTATCGCATCATCATCGTCGGGAAGCGAGCTCAAATCAGGCAGGAAATCTACACCTATGATGTGATCATCTTCAGGTCCCGGACCATAATTGCCATATTTAACTTCTATATAATACCTTGCGCGATTATCTTTTCCTACCTTTATTGAAGTAGAAGTTTCGTCATTAATATCTCTTATTTCCCAACCGGCTGAACTATAATCATCATCACCGTCTTGTATACAAATCTGGGTAGGCTTTGATTCAGCAGACCACTTCAAAACAACGCTTCCGGCAGCAACTCTGGCTTTCATCATATCCCCGCCATCTATCACATTTTCACCAGAAACAGGTTCACCTGAATCAAGCTCTATAGAAAGCGGTAAATCAGAATTTTCCGAGCGAGCATAATCTACTAAAGCAACTTCAATCAAAACAGGGAAGTCCTCCGTCGGTCCAAACGAATCAAACGGATTCTCATTCTCGTATATGGCCTCTATACAATAGAAGTCTTTCTTTCCAACATTTATCGATACAGAAGTCACTCCGTCTTCAATATCTCTTATTTCCCAACCATCTTCAAACTTAGTAGTTCCGGTGGGAGCATCGTCTCCTCCTTCTATGCGAATACAAACAGGTTTTGATTCAGCAGACCACGATAATGTAACAGAACCTTTTGATACACGAGCCTTCATTTTGTCCCAGCCATCTATCACATTTTCTTTCGAAACAGATTCAACATAAATCGGAAATTCAGAATCATCCGAACGATTATAGTTGTTCAATACTACTTCCACTACAACAGGGAATTCTTCTGTCGCCCAAAACGAATAATATGGATTCCCTGCTGTCGTTCGCATATTTTCAAGCAAATCAACATTAGCGATAATTTCATCACCAATACCATTAGCAGGAACGCTATCGTCTTTGGGGAGAAGTTCGGGGTCACATCCGTCGCCATTTATCTCTATACCGGATTCGCTTGTATCTGTTATGTTGACCGTATTATCTCTAAAAAAGCCAACTCCGATTCCATCCGATAAATCCGCACGAACCGACGTATTATTAACAAAAACATAATTCTTATCCTCGGTCGGATACCAGCCATTGAGACCCTCCGCTCCGCTATTATGAATATCTTCATTGGTAAGTTCGACAGAAAGCTCGTTTTCGGCTTTTGACCCATCAAAGCAATCAAATACTTTCTTAGGGGCGCCTTCTTGTTCACCGTCGAACTCATAGTGCTGCCATATTACACCGTCAGCTTCGGTAAGTGTTTCAGCGCCATTCTTAACGGTAAAAGCGAACGCCGCAGCTGAATTACTTGTAAATACCAATGAAACTGCAAGTAACATGGCAAAAATCATCTTTGCCCACTTCTTCATACGATTCATCTAAATTCCTCCCACTGTTTTCTATTTTTTCATGGAAAATTCACTTCGCATAAAAATAGTTGAATGTATTGAAACTCGTAACGTTTTTACCGTCTTGCGGATAAACAAACAACGCAATCTTCAATACTGTTTTCAGTCGCTTTATGATGATATCATTCATGAATTAACAATTTATATATTAGTTTCTTTCAGAACCGCCCCCACTGCAATCCCATGTGTCAAAGTACACATCCGTCCGAAAAAAAGACCGTTCCTACCGCAATCCGTCCGGCGTCAATTCAAGCACTCGGTCGCTGACCTCATCGATGTATTTTCTGTCATGAGAAATAAAGTAAGGTCTGCTTTGGTTATACCAAAACAGACCTGCCAATAAATCCAGCGCCAAATATAACATTAATATGCCAAAGTACACATCCATGTAGAAAAAGAACCATCCCCACAAAATGCTACTTCTTTATT
>JAZUFE010000033.1:0-32218 GCA_045640525.1 Lachnospiraceae bacterium | reverse complement strand
AATTACACCATCAATTTATAAATAGCTTCTACATCCTTTTGGTTCAAAGGAGTAAAGCCTCCGATTGTTCCGCCTTGCGAACCGTCTCCATAGCAACAGGTATAAGCAAGTTTTTCGATATCTTCTTCTCTTGCACCGAGTTCTTTAAAGTTTCTCGGCATACCTATCGAAATCAGGAAATTGCGCAGAGCCTCAATTCCGGCCTTGGCAGTATTCTCCGGATTGTCAAAATCCATCTGGCAGCCCCATACTCTGACTGCTATCTTGGCAAATCTCATCACGTCATGCTTGAGATTATATGTGAATACGGCAGGCATTGTTACTGCCAGTCCCGCACCGTGAGCACAGTCATACAAAGCAGATAATTCATGTTCGATGGTATGGCTCGTCCAATCCTGTGTTCTTCCGACACCGCAAGAATTATTATGAGCCATCATTCCGCCCCACATGATATTGGCACGCGATTCATAATCATTGGAATCTTTAACTGCTTTAGGCCCTTCATTAACCATTGCGAGTATAAGTGCCTCTATCATTCTGTCAGTAACCTCTACGTTCTTGGTATTGGTCAGATATCTTTCATACAAATGCGCAATAATATCGGTAATTCCGCAAGCAGTTTGGTATGCCGGCAGTGTTTGTGTCAAAGCAGGATTGAGTATCGAAAATTTAGGTCTGTAAGCTTCTCCGCTTGCACCACGTTTAAGCATTCCCTCTTCTTTGGTAATAACCGAATCGGGTGAACCTTCGGAACCTGCAGCCGAAATTGTCAAAACAGTTCCGATTGGAAGTGCCTTGGTTACTTCCTTTCCTTCATAAAAATCCCAAAAATCTCCGTCGTACAATGTACCCGCAGCAATTGCCTTGGATGAATCAATTGCACTTCCGCCACCTACGGCCAAAATAAAGTCAACATTATTCTTACGGCATAATTCAATTCCTTCATAAACAAGACCGCTTCTCGGATTTGGTTTAACACCACCTAATTCAATGAATTCAACTCCTGATAATTTCAAAGAATTCTTAACCCGATCCAACAATCCGGAACGTACACATGAACCACCGCCATAGTGAATCAATACCTTGGTTCCGCCAAAACGCTTAACCAATTCACCGCAATCATTCTCACGGTCTTTTCCAAATGCGAAATAAGTAGGTGCATAAAAATTAAAATTCTCCATAATTCCCTCCATACATATTAGTTTGACAATTGATTATGATAAAGAAATCTCATCTATTTTCTTCAACTCTTCTTGGGTAAAAGACGTATTATCAATACACTTAATACAATCCAAAATTTGAGAAGGTCGACTCGATCCGATTAAGACACTGGTGATATCATCGTCTTTGAGGATCCAGCTTAGTGCCAATTGAGCAAGGGACTGCCCTCTTTGGGCGGCCATTTCATTTAGGGCCCTAATCTGAGAAAGCCTCTTATCATTAACATCCGATTCATGCAAAAATACACCACTCTTTTTAATTCTGCTGTCGGAAGGTATACCGTTAAGATATCTGTCGGTAAGCAGACCTTGAGCAAGAGGTGAAAATGTTATTATTCCTTTTCCGTCTTTTTGAGCCTGCTTTTTCAAGCCGTTATTCTCAATGGTTCTGTTGAAAATATTGTAGCAGTTCTGATTAATTATAAAAGGTGTTTTAAGGTCTTTGAGAATCCTTGATGCCTTAAGCATTGTCTCACCGTCATAATTGGAAATTCCCACATAAAGAGCCTTACCCGATCTCACAATTTGGTCCAGAGCACCCATTGTTTCTTCCAAAGGCGTTTCGGGGTCGGGTCTGTGATGATAGAAAATATCAACATACTCCAATCCCATACGTTTTAGACTTTGGTCAAGACTTGCCATAAGATATTTTCTGCTTCCAAAATCTCCGTACGGTCCCGGCCACATATCATAACCGGCTTTGGTTGAAATAATCATTTCATCACGGTAAGGATGCATATCTTTATCCATAATCCGTCCGAAGTTACTTTCGGCACTTCCCGGCACAGGTCCGTAGTTATTGGCCAAATCAAAGTGAGTTATGCCGTTGTCAAATGCCGTTTGACACATTGAACGCATATTCTCGAAATCGTCATTGGTTCCGAAGTTATGCCATAATCCCAACGACACTTTGGGAAGCTTAAGTCCCGACAGGCCGCACCGATTATATTGCATGGTATTATATCTTTGTTCTGAAGCAACATAGTCAGACATATCTTTTCCTCCCTACTACTATGTATGTGTATATTTTTAGTTTACATAACAATCGTATCGTATTGCCTTGCCTTCAATAGTGTAATTCGGTCTGTTCATAGCCAAATACGGGCTCTTCAAAGGTCTCTTGACAATAATTTGTGATGCCCGGGTCGCAATTGCGGCAGCAAAGAGTTCCTCTTCGCTCGAACACGGCGGTTCGAGTTTTTGAATCAACTGAAGTTTCTTATTAATCAATCCCGATTTACGCCGCTTGGGAAACATCGGATCAAGATATACCAAATCCGTATCAACATTCTGCCCTGACAGCAATTCGACACTGTTACCTTCCACCAAGTGCATCCTTGATACAATATCGGCTATATCTTTATTCTTACGGGCTCGTGCCAATGAATCCTTTAGAAGCAATGCTATAATCGGATTCTGTTCGTACATTGTAACTTCATAGCCGTACGCTGCCAACAAGAAGGAATCCTCCCCCATTCCGGCTGTAGCATCAATGGCTCTCCCCTGCCCTTTGATTGACTTGGCTGCCTTGATAAGCATCTCATGCATAAGTCTTCCGCCACTGACACGGCGAATCATACTTTCAAAGTCTCCGCGATAAGTTAACCCGTATCCGGACAAAGATATGCCCTCCCGGTCAAAAATAACGGTAAGTTCATCACCGGGAGTGTTTTCAATTCGGTATCCCGTCTTTGAAGCAAAGCTGACGGCACTTTCCGTCTGCGCACAATCATTTACGCATATAGTAATTCCTTTCCCATACTTTTTTAACATTTTCAACACTCATCCAACATGAATTCTTATTAACTGTTCTTAATTTCTTAAATATTTATTTTATTACATTTTGAACTTCTTATCCATAGGCAGTGAAAAGATAAAAGCTTGAACCATTTTGACACAATTATGGTACAATATTGGCAAATACGAAGGGAGGCTCACATGAACAATTCTTCTAAACTTAATTTGGTTAAGCACGCCCTTTTGGCGGTACAAAGATACCCCTGGGAGCAGGGAGTTGCCATGCAGGCTTTCCTGGAGGCAGGCGATGTGACTACATTTATTGCCATGGCTCATGATGCCGTTCTTCGTCAAAAGGAAGACGGACGGCTTGCCGTTATCAATGAAAACATTGCCGTTACCGACCCCGCAGCCTGTGGAGAGGCTGTTTACAGAGCATACTCTCTAACCAACGACACATTCTATTTGGATGCGGCCAAGAAAATGCTGAACTATCTGATGCATGACGCCCCGCGTACAGACCGAAACGTATTATGTCACAACGAAATCAGTTTTCATGAAGGTTTCTCACCCAATCAGATTTGGGTTGATTCCATATACATGGCTCCCCCGTTTCTGGCGGTAATGGGAGAATTGGATGAAGCCTATTATCAAATCTGTCAAATGGTGAATTACCTTAGGGATAAAGATACAGGAATTTTGTTCCATATATTTGATGCAACACAAAACAGATTCGTCCGTCAAAAACTGTGGGCTACCGGTAATGGATGGGCTCTTATGGGGATGGCACGAGTCATCGACTCCGCACTGGATTTCGATAGAGCAGATATATACACGCCTCTTAAGGAAACGGTAACGGAATTGCTTGATTCAATGCTGCGATTCCAGCTTGATGACGGAAGATTCCACGATATTCTCAATGACGAAAACTCTTTCGTTGACGGTGCATCCGCAATGATGATGGCAACAGCTGTCTATAAAGGCTGTTCCAAAGGATGGTTACCGTCAAAATATTTAGTATATGCCGACAAAGTATTGAACACCATGGATCAATATGTTGATGACTACGGAATCATACACCATGTATGCGGTTGCCCGGATTTCATCAGTGAAGGAACAAGCGCAGAATCCATGGCCGCATATATCATGATGCACGCCAATCACTCTCGGCTCACCTGATTTACCACTAAAGGAGGCAAACAAATATGATTCAAATTAAAGAAGCTTCAACTCCTACCAAGGTTGAGGGAATATCCTACGGATACGGACATGTGTATCCTTTCGGAGCCACTGTTTTATCATACGACAGTATTAATTTTTCAATATGCAGTAAAGAAGCCACATCATGCACCTTGGTTCTTTACGAAACCGGAAAGAAAAAACCACTTGTTGAGATACCGTTCCCCGAAGAATTCAAATTGGGAAGTAACTATTCCATGATTGTATACGGAATCCATTACGACGAGATTGAATACGGATATAGATTCAGCGGACCGAACAACTTTAAAAGCGGTCTTGCATTTGACCCCTCCAAAGTATTGATTGATCCGTATTCAAGACTTGTTTCAGGTCATGAAGTATGGGGCAAGGAAACATCCAAATACGGTCTTAGAAGCCGAGTAGCTTTGATTGATTATCGTTGGGACGGCGACAAACCCTTGGAGACTCCCATCGAAGATTTGGTGATATATGAAGCACACGTTCGCGGATATACAATGTCCAAATCTTCCGATGTCAAGAAAAAGGGAACCTACTATGGGTTGATTGAAAAAATCCCATATCTTAAAGAACTCGGTATTAACTGTATTGAGCTGATGCCTATCTTTGAATTTAACGAACTTGAAAACGACAGAACCTATGAAGGCAACAGACTGTACAACTACTGGGGTTACTCTACAGCATGCTTCACTGCACCCAAGGCAGGATATTCAAGTGTCGGTGCTCTCGGAATGACTATCGATGAAGTTAAAAATATGGTTAAGCAGTTCCATAAGAACGGAATCGAAGTCATACTTGATGTTGTTTTCAATCACACCGCAGAAGGAAATGAGTACGGTCCATACATTTCATATAAGGGCATTGATAATAAAACTTATTATCTTCTCACTCCGGACGGTTATTACTACAACTTCTCCGGTTGCGGAAATACGATGAACTGTAATTCTCCGATTGTTCGCGACCACATCTTAGATGTTTTGAGATATTGGGTCAGTGAATATCATATAGACGGTTTCAGATTCGATTTGGCATCCATATTGAGTCGTGATATCAATGGCATGCCCATGTCAAATCCCCCACTTCTTGAATCGTTGGCCAATGACCACATCCTCGGCAAAACCAAGTTGATTGCGGAAGCTTGGGATGCGGACGGAATGTATCAGGTCGGATCTTTCCCGAACTGGGGTAAATGGGCTGAGTGGAACGGTAAATACAGAGACAGTGTCAGAAATTTCCTGCGTTCCGATGCCAATGCAGGACCCGAGGTTATACTTCGTATGCAGGGCTCTCCCGATCTTTATCATGGGCGCGGTGCAGGCGCAAGCATCAATTTTATAACCTGTCACGACGGCTTCACTCTCAATGACCTCGTAAGTTACAATTCGAAGCATAACGAGGCCAACGGTGAGAACAACAACGACGGTTGTAACGATAACAACAGCTGGAATTGCGGCACAGAAGGCGATACTACCGATCAAAATATACTTGCCCTTAGAAAACGCCAAATCAAAAATGCCGCCTCCATTTTACTCCTAAGTCGCGGTATTCCCATGATTTTGGCAGGTGATGAATTCGCCAACTCTCAAGGCGGAAACAACAACGTTTATTGTCAAGACAGTGAGCTTTCATATGTCAGTTGGTCGAAGTTAAAGGAAAACAAAGATATATTCGAATATTTCAAAAAACTGATTAAGCTTAGAAACGAGCATCCTGTATTAAGAAGAGCCGACTATTATACCGCAAATAACTCTACAGGGTATCCCGAAATGTCATTCCACTCAACAGTTCCGTGGACAATTGACACTTCGAATCCGTTGCTTACATTCGGTGTAATGTATGCCGAATCATGTAACGATTATTTCGTAAAGAAGGATACTTTCATTTACTTCGCATACAACAGTTATTGGGAAGATGCTACATTTGAGCTTCCGATTCTGCCCGAAGGATTATCATGGAAACCGTATCTTTATTCGGCAGGTGATGAAAAACATATGCTAAACGGAAACCATATAACACTTGCTTCGAGAAGTTCGATGATACTTACAACATAAAGCACTTATAACACAGGACATACTCATATGAGCAGACCCCCATGCCTTTAGACATGGGGGTCTGTTCATCATCCTGATAATTATTTTTCTCTAACAACTTCCAAAAGATTATCAAGTTCAATATCTTTAAACGCTTCCTGCGTCATCTTAAGTTCCATCTTAACTCTGTACGGAAGCATAACATTTGTTCCGAATTCGTATACCGAATCAATTCCTTCATCCTTAAAGAATGTACAGAATTCCACAGCTTCCTTCATTGACGGTGCAAACAGAATATTCTGAACCAGAATGTATCTATACATGTGACGCACTGCTCGTCTTGCCTTTTCGGAATAATCGGGATTGTATTTATCGATGAAAGCGCAGATGTTTTCACCTGATACCTTCATACTCTCGTATTCCTTTTTGAGTTTAGCCATACTCGATGCAGCTGTTGTTGTAGACATACCGTTACCTGTCACATAATGATACAGAACCTTGTCCAAAGCTCCGAAACTCTTGGCACAGCTGAAGAACAATGAAGAAAAATAACTGTCCTCACCCATATTGCAGTAGAATCTGGTTCCCTTTTGCAATGCTTCCTTAATGACAGAAGCCGAGTAGCAGTTTCTCCATACTGCAGGAGGCATCTGTAAGTCCATAAAAGCAGCAAGCGGATCATCTGTAGGATAAGGCATCATAACATCACCGGAAGGTTCGCTCACATGTCCAAACCTAAGAATATCAACCGGATTCTTCTCCAATTCGTCATGAAGTGTTTCGAATGCATCCTGTTCTATATAGTCATCGGAATCAAGAAGAAATATATATTTGCCCAGGGCATGCTCCATCCCTGTAAATCTGGCCGCTATAAGCGATCCGTTCTTCTCATTTGAGTACGTTCTGAAACGTGAATCTTTTTGGCAGAATTCCTTAAGCATATTTTCGGTTTCATCCGTTGAACCGTCATTGACCATAATAACTTCGAAATCTGTGAAACTCTGCTTTTCAAGTGATGCTATACACTCGTCCATTTTTCCAACCTGATTGTAGGCGGGAATCAAGACACTAAAATATGGATTCATACTTTCCTCCTATTTCATGCTAAATTTGTCATACGGAACGCCCAGCTCGTCCAACATCTCATCCGTAATCTTATACTGCGTTCTCACTTTATACAGTAATGCCTTATTACATCCGTATTCATATACTCTTGCCGTTTTTTCCGTATCAAAAACCTTGAGGATATCAACAACATTCTTATAATCTGTTTCGTCGATTATTGCGACTATTAAGAGAAAGCAGCATATAGTAATATATTTTTCTTCTATATACTCTTCCACCCATTTTGCGTACTTTGATGCAAATGACCGAATATTGTCAATTGCATTATCAACGCTCTCCATATTCTTCTTAATCTTGGCGGTAGTCTGATGCGTTGTTGTGGTAGACATACCGTTTCCGATAATATAGTGATACAGAATTTCGTCAAGTACTCCGTCAGTTGATGCACAGGAGAACAGAATAACACTCCAGTATACATCTTCACTCATATTACAATAGAATGGCTGTACCCTCTCAAGAGCAAGCTTAATCACATTTTCTTTATAACAGTTCTTCCATACATTCGGAACCATCTTATCTTCAAGAATAGCTTTAAGCGGATTATCGGTCACGAGCGGATGAACTTCTTCACTGGCCTGTCCCTTGGTAACGCTTTCATTATAGCCATCAACGAAATCCTTTGAATATCCGAATCGAAGAATGTCTACTTCTTCCTCTGCAAGTTTATTGTGGATCAGTTCTAACGCATTATCTGAAAGATAGTCATCAGAATCAACGAAAAGAATATAATGTCCGGAAGCATTCTGCATACCTGTATATCTTGCTGCAAGCAATGACTGATTCTTCTCATGGCGGGCAATTTTGAAGCGATTGTCCTTGGCACAGAACTCTTCGAGCATTTTTAACGACTCATCGGTAGATCCGTCATCAACAAACACTACTTCCAAGTCTTTAAAAGACTGTTTCTGAATAGAGGCAATGCATCCATCCATAAGTCCCACCTGATTATATACAGGAATTAAAATACTAAAAAACGGTTTCATAATATACACCTCCTAAAGAATTTATTCATACCATTGGGCAAGCCATTGTTCGACAGTCATATATTCAAGACCTGTTTTTTCCATTTTATCATCTGTCAATCCCAATGTCTGCCTTACACATGCCGGAAACAAAAGTCGGCACCCGTCTTCATATACCTCTCTGTATTCCGGGCGTCTGTATACCTGAAGATAGTCAACGATTTTGCAAATATCCGTTTCTTTAAAGCAATAATTCATTAATATGAACTTATGAGCTGACTTAATCTTCTTTCGAGCCTGCTTCTCATATTCCGGAGCATACTTGATAACATATTCAATCATATGCATACACGCATTGTTAACGCTGTCAAATACCTTCATAAACTTATCATAATTATGATTGGTATGGTCATATGACGTCGACATCCCGGTACCAAGTTCGTAATTATACAGTACTTTATCGAGAACTCCGAAGGATTCCGCGCAGCTGAATAATACTGTAGAGTAGAATACATCCTCCGACATATTGCAATAAAAAGGTTCAAATCTTGAAAGTGCCTTGGTTATTACCCGTTCCGAATAACAATTCTTCCATATCGTCGGTGTAATATCTGCATCCATCAAAGCTGCCATATCGTTTTTGGATGTTACTACCGGAGGTTTCTCCACTTCTTCAGGTACTTCCTGATATCCGAAGCGCACTATATCTACAGGATTTTTTTCAATAAAGTCATGTAAAGATTCAAGTGCATCATCCATATAATAATCATCCGAATCAAGGAACAATATATATTTTCCCTTAGCTTCCTTCATTGCCGTATGCCTTGCCACAAGCAATGACTTATTAACCTCATGACGCAATATGGTGTATTGGTCAGTGTTACACATTTTTCGCAGCATCTCATAGGTTGCATCCGTCGAACCATCATCAACAATAATCACTTCAAAATCTTCAAATGACTGATTTTTAAGTGAAGCAATACAATTATCCATCAATCCCACCTGATTGAATGCAGGAATGAGTATACTGAAAAACGGTTTGCTCATTCTAATAACCTCCTTTATGCGAACTGTGCATTATATAATTCATAATAGAATCCTCTCTTGTTCAAAAGTTCCGTATGATTTCCCTGTTCGATAACATCGCCGTCTTTTAATACCAATATGACATCAGAGTCAACTATTGTACTTAATCTGTGCGCAATAACGAAGCTGGTCCGCCCCTTCATAAGTCTGTTCATTGCACTTTGGATTCTTGCTTCTGTTTGCGTATCAACGGACGAAGTTGCCTCGTCAAGAATGAGTATCGGTCTGTTGGCCAAAATCGCCCTTGCTATCGTCAACAGTTGTCTTTGACCAATAGACAGGTTCTGTCCGTTTTCGGAAAGCATATAATCATATCCTCCGGGCAATGTACTGATGAAGTAATCCGCTTCGGCCATTTTGGCGGCCTCCACAATCTCATCATCCGTTGCATTTGGTCGTCCCAGTCTGATGTTTTCTTTAATGCTTCCCTCAAAAAGCCATGTTTCCTGTAGAACTATTCCCATAGATTCATGAAGACTCTCTCGGGATATATCTTTAATCCTGATTCCGTCAACCGATATCTCCCCGGAATTAATATCATAGAATCGCATCAGAAGTTTCAGTATGGTTGATTTACCTGCTCCTGTAGGGCCGACTATAGCTATCTGCTGTCCCGGTTTAACATCCAGTGAAAAATTATGAATAATAATTTTTTCGGGAGCATATCCGAAAGCTACATTTTTAAACGAAACCTCTCCGTTGACACTTTCAATACTCTGTGCATCTTCGTCAATGGTTTCTTCCGGTTCATCCAAAAGTGTGAATATTCTTTCAGCCGCTGCATTAATCGACTGTATAGTTGCTCCCATATTTGATATCTGTCTTATGGGCTCATTGAAGCTTTTAGCATAATTGACAAACGCCTGAATGGTTCCTATATCCATTCCGCCTCTGAGTGCCGAAATACCTCCGACAACAACAACTGCCACATATCCAAGGTTACCGACAAACGCCGTTAACGGTGCCATAAGATTGCCAAGGAACATCGCCTTGTCTCCGGCGTCACATAATTCATTATTCAGGGCCTTGAATTCTTCCGACTCTTTATCTTCTCCTCCAAAAGCCTTAAGTATCATGAAGCCTGTAAATTTCTCCTCAATATGCCCGTTAAGTTCACCGATAAGTCTTTGTTGATTCTTAAATGCCGAATCAGACTTTTTCATGACACATTTGACCGCAAATGCACTGATTGGTAATGTTACCAAAACAATAACAGTCAATAAAGGGCTTATCACCAACATCACTATTACCAAAATAATAATATATGAAAATGATGAAAAAACCTGAACAATAAGACTCTGAAAATTATCTGCAATGGTTTTGGCATCATTGGTAACAGTTGCCAAAATATCACCGTACTGTCTGCTCTCAAAATATCCGAACGGAAGTTTCCCGAGTTTGGACGCAATGGAATTTCTCAACTTAAATACGATATCCTGAGAAACATCTATCATAAAGTGATTCATCAAAAATTGAAACACCCAATTAAGTACGTAATTTCCCAGACATATAAATAAAAGGATTCCTATCGCCTTAAAATCAATTACTCCGATTCCCTTAACTTTATTCTGTATTCCGTCAGCTACCATAGTGGTAACATCACCCATAAGCTTCGGCGCAAAAGCCTGTGAAAGCGCGTAAAGTAATGCCACTGCCAAAGCCAGATACACCTTATATACATTTTTTCCAATCAGGCTATACAACCTGGTAAACATTCTTTTGTCTTTCATACTCTTCTTTCGAAACCTGAGATTTCAATATTTCATTATACATTTCACAATTTCTGAGCAATTCTCCGTGAGTACCTATTCCGACTATCTCACCATCATGCATAACGACAATCTGATCCGCATTCTGTATAGTGGAAATTCTCTGTGAAACAATAATTACTGTAGAATCTTTCGTAGTCTTTGACAGTTCATTTCTGACAATCTTGTCGGTTTGATAATCAAGTGCCGAGAAACTATCGTCAAATACATATATTTTCGGATGTCGGGCAATTGCTCTGGCTATTGCCATTCTCTGTCTTTGACCTCCTGACAGGTTCATACCGCCTCGAGCTATCTTATAATTATACTTTTCTTCATGACTTAGTATAAATTCTTCGGATTGTGATATTTGTGAAGCCTGCGATACAGCATCTTCAGAGACTTCGACGCCGCCATATGCAATATTGGTATATGCCGTTCCGGAGAATAAAAATACTTTCTGCGGAACAAATCCTATTTTGGCACGCAGACTGTGAATATTCTGATTTTTGACATCAACACCGCCTATAAGCACCCGGCCTTCGGCCGCTTCATATAATCTTGGAATCAAATTAACTATGGTTGATTTACCGCATCCGGTATTACCGATTATAGCGGTCGTCTGCCCTTGTTTGGCTCTAAAAGATATATTCCTTATAACATATTGGCCATCTTCGTTGTATTTAAATGAAACGTTTTGGAACTCAACATCGTTTGAATCAACATTTATCGGTTCGTCAGGTTCGGCAACAGTAATCGGGAGGTCAAGAATTTCCTTAAGTCTGTTCATTGAAATGATTCGTCCGGGTAACGCCAGGCAAATATTAATGGCAAGGATTACTCCCATTCCCACCATGTACGAATATTCCATATAGGCAGTAAGCACACCTACCGTCATATATCCTGCATCAACACGCTTAGCACCTATCCACAAAATCAGGACATTTGCAAGTGCAATAATCAGGTACATCATCGGCATATAAGCAAGTATAATATTGAAATATTTTTTGGACGTCACTTTCAAATTGGCACTTGCATTGCTAAGTCTCTTGTCACTCCAATCGCTTCGGTTAAGTGCACGAATAACCTGCACCCCGCTTAAGGCCTCACGGGCTACTCTGTTCATGTCGTCTTCCTGGCTGAATGTAACTTTCATAATCGGAAGTGAAAATATACACACGATAATGAATGAAACTACCATAATACCTGCTACCAAACCTACCGTCCAGGCCATCTGAGCCTGACACTTAATAACACTAAGCAATCCTCCGATAATAAAGAACGGAGCCTGAATGGCAGTTGAAAGCATCATATACAGAAAATCTTTGATTTGTACTGTTTCTGTAGTAGTTCTGGTTATTACGGATGGTATGGAAAGAGATTCGATTTCCTGCATTGAGAATTTCATAATCCTGTCATACAATTCCTGTCTGATATCGCAGCTTACCACTGATGCTATACGCGCCGATATTCTTCCTACAACCACTGCTGTTGCCAAAATTCCAAGAACTATCAAAAGCATCCTGACAAGTATGGCAAGCAATGCAGTATCCGCATCGGATTGCGAAATATCGCCGCTTGAACTTTGCAAAACGGTATTGACAACATCCGCAATGTACCCGGTATTCATCAATTGCAATTTAATTCCCGCAATCATAAACACTGCCAACAGCACCAGTTTCCATATATGCTTTTTTAAATGTTTGAATATTAATTTCATGCAGCCTTTATACTCTTGCTCTTCTTACTTTTAGCGTATTTATTGTATAATGCGGAACAAAGTATTGTTAGTCCCAATTCTGCCGTAATCATAACAGCCTTAAACCAGCCTTCGATTACCCATCCGCATTCACCGATCAATGATTTATTTATGCAGAAAATATAGTGGAACATATATAAATACATACTGATATCGCCAAGATATCTTAGTACCTTATTGTCCAGGAATTTGGTGACCATTCCGCGGTTAAGAACAAATACGTATATGACAATTACTGAGGTAATAACCGGAACCACTGTTCGGCAAAATACCAATGCCTTACCCCATGTACAATTGTTGGCCCATATTGCATATATGTCTGATAATACAACCAGGGCAATTACCAAAATTTCAATTACTGTCCATACACCGCATGACAATTTGGACGCTGCTGCTTTTATCTTATCGCTGTTCTTAACATAGACATATCCTGCAACTGCACCTATAAAAAATTCTATAGCCCTCATTATCGGGAAATGCTGAGTTAACCAAATAAATAAATCTCCCTCAAAGTTCAAGTTAACACCGGCTATATAGGTAGTAACATAGCCAATCAACATTAAAACACCGGAAATAATCAAAAGTTTCTTAATAGAGTCGATTTTCTTTATAAGTTTCATCTCCCATGGGAAAATGAAGAATGAGAACATACTTGCAGACAAATACCATGACGGTCCGTTAAGTGAGAACACAAAACCGTTAAGCAGAGGAACCCATGCCTGTAGCAAAAGCAGATTAACCGGTATAATAACCAAAAAATATAATGCATAATGTGCCGCATCAATGGGAGCATTCTGGAATAATAACAGTTCACCTACCATCACAATTGCCATTGCGATGTGTAACGGATACAGTTTACCTACCCTCTTGGTCATAAACTTAAAATTATCCTTAAATGTGCATTTTAAATCCCGGTCTGCATATGAATATACCATCATAAATCCCGACAGCATAAAGAATACAGACAACGTCCATGCGCCTGTTCCAACATACGGTATTCCGGCATGTACCCCAAATACGAAGAAGAAACATATAAATCTTAATGCCTGAACCGCATTAAATCTTTCCTTTTGATTAGCCATTTTGTTCTCCTTTAACTTTATTAGTCTTTTTCTTATATATTCCGCACAAGCACCACCTAAGAACAGGCACCCTGCTTATAACCTCATATAAAACATACGAACCACCAAATCCTACTACCAGCGGAATCAGGTACTTGAAAACTACAGGCATACCGTTGGCATATAAATGTATGTACCATACAGCAGCTTTAATCAGTGCATAATGGAACAGGTATATTCCCCATGATTTCTTTCGCATAAATTCGGTGAATTTATTCGTAAAATTGCCCCATTTGGCCATAACAACCAATACGGCTACTGACATAAAATAGCCATATTCAATACTCCAAACCGTCATATTGGCATCAGTTGTTTTAGACACTGCTCCCCAACCTGTAACTACATTTACAACGCCGAGCGGAATAGCAATAATGAGAAAAACATACCAACGTGATTTCATTTTCTCAATCACCTCATCATTACTAAGGAACAGATATCCAATTATGAAAGCTGAAAAATATCGACCGAATCTGTACGCATCAATAATTGAAGAATTAAGAATATTCGACATTCCCCAAACGAAAACTCCAAGCAATATAAGAATCGGCAAATTGGCCTTTTGGGTAAACCTGTTTAGCTTATTAATTCCTATACACTGAAGCAGAGCAATCACTAATGAAAACAACCATAAGACCTGCAAAAACCAAAGCTGGCCTATTCCACACGCTGTAAGCATACCCCATATTGCGAGCTTGGAAATATCCGGATTCATCAAATAACTATCCAATATTCCCTGAATCTGTGCTGTATAATATCCATGAATCCAACCGAATAATAACAAGCCGACGAACGACGGTACGAAAAGTTTAAGAGTTCGGGACTTAATAAATTCTTTAACACTATGTTTCTCCAAATAATACCGTGTACTCATTCCCGAAATTATGAACATCAAAAACATAAACCACGGATTAACAATATAGGTAAGCAAGTCCAGATATCGGTGGCCATCAACAATCGTACCTACAACGTTAGGCATACTCATTTCACTGTACATGGACTGAACATGATACAACACCACTAAGACTATAATCATCCACTTAATGTTGTCCAAATATGTCTTTCTCATTATCGTTCCCCTTTGTGCATAGTCCAACATAATTATTATAATTTTTTTATACTATCTTTTCAATCAAAACACTCGATGCCGATTGTCTACAACATGGAATTTTTGTTTTTGTCCACCCTTGATACCTTGTATTTAACCTTTATTCCCAAATTCTGAATACATTTTATCAGGTCGGTTTCATCTACCCCCTTAAGCTTGACTTTATAAGTATTCTGAATACGGGTTCTCCCCTTTTTAGTAACACCGCTTGCCGAGATGAGCTTCATGCTCTCACAAACACCCATTATTTTTGAAACAAGCAGCTTCTTCTCTTCTTCACTCTTAATCTCTATTTCAAGAAGTCTGACTCTGTCGGATTTATGGTTTTCCCAAAACGGTGCTTTCATATAGCAATAGTAAATTCCAAGAATCACAGCCCCGTATATTAACCCCAAAACAACATAACCGGTACCGCAGGCTATACCAAATGAAATGTCGATAAAAATACTTACTATTTCCTTCGCTGTTCCTGCTGCCGACTTAAACTTGATAAGTGCAAAAGCTCCGGCCACAGCAATACCTGCTCCGAAGTTACTCGACACCAAGAGGACAATCATCGTAATAATCGCCGGCAAAAGGGCAAGAGTAATCGCATAGCCCTTTGAACTGTTTGTTCCGCTTGAGCCCCAATATACATTTGCAAGTGCTCCACCCAAAAACAATGCTACAATAATGCTTACTATCACTCCGGTAAGTGTAATGTTTGCTACTGTTCCGTAAATATTAGTCAATAATCCCAAGCTCATTCCCCATCATGCCTTTCATTTTATTTATGTAGTTATCATCATATGAATCCGCATACTCGGAAGACACCATAATGCCATTCGCCACGGTAATCACTTCACCGTTTACAGTACTATATGTCTTTACACCTGCATTCGTAAGTGCATTCGCTGTATCCACAGCCTCTGTAACTTCTGCGGACGTACTTATAACGGCATATTCCGGCGTTGTGTATTTGGCAAGATTCAATGCCTGCTTTTCATCCTTTCCGTGATGTGGAATTTTAATCCAATCACAGGAAAGATTGATTCCGGAATCAATTAAATCTTCAATTCTGTCCTTTTCGATGTCGCCGGTAAAAAGAAGCCTGTTAGTGCCGTACGACATTATACAAACCAAGGATTCATTGTTATCAACATTTTTTTCATCTTCCAGATAACTGTCATCCTGCGCAACTATTATCTCAATATTGACATCATTCCATTTATAAGTTGTATTCTCCGACAATTTGTGAACATTGGGTAAATTACCGATGCCCTCCATAAGTGGAGCGTATAGTTTCTTTTCACTTACGTAATCGGGAATAAAAATTGTCTCTACATTGTAGTTCTCGACTATCCTAAGTGCGCTTCCTATATGATCTTTATCATAATGTGTAAGTATCATGAACGAAATATCTTCAGTCCCTGTCTGCTCAATTTCTTCAACTATTTCGTCATAACTGTCCTCAAGCCCCGTGTCAATAATTCCTATTTCATCGTTATGCTGTATTAAAGCCGAATCAGCATCGCCCACATTCAAATTTCTCACGACCAGAAGTCCGTCATCAAGCTTTGCTATATCTTTATTGCGGGAATTCACCGATTCATTGCTTCTATTCGGCGACGCACCCACAATTATCAGCATAATTAACAAAATAGCAATTGGTATGATATTATAAATCAGTTTCTTGGCTTTATTCTTCATAATCAGCGCTTTAATCTCCACCTGTTCATAGCCCTATTTAATATGAAAAGGAATCAACAGTACCCAAAAGTTCGTTTATTCTGTTCATATAATAGTCACGTGCTTGCGCATTTTCCTTTGATAAGTTCATTCCCTTTTTATAGCACCTTCTTACAAGCCTTACATAGCATAAAAGGGCTGCCTTATTCACAACATCCTGTATCTTTTTCGTACCCAAATACTCTTCCATGAAATTTTTGAAAAACTCCCTGCTTATTTCATACGAAAATCCCATGAAATTTTCGACCATTGATTTATCTATCTCCCCGAACGCAACATAGGACATATACAAGCCGCTAAGTTCTACAATCGGATGGCATGTAGAAAGCCTGTCCATATCAATCAGAATATATTCCCCACGGCTGTTTAGCACATTACCTGTATGAAAATCCCCATGAATCAACGTATTAACTCGAGGAAGTTCATCTATCATTGTCCTGATCTTCTGGCTGAGCATATTATCTTCGTATGCGATTCCACCATCAATCCACTCATACACCTCATTAAGATAGCTATCCAATTCCATCCCTTTTTCTTTTGCATCCGTCGTATGAATAATCTTGGCAAGATGTGCCATTTGGGCAGCATAGTCTTTCACTTTTTCGGGGTTACTGGCAATAAGTGACGAAACCGTATCAAGCTCCAAAAACTCAAATATTGAGCCGTATCCGTTTCCAACCCTTACTATTCCGAATGAAATCGCTGTAGGAATGCCGGCGACAAATGCCTGCCTTGCAAGATTTCTTTCTCTTTCGATGTCCTTATACTGATTTCCCGTATTATAGACTTTCAGCACCAATTCATCATCATATCTGTACACCGCGCCCTTAGCGCCTTTACCTATAAGCTTGCATCCTTCTATTGATACTTCATTGTATTTTTTATATTTCGATTTCTCACTTGCAAAAGTTCCGGGCCAAATGGAATTGACATGTTTAACATATTCTTTAAACGCTCCGGTTCTGTTAAGGTGCATTTCCAACACTTCGGCGATGGTTTTATAGTACCATTGATGCATTTTGGAATCCTTTTGATTAAAAGACTGCCATATAGCTTCGCCTTTTTCGCTATAATTAATAGCCAAAGACCTTATATTTGAAAGTTTATCCGCAAGCCACAGCACCTCAACATCCCGGTCATTTAGCCTTTCAAGTCTCCTGATTGATTCTTCTTTTCGCTTCTTCCAGGAAAGTGCTTTATCTTCGTCCTCGTACTTGTTTTCTGTTTCCGAATCTACCAACCAGGCAACTTTATCCCCAAAAAGATTTCTTATCTCATCAAGTGTTCCGTTAGTATCTTCAACAACATCATGAAGGAGTCCTGCTATCATAACATCTATATCATTTGTAATAGTGGATATTATATGAGCAACCTCCATAGAATGGAGTATTGTCGGAATTTTCGTGACTTTTCTGACAGTTCCGTTGTGCTTTTTAGTTGCATAAATAACTGCTTCTTCAAATCGTCCCACTTCCTACGTTTCCTTTCCATTTTTAATAATAGCACATTCATCGTAGATTCTCATCATAGATATTCTGTCCAAATTTTATTCCACCGGCCACTGCCTCTTGATATCAACTATTGTTTAATATATAATTTGTGTTAGGTGATGTCAGAGGAATTTCGTTTTACACGTCCGCCTAATATGACACAACGTAGCTATTGGAAAGGATTACATATGACACTAAACAAGAGTATTGAAAATAATATTATGTGTATCGCAATTTCCGGAAGAATTGATTCTTCCAACTCCAAGGATTTGAGCGAAGCCGTTAATTCCGACATTGATTCGGTATCCAAAATCATTCTCGACTTGAGCGATACCGACTATTTGTCATCCGCAGCGTTACGAATTGTACTTTCCATTCAACAGGCTGCCGACGAGCAGGATGACCTTAAATTTGTCATCAAGAATCCCAACGAATTCGTTGTCAACATTTTCGACAGTACCGGATTCAGTGATTTCTTAACTATAGAGCAGGACTAGTCTATGAAGTTAGATCCTGTTAATAAAATTCTCAAATCCGCAGAATCAACATTTAAAATTCGCCTGCTTGCTTTTCTTGCAGGCCTTTTTTCTTTGCTTCTTATAATCAGCCTGATTGCCAGTATGGTTAATGAGTTTTCCAGTATTGAAGATACCCTGTTAATCAGCTGTGACGAAATCAAAAGTGAAGAAGAATCAAATTTTAGGGATTATGCATACTATATCGTTCAAACCCTGACCGATATGTACGATAGTCGCCATCCCCAATCCTCTGAGGATATCAACCGACTCCTATCCGATTTCACAGCTCAATATCAAATCAATATCGCCGATTTTTCGATTGCGAACAATCAACAAATACTTTTAGACAAAGATCCGGCTAAAATCGGAACCGCGTCTCCGGAATATGATGAAAGCATTCGCAGCAATATTGTATACAGCGACGAAAAGAGCAAAACCTATACCGCCTTCTCAACAGTCAGCGACGGACGTCTCATATTAACCATCAAAGGTGATGATTTTGATTTTCTTATGAAATTTGCCGCAGCCGAACTAAGTATTAAGAAGTTTTGGTTCAACAACGGGTTTGCCCTCATCTACGATGAGGATACCGGCAACATTATTTACGATTCATACTCGGCTGTTTCCAAAAAAGATCCTTCCGGAGTTCTGTCCGTATTAAGCGTTGTTCCCGATAAATCAGGGGCAATCGTTGTTGCCAACAATGATAAACTGTATCTTTGCAAAGCAAATTCGGAACACTACAGTTACTGTTGCGGTATGTACATTAAGGAAGCGATTGCCGATATCTTTTCTGTATATCGCATTACAATTATTTCAAGTTTGGCTCTGTCAATAGCACTGTATTTCTTCATTTCAAGAATTACCAAAGATACTTTCGTTGTTCCGCTAAACAAGGTCAACCATACTCTTGCCGACATTACCGAAGGAAAGCTTAACGAAACTGTTGAATCACGTGATTACACAGAATTTTCAACATTATCCAACAACATCAATTCGACCGTAAGCAAGCTGAAAGAATACATTGAAGAAGCCAACGCCAAAAACGCACAAGACCTTGAAAATGCGCGTTTGGTCCAGTCAGCTGCTCTTCCAAACGTATCCAAATTTATGAACGAGCAGGAAACTTTTGATTTATATGCTTCCATGTTCCCTGCCAAAGAAGTCGGCGGTGATTTCTATGATTTCTATCTCATCGGTAATATCCTGTATGTTCTGATAGCCGATGTTTCGGGCAAAGGAATCCCGGCAGCCATGTTTATGATGAATTCGAAAGCAGTTATCAAGAATCTCGTCGAATCGGGCAAATCGCTTGACGAAGTATTCTTCGAAGCCAACAATACGCTTATCAGCGACAGCAAGTCCAACTTCTTCGTTACTGCCTGGCTCGGAAAGCTCAACCTTGATACCGGTGAGCTGAATTTCGTAAATGCAGGTCACAATGCACCGCTTATTAAAAGTGTTAACGGAACTTACGAGTATTTGGACGGTTTCAAACCAAATCTCGTTCTTTCCGGTCTAAAGAACCATAAGTACAGAGTCAATACCGTATATTGTGATTTAGGAGACGAACTGTATCTTTATACCGACGGTGTTACCGAAGCCATCAACTCTTCTGAAGAGTTATACGGAAACGACAGATTAAAGGATATGCTGAACTCGCTTCCAAAGAATACCACTTCAAATGGCATATGTTCCGCAATTAAAAAGAATGTTGACGAATTCATCGGTGACGCCCCTCAATTCGACGACATAACAATGTTGTCCGTAAGATTCTTCGGAACCAAAAAGTATGATTACGATACCGTAGCCGACATTAATTCCACATCGGAAGTAATAGATTTTATTGAAGAAACCTTGAACAGATTGATGTGTTCCAGAAAGTTCATACTTTCACTTAATTTGGTTTGCGATGAGATTTTCTCAAATATATGCAATTACGCTTACCCTCCCAATGCTACTACCAAGGATGCCAAAATCAGTCTGAGTTTTGATCATCATAACCGAATAGTCAAAATTGTGTTCATGGACCACGGCAAGCCGTTTAATCCTATCAGAGTCAACGAGCCCGATTCTCTTGGAAAGAATCCTCTGGAACGTCAAATCGGCGGATTGGGTATTCACATCATCAAGAAACAGGTTGATGAGATTTATTACGAATATAAGAATGATATGAACATATTAACCATTTTGAAGAAAGACATTACGCAATAGACAGATTATCAATCGAGGTTCGAGCCATTAAACAAATTAACGCATTACAAAAGCACAGCCGCTATTGGCTGTGCTTTTCATCTTAATCAGCGTTTCTTATTCTGCCACACTTACCTTAATGAAATTCTTATCGGGTGGCAATTCAATCGTATGAGTCGGATATATTGTATCAGTTGTAACCTTAAGCTTGCTTGCCTTGGTTTCGGCAAACAGAAGCATTGTTTCGGGTTCAAGGAATTTCACAATAACTTCGGTTCCAAGTTCCTTATGCAGCTCCTCTTCCACCGTTTGTGAATTATCCGGCATGCTCTCCGAATCGGTTTCAACGAAGACATTCAGTTGTCCTTTCGTTTTCCAGAATGCATAATCCGCAACTCCTATACCTGCCTTTTGACACGCATTTTTCAATGCTGCGTATACTTGCGTTGAAGATATCTTCTTGTCCGCAAGCGATATAGACTGTGTAATCGAAGAATCAACGGTAAAACGTGGCTTATCATCATTGATTTCTTTAACGGTTATATATTGTTTGCTGTCATATCTGTACAGTCCGGCTTTATTCGTTACATAAACCTTATATGTACTTCCCACTTCAAGTGAATCATACAAAACGAAATCGCCATCCGTCTCTTGGTTCTCTCCTACCTTCACAAATTCGTAAAAAGCGGAATTCAGATCAAGTTCGAACAAATCCGAATCTGCTACCGGTATTCCAAGCATAGCTTCCGGTATAAAGATAGGGCTGTTCACAATTTTGATGTTACCTGTGAGCTTCTTGAGTCTGTCGGTGTATACTTTGAACTCTTCATCTTTGTATGCAACAATCTGCTTGAATTTCGGCCATATTTTCTTTAAATCAAGCGTACCTTTGGGCATGCCTGCGAAGATATCTCTAAGTTCCTTAGCGCGCTTCGGATTTGGTGTAAATTCTGCAAACGATTTGATTCCGTTTTCAACCGCATTGCAGATTCCTTCAGGATCCTGGGTAATAAGTTCAAGTACTCTGCAAACGTTCCATGTATTGGGTGCAACAATCTGCGTCAGATTCTCATCTGTCAGGGCATATAGAAGGCGAACCAGCTTGGTTGCCACAAGCTCCTTATCAAAAATCAACGAGGTCGGCACTGCAAAATCGGCATTCGATTCACCTGCCGATGCGATACGTTTCTTGAAATATGACTGAACAACCGCACCGTATATTGAATTGGCTGTTGTCGCATCATTAAAAGAGACCTCTGAACGAAGGCTTTCATAAAGAAGTAGTGTATCTTCGTTATTAACCATTTTTTCGAAGTACTTTTCATACGTATCAAGGTGAGAGTTGGTCGCAGGTATCAGTTTTCGGTTGTTCATATTACCGATTGAATATACATAATTAACAATCGGTTCATTAACCAAAATACCGGTCTCACCTATACCTGTTTGTAGTCTTACCAACGGCTCATAGAATGAATACTCGCTAACAGGTACTCTCGACATATAACCCGTAATGGTATGAATATTGACGAAACCGAATCTGTTACCAAAGTCGGTATCATGATTGTTATCCAATATATCCATCAACAGTTTAAGATCACTTCTGACCTCTTCATCCTGATAGCTGTTGCTTAAAGCCATCGGCTCACTGTCTTTGGAATCAATATATTTCTCGGGATTAAGAATATAATCTCGTAGCGCCCATCTGTCCTGTATTGTCTTTTCACTGTAAAGTTTATTGACTCTGGTCGGCTTCTGGGCTTCCAAAATCGGAAGGAACATATCCCTAATCGCATATCTGTTCTCAAGTGTAAGCTCCGGACAACCTTTCATGTACATAACTTCGAACATCAAGAGTTCTGCAGTTGCCGCATCAAGATATAGTCCGTATTTATTCATTGTATTGAGTATCTTGGCAACACCTTCGGAAATATTCATCATCATCGGCACATCATGATGTGCTGTCTGAATCAATGATTTACTGTTAATAAACTGGTGATAGCCAACGGTTTGAGGAAGATAACAAAACTTATTTCCGTGTCCGAACATTTCCGTAATAAAAAGGAAATCTTCGCCGTATGTAATGTTATTGTCAAACCAAATATCGTTCTCAAGAAGGAATTCACGATCAAATATTCTACTGGTTACATGACCCCACAATCCGCTGAGCAATTTCTCATCATCCCAGTTGACACCCTTCTCGATAATAATCTCTTCTTGGGTCTGATCCCACAGAACGATTTCTCTGATAGGAATATTATCCTTACTTTGAAGTTCAAATTCTCTTCTGAACCATCCGCCCTGAGCACCTGACTTTTTCATATGATATACGGCCTTTTTAAGAGCCCATGGTGTATAGCTGTCATCGGAATCCAGGAAGCCTACATACTTTGCTGTTGCTATCTTAAGTCCTTCATTACGAGGGCTTGAGGCAGAATGGATATCGTTGTTAACCACAATTGTTTTAACATTCGGATATTCACCAAGCAGATTCTGCACCTGCTCAATCATCTCGGGACGGCTGTTGTGAATGGCAACAACCCATTCAATCTTTTCAAAGCCGAGAGTCTGATTCTTAAGTGAATCAAGTGCATGATGAAATATTTCCATCTCCTCATTATGGTATGGCGTTACTACTGTGATTTCATAGTTACTCATTGTATAACCTCTCTGACATCATAAAATCTCTGTACATTCGTTTATTTGATTCCATTTTCGGATTGTATCCATCATTGACCAAGCTATTGTATACGGCTTCGGCAATAGAATTTTCTTTAGAAGTCGTCATCACCTGAAGTCTGACTTCATTCCTGCATATTCTGGCCAGTACGGCATTCCCCCACGCACATGCATACGTATCCATATCGGTAACCAGTCTGTCAAGTCCTGACATCAATGTCATGTTGCCCAAATACGTTGTTACAATCGTCAGCGGATTAAAATCACTGTTTTGAGGAGCATTGGTTTTAGCCAGAATTTCGTTTAACGGAAGTGGAGATTCTTCAAAAGATGCTACCGCATTTGCTTTATCTCCCATCATTTTGGCGAAATTCTCCGGTGTTGATTGTTGCTTTATCATTTCTTTTATTCGCGAACATCTCTTATCTACCGGAAGCTGCATATTTTCCGCCGTATAAGATAAAAATACACTGTCAGAAAAATTTACTACATTTTTCGATTTGAAATACTTTCTCATGTCAACCGGCAGCATCGTAATAACAGTTTCGCCCTGCACGTCAAATTCGGAAAAAATCCCTTTGATAAGCGTATCAAGCAAGAACGGTGTTACAGACACTTCCAAATCCTTGGTTTTCTTTAAAACAGTATCAAAATCAAATCTGATTTCGGAATAATAACTGTACGCATCATCAGACAAATCTTCTTCCAGAGGCAACTTATATGCCCCACGATTATCAAAAACATATTGTGGAACTACATTTGAATCACCGTACTTGCCATATGGGTCAAGTAAATCCTCTGAGTATTTAACATCATCCGATTCACGTATCGATGACAATAATTCCTTCAGTTCTTCAGGGCTCAACTCAAATCCTATTTTTTGTGAATACAGATACATCACGCATCTGACGTACTCTTCCATGCCTGTTACATCCGCCAGACCGTGATAATACGAAACAGTAATCTCATCAGCACCATAAAGTACATAGAACATAAATCCGTTAGTGTCATCAGTGCCGAAGCATACCGGTGACGAACCGTATTCACGAAATACTATATCTTTATCATTAATTCTTGAAACCAGCTTATTGTCTTTAATAAAGACCTGCACTCCAAATTCGGGATACCTTGCAAGAGCCTCGTTAAATGATTCTTTCAACTCATCCAATTTAAGATTGGGAATCGCAAATCTGATTTTGATGTTAAATGTATTGCGCTCACCAAGTGTGTAATAGAAGAACTTATTAGATGCTCCTATTTTAAGTACCCTATCCATTATGCTCTCCTTCGATTTATCCAAATATCAAATAAATTTTAGCACAGTTCCAAAGAAACCGCACTATATTTTGCGCCTTTTCGCCCTGAAAAGATACGGTTCCCGCAGCAATAAATTTTCTGCTTGACAAAAATATATATCATGACTAAACTGATAAAGTCGTGTGTGATACGGATGACTTATGTACATAAATTTTAAAGAAAGAAGCATTTGATTGCAATTATTAACCACGGTATTTTCCGTGGTTATTTTTTACTGTAATTTGGGAGAGTTAGGAAAATGAAAGAAGAAAAGAAAGACAAACTATCATTAAAAGATACTGTCAAAAATGCTTTCTACGCCATGAAACTTGGCTACAGCATAAGCCACAGTATCGTAATCCACTCCTTCTTCCTGTGGTTTACGGGATATTTTGAGTGGGTATACTTCGACGGCATTTTCATGCGAAAAATCGTTGAAGATTTGGACAACAACATGGGCTTTAGACATATATTCGGTTTCATCATGATAACGGCGGCAATATTCTGTACTTTCGGAATTTACTCAAGTTATGTTGAAAACGTCGTTTATCCGCTTCAAACCAACAGATTGTTCGGCGGAATATACAAAATGATGTACGCAAAAGCCAGAAATGTAGAACTCAAATGCTATGAAGACCCTGATTTCTACAATCGCTATACCATGGCTATGGATGGTGCCGAGGAAAAGATCACTGCCATAATCAGAGGTATACTCGGAACCGTAATCGGTTCTGTGGCTGCGGTTGCCGTCTTCTACCTTATGTACGACATAGATCACTATGCGATACTGTTCATTATTTCGCCGTTGCTTGGTAATTTCCTCTTCGGCAACATTAAGAACAAGTACGAGTTCATGCGTTACAAGGAGCAGGCTCCAAACGAAAAGGTTTTGAACTATGTTTCACGAATTATGTATTTACCCGACGGAGCCAAAGAACTGAGACTCTCGGAAGTATTTGCATTGCTTAAAAAACAGTATCACGAAGCTACCAACAAGAACGTTTTGGTGGCCATCAAATACGCATTCTCATGTGCGTTACTTGACTTTTTCAGAATAACCTTCACGTTCACCGTTATCTTCGAAGGAGTGCTGTTGTATGCAATCTACAGAAATCGTGTGACCGGTTCCATCACTTTGGCGCAGCTTACCATTATGACAAGTCTGATGGTTGCCATGACATGGATTCTGATAAGAGTATTCGAAAACATAATGGAAATCATCAAAAACAGTATGTTTATCAACAATTTCAGAAACTTTTTGGAATACAAGGAAGAAATACCCGAAGATATGGATGGCGAGATTCCGGATCCTCAATTTGGCAGTATTGAATTTCGAAATGTATCTTTTTCTTATAAAGATGAAAACACCATTAAAGATCTGTCTTTCATGATTAATGCAGGTGAATGTGTAGCATTGGTCGGACATAACGGCGCCGGCAAGACCACCATCATCAAACTGCTCATGAGACTGTACGACCCTACCGAAGGTACGATTCTTTATAACGGTAAAGATATAAGATGCTACAATCTGCGGGCTTACCGTGAAATCTTCGCCACAACCTTCCAGGACTTCAAGATGTTCGGAATGAGTGTCAAAGAAAACGTTCTTATGGGAAGACGTTTTGACGATGAAAACAAGCTTGTCGAAGATGCCTTGAAAAAGGCAGGCGTTTACGAACGTGTCATGGCTCTGCCGAATGGCATGGACAATATAATGACCAAGGAATTCGATGAAAACGGTGCTGTTCTTTCAGGTGGTGAAAGCCAAAAGATAGCCGTTGCAAGAACCTTCATTCACGAAGCACCGATGAAAATTTTCGATGAGCCCTCAAGTGCTCTCGATCCGATAGCTGAATACGATTTGTTCCAAAACATATTGAAAGAAAGCGTCAACCATACCATGATGTTCATCTCGCACAGACTCTCATCCGTCAAGAACTGCGACAAGGTATTCATGTTGGAACAAGGACGCCTCATAGAAGAAGGAACACATCAGGAACTTATGAAATTGAACAAAAGCTATGCGCAGATGTATAAAAAGCAGGCTATGAACTATCTTGCTTTGGATAATGAAGCGGAGGTGGTATTTTAATGGATAACAAGGAAAAGACCAAACAATCTGTCAGGGAAGTCTTTTCAAACAACTGGTTTTTGATGAAACTGATGTTTATAGCCTCACCCTCATACATAATATTCATGGCACTTGATGCCATAAGGGGACAGCTTTCGGTTTTCTTCGAGCATACCGTAGGTATCGGTTATGTTATGGAAGCTGCCGAATTTAACTACCCTTTCAAGGATGTTGCAACCTTCATTCTGATACTCGCAGGTGCAATTACCGTAGGAATGGTATTTACCGTATGGGTAGGCAATTATATCGGTGAGAAAGAAAAGCCGAAAATTCGTGAAAAGATAAAAATAATGCTCTACGAAAAGGCCAAGGATCTCGACCTGTCCTGTTATGATGATCCGCAATTCTACAACGACCAGGTTATGGCCATTTCGGAAGTCGATAAGCAGATTGACCGTGTAATTATGTTTATACAGAATACGCTTTCGGGAATTACGGTATTTATATGCGTAGGCATATACTTCCTTATGCGAGACAAAATCTCAATTATTTTCGTTGCTGTATCGTTTATCCTGTCATTTATCTTTAACAAACTGTACAACAAGATGAATTTCATGGTTCGGTTGGAAAGCATTCCGGCTACCAGAAAACGTGATTACGTCAAAAGAATTTATTATTTGAGTGACTACGCCAAAGAAATAAGACTTAATCCCAAGGTTTCGGACATACTCTTCAAGCGATTCGAGCAGGCCAATGACGAAGTATATGATGTCGAGAAGAAGTACGCCAAGAAGAAATTCTACCTTGGTTTCATCAAGAAATATGTATGTAATAACATGTTCAGTGACGTGTTCTATATAACATATTTGGTATTTCAGGCAGCCGTCAGAAAGGCTCTGTCCTTCAGTACCATTGCCATATTGTTCCACTCTTTCGGCAATTTGAAAGAAAGTCTTAGGGTATTCACAGACGTATATCCTTATGCTTGTGAGACAAGTCTGTATGTAAGCAAGATACGTAAATTCTTAGCATACGAACCGACTATTGTAAGCTCCGAAGCTTTGGAACCGTCCAAAGAGGCCAAGTCGATAGAACTTAAGAATGTATCGTTTGGGTACGGGAATACCGACAAGCTCCAGTTAAAGGATCTTTCGCTTTCTATCAAGCCCGGTGAAAAGATAGCTCTCGTCGGTTATAACGGTGCCGGCAAGACCACTTTGGTTAAGCTTCTCATGCGTCTTTACGATGTCAGCGAAGGAGAAATTCTTGTAGACGGCACAGATATACGAAAGTACGATGTTACCAAATACAGAAACACCATAGGAACCGTATTCCAGGATTTCCAAATTTTCGCCGGAAACATCAAAGAGAACATTCTTCTTAATATCGATGAAGGAAGTGATACCGAAGAAATCAAGCAGTCACTTACCGACAGCGGATTATGGGACCGAGTAACAAGAATGCCTAACGGCCTTGATACGGCACTTACCACTGAATTCCGTGATGATGGCATTAACCTCTCCGGAGGTGAGAGCCAGAAACTCGCCATATCACGTGTGTTCTATAAGAAGGCCGGTCTGATGATACTTGATGAACCTTCAAGTGCCCTCGATCCGATAGCCGAATACCAACTCAATCACGCCATGATTGAAGCTACCAAAGACAAGACAGTCATATTCATCTCACATCGATTGTCAACGACCCGTCTTGCCGACAGAATCATAATGCTTGAAAACGGCCAAATCGTTGAAATGGGAACTCACGAAGAGCTGCTTAAGAGGAACGGCAAATACGCCCAGATGTGGCGCGTCCAGGCCGGTGCATACATTGCGGTGTAAGTACATCACATATCATACTGCGGTAAGAGTTTGGTAACGTATACAACGACGTGCGCAGCAAGGCGCACAAATCAAGCAGGAGGCGGTTAATCACCGCCTCCTATATACAAACCCCACAGGATATCCTGTGGGGTGCTTGCTTTGGATTGCTTGCTTTGGATTGCTTGCTTTGGTATTTTACGTAGGAAATGACCGTTTCTTCGATTTCTACGTATTCGAAATTTCCTATTTTTTTAAATACGGAGGAAAGAACGCGTTTGGGATTTCCTACGTATCATTTCAGTAAATATTAGTCATATTCTCGCAAGAAATACGAAGAAAAAAAGAGTTATTAAACATTCCTATGCCTATTCTACTCGATAACTTAGGATATATCCGAATAATATACGGAGGAAAATGAGATTTTCAAAATTCCTACGTGCTTTTTAAAATAATCATTTTAAACATACGGAGGAATTGTCACAATCGCCAATTCCTCCGTGCAAATCTAAGTTATTCAGGATTAATCATATCCATAATCCCATATCAATCGGCTTCTGCCAAAATTGAAAGGCACATATCCTTCTCTTTCTCATCAATTCCTATGGCAGATAGAGCTTCTTTTGCTCCTGCTGCTCGTCCTTCCTTGTACTAAGAAACACCTTTATATTGTGATTACATCGCCTTCGTATACAATTGGTTGCGTAGTAATTTTGACGAATATAGTCATTAGTATAAAGATTTACGAATTGCTCAGAATTTACAATTACACAAATTGCCATAACGCAAAAAAGGAATCCCTGTAATCGGGATTCCCTTAACTTTTCATCAAATTCACTTGCAGCTTACTCTTCGCCACCAATGCTGTTGAACAAATACTCAAGAACTTCAGGTGTGAATTTCTTGGCCTCAATTCCGACTGTAACAGTTCCGTCTTCTTCCTTCTGCGTACGATTAACCAAAGCATACATAATAAGTGTCTCTGCCACAATAATAATATCTTTATGCAGAATATCCGGGCTTCCGGCCGGCAATGTAATCGCCATACCAAGTGGGCTTACATTCTTAACTTCCACGTATATCTTCTCAAGCGTATCGCACAGAACAATTACGCTCTTAGCCTTATACTCAACTCTGTTAATTTGTCTTCTCTCTTCCATCGGTAATCCTCCAAAATAATGATGAAACAATCATAACACAATCCATGATTCCATATCAATCGGCTTCTGCCAAAATTGAAAGGTACATATCCTTCTCTTTCTCATCAATTCCTATGGCAGATAGAGCTTCTTTTGCTCCTGCTGCTCGACCTTCCTGCATACCGAATATTGTGATTACACTAATTTCGCCGTATAAAAAAATAAGGGCACATCAAATTGATGTGCCCTTAAACGCTATTGTGTTAGTTTACTTATTTGGTAACTTTCTTCTTGGCAAGATGTCTTCTGTACATTGCAACGCCCGTAGCACCTAAAGCAGCTACAATGAGGAGCCACCACCAAGACATTCCCTGCTTTTCTTCTTCTGTAAGAGAACCTGCAAGAGCAACTTCACCATCTTCGATGGTAACTGTCTCTTTCTCTTTATCAACTTCGGGAGCCTTTTCCTTTTCTACGATAACATCAGAACCTGTTGTTGCGATTTCTTCGTTTTCAGTCTCTGCAACTTTCTCCACACCCGTTGCAGCCTTTTTAGAAGCACTTCTTGTATTTCTTCTGGCGCCAAGAACCTCTGCATTAGGATCTTCTTCAGCAGTTGTCAAAGTTGTAATTGTTTCTGTTCCTGAAGGAATAGGACGAACTGTAGGAAGTACTGCAGTAGCACCGCCATCATCACTTGATGTATCATCACCTGTGTAATCTCCACCGTTATTCGGCTTAGGAGTTAATCTGTCGATTGTTTCAGCCAAATTCTTGGCAGCATCTTCGAGCTTGTTATTAATATTTGTCAAGTTTTCCTCAGCTTTTTCAAGTTTAGCTTGAGCAAGTTTAAGATTGCCCTCTAATGCACTAAGCGCTGATTTAACGGCATTCTCATCATTATTGTTTTTCAAAGCTTCTATTGCTTCTTGGAGACTTTCAACATTAGCCTTGGCTGTATTAACTTTTTCGCTAGCTGCATTATAATCTCCCACAAGTGTCTCATATGCAGCCTGCTTCTTAGAAGCTTCTTCCAAAGCTGCAGCTGCTGAGACATATGCGGCAGCCTTCTCGCTAAGATCATTATTTAAGGATTCAGCATTTGTCTTGCTTTCATCTGCCTTATCCTGATCTTCCTTGGCCGTCTTTGCACTTGCTTCTGCCTTATCCTGATCTTCCTTGGCTGTCTTTGCACTTGCTTCTGCTGTCTTCAAAGCTTCCGATCCGGCATTTTTGTATGCCTCTTCCCATACTCTCTTGTTTTCAGCTTTAGCAGCATCTCTCTTAGCAGCCGCATTGGTATTGGAATCATATGATTTACACCATGCTGCTACCTCATCATCTGTCAAAAGAGTTTCAGAATCTGAATCCTTTTGGGCTTTAATATCGTAGTTTTTCTTCTTGTAGCACCTTACCCATTGACTCTCTGTAGTTCCATCATCAAATGTTGCCGTTACTTTTGAATATGTCGTATTAGCCAAGACAAAGTTCTTATCCCAGTCTTCCCACTTAACACTAGCAACTGACTTTCCTTCCTTCTTACCGGCACCAAATGTATAATAGTATTGAACGAGTGCAGCTGCTTTATCATAATCCTTAGCACCATTATCGTGAGTATAATTACGATATATCATTCCTGAAATATCATCTAACTTATATTGTGCATCTGCAGCGTTATCTGCTTTCTTCTGCGCTTCATCTGCTGCCTTCTTATCTGCCGCTACAGCCTCATCTGCTGCCTTCTTATCTGCCGCTGCCGTCTTTGCACTTGCATCTGCCTTATCCTGATCGTCCTTGGCTGTCTTTGCACTTGCGTCTGCCTTATCCTGATCTTCCTTGGCCGTCTGATTTGCCTGAGACGCTAAATCTTCTGCTGTAGTCTTGGCTTTCTCTGCAGCAGCCTTAGCTTCATCTGCTTTCTCCTTAGCTTCATCTGCAGCGCTTTTCGCAGCATTAACCTGTTCACCTAATATTTCTGCAGCCGCAACGGCAGCCTCAAGTTCTTCCCGGGCTTCAGCAGCTGAATCCGATGCTGCGGTTACAGCATCATTAAATGCATTAGCCTTTTCCTCTACAACCTTCAACTGTGCCTCGTAGTCACTCTGAATAATAGCATATGCTTCGCTGGCAGCGTCATAAGCATTCTGGGCTTCTTTAGCTTTTTCCTCTGCTTTTTCAT
>JAZUFE010000032.1:0-10161 GCA_045640525.1 Lachnospiraceae bacterium | reverse complement strand
CCCGGCAATTTCTCAATATCGTTTTTGGTAGAAGACTCACTAATCAAGTCTCCTGTTTCAAATTCACACTCACTACTCTTAAACACATATTCATAATAGTTCAAGTAGTACTTATGCTTAGTTACAGGGGCGTCCTCGCTTAGTTGTCCTGAATTCCCATACAGCCAGACACCATTTTCATATTTATCACGGTCCTTTAGCAGGTTGATTTTCTTATCCTCATCGGTTTCAAGATATCCATCTTCGGCATACTGAGTGTATCGCATCGTATTAAATACCACAACACCATCTTTCGTCATATCGCCGATAACTTCATGTGGGTCACCGGACAAAAGATATGTATTACCTTTAATCTTTACACTCAGTGCGGCTGGTACTTTATCTTTTAGTGCAAAAAGATTGCTATCATCTTGCGATTCCCTTGGGGGAAAGTCAGCGTCCAGGTCACCTTCTTTGGAAGAATCGGCGAATGAATCCTCTTCATCCTTGTAAACCGTCTCCATCTTTTTGGATGTGTCTTTGCGAACCGACACATCACCGCAGCCAATCAATGAAAACGAAATAACTGCCATGATTAATAGTGTTATTGGTTTTCGTTTCATAAGTCCCTCTATTCGATAATTATCAATTATCAAAAACCGTAGAATGCGGAACAATAACATCATCTTCGATATCGTATCCGTAACTGTTATATGCTGCAATTTCTTCAAGGCAATTATCTATATCGTCGAATCCGCGAATCCAGAATGTGAAGTATGATGAGCCTTCCCACTTCTTAGGTCTCTTGATGCCTGTATCGATGTCAATTGTACCATCCGGATACTGAACGTTATTCAGATAATATGCGAAGTCATCCCCACCTTCATATACATTGGTAAACTTCACATATTCATATGATGTAACGATATATGACTCGTTACCTCTTGCAGACTTAAATGAAAGTTCGTTATCCACTTCATATATCATATATACTGCGTTTCGGTTGTATGCCGAAGTATCCTGATCTGAAACTATCACGAAACCATCGTATCTCATATTTCTGGGATAGCATACCGTTCCGTCATCAAACGTCAAATCAAAGAAGCTTTCCAGTGCCAATTCCGAAGCCGACTGAAGTGACGAAAGAGTTTCCGGCGTAATATCTGATTTGGTCTTAACATAGCAGGTCAGTCCTTCAACCGTATATACCTGCTCGGTATTGCTAAGTATTTTACCGTATTTATCGATGAATTCTTCTTCAGGGATAAGAAGACTTGCTGTAACAGTTATCACATCACCGTTCGAAAGATTCTCCATTTTATCCGCTGTATAGTTTATGTCATCATATATTTCATCCAAAGACAACATATTCATCATAATCTCGCCCGAACCGCTGTCTCCGGTGAATTCTATTTCTGTCTCCAAGAACGGATCAAACGGTTCTGCTTCAATGATTCCTTCTGCCGTCAAATCAATGTCTTCGCAAATTAATACCGTATTGTAATAGTCCTTGGCAACATCAAGATCGCAATCCCACTTAAATGTCAGCTTATCACCATTTGAAAGGCCTTCTGTCTTATCCAATGAACCGTCTATGCAATCGTCATAAAGTCCTTCAATACAATCAATGCTCTCAAGCTCCTCCGGGAGTTTACTCCACTCTATCTTTTCATCGCTTCTGAGCTTTTCTACAAGGAAGTTGAATCTGTTGGGCTTGATGATTTCGCCGAAATCTTCATCAAATTCATCCTTATCGAATTGAGCTACAGCCGTACCCATACCGTTGTATCCGTCATATGTAACCTCAATGTATTTACTAAGATCTACTGTAACCGTTTTATTCCAAACAAAGAAATGCAATGCCACAAGAGCCCCTGCTGCCACAACCAAAACCGCAAGAATTATAAGTATAACTTTCAAAGCCCTATGCTTTTTCTTGGTTTTTTGAGATACAGGCTGCATTGCAGGTGCAGGCTGGGGCGCTTCCGTTACAGGAGTCTCAACTACAGGTGTTTCGGCCACAGGTGCTGTCTCAACTACAGGCTCGGCTTCAACAACAGGTTCAGCCTCAGCAACAGGCTCGGCTTCAACAACAGGTTCGGCTTCAACAACAGGCTCGGCCTCAGCAACAGGTTCGGCCTCAACTACAGGCTCGGCCTCAGCAACAGGTTCGGCCTCAACAACAGGCTCGGCCTCAGCAACAGGTTCAGCCTCAACCGCGGGAGCTGTCGGTCCGGGTACAATAGGGGTAAGCTTATTTCCGCATCCTACACAGAAGAGGGAATTATCGCCATTTTTCGTTCCACACTTAGTACAAAACATATCTTTTCTCCTCATAAAAATCGTAAATTAAATATTTCTACTCAATTAATAATATCTGTATATCAAACGAATATCAAGGTAATTCTTCTGCTTGCATCACTTCACCGGATTATGCCGTTTCACCGAATTTTGCAGATACATCAACCACGAAAATTTCCGATTTGCAGCCGGTTTTGAATCTTATCTCCCACGCTGCAATTCCGGACGTAACTATGAAATCAGTCTGATTCCTTCTCTCATAGCCGTAGGTTTTGTCATTTGCGCCTATCAGTTCACCTACTCGAGTCACCGGGATAATCTGGCCACCGTGCGTATGTCCCGACAATACCAAGTCAAATTTGGCCGCCTCTTCATTAGCATAGTCATTCGGCTCGTGGTCCAGAACAATGCTGTAACCGCCTTCCGGAATCATTTTGGCCAATTCGCGGGCACTCTTTCGCGTATGTACTTGCGTATCATTTCTTCCGACCAGGTATATGTTCCCAACAATATTCTCTATATCATCCTTCATCACATGTACTCCGGCTTCTTTAAGGCACCGCTCGAAATCATCCGGCGAATATCCTCTCTTTGATGCCGAATTATATCCCGCGTCATGGTTACCGTATGCATAGAACACGCCATATGTCGATTCAATTTTCGCAAGTGCGGCGCAGCTTTGCTCCATAACCTCTTTGGTAGTGGCATCATCGATGAAATCGCCGACTATCACCACTATATCCGGATTTTGCGCATTAATCGTATCAATATGCTCAGACAATTTCTCCGCTCCGAACAAGGTTCCCATATGTGCATCACCAAATCCGACAACTCTGAAATTTTCAACACCTGTATTTTTGTCCGTAGACAATTCATATTCCTTGAGCCATACATTATTGGCCAAATACCATCCTATAGACATATAGACGAACGTAACCGCAAGAGCGATGATACCTTCAATATAAAGCGTCGGTTCGGCTTTTTGACGTTTTCGCCCGGCCTTCCTTATAATCGAGCCTGCAATATCACAGATTATCCAGATACCGACCAAATGAAGTATAATAATTACGGCATTTATCAATCCCCATATCAAAAAGAATATGCCAAACAGGATTGCAACAATCAGCAATCCCCACCAAAATGACATTCTACGATCAAATTTACGTATCTTTTTGATCAGTACAAAGATACACGTTATCAAAAGCGCCAAACCGATGGCGAAAATTGTCATCCACATCGTCATATAATTACCTACCTAAACACGTTTGAAACCATCTTACCATCAGCCGATGACACGGGCAATCTCTCTTTTGAGATTCATAAGTGATAATCGGCACCTGTCGGAAAGAATATTGTAAATTTCTTTCGTAACGCATACTATATCTATAAGAGCTTATACCAAAACAATATTTTGCGCAAAAGGAGTCATTTCATGAAAGCTTTAGCCGGAACTGATATAACTTTAAAAGACGAAGCCCTGCTCAAAAAAGAATTTGACAATCGTGCCTACCTGATGGAACTGAATTCCGAAGCACTCTTATCAAATTTTTATAACGAAGCCGGTCTCCATCAAAACTATGGCAGTAAGACCGTTAAACATACCGGTTGGGAAGATCCGACCTGTCAGCTGCGCGGACATTTTCTCGGTCACTTCTTAAGTGCCGTTGCCGTAAGATATTACGCAACGCATGATGAAGAGCTGCTGGCCAAGGGAAATTTCATAATACACGAACTGCACCGCTGCCAGATTGAAAACGGCGGAGAATGGGCAGCCTCCATCCCCGAAAAGTATTTCACCTGGATTGCCAAAGGCAAGCAGGTTTGGGCACCTCATTATACCGTTCACAAGACCTTCCTCGGTCTTAACGATATGTACAGATACGCCCACAACAATGAAGCTTTGGAAGTATCAATCAATTTCTCGAAGTGGTTCTACAACTGGGTTAAGGACAAAAGTCGCGAGGAAATGGATGACATATTGGATTTCGAGACCGGCGGAATGCTTGAAATTTGGGCCGACTTATACGAATTTACACAAGATAAGATGTATCTTACCTTGATAGACAAATATGACCGTCACAGATTGTTCGATCCACTTCTTGCGGGAGTGGACGTACTTACCAACATGCACGCCAACACAACCATCCCCGAAGCAATAGGTTGTGCCAAAGTTTATGAAGTTACGGGAATTGAAAGATACAAAGATATAGCTGTTGCATATTTTACCATGGCGGTGGACAAGCGCGGAACAAGCGTAACCGGCGGTCAAACCTGCGGCGAAATATGGACTCCGCCACATTCAATGGAAAATCGCCTGGGCAGCAAAAATCAGGAGCATTGTACCGTTTACAACATGATTCGGCTCGCGGATATTCTTTTCAAATGGACCAAGGACCACAAATATCTCGACTATATAGAGCAAAACCTGTACAACGGAATAATGTCACAAGGATATTTCAGAGGTTCGCATTCCAACGGTGAGGATGCCGAATATCCGGAAGAGGGACTCATCACATATTTCCAGCCGTTACGTGCCGGCGGTCACAAGGTATGGGCCGGCAAGTTCACCGATTTCTTCTGTTGCCACGGAACTTTGGTGCAGGCCAACTCAGCTCATAACCGCTATCTTTATTATTCGGACGGCAAAGATATATATACCGGAATATATGCCGCTTCATCCGCCAAAATTAAAATTGATGACACAGATGTCACAATCGAGCAGTATCGCGACACTCTGAGCGGTTGCTATCAAGCTAACAGCACCAACGATGGCAAGCAAACTCAAAATGATATATCGCATATCTTTATCCACCAGCCCGATGTACTGCTTGAGTGCTTCAAAATTTCATGCGAAGCCGAAACCGAATTCACTCTGAATCTTAGGCTTCCCAAATGGGTCCACCGGGCGGCATCACTTAGCATTAACGGTGAAGAAACAGATATTAATTCAATACTCGAAAACGGATTCATTAAGATAAACAGAGTTTGGAAAAACAACGACGAGGTCAGACTGTCACTCCCTATGGATGTATACACAACACCTTTGGAAGGTGCCGAAGACTATGTTGCCTTCTCCTACGGTCCGTACGCCCTTGCCGGTATATGCAGTGAAGAAAGAACTCTCTACCTGCACGGACACAAGCCGGAAGAGTTACTCATTCATGACAATGAAAGAGAATGGGGATCTTGGATAGATACCTTCAGAACCAAATTTCAAGATCCCGGAATCAACTTCATTCCGTTGAATCAGGTAGGATACGAAAAGTATCAGGTATATTTCCCAACGGTATAGTTAAAATTGCCATAATAAAAGAAGGATTAAGGGTTATGATATATACCCCAAATCCTTCTTTTATATTAAAATCTCAATGTTCTAGAAGCTTCTGTCAAGAAGATTGGTCAAATCTTCCATTTCAATCGGCTTGCATATGTAATCATTAAATCCGCTGTTCAAGAACAATTCCTCTGCGCCCTTAACGGCATTGGCCGTACAGGCAACTATTACGGTATCGCTAATATCCGGTCTGTCGATTTCCCGAATCTTCTGAGTAGCTTCAATACCATCCATATCCGGCATCATATGGTCCATCATAATCAAATCGTAGTTTTCAGACATAACTTTCTCGATTGCTTCAGGTCCGCTGTATGCAGAGTCACTCTCAATTTTGAACAGTTTAAGAAGCGCCTGTAATACTTTGATATTGATAGGATTATCGTCAACAACCAAAAATTTCTTTCCTTCGCACTTTTGTGCAACTGCCTCCTCTTTGGTCTTCTTTTCCTCCTTTACCGGCTCTATGCTCGAATCGGCCTGTACAGGATTGTAAGTTTTAATTTCAAACGGAACCATCTTCTTAACATAAATGTCTTCCGCCTCTCCCTCGCCGATAGGTATATCTTTATCTATCTCCTGCGGAATACTGCATTTGAAACAACTGCCCTTTCCGTAGGTACTTTCAACATCGTACTCTCCTTCCATAAGTTCGATTAATCGTGCCGAAATTGCCAATCCAAGCCCTGTTCCCTGAACGTTTCGGTTGGAATTAAGATCAACTCTGCTGAAGTTCTTAAACAGATTATCAATATCCTCTTCCTTTATACCTTTGCCCGTGTCTTCTACCGCAACAATAAGTACAATACCGGAATCGCTCTTCTTGTAATCAACCGTAAACTTAATATGCCCGGTTGATGTATATTTCACGGCATTACTTAAGAAATTAATCAATATCTGCCTGATTCTGATATCATCTCCGTAAAGATAATTGGGAATCCCCGGATTGACATTGACAATGAAATCGAGATTTCGAGTGCCTATTCTGACATTAATCATGTTAATGACAGCATTCAAGAGTTCACTTAATACGTATTTGGTCGGCACAAGTTCAAGCTTACCCGATTCAACCTTCGAAAAGTCGAGCACTTCACTCACAATATCCAAAAGCACCTGACCCGAGTTCTTGATTTGCGAAACATATGTCTTAATCTGCTCTGCCGAATCTTCTCTGACGGAAAGTTCCGAAAGTCCGATGATTGCATTCAACGGGGTCCTCATTTCGTGGCTCATATTCGCCAAAAATACCGTCTTGGCCGCACTGGCACTGTCAGCCTCTTTCTTGAGTTCCTCCATTCGAATCATCTGTTCTTCAAGATACGTTACATCCGCGACGACCAAAACGTGTCCTACGCACCTACCCTGGTCAATTATGTCATTGACACGGCATTCATAATATCGGTTGCGGATATTAAGTCGAAACAGTGAATTATCATTATTGAACTTTTCAAGATGTATCCATTTATTAACAGGCACATCCGTATCTATTGTCCTTAGTTCCGGGAAAAAGTCATACGCATTTTCATTGCAGTCAAGGAACTGATAGTTGGCATCCGTAACAATAGCCGCAACCGATGAATTCCTGAAAAAATCACCCCTGGCAATTTCCACAGGGTCATATAAACGTCCCTTTGACTTCACAATCGAAATTATTCCGAGTGACAACACCACAAATGATGAAATGGTTTCATAATCGCTGAAATTAACCAACAGTGAATATCCCATTGCAAGAAGCGGTATTGATATTCCGACCGTCACACCGATATATTTATTCCGCAAATCTTTTCTTTGGGCCTTAACTGCCGCGACAATTGTCACAACCAAACCGAAAATTACCAATCCGCCAAGCAGTAGCATATTCAGCAACAGAAACGGTGAAAAGCCGAATTCTAGATGAGGATACAGCCCTGTCTCTACGAAACGCATATCACGATAATACAATCCGGTACTCTTCGTAGTAAGCGCAACAACAGCCAACGCTGTTTCTATCGCAATAATTATCATCCACGTACGTCTGCGAACTTTGATAATGTTCGTCATCCTGACTATATAGATAGCAAACATCACACCCACATACGCAAGTCCTATCGACTGCATATACGAAGCATACAACGCCTCACCTTGTGTCGTTGCCATCATCTCCCCCTCGTAACCGAGGGCAAAGATTTCAGCACATATTTCGGCGCCGATCAAATACTTACCTTCCGCACGCGACATACTGCACAAAAGCACGAAAATTCCAATCAGTCCGATGATTATGCATATGTTTTGAAAAATAAACAATATTTGAAATGTTGTCATAAATCAGTTTGCTCTCCCCTATTATGCTATCCCGAATTATATGAATATTCATTCAAATCTCATGTCGTAAGCCAATAATAAGATAATTTTACAAATATTATGACAATTTTTCAATAGCTTATTTAAAGCTGATTTCAATATCTCCCGATACGGTAGAAGCCGTAATCGTCTTTGCAGCATTACGATCGGTGTTTTTCACATTGACATATCCCGATACCGACTCGCAACCGACATTGAAGTCTTCTTCGCTTCCGTTTAATTCAAGTTCCACCTCACCGGAAATTGATTCAATATTTATATCTTTATCCACCGATGCATCTTTCATTCGAACATCACCGGAAGTAGTTGATGCCGAGCACTTCTCTGTCTTCAAGCCGCTTATCATCATTTCACCCGAAGTAGTTGCAATTTCACAATCTTCGCAAGTGACGTTTTCCATAACGATTTCACCCGATACAGTTGTAGATGCGAATTCACCTTTAATATCGGTATTCTTAAGTAAAAGGTCTCCGGATACGGAAGCAGCATTCATATTCTTAGCATCAATGCCCTCAGTTGAAATATTTCCGGATACGCAACTTAAATCATATTCGGCAACAAAATTCTTCGGTACTTCGATTATTATTATGTTGTCGTCAATGGCATTCTCGCAGAATATATTTGTCATTATGTCTTCCAAATCATCTATATTCCAAAATTCAAAGGAAGTGCTCTCTCTCGCAAAGCTAAGTCTGGGCTGATTCTTGACAATCTCATAAATCGGATCATCGGCGTAATCATTATAGGTAATCTTGATTTCGTTTGAAGATCCCGTCTTAATATCCACACGTTCCGAAATAATCGCAACATCCAATTCTTCGATGCCGGAAGCATCTGTAGTATACTCCATCTTTTTAATTTCACCGGACTGCTTAACATCAATACCGTTTCTAATGTTTCTATATACCTGGCAGCTGCTTGCTGCAACTGTAATTGCACCAACCATTACCAAACTGCCGGCAATAATTGCCATTTTTCCTGCTAATTTCATTTTTATACCTCTTCTTTCTTCTATCTAAAAAGTTTCTTGATACCGCGTATAATGCTTTTGCTCAATACTACTATGCCTTTGGTAATATAAAAGGCCGCCAGGAAGGAGAATATCGTAAGTCCGGCAAGAAGAACTGCTGCGCCGAAGAATCCTACTATCGACAACAACGAGTGACCGAAGCAGAACACTATTGCCGCGAAAATCGTTGCGATAGTTGCTACTGCAAGTGCCAGCATGACGCTCCAAAAAGCAATCGACACAGACCAGATAACCACAAATATTGCAAACACTATTGCGAAGGCTGCCATAGCCAGCGAAAACCATAGCGGTGCACCTATAACCAGTAATACGATTGCCCAGTTGGGTATCGACTTATCCTTGGCTTTGCACTTAACCAGTGTCGAAAGAGATAACTCATCTATAATTTTATTTGCTATATCATCAACCGAGCCGAACGATGCAACCACATCCTCTTCATTCATTCCATCCTCAACCCGATCATCAATAATCTCCGAATAGTAATCTATCGATTTCTCAGTTTCTTCCGAAGAATACTGCTTCAAACTTTCTCTTAAATTATTCAGAAACGTTTCTTTGTTCATTTTTCTTCATCTCCTCTTCGATGTAATTGTAAATATCCATCATTGATTTCCATTCTTCCAAAAATTCATCGATCTTTCTCTTTCCGGAAGGACGAATTTGGTAATACTTTCTCAATCTGCCATTGTGTTCTGCCGAATATACGCTTAAGCAATCTGCACTTTCCAATCTTCTTAAGATAGGATAAAGAGTTGACTCGGAAATAGATAAATACGGCTGCAAATCTTTAATAATCTTATAACCGTAGGAGTCTTCCTCAAGCAGTGCACTCAAAACGCATATATCAAGCATTCCGCGTTTTAACTGTGTGTCCATACTTGTTCCTTTCTCTTATTTGGTTAAACCTTACTTATTGGCATCGGTATGCTATGCGACATACTGTTCCTTACGTAATACTGCCTTACGTGTCATACTATACGTCACGTAGTATTATATGTCAAGTAGTATTTTGAAAATTTTTAATTATCTATATTGCAAACATAGAGTAAAATAATAGTTGGCAAAAATAAATATGGGAAGAGGAAAAACCCCTTCCCAAACATACAGATAAATCTTAGTATTTAATTTGCGACAAAAAAGTACAAGGAGATATCTGTATGTCAACTATGTTAAATGAAGA
>JAZUFE010000031.1:0-29173 GCA_045640525.1 Lachnospiraceae bacterium | reverse complement strand
TCGATACAGATATTTCGTCAAAAAACGTGGATTGCTGTAAGAAGCATATAACAGGCTGTTCCGGCGAATATGCTAAGGAGCATATTTCTTTTCCAAAGATGCAGTGCGGTTACCGCAATGATTGAAATTAATTCCGGAATTCCGTGAGGTTTGGTCATAATGGGGGTGTTTTTTAGGCAATATACCACGAGCATTGCGAAAATCGCCGACGGAAGAGCCTTTCCCAAATAGTTAATATATTTTGGTACGGGTCTTTTTGAAGAGAAGACAATAAAGGGGATGGCTCTGGTAATCTGTGTTGCCAGGATACATAATGCAATTGTAACAATCTGTTGCCAAAGAAGCATGGCTATCTCCACTTAAGCTATTATTTTTTGGAAAACTGTAAGTAAAACAAGTATACAAATCATCGCCGGAAGAATGAAAGAATCGGCGCCGAAAACAAGTAAGCATACTATTGAAGAAAGCAATCCTATTAATGCGGTATAGGGTTGCTTTTCTTTTACTAACTGTTCTATGAATATGACAACAAATAAAGCTGTCATGACGAAATCTATTCCTTCGACATTGAAACTTACGAATCCGCCTATAATTCCACCCAGGCATGAACCGAATACCCAGTAGAAATGATTGAGAAAAGTTACGATAAGATAGAACCATCCTCGATCGACACCTTCCGGTATTTCGGCGGTGAAATTAATTGAGAATGTTTCATCACAAAGTCCGTAGATAAGGTATGGTCTTTTCCAACCCAATCCTTTATATTTTTCCAACATTGATATTCCGTAGAAAATGTGACGGGCCTGAATCATTAAGGCTACCAGGAAAGCAGCAAGCGGAGAGAATACAGACATCATCATTTCGATGCAGACGAATTCCAAAGAACCTCCGAATATGAGCATGCTCATTATTGTTGGATAAATCCACGAAAAACCAGACACATTGGCATATATTCCATAGGCCAGGCCTAAAAACCAAAACCCCATAAAGATGGGAATGGTTTTCGGAAATGCATATTTGAATGCTTTTGAAATTGTATTTTTCTTTGCTAAGACTTTATTCATATGGATTTAGTTGAATCAATATGGTACAATCAGATTGGTTAAACGATTAACCAATTTATGCACCAAAGTTTTACGAAGAACAGTATAGCAAAGTAAGCGGATTTTACAATATATAGGTGATGAATGAACGCAAAAGAAATAGCAAAGATTTGTAATGTTTCTACGGCAACGGTCTCCAATATTCTTAACGGAAAGCCCAAGGCTTCCAAGGAAACAATCCGAAAGGTCATGGAAATCGTTGATAAGTATAACTACAAGCCTAATCCGATTGCGCAAGGCTTAAGAACCAAAATTACCAAAACTATAGGAATAATTGTTGAAGATATTGTTCAATTTACTTCACCGTATGTTTTGGACGGAATTATTGATGTTTGCGAGAAATCGGGATACAGGGTGATTGTCGAAAACTTAAGGCGTTATTCAAGATGGGGCGATGAATGGTATGAGAAGCTTCCGGAATTTCAAAGTTATTTGGAGCAGGCAATAGATGATCTTAGGACAGTTCAAATCGACGGCGCGATTTATATAGCGGGTCACACCAGAAAGATAGAGAATTTTTCGGAAAAGATAGGAGTCCCAAACGTGATTTCTTATGCTTTTAGTTCCGACACCGATATAACATCGGTACAGATAGATGATGTCAAAGGAAGCTATGAGCTTACTAAATACATTATCGATATGGGACATAAGAATATCGGCTTCATCGGAGGGGATAAGGACAATATCCATACGATAAGGCGATTTGAGGGATATCAAAAAGCTATCCTTGATGCAGGCATGAAGTTTGAAAAGAAGTGGATTGCTTACGGTAAGTGGGACAGAACTTCCGGATATGAGTGCGCCAAGCAGATTGGACCGGCGGATATTACAGCCGTGGTTTGCTGCAATGACCTTATGAGCGGAGGATTTTACGACTATGCGGATGAGAATAAGCTGATTGTCGGTAAAGATATATCCATAGGAAGCTTTGATAATCATGTTGTGGCAGAATACTTTAAGCCCGGGCTTACAACAATGCAAATTGATCTTGGCCTTATAGGAAGAACATCGGCCAAGAAGTTATTGGAACAATTGGAAAACCCGGAGGAATATAAAAGCGAAGAAATATTTATACCGACCAAATTGATAGAAAGAGGTTCGGTTGCCAAATTGGAAGGTTAAGGAGGGTATTATGTTAAGAGAAGTTACGACTAAGTATGGTGTAGTTAGAGGATTACCTGCGGCTGATCCGCGTATTACCTCGTTTAAGGGGATCCCGTTCGCAGCACCGCCCGTGGGTGAAAACAGGTGGAGAGCCCCGCAACCGTTGGAGAAGTGGGACGGAGTTTTGGAAGCTTATAAATTTGCTCCGATATCGGTCCAAAACAGACCGGGAATGGGAGACGATATATATTGCCGTGAATGGCATGTTGATTCGGGAGTGGAAATATCCGAAGATTCGTTGTATTTGAATATTTGGACACCTGCGAAAAAGAGTGATGAGAAACTTCCTGTATTCGTTTGGTATTTCGGAGGAGGACTCAGATGGGGATATCCGTCCGAGATGGAATTTGACGGCGAAAGACTTGCAAGACGAGGAATAATAGTTGTTACGATTAATTATAGATTAAACGTATTCGGTTTCATGGCACATCCCGAAATAACCAAAGAAAGTCCGGAGGCTCCTTCAAACTTCGGTTTTTTGGATCAGCAGGCCGGAACCAGATGGGTATATGAAAACATAGAAGCATTCGGCGGTGATCCCGAAAATATCACTATCGGCGGTCAATCAGCCGGCGGCGGTTCGGTTATGGCTCAGATATGCAATTTGAAAAACGAAGGCCTTATTAAGAGGGCAATTGTCATGTCAGGATTGATAGCAAGCCCGTATCGTGAAGGAGGTTTCCCGCCTCCGGTAAGCCTTGAAGAAGCTGAAAAGTGGGGAGAGGGCCTGTTTGAGCTTTTGGGGGTTAAGACTCTTGAGGAAGCCAGAAAGATCGATCAGGATACATTGCTCGAAAAGTATGATGAGTATTTGCAGGAGAATAAATGGTTGCTCTTTATTATCGACGGCAAATTTGTAACAGGCGATTTTCTGACGCAGGGAATTGAAGGCAATATTTTGGATATTCCGATAATGGCAGGAAATACTGCGGATGAGTTTATGAATTTCGTTCCGGCCAAGACGATTGAAGAATATGAGAGCAAGGTTGAAGAACTTTTCGGCAGGAATGATGCAGACAGCTTCTTTGAATTTGAACAAAGCAAAGAAAAATTCAAAGAGAGCGGATATGCACCGGTAAGCGGAATCGAACTATCGGATAAGATACTTTTTGAATCAATGAAAAAGAATTCGTCAAAGAATGATTTTTATTATTACAGATTCGATGCCGACATTCCCGGAGAGGATAATCCGGGTACATTCCATTCGGTTGACCTATGGTTCTTCTTTGAAACCTTGGCTAAATGTTCAAGACCGTATGTTGGCAGACACTATGATTTATCAAGGAAGATGGCTAACTATTGGGCTAACTTTATTACGTGCGGTAACCCTAACGGAAAGGATGCAGACGGATCAATGATGCCTGAATGGATACCTTATACGAAGGAAAATCCGTATGAAATGGTATTCACACCGCAAGGCCCTAATACACAGAAGGAGGAGTCGTCCTTATTTAAGAACTTCCTAAAAGGGAAAATGGTCGATTACATTCAACAGCAAAAGGGCGGTCATAAGGCATTTAATCCATATTTGCCGTCATGGGAATATGTGCCGGACGGAGAACCTTATGTGTTTGGCGACAGACTATATATTTACGGTTCACATGATTTTTATAACGGGGATGTGTTCTGCATGGGAAACTATGTAGGCTGGTCAGCTCCTTTGAATGACTTGGGCAATTGGAGATATGAGGGTGAAATCTACGATAAGATGGATGAACCTCTTAATCCGCGCGGAGACGGAATGCTGTATGCTCCGGATGTAACAGTGGGACCGGACGGAAGATATTATCTTTATTATGTTATTTCCAATGCAGGGAATGTTTCGGTTGCTGTTTCGGATACGCCTACAGGTAAATTCGAGTTTTACGGACATGTGCATTATGAGGACGGTACATTGCTTGGAGCATTGGATACCGATGAACCTCATTTTGACCCGGGAGTGTTGACGGAAGGAGATAAGACATATCTTTATACAGGATTCTGCGGATGGGGTGATAAGTCACGTCATGGTGCGATGTGTACGGTTTTGGGCCCCGATATGTTGACAATTGTTCAAAATCCCAAGATTGTTGTTCCGGGATGCGAGTACTCAAAAGGTAGCGGATTTGAAGGCCATGAGTATTTCGAAGCTGCTTCAATCAGGAAAAAGGGCGATAAGTATATCTTTGTATATTCATCAATTGTTATGCATGAATTGTGCTATGCCGTATCTGACAAACCGGATTCGGGATTTGAATATGGCGGAGTATTAATAAGCAATTCTGATTTGGGTATCGACTCATATAAGCCTTCTAATCTTGCATCGGCATATGGCGCCAATAATCACGGAAGTGTTATAGAGATTAACGGTTGTTGGTATGTTTTCTATCACAGACATACCAATGGAACCTGGTATTCAAGACAGGTATGTGCCGAAAGACTTGAAGAAGATGATAACGGTGGATTTAAACAGGCAATGCTGACAAGTTGCGGTCTCAATAACGGTCCGTTACCGGCAGAAGGCTTTTATCCTTCATATATTGCATGCAACCTGTTCTATCCGAACGGGGATGATTCGTACAAAGAACATAATGATGCCAAACTGCCTGATATAACCAAAGTCAAGATTATTCAGGAGGGCGCCGACGGTGCGATATGTGATTCGTATATTACAAATTTCAATGATGGTGCGGTAGCAGGCTTCAAATTCTTTGAATGCCGAAATGTTAAGAAAATAGCAGTTTTCATTCACGGGTATTCAAGCGGAAAGATTAAGGTGAAGCTGGACTGGTCAAAGGACAGTGTGGGCGAAATCGATATCAATTCAAACAATGCATGGGACAGATATGAAATACCTGTTAATATTCCGGACGGAACCTGGCCGTTATATTTCGAATATGAGGGAACAGGAAATCCGCACTTTAAAGGTTTTGAGTTCTGTGTCGGTTTTGACGCAGTATAATAACTTTACGTTCTGTCGGCAAAAATTATAGATTTTTTCTACCATTTGGTTTATAATTGTTTTCGGATCCATTTGGAATTAGGGGGAGACGAAAATGGGTAGAAGTATAAGGTTAAGATTAATGTTTTTAGCAGCCGGAATTCCGCTTATAGTTTTGATAGGCGTTGTTTTGACTGCTAATTTGGTTATAAACAAGTCACTAACCGAGAATGCCGTCAGGAGTATGGAAACAATTTCTCATGACAGAGCAGAACTGGTAGAGACGTATATTAAAAAATATACGGAATTTTTGGATGGTTTCTCCAAATCCGAGATTATATACAGAGCCTGTGAAAATCCTGAAGATGCGGCGGTTATTTCGACAATGCAAAGATATACGAATGACTATGCCAAGGATGCGGAATTTTTGGAAGGATTATATCTTGCCCTGCCGGATACATATGTACTTACGCATACCAATCACGAATCTTTGAATAAGACATTCAGAAGCGGAGATTCATTGGACGAACTTCAAAAAAGGTTAATGGAACGTGAAGAAGCGTTCTGCACGGGAGTAACGACAGCCCCGGTGACGCAGAAGTATGTAGTACCTATATATAAACGATTAAGCAATTCGAAAGGCGAAATGGTTGGATTTGTTGGGGCAGCGTTTTATACGGACGGTTTGCAGGCTGTGCTGGACAGATTGGATGTGCGCGGAGACTCAACGGTAAGGTATTCACTGATTTTGGCAGATACGGGAGAGTATATTTTTGACAAGGAACCGAGTCTGATAGGGCAGATATGTGATAATCAGAAGATAAATGAAATATTGGAAGAAATCAAAACCAATCCGGACAATTCTTACTATGGGATAAATAGTGGTAAAGATATATCTTCCTGTTATTATATGAAGGACAGAAACTGGCTGTTCGTCGTTACGGATTCGGCAGATACGGTTTTGGCGGATTCAAAGAGTATTCAGACTGGATTCATATTTATAGTACTTGTGGCTGCAGCTGTTTTGATAATTGCTTCCACACTCGGTGTTAACAAGGTTATGAAACCGGTTAAGCTTGTTGAAGATTCGGTAGAAAGAATGTATCGGTCAGATTATTCCAAGAACAGCGAGATAGATACTTATCTCAAGCGTAATGATGAAATAGGAAGTCTGGTCAGAACGGTTGATCGGCTACGAGAGGTCAATGAGTACCAAAACATTGTTTTCGATGAGTTTACCAAGGAGCAGGATATCGGATTTTTGGTAATTTATCCCGAAACGGAAGAAATCCTGAAAATCAATCAAAGCGCAGTCAGAATGCTTAACTTGAAAAAGGCGGTAGACGCAGTGCCGAATTTGGATGCTCTGTACGCTTTGGTTTCAAAAAAGTCCAAAGAACGTGTTAAAGAAATGCTGGAGTATCTTATTGCCGATAAAGAGAATCCTTCGATTGAATGTGTGATAGAAAGTGACGAAGACAAATTCTCCATAATCAGGGCAGACAGCAGATATATTGATTTATCCGGTGAAAGGCATATAATGATATTGTTATTAACCGATATTACGGATGAGAAGAACATAGGAATGATATAACAATATCATTCCTATTTTTATGACAGAGAGGGAATCGATGAGCGAAAAATTCAAATATGATGCGTTTATAAGTTACAGACATTTGGAAAAGGATATGTTTGTGGCTCAAACATTGCACAGAACATTGGAGGAGTTTAAACTTCCGAAGAACCTGTGGAACAAATGTGAAAAGAAAGGTATAACGAGAGTTTTCAGAGACCGAGATGAATTACCGTTGGCTAGTGATCTTTCCGAGCCGATAACAGAAGCTTTGGAGAACTCTCAGTTTCTGATTGTAATTTGTACACCGCAGCTAAAAGAATCAATATGGTGCAGAAGAGAAATAGAGACATTTAAGTCACTGCACGGGCGTGAGAAAATATTTGCGGTTTTGGCAGAAGGCGAACCCAAAGATTCATTTCCGGAGGAGCTGGTTAAGGCCGAAGTGGAAAAAATTGATGCGAACGGTAACAAAACGGTCGAGATTCGTGATGTTGAACCGTTGGCTGCAGATGTAAGAGGTTTGACCAAGAAAGAAATAAGGAAAAAGATTAAGGATGAGAGCATAAGGCTTATAGCGCCTATGTTCAATCTTGGCTATGATGAACTTAAACAAAGACATCGTGAACAAAAGCTGCACAAAACAATCAAATTTGTTTCTGCAGCGGCTGCCGTATTACTCATTTTCGGTATTGTGAGTACATCGATGGCAATAACCATTCATCGCCAAAGCAAGGAGATGAAGAGAAACTATGCCGAAACGTTATGTGACACGGCTGTCAGTTATATGGAAAAAGGTGATAAGAATTCCGCGACCGATGCAATTAATCAGGCAGTGGAATATGCATCGGATTCGGTCAAGGTTAAGAATACGCTCTCCAAGATTAATTCGGACTATGTTGCCAACGGTACATATGCGCTTGACGAAACTATTAAATCGGACAGCGGCATTACTCAGATGCTGATTTCGCCAAGCGGTAAGAAAATGGCGTTGGCTGATGTGATGGGGAATATCAGCGTATATGATAATGATCGAAAAACATTGACTAGATTATCGGAGAAGAGTTTATATTTTTCTCCGGATTATGCATTGTTTACGGACGATGACCATTTGGTCTATTCAACTGCATCAGGGGTTGTTGTCTGCGATATATCATCCGACAGCTGTGAAAATCTTTATCCCATATTCGCCATGGTAAGCAAATCGGATGATAATGAGAAATTTGCCATTTTTTCAGTGAATACGGGAATAATATACGATATGAATTCGTTGGAAAAGATAACCGAATTTGAAACTCCTTATCAGATGCCCGGAAGCACTGACTTCTCCGATGACGGAAGCAAGCTTGTTATTGCCCAGGCGATGGAAGATGCCAGCGAAGCAATTGTTGTTGATGCCAATAACGGTAAGAAAATATGTGACATAAGCTTTGAGGGATTTGTCATAGATACGTCGGCAGGAAAAGATAAAGTATGTTTCTCGGTATGTAATGTCAAAGATGAAGTAGAAAACACACTTAATCATGTCGAAGAATATTCAATAAATACCGGTGAAAAGTTATGGGAAAGTGATAATATACCGGAGCTGATAAGCTACACGGATTACACCGAAAATACTCTTTATACATTTGCAGCTTCCGGTATTACTTTGTATGCCTCCGGCACAGGTGAGATATTGGATAAGGAAGCATGCTCGGATATGCTTTTGAATACACAAAGAATTAACCCGGCAGAATGCGGCAGGTATTATTACATAACAAATAAAGGTGATGCGCTTTGGTATGATGCTGATTCCAAGGTGTCGAAACTTATGTATTCATATTCAATACATCCGACAATGGATATAGATTATTCGGTATATATCGATGACTCTGCATATTTTCATTTTATGGGACAGGATTATGTATCCGTATATAGACCAATTATCAGAGATGATGTGGCAAAATACGACGGCCCTACAGAAGGAGACGGCAAAATGGATGCCGATGGCGTGGTAATTTTCCCGCTCGGAGCGATTAATGCATACGGTCAGTGGGAGGATGAGGCTCCCATAGAAAAGGAATTGTATTCACTGTCAGCACGCTCATATGATAACAAATATATGGTTTCATATTCACCGGACAAGGATGAAGCAAGATTATATAAAAAAGGGGACAAGGAACCGTACGGAACGCTTAAAGTCAACCTTGGCTTCTTGAGCTCTGTGTTCTTTAGCGCAGATAACAAGTATGTGTATGTTAACTATCAGGATGGTTCTGTGGAATTGTATGATATCGAGACGCTGGAACTTTTTAAGAAGTTGGAGAGCGATTATCAGTGGTTGTATTATATAGCGTTCGTTGACGAATTTGATGCGTATATCATTAATACAGCGCGTGGAACGGTATTGCTGGATAAAGACTTCGAGGAGATTACTTCCATAGATATAACAGCGACAAGCCATTGTATAGGATATGATACCAACCCTGCGGCATTGTTGATACAATCCGGAGATGAAGTTTCCAAAATTCCATATTGACAAATAAAAACAAAGTGATATCATTATGATATCAAAACAAATACGAATTTGCTGCACGTGCAGTTTAAGTAGCAAACGAAAAGGAGAATGTGGAATATGGAAGAAAAAGTATTGAATAAACGAAAAAACGGTATGCTGGTATTGGTACTCGTAATCTTGTTGTATATTGCATCCGGATTCGGATTCATTTACGGCGTTAATAACAGTTTGATTGTTGCGATTGTATGTGCCCTGTATTTTTGTCTCGGATGGATACTCTTGCTGGGACTTAAGGTCTTGAAACCGCAGGAAGCACTGGTACTTACTTTGTTTGGTAAATATGTGGGAACACTCAAAGGAGACGGATTCTATTTCGTTAATCCTTTCTGTACCGGGCTTAACCCCGCAGCAACCACTAAGCTTTCGCAAAGTCAGGATGTAAGTACCAAATCACTGGTTAATCTGAATACCACTCCCAATATTGAATTGGTTAATAAGAAGCTTTCACTTAAGATAATGACTCTTAACAATGCCAAGCAGAAGATTAATGACAGATTGGGTAATCCGATTGAAATCGGTATAGCGGTAACATGGAGAATTGTTGATACTGCGAAAGCCGTATTTAACGTAGAGAATTACAAGGAGTACTTATCATTACAATGTGATGCCGCATTACGTAATATAGTAAGAATCTACCCTTATGATGTTTCCGAGAATGTAGATACGACGGGAGACGGAATTTCGGATGAAGGTTCATTGAGAGGTTCAAGTGAAGTTGTTGCCCAAAGAATCAAGGATGAAATTCAAAGCAAAGTTAACGAAGCAGGTATTGAAATAGTTGAATCAAGGATAACCTATCTTGCATACGCCCCTGAAATAGCCGCAGTTATGCTTCAGCGCCAGCAAGCTTCCGCAATCATTGACGCAAGAAAGATGATAGTGGACGGTGCGGTAGGAATGGTTGAGATGGCATTGGAACGCTTAGATCAAAGCGGTATGGTTGAACTTGACGAAGAAAGAAAAGCAGCTATGGTGTCAAATTTACTTGTAGTACTTTGCGGTAATCATGATGCACAGCCGATAGTAAATTCCGGTTCATTATATTAGTAAACTTTGAAGGTGAAGTATGGCCGATAAAAAACAAGTGCCTTTGAGGCTTAATGAAAAACTGTATAATGCACTGTATGAATGGGCTGAGGATGATTTCAGATCAGTTAACGGACAGATAGAGTATCTTCTTACCGAATGTGTCAAACAACGTAAGAAGAACGGAAAGTACGTGGGAGAGGATATTGATGTTCCTCCCGAACTGGATATAAAGTAGATATGAAAAAGGGAATCCCTGTAATCGGGATTCCCTTAATTAATTTCAAAGCCTATTTATTGGCATTTTCTCTTGCCTGCTGTCTTGCAAGTGCTGCATAATACTGAGCCAACAAGTCTTCTTGTTCTTTTGCTTCTTTTTCTTTAAGTTTGGCATTGTACTGTGCAATTAATTTCTTGTTCTCGGTATACTGAGCATTTTCAAGACGAATCTTCTCAGCATTTCTTTGAGTGTCGATAATTGCCGACTTGGAAGGATCAACGATTCTAACCTGAATATTGTCAAAAGTTTCGGTTTCATCGATATAGAAATACAGTGTCAAGCCTTTGGATGTTTCATCCTTTCCTATGTGAATATCAACATTTGTCCATCCACATTTAAAGTCGGACCATACATAGGTCTCATTACTTTCGTTGCCTCTGATATATACACTGAATGTAGGATGTTCACCGTCATATACTCTGACAGGCATCTTGTAAACATCGCCGGGTGCAAGATTGATAACCATCTGCTCAAAATCAAAGAAATAGGGTCTTTGACTGTCTGCAAATGCACATACACCAAGAAGCATTGTCAAGACGGTAGCCAAAGCAAGCATTTTTGAAAAACGTTTAAAACATTTCATACCCAAAATCCTCCTCAAAATAAGATAGTATTAGAATATCACAATTCACAATTGACCGCCATATCGTAATCTAATAAAATGTCATTTATGGATTATTTATATTTTTTACAAAACATTCGACAAAGCAACCCATCAATTATTCATTGGCTGATGGTGATTATTTCTGAATTCGTATTGACGGGAGCCCCCGTAATAGCTGTTTATATTATGCTGTGTGTTGATACTTCGAAAGGGTATTGGATAGCAATGAATTTCGGCTGCGGACATATGCTCAATTCAACGGTCAAGATGACGGTTTGCAGGTACAGGCCATGGGTTTTGGATTCGCGAATCGAACTTGCAAGCGAAGTGGAGGGCTCATCCGGAGGATATTCGTTACCGAGCGGCCATACAACGGGAGCAATGAACTTCTACGGAAGCATTGCCATACTATATAGGAAGATAAAGATATATTTGTTTTCCGGATTTATGATTTTGCTTACGGCGTTTGCCAGAAACTATTTGGGAGCACATACTGTTTGGGATGTTCTGGCAGCCATATTGGAGAATGTTGTTCTTCTGACAGTGTCTACACTGATTTTCAAGTATTTGGAGAAATATCCCGACAAAGATATTTATATCTTTGCCTTGCTGGTGGTTTTGGGAATCGCTGCTTTCTTATATGTTACTTTTAAATCGTATCCGATGGATTATCTTCCGGATGGTTCACTTCTTGTTGATCCTGAGGATATGCTCATTTCGTATTACAAAGATGCCGGAATGTATTGGGCCATTATTATCGGCTGGATAGTAACAAGAAGATTTTCGGACTTTTCGGTTGAAGGAACCCGTAAAGAGAAGGTACTGAGATTTATTACCGGAGTTGCCCCTTTTGGAATTTTGTTTGCTCTTATACCCAAACTATCGCTTCTTTTCATGAGTGAGCGATGGAGTGGTTTTTTTGGAAGATTGCTTCCGTTCATATGGATAACAACTGCATATCCGCTTGTTTTGAGCAGATATCAGAAAAACAATGTCTGTAATCCCAAATCGGTACGAATAAAGGCTTGATAAAAAATAGACAATATAGTAAAATGTTCGGAAGTGAATTGTATACAATTATACAATGTATGGCGCGAAATAACGGCGCCAAATAACATAGGTTTTGAATGGAGAGTGCTATGAGTAAGTATACGGAGTTATCTAAAGAAGAATTACTGTCTTTACAGAAGGACTTGAATGAACAATATAAGGATGCGTGCAGTAAAGGGATGAAGCTTAATATGGCAAGAGGACTTCCCTCGGAAGAACAGCTTGACATGGAAGCAGATTTCTTTAATACGCTTCATCCGGAATCGGATTTCATGTCTGAGGCAGGAATTGACTGCAGAAATTATGGCGAACTTGTGGGTATTAAAGAAGCAAGACAACTTATGGCCGATATGCTTGAAGTTAATCCGGATGAAGTAATAGTATTCGGTAATTCAAGCTTAAATATTATGTATGATACGGTTGCACGTTCAATGATTCACGGCGTTAACGGTTCGACTCCATGGTGCAAGCTTGATAAGGTTAAGTTCTTATGTCCTGTTCCCGGATATGACAGACACTTTGCAATTACGCAGCAGTTTGGAATTGAGATGATTAATATTCCGATGGATGATAACGGCCCGGATATGGATTTGGTTGAACAATATGTAAACAACGATCCTGCCGTTAAGGGTATTTGGTGCGTGCCGAAATATTCAAATCCTTCGGGAGTAACATATTCTGATGAGACAGTAAAAAGATTTGCGTCATTAAAACCTGCCGCAGAAGACTTCAGAATTTATTGGGACAATGCGTATACCATTCATCATTTGTTTAATGGTAAGGAGGAGCAGTTGCTTGAAATCCTTTCAGAATGTAAGAAAGCCGGCAACCCCGATATGGTATTCAAGTTCTGTTCTACTTCCAAGGTAACATTCCCGGGTTCCGGAATTGCTGCATTGGCGGCTTCAAAGGCCAATATTGAATTTATTAAAAACATAATTACAATACAGACAATAGGACATGATAAATTGAATCAGCTTCGTCATGTAAGGTATTTTAAGAACATCGAAGGTATGAAGAATCATATGAAGAAGCATGCCGAGATTATCCGCCCCAAATTTGAGCTTGTTTTGAAAGTTTTGGATCAGGAAATCGGTGAATTGGGAATAGGAACATGGACCAAACCAAACGGCGGATATTTCATTTCGTTCAATTCTCTTGATGGATGTGCCAAAGAGATTGTTTCAATGTGTAAAGAGGCCGGAGTTGTATTGACCGGTGCCGGAGCAACATATCCTTATAAGAAGGACCCGCATGATTCAAATATTCGTATAGCACCTACGTTCCCTCCGATAGGAGATTTGGAGAAGGCTTTGAATATATTTGTATTATGTGTGAAACTTGCTTCTGTTAATAAATTATTGGAGGCAAATCATGGCTGAGATTAAGAGATTACGTCGAGACCTTGTTGCTAACGGTGTTATATTTGATTATTGTCAGGATACAATGCTCTTGCCAAACGGTAAGGAGGTCAAGTGGGATGTCATTGTTCATCATGGTGCTGCTGCAGTAGTACCTGTTCTTGATGATGGCAGGATTGTTATGGTAAGACAGTATCGTAACGCTATGGAAAGATATACGTGGGAAATTCCGGCGGGCGGACTTAACGACAAAGGAGCTGAACCTACGGATGTGGCTGCAATACGTGAGCTTGCCGAAGAAACCGGATACCGTACGGATAAGGTTGAATTACTGATTAAATTTGTTACTTCGGTAGCATATTCTACCGAACACATTGATATATATGTGGCAAGAAATCTAAAACCCGGAACTCAGCATCTTGATCCCGATGAGTTTGTTGAAGTTAAGGCATTTGATTTGCAGGAACTTGTAGATATGATATATAACTATGAGATAGAGGATTCCAAAACAATTGCTGCAATCATGGCATATAAAGATAAATTCGCCATGTAGGTGTTGTATATTTTTATATTTTAGTGTGAAACGCATGTTGTTATGTTAACAACATGCGTTATTTTAAAAAAATTAATATCTTTATTTTACAATATCTAGTATTGAAAAAGTTACATAATTTCGACATGTGGTATTTTAAAGTGTGAAACCCGTGAAACGTTGATTTTTGGGCAAAAAATGGGTTTGCAATTTGAAACTTTTCTGTTTATAATGATTTCTACACGGCGTTTATGTAAACGTAAAAATGTGAGTGGGAGTTATAAATGGAAGAATATATCAACAGCTTCATGACATATTTACATAACGTGAAGAAGATGTCAGAGAATACGGAGCTTTCATATCGTCGCGATCTTCGTAAGGTTGACGATTATCTTCGTAATCAGGGAGTGTCGGATGTTAAGAAGGTTACATCCACCAATCTGACGGGGTATGTCATGTACCTGGAGAAAAACAATTTTTCAGCAGCTACGATTTCCAGAAATATTGCATCGCTTAAGGCCTTTTACCACTATCTTTTGAAAGAGGGTATTGTTGATAGTGACGTTGCGGAAGAATTGCATGCACCTAAAATAGAGAAGAAGATTCCCGAAATCCTTTCAATGGATGAAGTGGTACGACTTTTGGAACAACCGTCCGGGGATTCTTCAAAGGATATAAGAGATAAGGCAATGCTTGAACTTTTATATGCTACTGGTATAAGAGTTACAGAACTTATCACCTTGAAAACCTCAGATGTGAATCTTAACATGGGTTATATTTCATGTAAGGATTCCAACAAAGAAAGAGTTATTCCTTTTGGAAATGAAGCCAAGAAAGCTTTGACGAAGTATCTTAACGGTACAAGGGAGGCGATGCTTGTAGATCCGAATTCGGAATATCTGTTTGCCAACTGCTCGGGACAGCCGATGTCACGTCAGGGATTTTGGAAATTGATTAAGTATTACGCCAAAAAGGCGGGAATAAATGCGGATATTACACCGCACACTCTTCGACATTCGTTCGCAGCACACTTGGTTGAGAACGGTGCAGATCTTCGGTCGGTTCAGGAAATGCTCGGACATTCCGATATTTCCACCACGCAGATATATGCACATATGAACCATTCGCATATTAAGGAAGTTTATGCGAAAGCTCATCCGAGAGGCTGATAAGAAAATGAAATTATTAAGGAGAAGAATAAATCTTCTCCTTTTTTGGAGGAAATATTATGGCACTTAGTAAGAAACCCGTTACAGGTATGAAAGATATTATGCCTGAGGAAATGGTGATAAGAGATTATGTAATCAAGGTTATCACTGAAACATATTCAAAATTCGGATTTACCAGAATCGAGACTCCCTGCATGGAGAATATTGAGAATTTAACCAATAAGCAGGGCGGAGATAATGAGAAACTCATATTCAAAATTCTTAAAAGAGGAGAAAAACTCAATCTGGAAACAGCTAAAGAGGAAGCAGACCTGGTGGACGGCGGATTAAGATACGATCTTACGGTACCGCTTGTAAGATACTATTCGAATCATGCCAATGAGTTGCCCTCACCATTCAAAGCCCTTCAGATGGGTAATGTGTGGAGAGCCGACAGACCTCAAAGAGGCAGATATCGTCAGTTCATGCAATGTGATATAGATATTCTCGGTGAACCTTCCAATCTGGCGGAAATTGAGTTGATACTTGCGACAACGACAACGATAGGAAGATTGGGATTCAAAGATTTTGAAATTCGAATCAATGACAGAAGAATGCTTAAGGCCATGGCTGCATATGCAGGATTCGCGGAGGATACTTATGACAGTGTATTCATTACACTTGATAAGATGGATAAAATCGGAATTGAAGGTGTAACGGAAGAACTTGGCGAAAACGGTTTTGAAAAATCTTCGATAGACAAATATCTTGAACTTTTTAAATGCTTGCAGGATAAGGCAGCATTGGGAAGCAGTGAGCAGGTTGAATATCTTTCATCGGTACTTGGAGATTACCTTCCTGCAGAGGTCAGAGAGAATCTTACCCAGATAATAAATGCGGTTGATGCAACCAAAGAGGCACAGTTTAAACTTGTTTTTGATCCCACATTGGTCAGAGGAATGTCGTACTATACGGGCACAATATTCGAAATAGCAATGCCGGAGTTCGGCGGAAGCTGTGGCGGTGGCGGAAGATATGACGAGATGGTTGGTAAGTTTACGGGACAGAATGTTCCTGCCTGCGGATTTTCAATCGGATTTGAAAGAATAATATTGCTTCTTACGGAGCAGGGCTTCAAGGTTCCCGGAAGCAGTCAAAAGACAGCGTATTTAATCGAAAAGGGCATGAGTGCCGAAAGATTGATTGAAGTAATAAAGGAAGCTCAGAGCGCAAGAGAATCAGGTGAACAGATTTTGGTTGTGCGTATGAACAAGAACAAGAAGTTCCAAAAGGAGCAGCTTGAAAAAGAAGGATATGAGAATATCAAAGAGTTCTATGTGAATCCTTTGTAAGAGGTGTGTATGCGACCCGAAATGAACAATGACAATGTTGTTGAAGTAGTTGATAAGAAGTATTTGAAAATGTTTGACCTTCAATATGCCAAGGGAAGACATTATTTCAATGCAACAAGACGCTCGAAGGAAGACTTGATGTGTCTGAAGACTTCGGATGAATTTAAAAAATCACTTCCCGATGCCGTGACATGTGTGGTCATTCTTGTTTCGCCAAACAAAGAAGAAAAGCTTTTAATGGTAAGAGAATACAGATATCCGCTGGGACAGATCATAACAAGTCCTCCGGCAGGTGTTCTGGATAAATCCGACAAGGATGAAGAAAATCCGATTATCACTGCTGCAAAGCGCGAAATCAAGGAAGAAACAGGTGTTTCGATTAAAGACGACGATGATATTTTCGTGATTAATTCACTGCTGTTCTCAACACCGGGAATGACGGATGAGAGCAACGCGTATGTTTGTGCCGTTGTAAACAATTTCAGTGAGGATGAATTAAGTCAGTCCGGAGCGGAAGAGACGGAATTGTTTGATGGATTTTACCTTTCATCCAAAGAGGATGCTTTAAGAATGCTTAAGGCAGGAACCGATGATGACGGATATTTTTATTCTGCCGCTACATATATAGCATTGACGTATTTTCTGTCCGAAGCATGGAAAGACAGATAATTATCTGCCTAGACGAAGAATTCCAGGATAAAGACAACAAGACAGCATATTACGGAGACAGGGAACAGTCCTAGCCCAAACCATGATGCGAGAATTCCCAACACCAATGCGCAGGCACCTGCAATAGGCGAATCGGTTGCTTCGATAATTGCGGGGAATGTCATAACCGCTAAAGTTACATAGGGGACGTAATATAAGAAAGATTTAATGAATCGGTTCTTAATCTGCTTTCGGATAAGAGTGAGCGGAAGCACGCGAATAAGACAACATATACCAATCATAATACCAAGATAAATATATGTGTTCATGATGCCACCTCCTTTTGGTCAGCCAAATTGGATGTGGCATTTTCATTAGTATCTTTAATCGGTGCAAAAACAGCAACAGCACTTGAAATGAGTACTGTAAGTATAATGGTTCGTGTTCCCGAAGAAAGCGTTGATATTCCGGGAATAATCGAACAAAGATAACTCAAAAGGAAGCTTACGGCTACTGCTATCATAACCGGACGTGCCTTTTTGGAGGGGGGAATTATTATTGCCAGGAACATTCCGTACAAAGCGACACTAAGTGCACTTACGGCTCTTGCCGGGAGAATTGAACCGGCTATTATGCCGAGTGCTGTTCCGAGTCCCCATAGAGGAACAGCGGCTACGATGGCACCGTACGTATATATAGGAACAACATATCCGGGGCGTGCAATTGTGACGCCGAAGATTTCATCGGTTATATAGAAGCCAACGCAAAATCTGTGCAGCATTGAAGTCTTTTCCGAAAAACGCTGCGAAAGCGCACAACTCATAAGCATGTATCTTGCATTGGTGATGATTGAGATTAGAGCAACTTCCCAAAACGATGCATGCGCTATCATAAGAGAAAACACTCCGTATTCTCCTGCCGATGCTGCGGTAAATAATGAAGCGAAGAAGCCTTGAATAGCGTTAAGGCCGGCTTTTTTGGCGACGATTCCGAGTGAAAAGGATACTGCGAAATATCCTAAGCCTATAGGAACACCGTCTCTTAATCCGTTTAGAAATGCTTGCTTTTTGTCCATAGGAAATATTATGCAACTAAGTCGGGAAAAAATAAAGGCAAAATAAACAAAATTGGAACGTCAAATTTTACATAAAATACCGTGATATTACTGTTTTTTTGTGCACAATTGTGGTAAAATACTATCACATTGATTTCAATTGGGGGTATACCATGAAAAATAATAAGAAAAACTCAAAGAAAAGCGGAAAACTGCGCCTGCTTGCAAGTATCAGAACCAAGATACTTTTCAGTTGCCTTGTCCCGATAATCTTTATGATTACGGTAGGTATTTTTTCATATACCAAAGCGGCTGACGGATTGAACAACAGTTTCTGCGAGAATTCGGTACAAACAGCGGTTATGGCTTGCAACTATTTGGACAATACTATCAGATATGTCAAGTCGCAGGCTATGAATTATGCGTTTGACAAAGATATAGAAAAATACTGTCTGGGTATGCCGGGAGAAGATTTAATTGCAGTTACCAAAGCATGGACAGATATAAGGGCTGAAATGGTCGTTGTTAAATCGGGTAACGATTTCATTGAAGATATCCATATCGTAAGCCGTGACGGAGTTAACAACATATCTACGGCCACAGCAGATAAAGTACCCGGATTCCTTCCGGAATTCCAGGCCGAAATTGAAGAGAAGAAGGCGGCGGGAATAGAAATTGACAGATGGGATTTTTCTCATCCGATAATTGATGAAAGACTTAAAGCATCACCTAACAATACATATTTGACTTATGAATTTCCTTCGTCAAATAAATTCGGTTATGTTGTAATTGACGTTAATAAGAATGCTGTAGCTAAGATACTTGATGACGTTGATTTCGGGGAAGGAAGTGTTGTCGGTTTCATTTCAAACTATGGACAGGAGATTATTAAGCAAGGCGACAAGGTATCGTTTGATCCACTGTTTGCATCGCAGAGCTTCTTCGGAGACAGTCTTAAATCACAGGAAACATCCGGAATAAGCGATGTTAAATATAACGGTAAAGATTACATTTATCTTTATTGCAAATCAGAAGAAAGTCCTGTAACTTTCTGCGCACTCGTTCCATTGTCATTGGTAACTGTTAATGCAGAAAGTATCAAGTCCATGACGATAACTCTTGTAATCATAGCAACGGTTATAGCTTTGCTTATAGCTATATTGATTACAATGGGAATTCAAAGGAACGTGAAGATCATTTCCCGCGGACTCGGAGAGGTTGCCGAGGGTGATTTGACAGTATCCGTTAAAGCCAGAGGTAATGACGAATTCCGTGATTTGGCTCAATCAGCAACAGACATGGTCAGCAAGAATAAGAAACTTATTTCTAATCTTCACACCACAAGTTCGAACCTTGAAGATTCTACCAAGGATGTTCATACGGCTTCCGAAAACATCAGTAAATATTCGGATGATATCACCGATTCGATTATCAGAATCGGTAACGGAATGACCAGACAGGCAGAACATGCACAAGAATGTATCGTTAAGACTAATGAATTGTCTGAGAAGTTTACACAGATTAACAAGATGATTTCCGACATAGAGGCAATGCAGAATTCAACAGATGCGTTGATTAGGAAAGGAACTCAGATTGTTGCAGCTCTTTCTGCCAAGGCTGATAAGTCGGCAATGATGACGGATGATGTTAAGAAGAGCATTGTCACGTTGCAGGAAGAAACAGCCACCATTGAATCATTCGTAGGAACAATTACTGATATCTCGGGCCAGACCAATCTGCTTAGCCTGAATGCAAGTATTGAAGCAGCCAGAGCAGGAGAGGCCGGAAGAGGATTTGCAGTTGTCGCAGAGGAAATCAGAAAGCTTGCCGATGATTCAAATGCTGCAGCAGAAGAGATTAAGAATAACGTAAGCAAGATTAATGAGAAGACAACAGCTTCTGTTGACTCGGCAATCAACGCTAAGGATATGATGGCAACACAGGTCGATGCGGTTAAGGATGTTATCGAAGTATTCGACGAAATCAATGCAGAATTGAAGAGAATCTTCGTAGAACTCAAGAACATTACGGAGTTTGCCAAGACAGCAGATGCCGCAAGGAATGAAACAATTAATGCTGTTGAGAATATTTCAAGCATTATTGATAATACGGCTTCTGAATCCAAGATGGTTAAGGAAACCGCTAATCAGTTACAAAGCAGCGTAGATAAGCTGAACGAAGTAGAAAATACTCTTAGCCGGTCAATGGGCGGATTAAAAGAAGAACTTACAGCTTTCAGAGTATAATATTACTTGTAGGGTGTATTGGGGATAGTGTGAGCGGAGATTATGTCTCCGCTCATTTTATTTGACTGGGAAATTTCTTTCCTATTAAATAAAATGAGCATGTGATAGAATGTTACCATGAGCAAAATTGTAGTCGGGCTGTCCGGTGGAGTCGATTCTGCCGTCACAGCTTATTTATTGAAACAACAGGGAAATGATTGTATAGGTGTTACGCTGAAACTGTGGCCTACAGAAGATGCATCATGTGAAGATGCCCGAAAAGTGTGCGAAAAAATCGGAATAGAACATGTGGTGGTAGACTTTAGCGAAGACTTTCAAAATAAAGTGGTCGATTACTTTGTCAGTGAATACATCAGTGGTCGAACACCCAATCCGTGTTGCATCTGCAATAAGGAAATTAAGTTTAAGAAGCTTTTGGAGTGGGCGAATGCCAATGGGTATGAGAAAATAGCAACAGGTCATTATGCGAAAGTGTTTGTCAGCACAGAGGGAAGATATTGCGTTGAGAAGGCAGTTTCGGACAAAAAGGATCAGACATATGCACTGTTTGAACTTACTCAGGAAGAACTGTCAAAAGTTGTAATGCCTTTGGGTGATTATGATAAAGAAGAAATACGGAGAATTGCCCTTGAGGCCGAATTGCCGGTAGCTGCTAAAGCGGACAGCCAGGATATATGCTTTATCCCGGATGGAGATTATGCGTCTTTCTTAAGGCAATATGCCAAGCAGAATCCGAAGTCTTCTTATTTGATTCCAAGTCCCGGCAATTTCGTTGATGAATCGGGCAAGATTTTGGGAAAGCATACCGGATACACGGATTATACAATAGGCCAAAGAAGAGGACTCAATATCAGTGCCGGACACAGAATATTTGTTAAGGAAATAAGACCTAAGACAAATGAAGTTGTAATATCGGACACGGATATATATTCAGACAGCCTGTCGGTTTCTTCAATGAATTGCATGCTTGTTCCCGAAATTGATAAAGATATACGTTTGTTTGCTAAAATAAGGTATGCCCATAAGGGTGAATGGTGTATCTTGAGCCCAAGTAAAAAGACGGGAGTATATATTTGTAAATTTGAAAAACCTGTGAGGGCAATTACTCCGGGGCAGGCGATAGTATTTTATGATAATGACAGTGATGTCAGAAAAATAGTATGCGGAGGTATAATTAATGGCAATCAGAGCTGATTATCACATGCATTCCAATCATTCGGGTGACTCGGATGAGTCAATGGAAAGCATGATTCTAAAAGGAATAGAATTGGGATTTGAGAATATATGTTTTACTGAACATCATGATATTGATTTTCCGTATGATGAGGTGACTCCCGAAGGAACTTTTGAACTCAATACGGATTCATATCTTTATGAATTGCTTGGATTAAGAAACAAATATGCCGACAAAATAAATGTATTGTTTGGAGTGGAATTAGGTATTCAAAGTCATTTAAAAAGAGAACTTGCCTTGTATGCCAAGGCGTATGATTTCGACTACATCATTGCATCTAAACATATTCTGGAGGGTAAAGATCCCTACTATATTGAGAATTTTGAAGGAAGAAGTGACGAGGAAATATACAGAAAATATTTCACCGATATGTTGAACGATTTGAAGGCTTTTAATAATTTTGATGTACTGGGACATCTTGATTATATTGTAAGATACGGCAAGTCGAAGGATGCCGAGTATTCGTATTCAAAGTACCAAGACGTAATTGATCCTATACTTGATAAACTGATTGATATGGAAAAGGGTTTGGAGATTAATACAGGCGGTCTGAGGGACGGTCTGAAAGAACCTAATCCGTGTGTCGATGTTTTGAAAAGATACCATGAACTTGGGGGAGAAATAATTACAATCGGCTCAGATGCTCATGAAGCTAAGAACATAGGATATGAGTTTGAGAGGGCCAAAGATATTCTTTTGGAATGCGGATTTAAGTATTACTCGACATTTGAAAAAAGAGTAGCTGAATATCACAGAATTTAAAAGAAATGGGGATGCGGAGAATGAAAAGAACGGAATTGTCCGGCATATGGAATTTGAAAATTGTCGGAAAAGATTCGAAATTAACCGGAGAAAATGGTATTGACGTCAAGATACCCGGGTCGGTATATTCGGCATTACTTGATAAGAACCTTATAGAAGATCCGTATTACGGTGAGAATGAGTTAAAGGTTCTTCCGATAATGGATAATGATTTTGAGTTTAAAACGGAATTTGAAATCGCGCAGGATATGCTTGAAGCGGACGGATTGTTGCTTAAGTTTGATGGTGTCGATACGATTTCCGAGGTATATGTCAATGAGGAACTCGTCGGAACAACTCAGAATATGCACGTGGAGTATGAGTTTGATTTAAAAGAAGTTTCTTCGTTGAAGGTCGGAACTAATGAACTTAAAGTATTGATTAAATCTCCTACCCGTTATATCAAAGAGGAAAATGCCAAGGTGTATACCGGAGGCTCTTCGGAGTGCATGAAAGGATTTCCGCATATGCGAAAGGCTCATTGTATGTTCGGATGGGATTGGGGACCGAGAGTACCGGATGCCGGAATATTCAGAAACGTTTCGCTTATCGAAGTAGATAAGGCCAGATTGGAATCGGTCAAGATTACGCAGGAACATTATTGGGATCCGAAGGATGTTTCTTATGCGGGAACCAATGATATTCCGCCGAGTAAGGTTATACTTCATTTTGATATAGACACAGAATTGTTCGCTAAAGATATAGATACACACGTCAATATTATGGTCTATTCGTTTGACGGAGAGGTATATTCGCAAGGCGACGACGAATATTCCGTTGCCGTATCCGAACCTCAGTTATGGTGGCCGCGTGGATACGGCGAACAACCGTTGTATACAGTGGAAGTGATTCTATGTGATGAACAGGGCAATAAACTTGACAGCTGGACCAAGAGAATTGGCCTTAGAACACTGACGGTTAATACGGACAAAGATGAATACGGAGAAACGTTCGCTCATGAAGTGAATGGAGTAAAGATATTCGCTATGGGCGCGGATTATATTCCGGAGGATAACATACTTTCGAGAGTAACACCCGAAAGAACGAGAAAGCTGCTTGAAGATGCGGTATGGGCCAATCATAACAGCATAAGGGTTTGGGGCGGAGGATATTATCTCGACGATTACTTCTATGATTTTTGCGATGAACTGGGTCTTCTCGTATGGCAGGACTTTATGTTTGCCTGCGCAAGCTATGAGCTTGATGATGCGTTTGAGAAAAATATAGTTGAAGAAGCCACACAGGTTGTTAAGCGACTTCGCCACCATGCTTCGTTGGCACTGTTTTGCGGAAATAATGAAATGGAAACGCAGACCTTGGATGGTTGCTGGAAACCGTCGATTAAGCAAAAAGCCGACTATATTAAAATATTCGAATATATACTTCCCAAGATAGTTAAAGAGGAAGCCCCTGAGACTTTCTATTGGCCGTCATCGCCGTCCTCATGCGGTAATTTCGACAATCCCTGGGATGAAAACAGGGGAGATACCCATTATTGGGATGTATGGCATGGCGAAAAGCCGTTTACTGCATACAGAGACTATAATTTCAGGTACTTATCCGAATTCGGTTTTCAGTCTTTCCCTTGTTTGGATACAATTAAGAAATTTGCAGATGACGATGAATTGAATATTTTTTCCAGAACGATGGAGATGCATCAGCGAAATTGCTCGGCTAACGGCAAAATAATGAAGTATATGTCTCAAATGTATCTTTATCCTAAGAATTTTGAAATGCTTTTGTATGCTTCTCAGCTTCTGCAGGCAGATGCAATCAGATACGGAGTTGAGCATTTTAGAAGAAACAGGGGCCGATGCATGGGAACCGTGGTATGGCAGCTTAATGACATATGGCCGGTTGCCTCGTGGTCTTCAATCGACTATTTTGGTAACTACAAGGCGTTGCATTATGCAGAAAAGCGAATGTTTGCACCGATTTCAATAAGCTGTGAAGAAACCGGTGAACTTACCGAAAGACAGTTCTGTATCATGGAGCCGAAGACGATTTCGAAAGGAGCCAGATTGCATGTTGCGAATGAAACCAAGGTAGATTCGTTCGGAACGGTTAAGTGGTCGCTGAGAAATCCCGATTCTTCCATAATATGTGAAGGTGATGAGAAAGTTACCGTTCCTCACATGGGAGGAATATGGCTGGAGTATATGAATTTTGATGAATATGATGAGCGACAGATACATCTGACGTATTCTTATGAAGTGTTCGGACGCGCAGTGTCACAGAATTCGACTCTGTTCACGCCCCCAAAGCATTACAGATTCATGAATCCGAATTTAAGCTATGAACTGAATAACGATGTGATAACCGTTTCTGCCGATTGTTATGCCAAGAATGTTTGCATAGAACCTTTGGATGGGGAAGCCGTATTTGATGATAATTATTTCGATATGGAAAAGGGTATTCATCAAATTAAGATTACAAGCGGAAATGCCACGAAATTCAATCTTAAGTCGGTATGGGACATTGCTTGAGCAAATATAAAGCGAAACAATATTCAATAAACAATTTTGGTACTTGCACTTTTAACTAGAATTGGGTAGAATATGTGTGCTGATAAAATTTTGTCAAACTTTTAACATTGTGTTGAGAAAGACAAAATAATATAAACATTTTTTAGGAGGAAACTAAAATGGCAGTAAAAGTAGCAATTAATGGTTTTGGTCGTATCGGTCGTTTGGCTTTCAGACAGATGTTCAACGCTCCCGGTTACGAAGTAGTAGCAATCAACGATTTAACATCACCTAAGATGTTGGCTCACCTTTTGAAGTATGATTCTTCACAGGGTAAGTACGCTTTGGCTGATAAGGTTACAGCAGGTGAAGATTCTATCACAGTTGATGGAAAGACTCTTAAGATTTACAAAGAGCCCGATGCAAACAATTGTCCTTGGGGCGAACTTGATGTAGACGTTGTTCTTGAGTGTTCAGGATTCTATACATCAAAGGAAAAGGCTCAGGCACACATCAATGCCGGCGCTAAGAAGGTTGTTATTTCAGCTCCTGCCGGAAATGATCTTCCTACAATCGTATATAACGTTAACCACAAGACTCTTACAAAAGATGACAAGATCATCTCTGCAGCTTCTTGTACAACAAACTGCTTGGCTCCTATGGCTAAGGCTCTTAATGACCTTGCAGGAATTAAGTCAGGTATCATGAGCACAATTCACGCTTACACAGGTGACCAGATGATTCTTGATGGTCCTCAGAGAAAGGGTGACTTAAGAAGATCTCGTGCAGGTGCTATCAACATCGTTCCTAACTCAACAGGTGCTGCTAAGGCTATCGGTCTTGTTATCCCTGAGTTGAACGGAAAGCTCATCGGATCTGCTCAGCGTGTTCCTACACCTACAGGTTCTACAACAATCCTTGTTGCTACAGTTGAGAAGAGCGTAACTAAGGAAGAAATCAATGCAGCAATGAAGGCAGCTGCTACAGAGTCATTCGGATACAACGAGGAAGAAATCGTTTCTTCTGATATCGTTGGATCTACATATGGTTCAATCTTTGATGCAACTCAGACTATGGTTGGTCAGGATAACCTCGTTCAGGTTGTTTCTTGGTATGATAACGAGAACTCTTACACATCTCAGATGGTTCGTACAATCAAGTACTTCGCTGAGCTTGCTTAATTCTCAAAAAGAATCAATACTTGAATTTATTGTCCTCGGTTCCTATGAACCGGGGACTTTTTCTTTATATATTTATGCAAATTGTATTTTGAATAATTCTATCTTTGTGCTATAATTCGAAGGTGTCTGTGGTAATGCGCAAACCACAGAAAATAATATTTAAGGAGGACATGTTATGTCATTAAACAAGAAGAGTGTTGATGATTTCAACGCTGCCGGCAAGAGAGTATTGGTACGTTGCGATTTCAATGTTCCTTTGAAGAACGGTGAAATTACAGATGAAACACGTATCGTTGCAGCTCTTCCTACAATCAATAAGTTATTAAAGGATGGAGCAAAGGTTATTCTTTGTTCACATCTGGGAAAGGTTAAGGAAGGACCTAATGAGAAGGAATCTCTGGCACCCGTTGCAAAGAGACTTTCTGAAAAGCTCGGCAAGGAAGTAGTTTTTGTTGCTGATTACAATGTAACAGGACAGGCTGCTACAGATGCTGTTGCTGCTATGAAGGAAGGCGATGTAGTTCTTCTTCAGAATACACGTTTCCGTGGCGAAGAAGAGACCAAGCCCCAGAAGGCAGGTGAGGCTTTTGCAAAGGAACTTGCAGACCTTGCAGATGATTATGTATGTGATGCTTTCGGTTCTGCACACAGAGCTCATGCTTCTGTTGCTGTAGTTACCAAGTACATTACCGAAAAGGGTGGTGTTAACGCAGTTGGATACTTAATGCAGAAGGAAATCGACTTCCTCGGAAACGCAGTTGAGAATCCTGTACGTCCTTTCGTTGCTATTCTTGGCGGAGCTAAGGTTGCTGATAAGCTTAACGTTATTGATAACCTTCTTGAGAAGGCTGATACACTTATCATCGGTGGCGGTATGGCATTCACATTCCTTAAGGCTAAGGGATATGAAATCGGTAAGTCACTCGTTGATGATGAGAAGATTGACTATTGTAAGGAAATGATGGCTAAGGCTGACAAACTCGGTAAGAAGCTTCTTCTTCCTGTTGATACAGGTATTGCTGCTTCTTTCCCTGATCCCATCGATGGACCCGTTGACGTAAGCTACGTTGATTCAAATGCTATTCCTGCTGATATGGAAGGACTTGACATCGGACCTAAGACTGAGGAGCTTTTCGCTAACGCTGTTAAGGAAGCTAAGACAGTTGTTTGGAACGGACCTATGGGCGTATTTGAGAATCCTACTCTTGCTAAGGGAACAATTGCTGTTGCCAAGGCTCTTGCTGAAACAGATGCTACAACTATCATCGGTGGTGGTGACAGTGCTGCTGCATGTAACCAGCTTGGATTTGCAGATAAGATGAGCCACATTTCAACAGGTGGCGGTGCTTCTCTTGAATTCCTTGAGGGTAAGGAACTTCCCGGCGTTTACGCTGCAGATGACAAATAGAAAGTGAATAGTAATGTTCCGGGTGTTTGATAATGCCCGGAACAAATTTTGGAGGAATTAAAATGGATAGAAGAAGAATTATAGCCGGCAACTGGAAGATGAATATGACACCTTCACAGGCCGTTGAATTGTGTGCAACTCTTAAGGACCTTGTTAAGAATGATGCAGTTGACGTAGTTTACTGTGTACCTGCTATTGATATCGTTCCTGTAGTAGAAGCAGTTAAGGGAACCAATGTTAAGGTTGGAGCCGAGAACTTCTACATCGAGGACAAGGGCGCTTTCACAGGCGAGATTTCTGCTCCCATGCTTAAGGAAGCCGGTGTTGAGTATATCATTATCGGTCATTCAGAGCGTCGTGATATTTTCGGAGAAAACGATATTCTTATCAATGCAAAGGTTAAGAAGGCATTTGCTTCAGGACTTAAGCCCATCCTTTGCTGCGGAGAGTCTCTTGCTCTTCGTAAGGCAGGAACTTATAAGGAATGGATTGCAAGACAGATTAAGTGGGATCTTACAGAGATTACTGCTGATCAGGTTAAAGAGCTTGTTATCGCTTACGAGCCTATCTGGGCTATCGGAACAGGTGAAACTGCTACAGCTGACCAGGCACAGGAAGTATGTAAGATGATTCGTGAGATTATCGCAGATATGTATGATGCAGCAACAGCTGAGGCTGTTCGCATCCAGTACGGCGGATCTATGAATGCAGGTAATGCAGCTGAGCTTCTAAGCAAGGATGACATCGACGGTGGACTTATCGGCGGTGCTTCTCTTAAGCCTGACTTCGGCAAAATCGTTAATGCATAACGGCTTGTAAAAACTGTTAAAAATATACAAAATAGCTATTGAAAAACGGCTAAAATAAAGGGTTTTGTTGGTGAATATCACTAACAAAACCCTTTTTCGATGGTTTTGAAGGTGTTTTAATTGCCACTTTTTGTTGACACTTGCCACCATACTAATTGCCACTACTTGATTAAAACGTTATAATAGTGGCAATAAAAGATAAAATAAGGTGGTTTTAAGTAATATGAAGGCCAAAAATGGTGATGGATACATTGAAAAAACAAAAAGTGGCAAGTATGCCTGTATAATAGTGTCAACGTGCACTGACCCAGTTACAGGGAATTATAAAAAGATTAAAAGGACTGCTGATACAAGGGAAGAAGCCCAAAGACTGGCTAAAAAGGCTGTTAAAGCATATGAAAAGGAGTGGAAGGAACAAAATAATTATAATGATGAACTAACACTTTTGTTCTGGGAGGCATGTGAAGAGTATTTAGGCAAGATTGTTAAGCCTAGGGTTACACAGTCAACTTATTATACTTATTTCAAGTCATATGAACTCTATATAAAGAAATACAAATCAATAGCTAATGTGCAGGTAAGAAATCTAAGTGCGAATGATTTTGAAAGATTATATCAAATGTGGGCAGTGAAATATTCACCTAAGAGTATCGAATA
>JAZUFE010000030.1:0-51956 GCA_045640525.1 Lachnospiraceae bacterium | reverse complement strand
TCCATAACGAATCCACAGGACTCACAATAGATTCCTTCAAGTCCGTCCGCATTAGTAGTTGCTTCATAAATCACTCCTTTAACGAATTTGTGAACATGCATTGATGTCATGTCTGCCGTGGATGCAGACGCCGGAGTAATTTTGGAATGATTACAGGAACATGATTTCCATTCTTCCGTACTATCACAATACCACCATCCACTTAAAAGATTCGCAGGAGCTCCCTGAGTATGTGTTTGCTCATTGCAATTCCGCGGCTGACTTCCCCATCCTAAGTCAAACAATACACCTTCTGAACAATACTGTGGTTCTTCTACACATACCATATAAATAAAATTTTCTCCCGTCGACCAGAAATGAGCATTCTCCGAATGCGCCTCACAATAACACTCCGTCGGCCAACCGCTGGTGTCAGGGGCATCAGCCAGGGCACTAATAGGCAAAAATGTCAGAATCAAAGCCCCAACAAAAGCGCCTATCAAGCAATTAATCAATTTCCTACTTTTCATCATAGCCTTTCCCTCCTATAACATATATTTACCGAAATATCCAAACTATCTATCACCCAAATTTTACTCCCGCCATCTACCTTCGTCAATTTAATTAAATTGCAAAGATAGCGTAAAGTTATTGTCATACAAGAAAAATATTGGCAACCGATCAATCAGCAAAACTGGGATTTATCTGTATGTTTTTAGTCGATAAAAGTATAATCTATAGCATACTCCACAAATTGCTTTGCTTCGTTTAATGATTCCTTTGGCAAAAACTACATAGACATTTCACAACTATTTAAGAATAGTCTGAATTTCATTGAAATTCACTTCATCCACATTTTTAGCAGCTTTACCAAAAGGTATCTCTTTGCCCTTGCGAACAAATACGAGTACTTCATTTAATGCAACATCGATATAATGATCCCCTGCCCTTAATTCTGTACGATCATAATCAGTTACTGAACGCATACGATACATAACCATATCTTCCGGCAGGTATACATATCGTCCTTCAGCATTCTGCTTATATACAGGAGCAATCATTAATGAATCCCCTACCAAAAGCTGATTTTCTATTTTTCTTGCGCGATTGTCATTCGGAAAAGCAAACGATAACGGAGACATATACATCCTGTTCTCTTTCACAGCATTAACAAAAGAGCTGTAAATATATGGCAATAAGGCATACCTAAGTCCAATTATATTCTTAAAATCTTCAGTATCTCCGAATGCTGTGTATTCCTGACGCCTGGTTCCCATCGCCGCATGGTTTCTAAATAACGGAGTAAATATACTAAAAGCAGTCCATCTTAACATCAAATCTCTTGTACAATCGCAGCCAAAGCCACCCGTATCAGCTCCGGAATATAAGAACCCGCACATGCTAAGCGATGGCATCTGTTGAATATTCATAAGTAAATGACTCCACCAGGACTTATTGTCTCCGGTCCAGATTCCGCCATATCTATGCATTCCTATATAAGATGAACGTGAAAAGAGCAACATATCTTTATCGGGAGCTATCTTCTTAAGAGCTTCGCCCGCAGCTCTTGTCATATTAAAACCATATAAATTATGAACCTTACTATGATTGATTCTTTCGCCGTGATAATCGTGATAAAATCTTGCGTAATCTTCAGGATTATTATCAAGTCCGCCTACCAAATCCTTAAACTCGAAAAATCCATTAATATCAAGATTCTTTCCTTTATAATCCTCAATCTTTTCAAAGACTTCCGCCAAATGATCCTCGGTATAGAAAATAGCGGGTTCATTCATATCGTTCCAAAACCCATCGATTCCGGCATCCGTCAATACCTTATACTTATTTCCAAACCATTCTCTTACTTCTGGGCGTAAAAAATCCGGGAAGTATGATTTGCCGGGCCACACAGCTGCAACCAATTCTTTTCCATCGGCTTTCTTACAAAAATATCCTTTCTCCAGGCCTTCACAGCATACATCATAACCTTCTGCCTGCTTAACACCGGCATCAATAATCGGCACCAGATGTATATGCTTCTCCTTCATTTCTTTTACGAAATCCTTGAAATTAGGGAATCGTTCTTCCGAAACCGTAAAGTCTTTATAGTCATCCAAATAGTCGATATCAAGATACACTGCATCAAGAGGTATTCCTGCCTTCTCATAATCATCAACAAGCTTTCTTACTTCATCTGCAGTCTTATAGCTCCAACGACTTTGTCCCAGACCAAAGGCAAACAAAGGTGGCATATAGCTTTCACCTATTATCGAACGGAACTCTTTGATAACCTCCGTGGGATTACTATCTTCAAAAGTATATAAATCAAAGCTGAAATCTTCAAAAGATATGACAAGCTTGTCATTATCTGTATAGCCCACATCAAATGTCACTTTGCCGGGTGTGTCAACAAATAGGGCAAGTGATGACTTCTCGCCCTGAATCATCAAAAAGTTATGAGCACTATATAGAGAATGCTTATCCTCACTATGATTAGGATCATCGGAGCAATTGCTCTCATATATCCAGCCTCTCTTATTCATCCCTCGTGGAGCAACACCTAATCCATAAACAATGTCTTTCTTTTGCAAATCAAGAGAAAACCTCTTGTCCGCTTCATCTACTAAGAACCTTACATCCTTAAGTTCATCACAAGGCACTTCAACAACTACTGCCTCTGTATTAATTACATTTCCAAACTGATATCTTTTCACTTTTCTATCCTTTCACACCACCAAGCGTAATGCCCTCTTTCATCTTATTGACCATTGAACGAGTTCAATGCCAAAGTTAATGTCATTTTCTCAGAATTGCCATAATCCACTCAGGATTTGGACTTTCCATTTTTTCATCAAAAGCCATCTCTTCCATTATACCCTGCACAGCTGTCCAGAAGCATATTGACAAAAGCATCGGGTCGCCTTCCCTGAACACTCCCAAAGCCTGACCATTTTTAATGATTTCACTGCTTCTTTCTATGGTGCTCACAGACAATGCTATTCTTCGTGCCTCTTCCGGCATACCTGCTCTTCTTACCTGACCCATCAATACAAACATTTGAAAAACCCATGGTTGTGTTTTGGAATAATCAAATAAGGACTTCAGGAATTCAGTAAAGAACACGTCCGGGTTCTGACCTTCCTCACTTATTTGCGTCGCTATTTTGGTTCCGTCCGCTCCCATCCCCACAAGTGCAACCAATAAGGCCTCCTTTGATTCATAATAGTGAAATAGAAGCCCTGTGCTCATTGATGCCGCCTCGGCTATATCCGTAATTTTGGTTTCATAATACCCTTTGGTTACAAATAAATTTAACGCTGTAAATAGTATTTGCTTTCTTCGTTCTTCCTTTTGTTCTTTTCTGTTCATCGCCACCTCTTATATATTTATATCTTTTCGTTCTGACTTTAGAATTCTTTGAATGGCAAACTTACCGCTCGTTACTGCGACAGGTAATCCACCGGGCGAATTAGTCCACTGCCCTGCAACAAAAATGTTTTTAATCCCTTTTACCGTGCCCTTCATCTTAATCTGCTTTCCCATAGGAGTTGTCACAAAGCTCATATAACTTCCTCGGTATGCATTACAGTACCGGTTATATGTAAGCGGTGTCCACGCATCCAAAAATTCCATTTCTCCCGCAAATTGAGGAAATTGCTTCTCAATCCTATCTGTTATCGCTCGGGCAAGTTCACATTTAACTCTGGCATACTCTTCTTTAGTTAGCGATTCCCAATATGCATAATCGTCATCGCTTTGGGAAATACAGGTCTGAATCACGCACCTTCCTTCTTTTATGTATATATCATCATATCCATAAGTCTTAACACACATTCTGTCAAACATATTGGCTCCAACCTTTAGTGGATCAATATCAATAAATATTGTTTCCCCTGTATTCTCTGTAACAGGTACAGAAAATGCTACCTGAAATCCGCTGAGGGTAGGATATGCTTTCGAATTCTCATATGCAACACTAAGCTTTCTCGGCATATACTTCCTTGGAAGCAATTTGCCAAATAATACATATGTATCTACTGTAGGAATAACATAGTCGGATGTAACCAAAGAACCATCTTCAAGTCTGATTCCCACAGCCTTCTTTTTAACTATTTCAATGGAGCGGATTGAAGAATTATAATGTATCTTTCCTCCGAGTTCCTTGAATTTCTTCTCCATTCTAAGAGACATTTGAAGTGATGCGCCAAGTGGTATATCACCGTTGCCGCACACAATAGTTGCATAGGATACCAAAAACGAATATGTGCAATACTCCTTCGGCAGATAGTCGCACATTAATTTCCGCAACAACGGATGCTTAAATCTCTTCGCATAATCCGCAAGTGATACTTTCCCAAACTCCTTCATAACCTTTGGAAAATCCATCATTGTCTTTCCCATTTCAATGTAATCTTTAATCCCCCACATCTCCATTGGCTTTTTGGCAGGGAATAAGCATTGCTTCGAATATTCCACATACTCTATAAATTTATTAATCTCTGCTTCATCTTCAGGTGATATTTCAAGAAGTTCTTTGCGCGTTCTCTCAAGATCCGCCCATAAAGTTACTTTTTGTCCGTTCAGGGTTGATGTATAAAATGCATCGTGCTTGGCATATTTCGTTGAATCTGTCAGTGCGCCTACTTTTTCCCACACCTCATATAGTTCGGTGTCTTTTCTTATACCCGTAAGCCAATGAATGCAATTGTCGATATGGAAACCTTTTCTGTTCCATCCGATACATTCTCCTCCCGGAATTGAATTTTTCTCATATATTTCCACATCAAACCCGCCCATCAGGGCATAAATGCCTGCTGACAAACCTGATATTCCGCCACCGATTATTGCTATTTTTTCCATACACTGCCTCCACGTTGAATATATGTTCATTGAATACATATTCAATATAATACTCATATCTTTTCCTGTCAATAGTGAAGAAGTGTCCGTAATAATAAAAAACTGCCGAACCTGAGGAATCGCGTACGATAACCGTCGCCGTGCGGCGCAAAAATAGGAATAGCACAAGCCCCTCTGTTATCGCACGCTTCGCGTACGATAACCGTCGCCGTGCGGCGCAAAAATGAGAATAGCACAAGCCCCTCTGTTATCGCACGCTTCGCGTACGATAACCGTCGCCGTGCGGTGCAAAAATGAGAATAGCACAAGCCCCTCTGTTATCGCACGCTTCGCGTACGATAACCGTCGCCGTGCGGCGCCGCATAATAGACACAAAAAATGCACCTCCCCAAGCAAGCTTGGTCGGTGCATCTTTTGTGTCTATTGCGTGGCTTGTGCTACTCATGCTCTATCAGTTCGGGCGGAATGAATTTCCAAAGCTTATCGTTAAGCTCTTCTTGGGTTGTCGGTTTAAATGCAACATCCTGGAATCCTTCCTTCAGGTATTCTTCAAGAACACCCTTAATGGCATTGGCGGTAAGCACTACGATAGGAGTATCCTTGTTCATTCCGTCTTCTTGGTTTCTCACTCTGTCCATAGTCTCTATTCCGTCCATATCGGGCATAAGATGATCCATAAAAATCAAATCGAATTTTTTCTTATTGGTAAAGTCCAAAGCCATGGAGCCTCCGGTAGCCGAAGCAATCTGTACTCCGGTTTCTTTGAGCAATCCCATTGCAACCTTAATATTCATGACATTGTCATCAACCACCAAAATATGAGCCTTGGGGGCTTTAATCAACGGTCTTGTGTTACTGTTTTCGTTATCGGTAGCCACGACTTCCATGAAGTTTCCGATAGGCTCGGGATTCTTCATAACCTGTCGCAATGAGAAAGTGAACTGAGTTCCCAATCCGTATACAGATTCAACGAACAGCTTAGAACCCATCATTGTCAACAGTTGCGTAACAATATTTATTCCAAGACCCGTACCTTCGATATTTCTGTTAGCCTTCTCATCAATTCTTTCAAAAGCCTCATACAGCTTACAAATATCCTCTTCTTTGATACCTTTTCCTGTATCTTTGACGGTAAATTTAATCATGGCACTGGCACGTCCCTTACCCTCAAGGGATGCTTTCAGCGTAACCGTTCCCATCTCCGTATACTTAACCGCATTACTCAAAAGATTGGTAATTATCTGCTTAATTCTTACATCGTCACCGGTCAGAGCATCCGGAATGCTTTCGTCAATATCAAACACCAACTTCAAATTCTTCTCTCTGGCCTTGAAGGTGAACATGGTATACTCTTCACGCAGAAGCGACTTCATGCTGTAATCGGATTCAACCAGATGCATCTTACCCGATTCAATTTTACTGAAATCCAAAATATCATTGATAATATTCAACAGATTATGTGCCGCCGTCGAAACATCATTGGCATGCTCCAAAATATCAGAGTCGTCCGTTTCTCTCAGAATCATCTCATTCATGCCCAAAATCGCATTCATGGGAGTTCTGATTTCATGAGACATCCTGGCCAGGAAATCGCTCTTGGCCTGATTGGCTCTAACAGCTGCGTCCTTGGCATCTTCTGCCATTTTTCTTGATCGAATCGCTGCTTCTTTGGCATCTTCGGCTTCCTTATAGGCAACTTCGGTTTGAATTCTTGCAGTCTCTGCTTCGGCGCGAAGTTTATCCGCAGTTTCTTTTGCTTTTTCCAGTTCCTCTTTACTTCTTTGCAAAGCCTCCATGCTTTCAACCATCTTTTTGTAGTCCGGAGTTTCCAAAGACATTTGGATAACCAGTATCGCCAAAGATACGCCAAACATAATGGTCAGAGTCGAAGTATCAAGCAATATCTCTGCCACTACTCCAAGAACCACTATCATTACGAAATATACAATTGACCTGAATTGAACCTTGGTATAGAACTTACGGGACAAAAAAGCCGTCAGCAGCATCAATGACAACAAAATTACGGGAACTATATAGTTTATTGAATACAAATAGCCTTTGCGAAATACTCCATCATCGTCAACGTACGAAATGAATCCAAAGAACAGATTACATACACCTGCGATAATGAAAGCCGCCACGAAGAAAGATGCTATTACATCTATAACTTTGATTAAACCTTTTAAAGAATCGGATGCAAAATATGCCTTAACATAAGAATATGCGAAGTATGTCAAGACACCTACGCATACGTTGAATGCCGTTCTCGACAGATTGGCAATAAAATGCGGAAACATATCCGTATATGTTTCCGTAACGTTCATAATGATATCTATAACACACGCCACCATTGCCGTATTAACCATTCGATAGAACATACGGTTTGATGCTGACACGTTTATGTATCGTCTTCCTACAGACAGATAGATTATCAGCAGTATAAAAATAGATGCAATTACGAAATCTATATTATGAATAAGGTCAAACATATATGCCTTCTTACTTAACCTCTTTTATTATATTTCTATTCTTTATTACATAATCAATCATTGATATTACAGTCAAAACAACAGCTGCCCATAAGCATACCTGACCGAGAATATCAGTAATTTCCCACGGAAATTTTGCAATTGCGAACCCTACGGCAAACATTTGAAATCCTGTTTTAAACTTGCCCCACCAGCTTGCCGAAATAACAACACCGTTATCTGCGGCAATAGTTCTGAATCCCTGAATGAAAAACTCTCTTATGATAATAATTATTACCATCCAACTTGGAATTCTGCCCAAATCCACAAGGCAAATCAAAGCAGAGCAAATAAGCATCTTATCTGCCAAAGGATCCATGAATTTTCCGAAATTAGTCACCAGATTATTCTTTCTTGCCAAATATCCGTCAAACCAGTCCGTAACACTGGCAACTATGAAAATTGTCAGTGCAATATGATCGTTATGCGGAAAAACATCCGGCAGCATCAATGTAACAATGAAAAAGGGAATAAGAATCACTCTGAATATTGTCAATTTATTTGGTAAATTCATACTACATCTCCTACTAGGTCGTATTCGCCGGCCTCGGTTATCAAAACCTCAACCATATCACCGCTCATAAGTTCTTTGGGCGAATTAACAAACACACAACCGTCCACGTCGGGAATATCGCGATAGGTTCTTCCCACATATATCTTTTCCTCGGAAATCATTCCGTCAATTATGACTTTCATCTTCCTTCCGATCAGCGTCCTATTGGTCTTTAATGCAATGCCTTGCTGGCACAGCATTATCTCATTCATTCTGTCAATTTTGACATCATCTTCTATCTGATTATCCATTCGAGCCGCCGGCGTATTGTCCTCCTGAGAATATGTAAACACACCGAGTCTGTCGAATTTCAAATCTTCTACCATTTTCAGACTGTCTTCGAAATCTTCGTTGCCCTCACCCGGGAAGCCTGCAATCAATGTCGTACGTATACAAATATCCGGTATCCGCTCACGCAGTTTGCCGACAAGTTCGTATATCTCGCTTCGCGATGTACGTCTTCCCATCAGCTTAAGTATTCTGTCACTTCCGCTTTGAATCGGAATATCAACGTAATTGGCAATCTTCGGTTCCGAAGCAATACACTCGATTAATTCATCCGTTATCTCTTCCGGATAAAGATATAATATCCTGATAATTGCCAGTTCCTCAATTTGAGAAAGTCTGTGAAGAAGCTCCGGAAGCATCTTTTTACCATACAAATCCATTCCGTACAGTGTTGTTTCCTGAGCAACCAATATTAACTCTTTGACACCGCTTTGAGCCAGTGTACGGGCCTCTTCCACCACATCCTCCATGGGAATGCTTCTGTAAGGCCCTCTTATTTTGGGGATGACGCAGTATGTACAATGCTTATCACAACCTTCGGCGATCTTAATATACTCACTGTAGCCTCCGGTGGTCATCACTCTGTGTTTGTTTCCCCTAATCGGAGCATCGAGCGGTCCGATAACATCCTGCGGTTGCCCCTCAATAACAGACTTTACCACATCCGCTATCGAGTCTATTGACGAAATTCCCACAATCGCATCTACTTCCGGAAGCTCCGTATGAATCTCGTCCGAATATCTTTGTCCAAGGCAACCTGTCAGTATAAGAGCCTTAAGTTTCCCCGATTCTTTCAACTCCCCCAAAGAAATTATAGTATTGATACTCTCTTCTTTGGCATCGTTGATGAAGCAACACGAATTAACTATCGCAATATCTGCCTCATTCTCGTCATCGGTGAACTCATAACCGCTGTCCACCAAATGTCCCAGCATTACCTCCGAGTCAACGGAATTCTTATCACATCCCAGCGAAACAAACAATATCTTCATACATGCATTATCCTAAGCGGATTTACTCTTCGTCTTCCGAGTCGTCGGAAAGAATCTTAACCTGTCCTTTATAAAGCTCTTCAACAGCTATGGACAAAGGCTTCTCATCATCCATTCCGGGAACCATGGGTTCCTCACCGTCAATTAACTGACGTGCTCTTTTTGATGTAGCCATAACAATGGAATATCTTGAATTAACTACGGGAGCCTCGCCCTTTTCAACTTCACTGTTTACTACGTCCATTAAATCTGAATAAGATGGGTGTAACATAAATATCTCCTTTCAACAGGCTATTTGTAAGCCTTCAAATCTTCTTTTAATTTATCTATAAAAACTTCATTGCAATGAGGCGCATGGTGAAAAGCCTCTATCAAGTTTTTAAGTTCATCGGTACATTTATCCAAATCATCGTTAACCAATAAATAGTCATATCTATTAATAAAATCTGCTTCCTCGAAAGCTCTCTTCATTCGGTTGCTGACAACTTCAGCACTCTCCGTTCCTCTTGAAACAAGTCTGTCGTTAAGCATCTTGGCTGACGGTGGTGTCACAAATACCAAAACCGCATCGGGAAATCTTCCTTTAACCTGCAAAGCACCCTGCGCTTCAATTTCCAAAATAACGTCCCGTCCTGCAGACAACTGTTCTTCGACGTACTTCTTGGGAGTACCGTAATAGTTTCCCACATAGCTGGCATACTCTATGAATGATTGCTCCTCAATAGCCGCCTCGAACTGCTCCTTGGTTACAAAGAAATAATCTTTGCCGTCAACTTCTCCGTCCCTGGGCTTTCGCGTAGTCATAGAAATCGACAGTGAAACATCCGCACAGTCTTTAACAATACGCTTAACCAATGTTCCCTTGCCTGCGCCCGAGAATCCCGAAATTACTATCAACGCACCTCTTTGAATCATATTCTTTCCTTTACTCGATATTCTGAATCTGTTCTCTGACCTTTTCAATCTCCGTTTTCAGCGTGATAGCATGATCGGATATTTCAAGATCGTTACACTTGGATAACGTCGTGTTGGCCTCACGATTCATCTCCTGTGCCATGAAGTCGAGCTTACGGCCGATTCCTCCGCCTTGTATAAGATTTTCTTTCATGGTTTCTATATGAGAACGTAATCTGACAAGTTCCTCGTCAACGCAAACCTTATCGGCAAATATCGTAACTTCCATCATGAGTCTTGTTTCATCAATCTGACTGTCTTCAAGAAGCTCACGGACTTTTGCTTTGAGTTTTTCTTTATATTCGCTTACCATCTGAGGCGAACGTTTTTCAATAAAGGCAACGTGTTCAAGCATTCCGTCCAATTTGGATACAAGATCGTTCTTAAGATTTTCACCCTCTTTGATTCTCGTCTCTACGAAGCCTTCTGCGGCATCCTTAATAGCCGATGAGAGAAGATTCCACAAGGCTTCCTCATCAACATCCTGTTCTTCAAGTTCGAATACTTCCGGAAACCTTGCCAAAGTAGAAACTCTTACATCATCATCAAGTCCGAATTCTCCTGCCATCACATGAAGATATTTCAAATAGTCGGCAGCCACATCCTTATTGTACTTAACTGCAACATTCGATTCGGAGAAATCTTCATAGGTGATAAAAATATCAACCTTACCACGTTCAATGTATTTCTTTAACTCATTACGGATTGCTGCCTCAAAGAAATTGAGTTTCTTGGGCATCTTGATATTAACATCAAGATATCGGTGATTAACTGACTTCATTTCCACGGTAATCTTACGATTGCCTTCTGCGGCCTCACCACGGCCGAATCCTGTCATACTCTTAATCATACTGTACCTTTCCGAAAGTCGTCTTAATCCACATATTTTCACGACTTTACATACGAAGTTTATTATATTGCATTACCATTCATTTTGCAATCCATATCAATATGGAGTAAAATCATCGATGAATCACTAAAAAGGAATAAAGCTATGGCATTTGATGGTATTACGGTTGCTTGTGTAACCGATGAATTAAACAAAACTGTATCGAACGGAAGAATTTCCAAAATAGCACAACCAGAGCCTGATGAATTGATACTTACAGTCAAAACCGCCCGAGGCGAGCAGGTCAAAGTTCTTTTGAGTGCATCCGCTTCTCTTCCGTTGGCCTACATAACTTCCGCCAACAAGCCCGGTCCGATAACCGCTCCGAGCTTTTGCATGCTGCTTAGAAAGCATATCCAAAACGGGAAAATTCTTTCCGTAGAACAGCCGGGATTGGAACGAATCATTAATTTTAGAATCGAACATCTTAATGAAATGGGTGATCTGTGTCAAAAAACTCTCACAGTCGAATTGATGGGCAAGCACTCGAATATTATATTTTTGGATGACCAAAATACAGTAATTGATGCCATCAAGCGTATCCCCTCTTTCGTAAGTTCCGTAAGGGAGGTACTCCCCGGTCGCGAGTACTTCATCCCCGTAACGTGTCAAAAGCTTAACCCGCTTGAAGAAACTTATGAGAGTTTCAATCAAACTATCAAGAGTATATCAATGCCCTTGTTCAAAGCGCTCTATTCGCACTACACCGGCATATCCGCATTCTTTGCTCGGGAAATCTGCTTTAGAGCCGGAATTGACTCGGATATTGCAAGCGACTGTGAATTTGATTGTCGGACACTGTACTCTTGCTTTTGCGAAGTCGTCGAGGACATCAAAAATAACATTTTTGCGCCTCAAATTGTCGTCGAAAACAATTCACCTTTTGAATATTCGGCAATGGATCTGACAAGTTTCGATGATGCGTCGAAGCAAAAATATGATTCAATAAGTGCACTGCTTGAAAGCTATTACGCCCAAAAAGAACTGATTACCAGAATGAAACAGCGCTCCACCGATTTGCGCAAAATCGTGCAAACGATGTTGGAACGTGATATCAAGAAATACGATTTGCAAATCAAGCAAATCAAAGATACCGAAAAAAAGGATACTTTCCGTATTTACGGTGAGCTTCTAAACACATACGGCTACAATGTTGAACCCAAATCCAAGTCATGTACCGTGCTCAATTACTACACCAACGAGGAAATTACCATACCTCTTGATCCGGATTATTCGGCTTTGGAAAATGCGAAACGATATTTTGACAAATACAATAAGCTAAAAAGAACCAAAGAGGCTCTTGATAAACTGACAGTGGAAGTCAAAGAAGAAATCGAGCATCTTGAATCTTTGCAAAACTCATTGGATATTGCGGTTTCGGAAGACGATCTTATTGCAGTCAAAGAAGAAATGACAGCCTGCGGATACATAAGGCGCCACTCAAATGATAAAAAGCCGAAGCTTAAATCCAAACCCTTTCACTATGTTACCAAAGAGGGTTTTCACATTTATGTAGGAAAGAACAATCTTCAGAACGAAGATATAACCTTTAAGCTTGCCAACGGCAACGATTGGTGGTTCCATGCCAAAAAGATTCCGGGAAGCCACGTAATAGTCAAAACAGAAGGAAAGGAATTGCCCGATTCGGTATTCGAAGATGCGGCAAGGTTGGCTGCCTTCTATTCCAAAGCCAAAGGTCAGTCCAAAATTGAAGTCGACTATGTAAGGCGAAAGGAAGTAAAGCATCCGAATGGTTCCAAGCCGGGGTTCGTGGTCTATTATACCAACTATTCAATGCTGATTGATTCGGACATCTCGTCTCTTTCAAAAATAGACGAATGACATCCACGTCAGAATATCAACAGTTTCAAAACATAAAAAAATATAAATTGAAAGGGAAAGAATCCGTAGTTTATTATTCGCGGAATGGCTTTCCCTTTTTCTTCGTTATAGTATTCCGCTATCAGGTATATTCCGAACATGCCGACGAATTCCAATAAAACATTCGCCGCGACATCGACAACAGATATGGAGGAATTCTCGATAGCCGAGCACGCCGCCTCAAGAGCATATAAAAATACAAAAGATATCATTATTGAACGAATCATTTTTTGCTTGTCATATCTGAAAATATACGAGAACAGAACTATTGCCGGAGCAAGGAACATATACTCCGAACGCATCAGATACATTAACCCCGCCATCAGTATACATACCGCTATACATCCCAAAATATATCTTTGTCCGCCGATACGCTCCTTAAACTTATCATATACAATTATTAAAATTGCTCCGGCGAGCAAAGACCAGATTACATTTTGGTTTTCGAATGCGAAAGGCTTTTGGCATGAAACAAGATCATACGGTATCTCAGTAATTACCGCCAGGGTAAGAAGACGCAGTATGTAGCGTCTCCTGCTTCGGGTTCTGATCATACCCTCTGCTATGAAAAATGCGAAAATCGGCATAGCCAATCTTCCGATCATTCTTGTCGCCAGCACCAATAACTCTCCGGCCTCATTCGTTGTCCAAGGAATTTCATCCAAAATAAGTGCGCCAAAATGATCGATAAGTAAAGATATGTATGCAATAATTCTAAGATTGCAATAATTCAAACCTCTCTTGGCTGTATCCACTTATATCTTTACCTCACTATACGCATTTTTTTGGCTATTGAAAGTATCCTGCCCCCCTTAGGTATACTCAAAAGTTCCTCTTCACTGATAGCCTTCCATCTAAGAACAAGGACCAGATAAACAACAAGCGCCACACATAGGCTGACAGCCAAAGCCAAAATATTTATGCCTGTAAGTGTATAGAGCAATTGGTATACACCAAATGAAACTCCGCCCATCAGCACGGAACAGATTACAGGTCTTACGAAGGTTTTATCCATTTCCTGATGATAATCAAGATGGCGTGCAACACAGATTCCGTTCAGCACGCACAATATTAATGCATACAAAACCGTTGCTATACCGTAACTGTACAAAGCATACTCTGTCGGAAGAAAATACAATGCACCGACAAGCAAAATCGCATGAATTGCCAGTGAAACCACACCGTTAACTATCGGGAGTTTAAGCTTTCCTATTGCCTGCAATACCGCCTGAGTAATAGTTGACAAAGCATACAAAATAACCGTAAGCGCCAGAATTATTAAAGTAAAAGAGGCTGCCTCCAGCGAATCCTTTTGGGGAAATATAACCATCATGATAGGTTTGGCTAAAACTCCGACCAAAACCGCAGACGGTATCGAGATGAACATTGTAACCCTGATTGCTTTATCAACCTGATTTCTGGCAACCGTATAGTTTTTCTGCGTAATATATGTCGAAAGTCTCGGAATCAAAGTTGCCGCCATGGCTGCTGAAAGAGCTATGGGAATATTGGCGATTTTGTTGGCTTTGGCATAAGCCGACAGGTCAAATGCCACCGCAGATTCGGGCAGGGAACGTTTTCCCATAAGCACAACCTGATATATAGTTTTATCCATGAAGCTGTTAACGTTATATACACATGTACTGAGTATGAAAGGAGTCACCACAAGAAGTATCATTTTAAATATTGATTTATATGACTCGACAGGATGCACATCCGAATTAACCTTCGCCATGAAGCTCTTTCGATTATAAAAATATATTATGAGCATAAAGCAAAGTGCCGAAAGTACACCGACTCCGGTTCCGATTGTAGAACCTGCAGCTCCGAATGAAGCTATTTTGGAAGAACTCATTCCCTGTGCGTACTGCACCAATACATATGCCATAAGCACCGAGAAACCTGCATTAAAAATCTGCTCGATTATTTGTGAAAGTGAAGTCTGCACCATACTGTGCTGAGCTTGAAAGAATCCTCTGAAAGCACCGAGTATTCCGCACAAGAAAACCGTGGGAGCCAAAATCTTCAAAGGCAAAACCGCACTTTCCATCTTGACCAAAACTCCGGCCCCAAAGAATATAACGGCAGCCGCAACCAATCCCACCACGATGACATATATCAAAGTGCACTTAAACAATCGATAAGCATTCTTATACTCCTCCATCGCAAGTTTCTGTGCCATAACCTTTGATACTGCCGAGGGAATACTAAAAGAAGATACCATCAGAATAATACTGTATGCCGCATAAGCACTGTCATAGTATCCGAAACCTTCGTCACCGATAATATGAACAAGTGGCGTATTATATAAAAGTCCGATTATACGTACAACGATCCCCGCAGCCGCCAATATGCCGGCTTGCAAAACCAAGGATTGTTTATGATCAGATTTCGACATTAAACTCTCTCCCACAAACTGCAAATACAAACGATATCATACCATATTACAGACTATCAGTAAATTGTGATTTGATGTATAATGCTTATGATAATGTACTATAAAGGGAGGAAGAATATATGGCATTTTTAGATGATTTAGGAAAGAAAATTTCCAACGTAAGTGAATCGGCTGTCCAAAAAGGAAAGAATCTGACCGATGTTGCAAAGTACAATTCCATGATTGGAACCGAAGAAGATAATATCAAAAAACTCTATTTGCAGGTCGGACAGAAATATTTTGAAAAATACGGTAATTCAGCCGATGGTGAATTTTCGGATTTACTGACACAAATTAAAGACGCCGAGAAGAGAATTTCTGAGTATAAGGATACAATTATCAAACTCAAAGGAATAACCAAATGCCCCAAATGCGGAGCAGAGCTTACTGCTTCAACTCCGTTTTGCGGTAATTGCGGAGCTAAAATAGAAAATTAGTTTTCGGACGACTTATGGCAGGTATTGCTGATGGGACAGTTACTGCAACTGCCCCCGCAGGAAGACCTGCCTTTTTTCTTGTTTTTATACAATTTGATTATTGCAAATGCCAGCATTAATACCAGCACTATAATAATTATTACATCTGCCATATACAGTTTCCTCTTGTTTACTGTGTAGATGGTAGCATACAACCCGGATAATTTCAAAACAGCTTTCAAAAAATCCAAAAGTGTGTATAATGAAACTCATGGTAAACAGACATCTTAGTAAAGAGCAAGTCAACTGCATAGAAGAATCCGTAAAAAACATACTGATTGCATTAGGTGACGATCCTTCTCGCGAAGGGCTCGTCGATACTCCGAAACGTGTTGCCGGAATGTTCGACGAAGTATTTGAAGGAATGCGCTATTCAAATGAAGAAATTGCCTCAATGTTTAACAAGTGTTTTGAAGAAACGCGAACAAGTGATATTGTCATCGTTAAAGATATAAGTGTTTTCAGTCACTGTGAACATCATATGGCACTGATGTACAACATGACCGTAAGTGTTGCTTACATACCCAAAGATAAAGTTATCGGTCTTAGCAAGATAGCCAGAATTGCCGACATGGTTTGTAAGAGACTTCAGTTACAAGAAAGAATCACTGCCGATATCGCCGATATTTTGGAAATGATTTTGGGAACCTCCGACATTATGGTGGTTGTTCAAGGCGAACACAGCTGTATGACTGCACGAGGAATCAACAAGCCCGGTGTCAAAACCGTAAGCCGAATATCAAAAGGTGCATTCAAAGAAGACCTTAATCTACAGACCGTTATCTGATTAAGCTATCGAAAATATATAACTCAAAGTTCCTAACACGGCACATACCACGGCCAGAATACAAGCGACCAGTATGTGCTGTTTTATATGCATAAAAACAAGATCCACAAATTCACGCACGAAACCGTTGGGCCAAAAATACCACTTGGTTTTGCTGGAAATTCCCTCTGCATTCAATCCTATTTCTCTGGCCAATACTCCGCTTCTGAACATGTGATAATTGGTTGTTGCAAAGCACACATTGGCATCGGGATTAATACTGTCAATCAGCCTCTTGGAGAACAAGAAATTCTCATATGTATTTTTGGACTCTTTCTCGGCAAACACCTCATTCTCTTCCGCTCCATGACTAAGAAGATACAATTCCATAGCTGAGCCTTCACTCATCACTTCATCGGGTCCTTGCCCTCCGGAAGGAACATAGCATACCTTTTTACCGGTCGCTATCTCCTGTTCCCATGCGTATTTCACCGCTCGGTCCGTTCTGCCCTTAAGAAGCGGTAGTAAACCGCCCTTTTTGTTTATTTTGCATCCGAGTATTATAATGAAATCCTTATCGTGAACCGGATGCTGATATGCTGCCACGAAAGCCATCACAACCGTACCCAGGAAAAAGCACTCCGCATATACCATCAAAAGCAAAAGAAAAAGCATCACATAAGTAACTACGACTGTAGATATTGAATTCTTACCCGCACCCATGGGCACGAGTATTTTGTCATATGCGAGCTTATCTGCTATAAGAATTGCTATTGTTCCCCCGATAAATACCAGTCCCAGCAACACTCCCCACAGATTCTTAATTCTAAATCCTTCTTTGCGAATAAGTACCAAATTACTGATAATAACGAACAAACAGATAATTCCGAGAACCGGAAGTGCCACAAGTGCGAAATTCTTCGGAAATTGTACGAATTCCAGAAATATATACCTCATTGTCAGAGTTTTGGTCTGCAAAAGGCACGATAATAAATATATATACAAAGATATATTCAGAGTAACCAAAAATAATATTCCGGCAATAAAAAACACGTTTCTATAATGATAAATTGAGTCCTTCATTGTTCGCCACAACAACACCCTGAGAGTTATTATCATGGCTATAATAAAGACAAAAATAATATTAAATACAATAACGCCGGTCAAATTGTGACTCCTTTCAAGCCAGTGTCAGAAGATTTTCTCCAAGCTTTACCTCAACTTCCATGTTGTCTTTGGTTGCCTTAAGTAAAGACTCCGGTAGTTCAACACTGCCCTCTTCCAAAAGTAAAATGATGGTAGATCCTCCGTACAGGAATTTACCTTTTTCAAGTCCACGTATTGCCAGACGTTTGTCAGTATTATTGGCTATCTTTCCAACAAGCATGGCTCCGACTTCCATCTGAACAATATCCTTCTTATCCTTGGTTCTGATAACAGTATATTCCCTTGTGTTTTCAACAAATACCGGATATTTTTCAAGAGCTATCGGTCTGACTGTATGCAGTTTGCCAAGGATAGTTCTGTAGTTAGTTCTCAAGCCTGTTTCAGCATATACATATCTGTGATAATGATTAACACATAATCTGAATACAAGGCAATAACCGTTCTTATATTTACGGGCAAGTTTCCTGTCTTTTAACAATCTGTCTATCGAATACCCGCTTTGCTTAACCGGGATGACCAAACCATCACTAATTCTGTAAGAGCTCAGATATCCGTCACACGGAGCTATCAGTGCTTTGGGTGAATAATCAACCGGTCTTCTGTCCTCTTTAACCTTTCTTGTGAAAAAATCATTAAAACATTTATAGTCCGCCTTAACATACTCTTCCATGTCAATTGCATTATTCTTAATAAAAGAAGGTATAATGCCTTTGGATAAAGGAGAATCCATAAATTTTCCGATTGCAAAAGATAAGGGGCATGATATCAAGCCCCTCAATACTAATCTTCCCAAAGCTGTGTTATATAAAAATGTAAGTCCCGCTCCGGCGGGAATTTTGGAAACATACTTCATACGCTACTTCATTAACAAGAAAATCATCATTACTACAAACTCAATAAATCCTACAGCCACCATAGCCAATATACCCTTCAATCCGGGTTTGGGAATATTGATCTTGGAAACAAACGCAACAGCCATCATAGCCATTATCACGAAAAATACAATAGTTACATCCACATCGGTAACGTACTGTATAAGCAATACCGTGGGGAATATCAATGAAGCCGATGTAACCGGAAGTCCTTCATAGAACTTTCTTGTTCCTGTCTCGGTCTTCTGTCTTTCTTCTTCGGACACATTATAGTATGCAAGTCTGACCAACGCTGCCAACATATATAAGAGTATTATTCCGAACAAAAATATAGCTGTTAAAATATTAAACTTAGGCGTTCCGGCTGAAAGGATTCCGGAATACTTCGGTGATACCTTAATCATGGCATTACCGATTGTTGCAGGCAATATTCCGAAAGCTGCCAAATCGGAAAGTGAATCTATCTGCACCCCAAACTTTCTGTGTGCATCGGTTCTGTTTTTCTTGGTAGATGCAACCTTTCCGTCGAAAGCATCGCATAATCCGCAAAACATCAGGAAGAAAACTCCCAAATACGGATGTCCTGTATTGCTTAACGAAACCATTATTCCTATTCCGGCCGAAAGAGCCGAAAGGTATGTTAACACAACCGTGTAATCATAAAATCCAATCATTCTTCAACACCTGTTTTCTTTTTCTTATATAACAAATATCCCAACGCAATGGTAATACCGCTTATTACAACACATGCATAAAAGGAAATTCCTCGGCTTACAAGTTCCAAACTTGCTGCGTTTTCAAGTCCGAGGACATTACCCAACGCATCAATCAAAACATAATCCGAAACTCCGATTGAACCGGGAATCGGTATTGAGTTGGAACCCACAACAGTATATATCTGCGCAACCAAAACGTCGAATGCTCGTTTAATCGAGCCTTCCATCGCAAGATATACACATACCGTAACCAGTATCTGTGACAATCTTTGAAGCAAATTGAGGATAAACGCCTTAACAAGTAAAGAGAACTTCCCCGATACTATCGTTATGCATTCGTGATAATCTTCCATCATTTTGTCAAGTTTGCGGTGAATTTTCTCGGGGTGTTTGACTATGTGAAGTTTCACACCGATTTTAATCAATACCTCCGCAATTTTCCTGACTGCCGAAGGATGGCGAATCAGCATTATGAACAGAAAGAAAAAACCTCCCAAAATCACATAGCCGATTACAATAAGTACTCTGGATACCAGGCTAAAATCCAAATAAAACCCCGGTCTGAAAGCAACGGCCACCAACCCCAAAAACATTATCGCAACCGTATACATAATAAGATTGACCAAAAGAATTATCGTTGTAATTCCGCCCGGAATTCCATCAGCCATCATAAAGAATGCACTTGCAGGTTGTCCGCCTGTTGCAGACGGCGTTATTGCCGAAAAATATATATCAGCAGCCGAATACAGCATTCCGCGAATTCGCTTAACGGGTCGCTTGCCAAGCAGCCCTATTGTCAGTGTGCGCAATGCCAGGCCTTCAAACACAATAAATCCTGCCATAAAAACCAAAGCCAAAATCAAAAATACCTTTTTTGATTCGACTATTGATTCCCAGAAGATATCCCATGAAAAATTCTTTGCATTATTAGCAATAATAAATATGCTTAATGCAACCAGTAATACAAATGTAATTGAAAATAATACACTTTTCTTCATTAAATTCTAACCAACAGTACTAATTTACCACATTTTGAGGTGTTTTTCCACTATGGGATAAATTTCGTCCTCTGCTGTTTATGCAGTTTCAATTCTATGTCACCGGGATAAATTTATTCTTCTGTTGTTTCCGAAGGTGCCGGTGTTGCCTGAGGCTTGGTATCCTGCTTGGTATTTCCGGTAAGTGAAGAAACATCCAGCATCATGTCTGAATCCGACGTAACCTTTGGAAGCTGACCATCCCATTTATCCAGGTACATCTGCTTCAAAATAACATCAGTCAAAGACTCTTCAAGCACCTTATTGGCCTCTGCCTCAGCTTCTGCATTAATTTTAAGTGCATCTGCTTCTGCCTGTGCCTGCGTAATTTTGACTTTAGCTTCTGCTTCCGCCTTTTCAACAGATGTCTTATTCTCAATCTGTTGTGTTTCATATGCCATCTGAGCCTGCTGTTTCTGAGCAATCTTATTGTTGTACTCTTCGTCAAATGTTGCGTTATTAATTACAACCTTATTGATTTTAACAACTTCCGAGCCGTACTTTTCATTGAGGGATTTCTGAATATTCTCTTTAACCAAAGGTTCCAGTGTATTTCTGTTGGTAACATCCACGGGAGCCAGTGTTTTGGATGATGTCTTAAGCGAGCTTGCAACAAGAGCACTGCTTACCAGATTATTCTGATAGTCACTTACATTGGCAAATATCCATGCTGATTTCTCAGCATTGATTTGATACGTAACCGTTACTCCCGAAAAGTAAACTTCATTTCTTTCGGATGTTTCGGCACTTATCACATCATCAAAAACAATATCCTGCTGTTTATTATTGACGCGCTGTATATTCTGGATGAACGGAATCTTCCAGTTAAAACCGTTGGGAACGACCTCGGAAGATATCTGTCCGAATGTACTTCTTACTCCCGTATAACCTGTCGGAATAATAGTAAATGAGCTGGCAACTACTATTACCGCAATAACAATAATAACTATTGTGCTGATTAATTTCTTATTCTTCATAATCTATTCTCCTCGTCTGAACATTTTGGGTTATTATATCATAATCCATACCTCTTACCAACCAAAATTGACCTCTTAGCCAAAAGCTATTCCCATAATGGGAATTATATGTATAATTCAAATCATAAGATAACTGCACGAGGTCAAAATGAAAATCAGAATTGAAATTGACCCTTCCTGCGAAGAGAACGAAGTCATTCTGCGTTGTCAAAACATAGATGACAGCATTATCAAATGTCAGAATCTTCTCCTGGGAGCGGACAACGAAAACAAAAAAATAGTGTTCTACAAAGATGACACCGAATATTATCTTTCGATAGATGAAATTCTGTTTTTCGAAACTTCGGGAAATGTCATATGGGCGCATACACGAAACGATGATTTTAAAGTCAAGTATAAGCTGTATGAATTGGAAGAAATGCTTCCTCGCACTTTCATTCGTATATCTAAGTCGACGATACTTAACAGTTCCAAAGTTTACAGTATTACCCGCAATCTGACCGGTGCAAGCAAAATCGAATTTGAGAAAACCGATAAAACCGTTTATGTATCACGCAGTTATTTCAAGACACTAAAAGAAAAAATTTCCCTGACAATGGGGTCATAGGAGGTCATATGAAAAAACATACAGTTAAAAATTTTCTTTGGGGTATAATTCTGTTACTCATAGCTGTGGGTATCATTATGTACAAATTGGAAAGTCCAATTATGAGTTTTATACCAAGCATAAGTATTTGGCAATTAATACTCGGTGTTGCCCTGATATGCATACTAATCAACGCAATAATCGATATCAGTTTCGAGGGGATTCTGTTCTCTTTGGCATTTCTTGGGATTGTATTCAAAGAAGAGTTGCATATAGAAGCAATCGTACCGTGGACAATACTTATCTCCGCGCTTTTAGGTTCCATTGCCCTCAATCTTCTTTTTGGTAAGTTTAAGAACAAACACGAACATAATCACTGTAAATCATTCGATAGGAATACCACCAACTGCAATAACCATACCTTTTCAGCTACCAAAGACACCTTGGAAGGTGACAGAATTTTCGAACGTGTGACATTCGGTGGCGGAACTAAGTACATTCACTCCGATAATTTTCAGTATGCTCAGTTTGACTGCTCTTTCGGCGGACTTGAGGTATTCCTTGACAAAGTTAAGGTTCCTTCAAAAACAGCTACAATAGAAATAAATTCCCAATTTTCCGGAGTGGATCTCTACATTCCGAAAAATTGGGATGTCAATAACAATATTTCGAACTTTGCCGGTGCTATTACCCCGGGCAAAATTCGTGTCGAAGACCCTGAAGTCGTACTGACACTTATCGGCAGTAACAAATTCGGTGGTATCGACATCAAAAGAATCTAATTCTTAAATGAATGTATCGGTGCCGGAATACGGCCGCCACGATTAACAAAGGCATCACACGAGAAACGATTAACCGGCATTATCGGAGCATATCCGAACAATCCGCCATACTCGGCTTTCTCTCCGACTCCCTTGCCTATTATCGGCATAATTCTGACTGCGGTCGTTTTCTGGTTCACCATACCTATAGCCATTTCATCCGCAATAATTCCGGCTATTGTTTCAGGCTTGGTATCTCCCGGAATTGCTATCATATCCAATCCTACAGAACATACGCAAGTCATTGCTTCAAGTTTCTCAAGTGTAAGAGCTCCGTCATTAACAGCATCTATCATACCCTGGTCTTCAGATACGGGAATAAAAGCACCACTCAATCCTCCGACATAAGAAGAAGCCATAATACCACCCTTCTTAACCTGATCGTTAAGCAAAGCCAATGCCGCCGTTGTTCCCGGTGCGCCGGCTCTCTCCAATCCTATTTCGCAAAGAATATCGGCAACCGAATCACCTATTGCAGGGGTTGGAGCCAAAGATAAATCAACGATTCCAAAAGGAACGCCCAGCATCTTGGATGCCTCTCTTGCTACCAATTGGCCGACACGTGTAACCTTAAATGCGGTTTTCTTAATTGTTTCGCACAATACTTCAAAGTTTTCGCCACGCACCTTTTCAAGAGCCGTCTTAACAACCCCCGGTCCGCTGACACCCACATTGATAATTCTGTCAGCTTCCGTAACTCCGTGGAAAGCACCCGCCATAAAAGGATTATCATCGGGGGGATTACACAACACAACAAGTTTGGTTGCACCGACAGAATCTTCGTCTTTGGTTAATTCTGCCGTCTTCTTGACTATATCTCCCATCAATCTGACAGCGTCCATGTTGATTCCTATTTTAGTAGAACCAACACATACCGAGCCGCATATTCTTTGTGTAGAAGAAAGTGCCTCCGGCATCGAATTAATCAACAGTTCATCAGCCGGTGTCATTCCTTTGGCAACCAATGCCGAATAACCGCCCAACAGATTGACGCCTATATCCTGCGTAACCTTATCCAATGTTTTAGCTATCTTAACAAAGTCTTTGGTAGTTTTACAACACGCTCCGCCTACCAATGAAATCGGAGTAACCGAAATTCTCTTATTAACTATCGGTATACCGAATTCCTGAGAAATCGTCTCACCTGTTTTAACCAAATCCTTGGCGGATCTATAAATTTTATCGTATATCTTCTTACAGCAACTGTCCAAATCAGGATCACAACAATCCAAAAGGCTGATACCCATGGTAATCGTTCTTACATCAAGGTTCTCCTTTTCGATCATATCATTGGTCTCTGTGACCTCATATATATTTATCATACTTTTCGACTCCTACAACTATCTATACGCGATGCATAGATTCAAAGATTTCTTCTTTTTGACACTTAATCAGCACACCGATATTTTTACCCAACTCATCAAGTTCTGTGCAGATGCACCCGAATTCTTTAGCAGCCGAATTCATATCTACCACCATCATCATGTTAAAATATCCCGATACAATCGTCTGACTGATATCAAGGATATTGATTCCATTATCGGCAAGATATGTACACACCTTTGCGATAATACCGACCGTATCTTTTCCGACTACGGTTATAATTGTTCTTTTCATAACGTCACCTCTTTGATTTTTTGGTGAATACTTCAAACTCATTTCGTGATTTTTCAAAACTCTTAAGTATATCCGGATTGAATGTTCCGCATTCACCGTTAACTATCATATTATATGCCTTTTCCGGCGCAAATGCATCCTTATAACAACGTTCGTTAACCAAGGCATCATATACATCAGCTATAGACACTATCTGTGCGCTAAGCGGTATATTATTTCCCTCAAGATGATCCGGATAGCCTCTTCCGTCGAATCTCTCGTGATGATATCTGCATATTTCATAACTTGTCTTACGATATTTCTTATCCCATACAGAGCCCATTCTCTCGAGCAAAGCACACCCTTCTGTTGTATGTGTCTTCATGATTTCAAATTCCTCCGGAGTAAGTCTTCCGGGTTTGAGCAATATGGTATCCGAAATTGCTATCTTTCCTAAATCGTGAAGAGCACTTGCCTCTGCAATAACATCAATTTTTTGACTGTTGAGCCCATACTGCGGACACAGTTTCATCAGATTGTTGGCCAAAATTCTGGTGTAGCCTTTAACTCTTGAAATATGCGCGCCGCTCTCCAAATTACGTGACTCCACCACGTTACCCATAATGGAAATAATCTCTTTATTGGTTTTAAGCAGCTTTTGAGCCTGTCTCTCGAGCTTACGCGTCTGAATTCTAACCTTTTCTTCCAAATCATTCTTGCAGGCATACAAGTCTACCATGTTCTGCACACGTTTAATTACAAGTCTTCTGTCAAAAGGCCTATGAATAAAATCCGAAGCTCCCAGTTCAAAACATCTTCTCTCAGACTCCGGAGAATGATCACCGGTTATAATAAGTATCGGTATTTGATTTACAAGTTTCTTCTTATGGAGAATTTTGAGAACTTCATAGCCGTCATAAACCGGCATACACAAGTCAAGCAGTACAACAGCTATATCATCTTGTTGCTTCTCGATAAGTTCTATTCCTTCCTGCCCATTCTCTGCTTCCAGTATCGTGAAATCTTCTTCGAGTATGTCAGATAGTATTTCACGATTAAGTTCACTGTCATCAATAATAACTACATACTTTCTCATAACAGTTCCCCGCTTTCTGTCTAATCATCCATCTCTTGGATACACGAAATGACATTTTGGTACTCTGTTTCCACAATCTCCATGAAAGGTTCAACCGGCGCCTTAACTATATTATTACGAACATCATCACACAGTTCGGCCGTTGCATCGGCCAGTTTGGAAAATCCCAAGTTAAGGCTCATTCCTTTGATTGTGTGGGCTTCTCTGAAAATAACTTCGATATCGTTATCACTCACTGCCTTTTTTAAAGCATCGAAATTCGTGGTTTCCGAAAACTTTTTCACGTACTTGATAACTCGTTCTTCCTTAGCCATACGCTCAAGTACTTCCGAATAATCTTCTCCCATCTTCTCGTAAACTTCCTGAATACTCATATCGCCCCTCCGTTTTAATCCTATGAAATATTATAATTATTCATTACATAAATATCAACAAAGTGCTTCTACTATAGCGTTTTTCAATGTTTCAATATTAATGGGTTTCGAAACATGTCCGTTCATTCCGGCATCCAAGGACCGCTTAACATCCTCGGCAAATGCATTGGCCGAAAGTGCAATAATCGGAATCTTTCGGGTCTCTTCGAAAGATAAGGCACGAATACCGGCCGTAGCTTCATATCCGTTCATTTTCGGCATCATAATATCCATCAGTATAACATCAAAGGTTCCCTCCGAAGCACCCGAATATATATCGACCGCTTCTTGACCGTTCTCTGCACATGTTACAATCGCGCCTTCATCCTCAAGCATCTCAACAGCAATTTCGCGATTAAGTTCATTATCTTCGGCAAGAAGTATTCTAACTCCTTTCAGGTCAACTGCCTGCATCGTATTGCCATTTTCTTTTTTTGGTACAGGAGAATCATCAATTCCGAAAGGAACCAAAACGGTAAATTGAGTTCCCACTCCGTACTCACTGTTAACTTCTATGGTACCGCCCATGAGTATTACAAGCTTCTTGGCTATAGCCATTCCAAGTCCTGTTCCCTTGTACTCACTTCTGGCAGAATCATGTTCCTGGCTGAATGATTCCCAAATGTGTTCTACGAATTCGGGTTTCATTCCGATACCGTCATCTTTAATCAGGAATTCATACCAAGCCGTTCCCACGCCATGATTAACCTCACGTATTCTAAAAAGAATGGTTCCGTCATCATTGGTGAACTTAACGGCATTACCCAAAATATTGACCAGCACCTGTCTTAAATGAAGTTCGTCACCGATAAGTCTGTCATGTATACAATTTTCAAATTCAACTTTGAAATCAATTTCACGTCCGAGCAATTGTCCTCCGACAATAGATGCAATATTGTCAACAATCTGCCTCATGTTTATCTTTTCTTTTTCAATCTGCGTCTTGCCGCTTTCGATACGTGACATATCGAGAACGTCGTTAATCAGTTTAAGTAGCTGTTCTTCGGCTGTCTGAACCTTTTTTAAGCACTCTCTTACTTTAGTGTCGTTTCCGATATTCCTCTCCGCAAGTTCCGTATAGCCTTTAATTGCATTCATTGGAGTTCTTATATCATGTGACATATTAAAGAGGAATACCGATTTGGCCGTGTTGGCTGCTTCCGCTCTGTTTCTGGCATCTTCGAGTTCGCGCTTATATTTCTCATCCGCCTTGAACTCTTCATCAATATCGTGTGCTCCGACAACGAAACCTCTTATTTCTCCGCTTTCGTCTTTATCCGCAACATAACGCAACTGATACTGTGTAACTCTGTCCTTTATGCGGAGTTTGCAATTAACATAGTAGGTATCTCCCTCGGTAAGAGCCTGAAGTACATTAACTTTCCTTATTGAGAACCTGACATCCTCACATTCATCTTCGACACCGTATTTTTCAAGCAGTTTATCGGCCTTGAGTTCATACCCTTTAATTTCATTCCATTCCGGGATAGCTGCATTGAAAACATTATTGGTCCTATAATGACGCAATATATCCGAATTCTCATCCTCTAGACTGCTTACATAGTCAACCGAAATGTAATCCGATATCAAAGATTCAATAATAACATTATCAGTACTCAGCTTATTAAGGGCCTGTCTTTCCTTGGCAAACAGAATAATTGCTATTACAAGCAATCCCAGAATCAGTACCGTAATCGCCAAATATCCCGGATGTATCAAAAGATACTCTCTCGGAGTTAAATCACCAACCATAGCATCAAATGTCCTTATACTTTACAATTCCTTCGATACAATATCAATCACCTTGCTTATGGAAATAGGTTTCGATAAGTGCACGTTCATACCGGCAGCCAGTGACTTATTAATCTCATCCTCTCCGGAATTAGCCGAAAGTGCCATAATCAATACATCTTTGTTCTTTTCTCTGATTTTGGCCGTTGCCGCATAACCGTCCATTTTGGGCATCATGATATCCATCAAAATGAAGTCATATTCGTTCGCAAGGGCCTTTTCAACCGCAGCTCTTCCGTTAACAGCTTCGTCAACAATTATTCCGTAATCTTCAAGACATATCTTGGTGATTTCGCGGTTAAGAGGATCATCCTCCGCAAGCAGACACTTCCTACCTGCAATCACATTCTCACGCAGCTTGCCCTCGGAAATAATACTAAGTTCCCGGCCGTCACTCAAAAGTGAATTAACCTGTTCCTTCGCCTTTTGAATTCTGTCTATGCAATCTTTAACAGTTTGGGAATCATCAGAATGTTTTTCGGCTAAGTCCACGCTGCTTCCGATGATGCTCATTCCGTTACGAATATCCTTATTAATATCCTGAAGATACTCTATCGTCTTCTTCTGAGTCATAATCTGATTTTCCAGAATATCTATTTTACTTCTTACTCTGTCATTAAGAAGCAAATCAGGTTCTTCATTCGGGAACACCAGACGGTATTCAAACTGAATTCCGAGACATTTCAAAAGTTCAAGAAACTCCTCATACCCCAACGACTCTCTGTTGATTTTCTTTCCGAGATTTTGAGGCGATTGATTTGACCTCCTAGACAGTTCAACCATCGTAACGTCCAATTTTTTGCATGAATCCTTAATAATGTTTGCTAAACTCATTTTTAACTCCTACTATTATTTATAGTTTTGCTTAAAGTACTGTATAACGCTTCCATAACTATCGGCTTCGACAAATGGTCATCAAGCCCTGCTTCTCTTGACTTGGCCTTATCCTCTTCAAACGCATTGGCAGATAACGCTATAATCGGTATATGACGATTGGGATACATTGCTCTGATTTTTCTTGTTGCTCCATAACCGTCAAGATTTGGCATCTGAATATCCATCAAAACAGCATCATAATATTCAGAGCCATGTTCTTCTATCTTCTTAACCGCTTCAAGTCCGTCAACCGCATATTCAACCACCATGCCCTCGTCCTCCAGCAGCTCAATGGCTATCTCTCGATTGAATTCATTGTCTTCAGCCAACAATATTCGTTTACCTTCCAAATCCAACCGTACCGGAGTGGCTTCGTATTCTCCCATCGATTCTTCCGGATTTTCCTGTATTCTTAACGGAATAGTGATGGCAAATCTCGTACCGCAATTGATTTTGCTGTCTACTTCAATACTTCCCCCCATAAAATCAACCAGGCGTTTCGTGATGGTCAATCCCAATCCGGTTCCTTGTTTCTTGCTGATGGTTGTATTTCGCTCTCTCGAAAATGCTTCGAAAAGGTGACCCAGGAATTCTTCACTCATTCCCTCTCCTGTGTCTTCAATAACGAACCTATACACTCCGCACCCGTTACGATATTCTCCGGTCTGATTCACGCTTAAGGAAACATGGCCTCCGGAATCCGTATACTTAATCGCATTGGATACAACATTGATAATTATTTGATTAAGTCGCAACTCATCGGCATAAACATATCTGTCTACTATTCTGCCGACCAAATACTCAAATACTATGCCTTTGCCCTCTGCCAATGTGTTGCACATCAAAAGGCACTTGTCACCCGCACGCTTCAAATCAATCGGTTTTTCATCAAGTTCAACCTTGCCGCTTTCAATTCTGGACATATCCAAAATATCGTTAATCAATGATAAAAGATGCTCGCTTGACTCTTTCGATTTTCTGAGGCAATCCAAGACCTTAACCATATTATCGGCATTTTTGATAGCCATATCCGTGTATCCCATAATGGCATTCATCGGCGTTCTGATGTCATGTGACATATTGTTTAGGAATATTGTCTTGGCTCTGGATGCCGCCTGTGCTTGATCAAGTGCCTCAAGTTCTTTCCTGGTTTCGGAATCGACGTTTCTAAATCCTGCCACAAAATGATTTCCGGCCTTCTCATCTTTAACAAACTTAAGTTGATAATACGTAATCTCATCATCCAAAAGCACTCTGAAATTTACGTAATATGTCGGTTTTTCTTCAAGTGCGGTTTCAATGCTCGACATCGATGTAACCTTATGAAACTGTTTTCGGTCATCCGGATGCATGATGGTATTCACCAAATTGTTTAGTCTGACATTGAAATCATCTATTTGAGACCATCCTACGATATTCTCCAAAAGAGAGGGATTGAATCTGTAGTGGTTTTCTCTCATGCTCTGCATATCAACATATACAACACATTCAAAGTCATCGGCCAAGCCTGCTATTACGGCAAGGTCACGCTCCTTAATCCGCCGGCGTTCCTTCTCGGCACGTATTTCTTTATCTTTATCCGCGAAGCCTACCGCTACGGCAGTAGGCTTATTTCCGGCCTCTCCGAATCGTACGATTTTCATCTCCGAGTACCTGATTTGTCCGTTTTCAAATACTCTGAACATGTAATCCTTTGATCTGACATTTTCCAATTCGCGATTAATATATTCTCTGTCGGTAAATTTCAGCATCATGCTCTTGTCCGCTTCATAGACAATTGTGTTAACGAAGCGTACATAAGCACTTTTAAAATCATCATTTTCAGAAATGTACGCATTTCTTCCGTTTTTGAAATTTCTGTTAAGTGTGTAGGTTTCGTATTTACCTGTCTGAAGATCAAGATAGTATACCGAATCGTATTCCGATGCCAAAACCTCTATAATCTGATGATCGCGCTTGAGAATTGCCTGTTGCCTAAGTTTCTCACTCGTCGCCTCATTAACATTCTCTACAGCAATCAGTATGTAGTCACTGTCAGTTTTGGACATAGATACCCGCATTCTGAAATAAACAGGTTCACCGTCTATTAACAGTCTGTATTCGCTTGAATTCGTCGCACCGCTTTTAAGTGCTTCAATAAGTCTATCCTTATTAATGAATTCAAGAACCATATCTATATCATCAGGATAACCCACTCTTGCCAGATTCAGCTTAACATCATCAAAAAAATGAGACCCGCTTATGTTAAGATTCAGTCTTTCTCCCAGTCTTCTGTTCGGAGCTATTTCAACATAACTGTCATCTACAATATTCACATAATAAATAGAATCGAACGTCTCGGATAATGCTACAAGTATTTTCTTTTCATCCAGTTCGAATTCTTCCGAAATTGCCTTGGTTATGTCCATGGTTGGCCCTCTAATTTCTACGTAAACCGTATAGTAACCCTATTTAATTCTATGTAGTTTATTATAAACCGATAAGTTTTTGTTGTAAACCAAAAAATACCCCTGTCAAAATTGACAGGGGTATTACGTCTACTCTTAAATATTACAACTTGGCAAGCATATCCATCTTATCACGTATATCGTCTGCTGTTCCCTTAACCATATCAACGGTAGCGGCGATTTCCTGTGATGATGCTGCAAGATTCTGAGTTCTTGAATTAACTGTATTAACAATATCCGAAAGCTTATTGGCTTCCTCAAGAATCTTGTCGATGGCAACCTGAATGTTCTTCTGTGATTCGTCGGATCTGTTAGCAGTTTCCTTCGAATCCTGTGCCAAAGAATTAATCTCATCTGCAACAACAGCGAATCCGCGTCCGGCCTCACCGGCTCTTGCAGCTTCGATTGAAGCATTAAGTGCAAGCAGGTTGGTCTGAGATGCAACAGAAACAATATTAGCATTATTTCTCTCAAGCTCATCCATCAACTCGTGAATAGTTGTTACGGAAGTCTGCAAATCATTACAGAATATTGAAATTTCCTGAACTTCGCCCGAAATTTCGGTAGTTTCGGATGCATTCGATGAGTTGGATGCTGCCAAATCGGCTATGGCGTTTGTCAAGGCTCCAAACTGTTCGTTCATACCCGTAACAGCATCTGCTATGGCACGCTGCTGCTTCATAGAGTCTTCCTGCTCACTTCTGACCCGACCTGTGAGGAGATTAGCCGCATCCTTTTCTTTCTCGACAACACTTCTTAAGTAGTAAACACAGTTGTCCTTGTAGTTATAACCGTTATAAATAGCGGTAGCCATTGCTTCACAGGTATCGTATCCGCAGCACGAACAGTTAATTGTTCTATCCTGAGGAGTTACCTTATTCATTGACTTGAAGACTTCATCCAATTCAGACTTGCTGGGAGTCTTGGATGCAACCATCTTGGACTTATCGGTATACTTTCTGATGAAATCATTCAGATTCAATGATGAGAACTGCTTGTTGAGCTTAGCAAGTCTTTGCTTAGGTGTAAGATTCTTGCCCCATGCATTGGCCTTGGAATTGCTCTTGGAATTCTCTCGGATTTCCAAAAGGTTGTATAAATTATCATCTGACCCTAGCTTACTTTCTTCTACAGCCGTACCGTATAAGCATCCCGATGAACAGTTCAAAGCATCGATGAACAAATAAGGGGTCTGTTTCTTTCCGATTCTGTCCTTATTTTCTTTAAGGAAATTATACATATGCTTCTCGCCTTCAATCTGACGAATAAATACCGATTCGCCCAAAAGCCAGTATACGTTCTCCTTCAAACCGCCGGGAGTCGGATACAAAGATCCCAAACCATATTCGATTTCATCCGAAACCGGAGCTCCCTTAATGTTGTTCTTACGAACATATGCCATTAAGTGATCGAATGTAACATTGTAGCTTATTAAACCTCCGCAGTTAGGATCATCGATTTCATTCTTCTTGGCAATACAAGGAGAAATAAATGCAAGCTTATCCGTAATTCCCATATATTTCTTAGCGTATACGGCACTGCACATCATAGGTGAATGTACGGGGAACAACTGAGGAAGAATTTCAGGCATATACTTTTCGATATATCCCACAACTGCAGGACACGGCTGCGATATTCCTCCAAGATAATTATTGGTGGTTATGTAATTAATATAAGCCCATGAACAGATATCGGCACCGAATGACGTGCTGATTATGTGATTAACGCCACAGGCCTTGAGCCCTCCGAGAACGCTCTCGTATTCTCTTTTATAGTTAGCCATGAAAGCCGGCGCAAGCAGAATTGATATTCTCTCGCCTCTCTTCAAATCTGCGAAGAAACGTTCCGTATCATCTGCGAATTCACGGGCTCCGTGTTCGCAGGCCTTAATACAGGCGCCGCACGCAATACACTTCTCCGGATCTACTTCAATCTTGTTCTTTCCCTCTACACATCTGGCAACATTGGCACCATCGCAACTGCATGCGCTGATACATTTGTTACAACCAATACATTTGTCATTAGTGAATACTAATGAAGCCATAATCACTATCTCCTTTCAGAACATTGATTTCAAAATAAATATGTACTATTTTAACATACCGACAACCCTTCGGTAAAGATGATTTGTGTGAAAATTTGCGTTTTCGAGAGGAAATGTGTGCAGATATTGGCAATATTTACCAAAATATTTGCAAATTCCGATAGACAAATCTGTTGAAAATAAATATAATGTTTTATTGAGGGGATTGCATTTATGAATATTTTAGAAAAGATAAACAACTATTTTGTCAAAACCAATTTGACGGATTTCAGAAAATCTTTGGCTTACAGCCAATCTATCAGCGGAATATTTGCATCAACGGTCATAATTTTAATGAGCATTCTGTTTTGTGCGAATCTTGAATCCATCGGAACCGGTCCGGAATATGTAAGAAACGGCTTGTTGCTGTATGTTCCCGTGCTCATCATCGGCACGTTTTGCCTATTGCTGACAATTGTTTTCAGGAAACTGTCATCACATAAGAATTCCTGGCGCATTCTTGAAGCATGTACTTATACCATATTGACCGTTCTTCCTTTTTGGGCAGTATTCGCCGTATATTTCAATATCATTCCGAATGTATCAGCCAACCTGCTCATTTGGGCGACTACAATTATCGGTTTTTGCGGTGGTTTCATTACCGCTCCTTTGTACAGCCTTATTGTTATTGCGTCCAATTTAGCTTTTCTGTTTATACGTTGCGGCGGTCTTTTTCATTCCGAGGAATACATCAATACATCTCTTATGGCAGTAATCTGCATATGGATTTCAATATCCAGATTTTCCGTAACATATGAGAATTTCAGACGTGAACTTGAAAAGCAGTCATACCTGGCACGTATTACACATGAAATACGTACGCCTATCAATACCGTAATCGGAACCAACGAACTTATCCAACGTGAGAATCCGGACGAAAAAATATACAATTACTCAAAAGATATCAGCAATTCATGTGAGATGCTCAAGTCATTGGTTAACGACATTCTCGATCTGTCAAAGCTTGAATCCGGCAAAATGAAAATTATTGAAGATGAATACTCACTTTCAAAGATGCTTGCAGAAATCGATTCAATGATTCGCTATCGAGCAACAAGTTGCGGTCTTAACTTCGTAACATTAATAAACGATGAACTTCCCGACACCTTATACGGTGATGAAATCAGAATCAAACAGATTATCATGAACCTGCTGACCAATGCTGTTAAATATACCGACCACGGAACGGTAGGCCTCGTTGTCGAGGGGGCGGTATCACAGAATACGGTCACAATGATATTCAGAATAACCGATACCGGAGTCGGCATCAGTGAAGAAGATATCAAAAAGCTTCAACAAGGATTCTATAGAATTGAAAGTAAACGAAATCACAGAATTGAAGGTACAGGTCTGGGACTTAATATAGTAGCCATTCTTTTGGATGCAATGGGTGGCAAGCTTAAGGTTAACAGTGAGGTTAATGTCGGTTCGGAATTCATCGCGACTTTACCGCAAAAGATAACCGATCATACTTCAATCAAAGCACTTCGCGAGGCTCAAAAGAAATCATCTTCCGGTGCTTCGGCAGGAAGATCCAAATACAAACCTTCTTTCGAAGCTCCTTATGCCAAGATACTCGTAGTTGATGACAATGAAATCAATCTTAAACTCTTCTGTAAGTTATTGGAATACACCAAGGTCCAAGCGACTCCGGCCTCTTCCGGTGAAGAAATGCTTGAATTGGTTCAAAACGAGCATTTCGACATCATCTTCCTTGATCATATGATGCCGGGAATGGACGGTTGCGAGACTCTTTCCAGAATGAGTAAAACATCGCATCTTTGCGATGGAACTCCCATAATTGCGCTTACGGCGAATGAGTGCAGCGACGGTGCCGAATACTACAAGTCTTTCGGTTTCACGGATTATCTTTCCAAGCCTGTTGATGTTATTAAGCTTGAAACCATGGTTAAAGACTATCTTCCCGAATCATTGATTACTCAGATTAACTCCTGATATTACTGCAGGTGAAATAGATTACCTGATAGTTGGCCGATATGCTGTCAAGAAAAGTCTTGGTTGCTTCAAGTCTGGCATCATCGAAATTTGAAAACGGATCATCCATGATAATAAACGGTGCTTCGTTTTGATACATGGCATCTATCAGTGCAAGTCGAAGACATATCCATACAAGATCCCTGTTTCCCTGACTAAGGCTGTTAACTTCTCTTTGCTTGCCAAATGCATCGACAGTTATATTGGTATTGGCATCGACACGGAATTTGGATGCATCTTTCCCTGATATCATTTCATAATATTTTCCGAATGTATCCTTTATAGGGTCGGTATACTTAACCGTAATAGCCTCTTTGGCAGCTGCAAGCTTATCCTTTGCCACAACCAGGCAGTCATATTTCTTTTGCTCGGTTTCCTGAGCACTGCGTAAATTCTCAAGTCTGCTTTGATTATCTTCCAAATCCGAAATTCGTTCCGCTATTTCATCCAGTTGCTTGGAATATGACAGAATATCACTTCTTGACTCTTCCATTCTATCATTCAGATCCTTGATTTCTTCTGCAATATTCATTAAAGACACATCCGAAAACTCATCAATTTCTCCAAGCTTTGATAAATCATTTTCCTTTTCGAATTCGGCAAGTTTGAAGCCGGCTTCACGATTTTGCACTTGGGCATATTGGTATGCGTCAACTGCCGACTTAATATCATCTATCAGTTTAAATGCATTGCCAGAATTTAGATTAAAGCCGTATTTTCGGTTAAATTTCGAAACTATATCTTTGTATCCAAGCACGCTCTTCTCGTATGTGTTGCCCGTACTTTTCCTTTCCTTAAGTTCTTCATACTTTTCAATATCAGTCTTAAGTATGTACAGGCTTTGTACCATATTTTCACAATCGAAATCTCTACAGTATTTCGCTGCGAAGTTCATCAGTTCTTCTTTTTCTTTTCTTATCAGCGCTGCCCTACCTTCCTGTTCTTTAGTTCTGCGTTTTCCGGACAAAGATATATATTCCATAGAATCCGTCAGAATTTCCTGCAGGCTGATTGCAGCCGTTGCCTCGCTGAATTTGAATCTATGTCTTTCAATGTATCGGCTGACCGTATCAACTGTATTCTCTATATACTCCATATCTTCTGCCAAACTCATTTGCAAGGCATCTGCCTCTTTGAGCAGAAGTTCTTTCTTCTTGGATGTTCTGCCATGAATAATCAAAATTAATCCTGCCAACACCAGGGCCGCACCTCCTGCCAGCATTCCGTACAATATCTGTACACTCAGAATTTGAGCTTTTTCATAATAATACGGCGCGAATCTTCCAAGTATAAGCAAAGCTCCGATAGCCATCAGTATTATGGGCAATACCAAACCGCCCTTTTTCTTTATCGTCGATTTCAATGCCAGCAAGGCTGCTTTGGTCGACCCAAGCGAATTCTTCTTTGAAACGACTTCGTTCCACATGATAATCATACTGTTGACCGGCTCTTCTTCATCCCCGAACCTTGAGTCAAGTTCTTCGAATCTTCTTTGTTCTTCCAAAGACAAGCCTTCACCTCGCATACCAATTTCAAGATTTGAAATTTCTTTTGCCTTGGCAATCTTGTCATCCAGAATCTCACGGTCCGGAACACCCATAACGAATCTTCCCTGAAGATTTTCGAATATACCCTGTTGTTCATCATCAAGCTTCGATATTTCACATGCCGTTTCAAGCTTAACCAAGTTTTCACAGGCATCTTGGAGTGTTTCAAGCTCTTCGTTCGTCGGAATCCCATTGGCAAAGTTTCTGCATCTTTGATCAACCGCTTCCTTCGAATTATCATACTCTTTCTTAAGGCGTGTCCATTCTTTCTTTTGAGAAAGCATAGACTGTCTCTTGGATTCTGTAATCTGAGCATCTGTTTTGGTCTTACACCGGGCCTTAAGTATTCTGTAATTCTCCTCCTCATTCTCAAGAAGATTTTTACAGTTCTCCATGCTCTTGATAAGTTCGGGACCGGCAGAAGCAATTCGCTCGCATTCGGAAATTTCATTCTGTCTTCTGTTAATAGACCCTGTCACCCGTTTGGGGGTAAGAGAATTTATAAGTGACGTCAGTGTCATATTTGCCGCTTCGTAGTTGTTGATATCATTGGTATTATCGGTCAAGTTACCTATCTTGGCATTAATGTCATCCGTCACCAATGCTTCACTAAGATTCTGCCCGAAGAATGCCGTTCTCGAAAATGACTCCTTATTTATTCCGAACAATTCCTCGCCTATATTTTTGGAGTAATCCAAACTTATCAAATTGGTATCAAGATTACGCAATTCATACTCATCCGCAGATTCCTTGTCACCGAAAATTCTCGTTATTTCATATCTTCGACCATCAACTTCAAAGGCAAGTCGTCCGCCGTACGCTCCGCCTTGCCATGGCTTATATCTTTTTCGTTCATTATCTTCCAGACTTCTCTTACGTTCTCCCTCAAGGCCGTAAAACATAGCCTTAACAAATGCTGCGAACGTACTCTTACCCCATCCGTTATCCTCGCATACCGTATTCATTCCCTCTGTAAAATCGAAAGTACAGTTGCTCAGCTTACCAAAGTTCTCGATATTGCATGATAAGATTCTCATTACTGTACCTCCTCTCCCTTAATGGCCTGAATTCCGTATCTTATAACTGTAGCTTTATCCTCATCGGCTATCGAAGTATCCTGCAGAACCATTCGCACGAATTCACCTTTCAAAGATTCATCATATCTGTAGTCCGCTTCGTCAACTTTCAGTTTGGTTTCGTCATTAATTTTGCAAAAGAAGAATCTGTCGGAATACCTAGTTTCGATGTAATTGACATCCTTCTCACATTCAACATCCAGCATGCCCGTCAATGTAATTTTGGTAAGCGAACTTGTCGGATAATTCCACGTATTCAATTCATCGTCAATTCTTCCGATAATCTGTGTGCTTGAAACACATTCTGTAACATCGATAATAACTTCATACAGATTTCTGCTTGCAAAAGGTACGAATTCGCTTTCAACAATTCCCGTAAGTTCATTGACATCAAGCAAAACGAATCCATGCTCGCCGCACTCGTCAAATCCTCTGCCTTCCAAACATCCGGGATAACAATACATGGTTCCGGCATCCAATTTGGCCATCTTATAACCATGGATGTGCCCAAGTGCAAGATAATCTATCCCCTTATTTTTAAGTTCACGCAAATTAATAATCTCCGCCTTATCTTTTGAAGATGATTCTGCCTCCTGGCCATGCAGCATGACAATATTTATCTTGTGATTATCCAAAACCAAAGAAACATATGCCGTAGATTGGTTCTTCGAATCAAGTTCAATTCCGGTTATCGCAATCTGCCCGTCAGCCTCGTGGTATGTTTTCCAACAAGAGTCAAACATATACAAATTCTTCGGAAGTTCATCAAGCCCAATCAAAAAATTATCCGTATCATGATTGCCCCTCAGATAGTAGAATGAAATCCCGGGGTTCTTGATAATCGAATCCAACACAACGTTTTTGGTAACTGCCTGAATGCTTGATGTATCGAACAAATCACCGCAAATCAAAATCGCGTCCACTCCGTTGTTCCTTGCATAAGTCACCATTCGCGTATAAGTATCCAGGATTTCCGCCCTTCTTTTTTTCGCTTTATCTTTATCCAAATTGGCATTCATCTTTGAATCAAGATGTAAATCCGCACAATGTATTATTTTCATACTCGCTCTTTCTTTTCTTAATTATTTACAACACGTTTGCCCGTGCTATACTGTTCATATATCGTTTTGAAAGGAATTATTATGGAATTCGACGTTAACAGACTTATTGAAATCAGAAAATCACTCGGAATAAACAAGGCAGAAGCAGCCAGAATGCTGAACATGTCTGCTATGGGATACGGAAGATATGAGAACGGTGACAGAACACCCTCTTATCAGACTATTTCTTTCATGGCAAACAAATTCGGCACAACCACCGAATACTTGTTGGGCACTTCCGATGATCCCAAGCGTTCTGACATCAATGTCAGTCCTGTTGACAATCCCGAATTGTTTGAACTGGTTACCAAGCTCAAAAACGATGAATCAATGACCAAGCGTCTTCTTGCATACCTTACTCAAACGGATACTTGATTCCCCATTTATTTCTTAATGTATCCATAACTTTCATTACACGAACGGTCTCTTTATGAGGCATTTCGGTGCATTCAATCTGCCCGTTTTCAAGGGCCCTCTTACAGGCAATCACCTCATACTCGTATCCGTTAATCTGCTTCGGAACAGGAACATCCTTCACCATATTATATTCATTATCATACACAACTATTTTCTGAGGATTATTAATATTCAATACATTAATGTATCCTTTGGTTCCGTATACCGTACCTATTCTGGGGCTTCCCGTATAGAACCCTGCCGACAGAGTCGCCATAGCTCCGTTTTGGTATGTTAATGTAATACTGTCTTGTGAATCTACACCCGTATCAAAATACGTGCATGTTCCGTCTATGCCTGTTAATTCATCACCCAAAATCATCGACGCAAAATTGATGGGATACACTCCCAAATCAAGCAATGCACCACCTGCCAATTCCGGCAGATAGTTACGTTTAATATGCGATATAGGATATGATAAATCGGCAGTAACCTTAGTTACGTTTCCTATTAATCCCGATTCGATAACTTCATTTATCAAAGCGCGGCTGGGCATATAGCGGGTCCAAATTGCCTCTGTCACCAAAATATTTCTCTCTTCGGCCATTTGCAATACCTCTTTAGCCTGTTCGGCATTAGCGGTAAATGACTTCTCTACAAGAGCACTCTTTCCGTATTCAATACATAACTTGGTATGTTCAAGATGATGAGAATGAGGAGTTGCAACATAGACCAAGTCTATATTGTCGTCTGAAAGCATTTCTTCATACGAGCCATACGCTCTTTCAACATTCCAGTCCTTTGAAAATTTACGTGCCTTTTCAATATCTCTGGAAGCAACCGCATACAATTCGTAATCATCCGGAAGTCCGTTAATCGCTGTTGCCATACTTGTTGCAATATTTCCGGCGCCCAATATACCTACTTTCATTCGCTCCTCCGATTCAGTCAGATAACTGAAATTGATTTATATATATTTTTCGATTGTATTCATTAAATTGTCAACATCTATCGGTTTAACAAGATGTTCGTTCATTCCTACCGCATATGATGCCTGTCTGTCCTTGTCGAATGCATTGGCCGTCATGGCAAATATCGGTATCGAAGAATTGACAGAATCCTTCAGTTCCCGAATTCTTGCAGTAGCTTCATAACCATCCATAAAGGGCATCTGAATGTCCATCAACACCAAAAAATAATATCCGGATTCTGACTCTTCAACCGCCTTAACCGCATCCGCACCATTGTCGACCGTATCGACAACATATCCGTTCTCTTCCAGCAGTTCTTTGGTTATTTCACTGTTAATTTCATTATCTTCGGCCAAAAGAATTCTTCGTTGTGCCATATCCGTTATTTCTCCCCAAACATCCCGTAAACCATGCCACACACTACGTATAATTATACATTATCGCCACATTCGGCGCAAGAAAAAGCTCCCCGCCTAACCGTTACCAAGTTCGGTCTCTTCACGTGTTATATTGGTCATCCATTTGAACTTTCCGTAATGGATAAAGATAAACGGCATCTTAATAATCTCATCCAAAGTCATAACGAAATATACCCATATCGGCGGAAGTTTAATAACATAAGCCGCTATTGCCATCAAAGGAATCGAAACACACCACATCATCACTATATCCATGAACAATCCGTATCTTGTATCACCGCCACCTCTGAAGCAGCCGCAAATCAAACATGTATTGATACCTTCTCCTATCATTCGGTATGTTGTCATAAACATCATGCTTCCAAGATACGAAACAGCAAGAGGGGTGAGCTTGTCGGAATAAAAATTCATGATAATCGGGCGTAACAAAATAATAACAATGCATCCTGCTGCCGCCACATATCCCGTCAGACGAATCAGTTTGGCCGAATACTTTTTGGTCAGTTCTATTTTATTGGCTCCGAGTGTCTGCCCTATCACAATAGTTGTGGCATTGGCAAATCCTCGCTCTGCAATTGCACCTATATTTACCACCATCACAGCAACTGCATTAGCGGCAACTATATCATTGCCCATATGTCCCAAAATCACCGTAAATACAGTGGTAGCCAAGCTCCAGACAAGATCGTTACCTATAGCCGGCAGACTGATTTTAATGAAATCGCCGTTCAATACTCCTGCTTTGGTAAAGATATACTTAATTCTGAATTTAATGTCACTTCTAAGAGAATACGCAACACAAAGAATCACCTCAACAACTCTGGCAATTACGGTTCCCAATGCAACTCCCGTCACTCCGAGCTTCGGCAATCCGAACAGTCCGAAAATGAACGAAGCATTAAACAGTATGTTTACGCACAAAGATATAATTGCCACCAAAGATGGAAAAATAATCCTTCCCACACTTCTGAGTGCACTCATATATACTTGTGAAATCGCCATGAAAACGAACGAAATTGATACAATTTTCAGATACTGAGCACCTATTTGTACCGTTTCCGGATTATCAGTAAAAAGCCTCATTATCAAATCCGGTATCAAAAAAGAAACAACCGTAAACAACAGCGAAGCCATAATGGAAACGCGTGCGGCCAGTCCGATAATTCTCTCGATTGTCTTATGATCACCTTTACCCCAGTACTGTGCCGTCAAAACCGACGTTGCCGTTGCCATTCCGAAAAATACACAGGACAGTACAAACGTATACTGGTTGGCAAGTGAGGATGCAGACATCGGAACTTGTCCGACATATCCAAGCATTATAGTATCTGCCGTGTTAACCAGCGTGCTTATAAGGTTTTGAATCATTATCGGAATTGCCAGTTTCAGTGCCCACTTATACATAACTTACTCCGCCGACACTCTATTTCTGTCTCATCCACAGTCTTATAGTACCACGACAAATAACTCTCATCATGTCTTTCGAAGCCACCGATTCTGTCCGCGGTATCCTTATCTTCGACTACAATGGTACACTTGTTTTCATTCTTGCCCCAAATACTGACCTTAACACCTTTATAATAGTATTCCATAGCATATCCTCTGCTCTGTGGTTCTCATTCACAATAACATACTCCCGTCCATCATCCTCATGTTCTCTTGTAAACCGAAATAAAATACTTTACGACATCACCGTTCCTAAGGTATTAATAATTGCTCACCAAGGTAAATAATGTATTCACTACCTATCTTATCTTTATTTGCATCATATATCCTAACCCAAAGACGTTGATCTCCATAATACTTTTCGGCGATCTTAACAAGATAATCATTGGGAAGTACCGTATATATAATGGTCTTGTTTTCAACGATTGCCTCGGTCAGCTTATTATGTTCATATTGCACATCATAAAGTCCAAGGCATGCATCCATTCCGCTATTGCTGCTAAAAGACTTAAGAATTACTTTTTCCCAACTACCGTACTTTTCGTACAAAGAATCCGGAGTGGGACCATTTTCATTTCCATATGTTTCCAAATTACTCTTCTTTGCCTTTTCCAATCCTTTTGGATCATCTTTATATGATGCCAGTCGCAATTCGTTTCTTTTAGCACTTACGGCACGAGCTATTTCCTCTGTTGATTTCCCCTCTGCGAGCATCTTGTTCCACAAATCATACTGTTCGTCAAAATCCGCAAGATATTTGATTCTATCCTGCTTCGCCTTTTCTACAACCACAGGGTCACTCCAATCATATGACGCATATTCTCCAAGTCTCTTTGAATTCGGATCGGGTGAAAAACCATATATGGCATTAGGATTTACAACTATATCTTCCATTGCCCTTGCATTAATTCTTGGATCATGAGCATATATACAGTTGTATTCATAGGTTTCTCCGGTTGCCGCATTGGCTGTTATGGGCCCAACACATGTTAGCGTTAACACCGCTATCAGCAGAGCCGTTATAATACCTTTCTTCATATGTTTTCCTCCTTGTATTGTGTAAAATTCTTATGCATAGCTACGAAAACTTGTTATACCGAACATTGAATCGGACGGTGATTTGGCTGTTTGGGCATTAACATTGCAAAGAACATAAATCCACTGTCCACGTTCAATTTCGACCTCGCCTTTGTTAATTGCAACAGGCTCGGTTTCTTCCAAGGCATATATTTCTTTCTCCGTAAGTTTGGTGTCGGAAATATATACTTTCCATTCAATATCGGATGCAGGATCATTGTTGGAACCAATATAGGCAACACCTGAAGTGAAAATATCAAAATAGTACTCGTAATATCCTTTGTCAAAAATATCCTCATTTTTCAATTCAACAAGAATGCAAGTTGGCGGCTCCGCTTCCGGATCATCCGGGAATTTTGGAGTATTGGGGATATCCTCTTCCATGGCTTGCCTTGTCTGTCTTCCTTCTTTGGTGTAGTACACATCGCCTTTGATAATCGGAAGCATTAATATTAAAAGCACTATCAGAGCCAGTACGCAGGCTATTGCAATCAGCAAAACCCAATGCAATATTTTCTTCTTGGTATTCTTTTTCTCGTCCATGTTTTCCACTTCTTTTACTCTTTGACCAAGCGCTGAATTGTTTCAAACAAATTCTTAACATCAATTGGCTTTACTGCATGAGCATTCATACCCGCAGCAAGTGATCTGTCTACATCTTCTTTAAATGCATTCGCGCTCAGTGCAATGATTGGAATTTTGGAACCACCCGGTAATTCTCGTATCTTCGCTGTTGCCTCATAACCGTCCATTACCGGCATTTGAATATCCATCAGAATGAAATCATAGTACCCTGTTCCCTTCTCCGATACCGTTTTGACTGCCATCGCTCCGTCTACCGCCGTATCAATAACAAGTCCCACCTCTTCCAACAGTTCTGTTGCAATCTCACGATTCATCTCGTTATCTTCTACAAGAAGGACCTTTTGGCCGCCGAACGAAATTCCATCTGTTACTACAGTATCCTTTTTACAAGATGCCTCATACTTTTCAATTGCTTCGGCATCCATTACTTTAAAAGGCATTTCAAGAATAAATGTTGACCCTTCACCAAGTTTGCTTTCTACAGCAATTGTGCCACCCATCATGTCTACAATTTTCTTTACAATGGCCAGACCAAGTCCGGCACCTTCCTGTTTGGAGACCGTAGTGCTCCGTTCTCTGGAGAAACTCTCAAAAAGATGCTTTTGAAATTCTTCGGACATGCCGATTCCGTTATCTTTCACCGTAATCCGATATATTGCCATACCGTCTACAGGATCACCGATTTGTTCAACACTATAGCCCACGGTTCCACCGGGTGGCGTATACTTAATAGCATTCGAAATAAGATTTATGATAATCTGATTGGTATGAAGCTCATCCGAATATATGTATGGATTCTTCAAAGTACCCACATGCACGTTGAAGGTAATGCTCTTCGTTGCAGCCAAAGAGTGACTCATGGTAACAACACCTTCTGTTGTTTCATATACGTTAAGAGGTGCCGCGGCAATCTCCATCTTGCCGGCTTCGATACGGCTCATCTCAAGAATATCGTTAATCAAATTGAGCAAATGCCCTCCGGAGCGTTTGATTTTATTCAAGCTGTCACTCACCCTGTCAGGTTCATCCATGTGGTTGATTGCAATATCGGTAAAACCGAGAATGGCACTCATCGGTGTACGGATATCGTGTGACATATTGAATAAGAATTCCGTTTTAGCCTTACTCGAAGACTCCGCTTCTATTCTCGCAATTTCTTCTTGTTTTTCCTTAACACGTCCTATCATCAGTCCAAGACAGACTGCAACCATCTTCAATATTTCAAGATCGTTTTCGGAAAAGGTGTGTTGCTTGCTTATGTAATGAACCGAGAACAGTCCCATTAATTCTCCACCGGAATAAATCTTTTGCATATATGAAGATTTAACCGGACAATCCCGGTGAATCGTAACACCACGATAACCGTCGTTGCAGTCATCAATACAAATCACATCATTTTCTTCATAGAAATCATTGCTAAAATCGGTAATAGGACACTTGGAGCAAATTTCCTGCGGAAGATCTCTGAATCCGAAAGCATTGTGAAGAATTCTTTTTCCGTTGATTTCATGGAAAATAACCTGATCACATTCAATAAGCTCCAGAATCCGTTCCCCGAAGAAATTCAGAGCTTCATCCATATCGGGCTCATGATCTGCAATAAAGGAAAGTGCCTCCGTTCGAAGTTTTTCGATAGCCAAATCAGACTCAAGTTTTTTGGCTCGAGCCCTCTCTTTTTCGTCAAAATGAGTAAGTTCGGTAACATTCTGATGCGTGCCCTCAATACGGGTACCTTTGGTATATTCCGGATTGCGAACACCACCGCAACGTACAATCCATGTTTCGCCATTCGGATGATGCCAAGGATATTGAACTTCGGCATGTTCGCCCGATGTCATCTTGGCAACTGCATCGGCAACCAGATCATACGAATCATCATCAATATTGTCATACCATGCATGATAGGTTTCTTCCGGCGGAATCTGATGATCAAGACCGATAAGGCCCAGCATTGCCTCGTCAACATACATTCTTGGCTCGCAGCCATCATCAAGTTCAAATGCCCAAAGCCCAATATTCGCCTTGGTAAGGACATCGGAAGAAAGCGGAATAGCACCAAGCAGTCGGCTCTGCTGTTCGCAATATTCTTCCGTCACATCGATAAAGCCAAGAGCCACATGATGTGCGTCAACGCCGCGGATAACCTGAACTCTGTAATACTTTAATATTCCCCCGGAAAGATCTCTGAAAATATGCGTAAAATCAGATTCTTCCTTCAGCCTTGTTTTTAGATTGTCCGGAGCCAGGATACCTATGAGTTCGGCGCGGTCATCCGGATGGACATCACGATTGATATACTCTGTCAATCCGTCAAAGTAGTTATCAATGACAGGATAGTTTTCTTTTAGTTCTTCTGTACGTAAATACACCTGGCAGGCACATGTATCAAGGTCGACGAAATAGGCCGACACATACGTATTCAGGAAAAAGTTTGTAAAAGCAAGCGATTCTTCAAGTTGCTTAGCCGTTTCCTGTTTTTCCAAAATATCCTGAATATCAAAAGCAGCTCCGTCAATACGAACCGTCTTCGCGCCTTACAACATGCCCGCAATCATGAACCCAGTGATATCCTTGCTTCGTCATGATTCTGTACTCCGTATCGTAATCCATGCCTTCGGGATGCTTTGATTCCAAATCTGCAATATATCGACTCAGTTCTTTCAAATCATCCGGGTGGATTGAGTCCTCCCATGAATCCTGCTTCTTATTGTATTCATCTTTTGATGAATATCCCAGAAGTCTGATTGTCGAATCCTCGTAGACATGTGCAACACGTTCACCGTCTTCGTTATACTCTATATGCCACTTTCCCGGTTCTATCAGTTTTGAATTTCTCATTGACGCCCCCTGTTTATGATTGAATCTCACCAGCCAAACCTATTTGGATAAAATATTCTATTTTGATTATACTGTCGATATTGAAATTTTACAAATCAACGAGCAAGATTATTACGGTCAATCGCGAGTTTCTCTCCTTCACTTCTACCATCCCTTTTCCTCCAACCATTCGTTTACCTTTCTCTCCCTGTCGGCAGTATTACAGTCCTCGCGATACTTAGACAGTTTGAGTTCGCCCTGCAGCTGCCCATCCAAAATATAGAGAATCCTATCACATTTACCGGCAACCTTACTGTCATGAGTTACCATCAAAATTGTTGTGCCCTGCATATTAATCTGTAAGAAAGCATCTATGACCTCTGCGGCCGCTGATTGGTTAAGCGCACCTGTCGGCTCATCAGCAAACAGTATCTGGGGTTCAAGCATAAGGCTTCTGCATATACATACTCTCTGCAGCTGTCCACCCGACACCTCGGTAACTTCTCGCTTAGCCAATTCTTCTATCGAAAAGTCACGCATAAGTTGTATTGCCCTCTCTCTAATTTGTGACTTCGACAGCTTACACGTCTTGCTGTGAAGAGCCGGAAACATGATATTATCAATAACATTTAGGTTTGACAACACATTCATCTGCTGAAATACGAAGCCCATGTTCTCAAGTCGAAGCTTTGCCTTTTCATCTTCACTCATGTGCGTCACTTCACTACCGTCAAGTATCACCGAACCTGCATCCGCCGTATCCATACCTGATACATTATATAAAAGTGTCGATTTTCCTGAACCCGATGGCCCCATAACAGCTACCATTTCACCCTCTTCTATTGAGAAGGACACGTCTTTGATTATCTGATTTTTGCACAAATTCTGAACTGTTAATATATTTTTCATTCTACTCCCTCCCGGTACAACATTCATATGCACTCACACTACGCACTTCCAATAAGCCGATTGTTGCTGAGATAATGCCGATGCACAACACAGATACCGGTATTACCCCAAATACCCAAAACGGATTCAGCACGAATGCGAATCCGGATGCACCGAGTCCTTCAAGGGCCAAACCAACCAACATCTGCCCGACTATTGTTCCAAGCAGTTCGCCGATAAATATTCCGACAATCACATACGCCGATACTTTTACGAGATATGATTTTCTAATTTCGCCGGCAGCTAATCCCAGCGCTTTCTTCAAAGATATATCGCCTCTCTCCTGCCGGATTAGTAACCTGACAAAGAGCAAAATCACAATAAGAATCACCACACATGAACAGAGTGCACTCACTACGGCAACCGATTTTATCTGCCCTATAGTCTGTCCGTAGGTTCCGGCGACGTATTTTTGAATATCTACTACCTTTACGGAAATTTCATCGCCTGTATCTTTCTCCTGATAGTCAAGCGTCACCGCTTCAGAACAAAGCTTTCCTATTTCACAAGAAATGTCCGGTGCAAGCGAAGCATAAATAATGCTCCACATGATTTTGTCGGAGTAATTGTTCATAATTTTCCTGTCAAGTGGCGCCATTTTCGCGGTCTTGCCCCCGTTCGTGATGTCGGAGTAAATGCCGCATACCGTGTAATCCGAGAGCTCACGTCCAATGATGAGACTAATGGTATCGCCTGTATTAATGGCCAAGTCTGCTGCACTAAGATTTGACAAAGCAATTTCGTTCTTGGCCGCCGGCGCGCGTCCGGCATTATACTTTACCGGGAAAACCAGATGATCTCCCACTTCTGTTAAGAGCGACGCTTCGCTGCCATCCGGAAGTTTCGCCTTAAAACTGATGGTCTGCATAAGAACAGTCTTCTCAAGGCGCCTGTCCCCGGCAAGCTTGACCATCACATCATCGGTGACCCCGCCGAGGTTCTCACATTGCCTAATATCCATTCTGATATCGGCGTCTCCAATTCCCATATAAGTCACGAAATCCCTTGCTGACAATGTGCTGTAAAGGTTCTGCGGCACAAGCATCAGGAACATTCCAAGAGCCGTAACCGTAGTAATCATCAGGTATTTGCTTCTGTTGTTTCCACACTTTTTCTGGGCAAACAGCATTTCCACGGCGGAGGCATTGCCTGCTTTTCGGATGATTTTTCTCACCGCCAGAAGGATTATCACCTGGGCAACAATCATTGCGACTACCGCCGAAATCATCGCGTTCGCATTTGTCTTCGTCGCACCATACAATTCCCTCATTTGAACCGACAACGGTTTTTGAACAAACAGTGCAACCACGAATCCCCAAGCACCCCCAAGTACCGATAAAAATATATATTTTGAAAGATACATGATTGTAATATCGCCTCGCGAAATGCCGAGTGCCTTCAGCATTCCAAGTTCTTTCTTATCCTTTTCCATTGACGTCATCAGGATGTATCGAATGCAGATAATTGAAATGACAAGCACCACAAAAGCCACCAACAGAATGACAAATATCATCATTCCGTCCGAAAGAGCATTCATCATTTTGATCAAAGGATATGTAATTGCCGGGCCATTATCGGGAAGTTTCGCGTTAATATATGCATTTGAAAAATCATTGATATCTGCGCCTTCTTCAAGCAGGAATTCAATCATATATTCCTCGCTTCCGATTCCGACTAACCTGTTATAATCCTTATCATTTACCAGAAATCTCTTCGAAGAAGCCATCATCGAATTCATCTGTGAATCGCGAATAAACCCCGCAACCGTAAGTTCGTATGAGCCGACTCTAAATATAGAACCCTTTCGGATATCATATTCATTTTTATAACACACCGGAACATACACCTGCCCTTCATGCGGGTAGGCGACTTCATTGTCCATATCAAGCAAGAAATCAAAACTTTTGTTTTGCACACACAGTCCATTGTCTTGTGTGCTATCCGCGAGTGATTTATCACCTATGGTAATCATCGCGTTCTCCAAGTTTAGAAAAGAATTGATGCTGTAGTCTTTAACATCCCTGCGCGATGATACAAACGAATCAATCTCTTCTTGGTCAATATCACCTGTATGCATCTGCAAAAAATCAGGAGTTTGGGCCGTCTTCATAAGACTGTCAATCGATTCCGACAGATTCACAAACAGCATAATAAACAGCACTGTCAACATTGCACATATTCCCATGAAAGCAAGGGTCAGAAGGCTTATCAGCTTATTCTTTTGTATGTTGCGAATTAACAATTTTTTATTCATGATTTTCAAGGCGCCTTACATCCTTAACCATATATAATGCAATCGATGTTATCGCAAGCAGCACACCGGATATCGCAATTACTACAGCGCAGCCTCTTCCAACACCTATACCTGTCCATTTGGCAATTCCATCCGAAAGAATTCCAAAACACCCATACGAAACCACATAGCCCATCTGAGAAATAAACCCAATCAATCCCCAGGCACGTCCCTGTTTTTCGGCAGCAATGTTTATTCTAACCAGGTAATCAAGACAGTTATTTGCAAACGGAAGCATAAAGAAAAACAGGAATCCAAAACTTGAAATAACAATCATGTTTTCAACAAGGCTGAATCCAACCATAAACAATCCGGCCATTCCCAAAGATGCGCACAGCACCTTCACATAATTCTTCTTTATACCAAAAATCCCGAGAAAGACACTTGATACAAGCATTCCCATGGCACATACAGTTTCACCTATTCCAAGTGCGGCGCTGTCTGTAAAATCAAGAATTAGAGGTTCCGAAAGCAACTGAATTGCACCCATGAACAAAGTGATTACCGAAGAAATTACGATTAGGGCCATTATGCCCTTCTTCTCTTTTATTGCCGCATATCCTTCCCTGAAACTGTCCATAAAGCTGCCCGCATTGTCGTTTGCCTTTGTTACCAGCCCTTTCTTTACAACACCTGTACAAAATACCGTCACAAAGAAAGTACATATGTCAATAATCAGTAAAAGCTTGATATCACTAACCGCAAGCAGTAGTCCGGCGATAAGAGGGGATGCAAGATATCTGGCACTTCCTGCAATGCTAACCATCCCGCTTGCCTTGGAATACTCTTCTTCGGTAAGCAAATCAGTAACCGTTGCTCTGTATGAGGGTTCTATCAGCGAAGAAAACACTGAACTTATAAACACACCGATACATATCTGCACAAGACTTGCTCCTCCCGTCATCATGCAAATCAGAATATATATAACTCCGAGTGCCGACAGACCATCTCCAAGCATCATCAGAAGTCTTCTGTCATATCGGTCTGCCAGGACTCCGGCAGGGGCACTGAGCAGCAGGGTCGGCAGGAATGCAAGAAGTGTTACAATTGCCATATTTGTCGCGCTTCCCGTTTCATTAAACACATACACCCCAAGTCCGAAGCTCGTAAGTCCTCCACCAATCGCCGAAATGAGTTCTCCGGACCATAGAATAAAGAATTTACCAAAATTTGATTTCTGTTTCATGTTTTCGCTCCTTTTCTTTACCGACAGATTGTCGGTCTGTTTGTAAAAATTAAAGGAAACCTTCATTTCCTTTAATTGAATCAACCGTTTATCTCTTTTAAAAAAATTGGCATTATCACTTCTACAAGTATACCTTGCTTGGCTCCGAGCACACGCTCCGTATGATATATGAATGCCTGTATCTTCTTCATAATCTCATCTCGGGGATGTTCCATTATCTCATCAAATGCGATATTGGAATAAATCATAATCATCTCCGCCGCTTCTATTGGATGCTTCGTATTAAAGATTCCAAGCGTGACACCTTCAAAAATCAGATTACCAACTATCGGCACAATTTCAGCTATAATGCGCTTTTGCATCTTCTGATGAAGGAGCGCATTCTGCGGTCGATGCACCTGTTTAATCACTTCATGCCCAAGCGTTGTATCAACATTAAGTGCCATGATAGTCTGCGTGAGTCTCTGAAGAATCGGAATAGACCTGTCCGTCGCTATCATCCTTGCAGTAGCCAAAAGTTGACCTTCCATTCTCTCGATCACTGCATCAAGAATCTCCTCCTTGGACTTAAAATGATGATAAAGTGTTCCTCTTGCTATACCAATAACATTGATAATATCGTTGGTACTTGTATCATCAAAGCCCTTCTGCGTAAACAGTTCTTCCGCTACATCAAGTATTTCGTTTTTTCTCTCTGCTGCATCTTTAACTATTCGCACCGGTTTCCGCCGCCTCTCAGCTAATCACATTAGCACCTAGTATTTATAGGATTCTTTTCTTACCGGCAGGTTGTCGGTTGTTATGATATTACATCCATATACTACTATTGTCAATAATCATTCTTTATATTTTTCTTCCAGCGCCTTATTGATGCTTTCGGCATTTTCCTTATCGGTTATACACGATCCGATATAGGTAAAAAGATACACTCCCGCAACGCAAAGGCACATAAACAGAATGCCCATGGGACTAAGTGGTATCCATCCAAACAGATAACCCAGGCCAATCATTATTACACA
>JAZUFE010000029.1:0-112433 GCA_045640525.1 Lachnospiraceae bacterium | reverse complement strand
TTCTTATTAACTTATGATTCTTTTCAACTTTTCCACGTTCTCACTTATATTACTGATTGTGCAATATCAAGTGTGCCGGATTGCATTCACCTCTACTTCTCATGTTATCACAGGATTAATTTACCACATCAAAAACATACTGTCAATTTATTCTTCTTGTAATCAGCGGTGAGGAATAAATATTATAATAAATGAATATATAACTATCATTTAGAATGTCTAGGTTGTCTAAAAAAACCTACCTAAAATTTAAATTCGTACTTAATTTGCTTCTTATCTTTGTGATGAAGTTCATCCTGTACTTGTTTGCACAAATCTTCTCGTGTTATGAAATCTAATCGTGGATCATTGGTTGTGTCGTCAGTTGTCACATATTTCTCATGAAAATCTTTGACGGAACTCATATCTTTGTACAAGTTCCGTCGTTTTCTAATTTTCATAAATGTTATTACATTAACCAAAACCACAAATCCGATGATGGATATTATTATTGCTTTGGGAAACATATATTACCTACTTATTCTTTGCCTCAAAATCCTCTACAAACTGCTTAATAAGCGTTACACTGCCTTCTGCACCGAGAACAGAGCTGTTAATACATAAGTCGTAGCTGTCAGCCCTCCCCCACTTTTTCGAAGTGTAGTAATTGTAATAACTTTGGCGCTGTTTATCATTTTTGATGCACATATCACGCGCTTCTTTTTCGGATACATTAAGCTTCGTCATCACTCGCTTGATTTTATCTTCTTCATTACCGTAAACAAACAAGTGTACACAATTCTTTAAGTCTGCAAGCGCATAATCGGCACATCGACCTACAATAACACAAGGACCTTCGGATGCAATCTTTTTAATTGTATCAAATTGAGCCAAAAAGATTTTTTGACTGATTGGCATGTCTACATAGTGTGCAGTATTATAGCCAAATGAATATGTATCCATTACCAAATTATATAAGAAAGAGCTTGTCGGTCGCTCTTCCTGATGTTCAATGATTTCTTCACAGAAACCACTTTCTTTGGCAACTCTGGAAATTAGTTCTTTATCATAACACTTAATTCCCAATTCGTCAGCCAGTCTTTGACCGATTTCGTGGCCCATGGAACCAAATTGTCTTGAAATTGTAATTACAGTATTCATAAAAATACCTCCTCTAATGATTGCCCCATTTCCAATATAATTATACCAAACTACAATACTTGTAGCAAATGCTCGAAATACTCCGGTAAAGGTGCATCTGTCTTGATAATTTCACCGGTTTTCGGATGCTCAAACTCCAAAATTTTGGCATGCAGACACTGCCCTTGAAGCTTGAAATCACACTTTTTGTTTGAATACAGTTCATCACCCAATATGGGATGATTAATATGTGCCATATGAACCCTTATCTGATGTGTTCTTCCTGTTTCAAGAATACATTCTATATAGGTATACTTATCGAATCTCTTTAGTACTTTGTAATGTGTAACCGCTCTCTTGCCGCCTGTGTTTACAACACTCATCTTTTTTCTGTCATTGGGATTTCTCCCGATACTACCTTCTATAGTTCCTTCAGTTTCATCAATAACACCGTAAACTATAGCGTGATATTTTCGCACAACATTATGCTCCTTTAATAATGCTGCTATAAAATTGTGTGAATAATCATTTTTGCATGCAATTACCGAGCCTGTTGTATCTTTATCGATTCTGTGAACGATTCCCGGACGCATAACACCGTTAATTCCTGACAGATTGTCTTTGCAGTGAAACATTAAAGCATTAACCAATGTCCCGTTATAGTGACCTGCCGATGGATGTACAACCATATTTTTGGGCTTATTAACAACTATTACATCATCATCTTCATAAAGAATATCAAGAGGTATATCTTCGGCAATAATGTCAGGAACTATACTGTCCGGAAGATTAACTTCAATTACGTCGTCACATTTTAGTTTGTAGCTTGATTTGACAGGCTTTGAATTAACCAAAATATCATTGGAATCTATCAACTTTTGAAGATAAGAACGCGAAAAAGAATCAATAAATATAGGCAAATATTTATCGATTCTTTCCGATTCATACTCTTCTTCAATAATAAACGTAAATTTTTCCATTATTTAATCTCTCTGAACTTTTGAGGTTTAAAGCTCAAGAAATAGAAATCATGATCTTTATAAACAAACAAAATGACAAATATCAAAGCAAATGTTGATACCGTAACATATATGTCTGCCACATTAAAAATGGGGAAATTAATCAACGAAAAATATATGAAATCAACAACATAATCAAGGCGTATCCTGTCAATCATATTTCCGATTGCACCTGCTCCTATTGCGACCAAAAGAACATGGAGAATATTATATTTTTTGTCAGCGGGAGCCTTAATAAGTACAAAAATAATAACAGCCAAAAATATTATGGCCACAAAGATAAAAAACAATTTTTGATTCTGAAGCATACCGAAAGCAGCCCCCTTGTTCTCTAAATAGTTGAACTCAAGAACACCGTTGATAAGATTGTATGCAGGCTGATTCTTCAATTTGACAACCGCCAAATACTTAGCCAATTGATCCAACGCTATAAGAGCTGCCAAAAATAATATATCAAAAATATACAGCTTGATTTTCTTCATATTACCATGCCTCGTCAAAGTTTAATTCGTTTATTGCATCTTTGATTTCATCAAGTGAAACAGTTCTGTCAATTACGGTCTTTCCTACCTTTTTGAGCAAAACAAATGTATACTGTCCGTTTTCATTCACTTCATTCATTGAGGTAAAAACGTTAACAAACTCTTCAACGTTCAACATCTCAACAGAAATAGGTAAGTTAAACGGCACAAACATATCTCTTATTTCATAATACTCATCCTTATTTAGCCAATTCTTTTTATATGATATGTAGGCTTCGGCAACACATCCTAAGGCTAAAGCCTCGCCTTCGTTATATTTATCTTTGAATATTGAAAGCAAGGCATCTTTCATCTTGGTACCGTAATCGGTGGGATTAGGATCTTTTTCCAGATTATACTTTTGACTGATTATTTCCAAATCCTTATTATATCGGTTCTCCAAGTCCTCGAGCACAGCTTGGTCTTCTTCGCATATTTCGTACATTTGATCAATCATATCAGTATACAGCGAAACATCAAAGCTAAGTGCCCTTTGAAAGTAATTTGCCAAACTTGAATAAAACTGTCTGCTAGCCATATTTCCCCTTTAAACTAAAAAGAGTTCCACAGATATAATGCGGAACTCTCACAAAATCGAAATTAATTACTAGAAAGTAACGGATCCGTTTCCGATTACAGCTTCCTGAAAATCTCCGGATACATTAACTACCGCAGGAGCTATTACAAATGTGTACTTAGACATCTGCTGCAGCGTACCGTCTATTGCGTAAGTAGCACCTGATGTGAAATCGATAATTCTTTGTGCAAGATTCATGTCAATTCCTTCCAAATCCAGGAACACTACTTTGTTTTCCAATAACATATCAGATATCTTTCTTCCGTCTTCAACAGAAGTGGGTTCGATTCTAACAACTTCCATATTCGTATTATTTCCACCCTTTCTGACATTTCTGGACTGATTAAGAGGTCTTTGCGGTTTCTTAATCATCTTCTCTTCATAATCATTATCGTCAGCTTTTTGTGACATCTGAGGTTTCTCCGGAATCGACTTCTCCTCATAAACGTCATCTTCATAATCGTCGTCAGGATCAATTCTGAGAATATCAACCAACTTATCAAAAGCGCCCATACTTTACTCCTTAAGTTTATAATTCCTTTCACCAAAGATACCTGTACCGACTCTTAAGTAGTTAGCCCCCTCACAGGTAGCGACTATATAATCACCAGACATACCCATGGATAATACATTACCATAACTATTATCCATATTTTTGCTATTTATGTCAACAGATTTATTGCGCAAAAGTACAAAATATTGACGATTATCTTCCGAATTCTCAACATATGGTGCCACGCACATCAGTCCCATCACTTTGATATTGGGTAAGTCTTTAATGCTTTCGTAGAAATCCACTGTTTCTGCGTATGAAACTCCGTATTTTGAATCTTCATCAGCTATATTTACTTCGATAAAGATAGGCATTACCACATTGTGTTTAACGGCTTCATCAGATATTACTTTAGCCAGTTTAAAGCTGTCTACGCTGTGAATTGCAGCAACTTTATCAATAATATACTTAACTTTGTTCGTTTGAAGATGGCCTATCATATGCCATCTGATATCCTTTGGAAGTTCATCATACTTAGTCAGAATTTCCTGAACTTTATTCTCACCAAAATCTCTGATACCGCAATCATACGCCTCTTTGAGCATTGATACCGGTTTAGTCTTGGATACCGCTATCAGTGTAACCTCATTTAACGATCTTCCCGATTCTTTAACTGCATTCTCAATATTTTTTCTGACATTCGTAATGTTATCTTTAATCATACAGGAGTTCATCATCATTAACCGTTGTTGCATCCAATACGATATAATCGTATGCGCTTAATCCGTAAACCATATTCGGTTTAATTATTGAATACTCGTCATTTTGATAAAGTATATTTATCTGTTTAAAGTCTGCATAACCTTTATTAATGTTATAAACGCCTATCAGACTTCCCTTTTTATCCAATGTGTATGTATTGGTTGAATCAGGCATAATCAATACATCACCCATTCTTAATGTCAAATCATCAAGATAATACTCTTCTTCCGTTTCATTATAAATTGTTGTTTGTACAAATTCGGAAGATTTGGTACCGTCTTCGAGATAGTATTCTCTGAGCACTCCGTTACTGTTAGTGTTTCCGCCTTTAGTAATATACTCTTTCGGAACTATGAAGAATTCCTTTTCAATAATTGATGAATTAGGCACTTTAAGGCCGTTATCTTCGTCAAGAATCAGTTCAATATCGACAAATCTGTCAGTACAGAAAGTCATCATCGAATTGGTAAAGGTTAGTAAAACAAATGATTCATTGTTTTCATTTACAAATTTTTCAACAACCTTAGCCCAGGATGTTTCCTGGTTTTTTAGGAATTTGACCTTAACATATTTTTCTTCAAGCAACGAATCGGCCTTTTCGGGAGAATCTACCTGAATAATCATTGACCAATCTTCATTGGTTGCAATCTTATATACCGCATCTCCTTCTGCTACCAATTCATTGCTTATCAGCTGCTTCTTCTTATTTTCTGTTTCGTATACCTTATAATCAATAAGCTCGGATGTCATATCGTTTAGCGAAATATCTTCATATCCGTCAATCGAATAAACAACATATCCTGAAGTAGGAGCATAATTGAACTGAACCAATGACGACACACCGGAGCTATTAATCTTTTCAATATCGGATAGAATATTGGCATTTGAGAGCTTTAGTACAGTTCCTTCAACATTATATTTGAAATCATATACATTACTGAAAGCAGAGGGCGAAAATGCATTAACAAAGCTTAATATATCAGTCTTCAATTCTGTCAGATCTTTATTGGTTAAATCTGAGTTTTCGGTATCTGAAGTCAGATAGTCGGCAACTCTTCCGGATTCATCCAACGTATATACCAAGTTTCCGACTCCTACTCTCTCTGACTCTCTGGCAAAGTAATTGACATAACCGGATTGACTTGCTCTTACGATGGTTTCATCTCTTAATGTTAATGCTTTGTAAATATTGTTTGTGGAAAGCGCACCCAATTTAACCTGATAACTTTCCACATGCTTATCCGTCATGTAATTAACCAATGCAGCAATAATATACGCAAAGATAACCAAAAAGATTATGAGGCCAAAATTCATTCCTTTATTTTTATTCAATTTCACAACTTTATCGGATGACATTTTAACCTCCTTTCTACGTTAATATATCATGACAAAGGAAGCGATACCTAAGTATCGCTTCCGGACAATTTATAAATATTATCTTATAAAGCAGCTATGATGCAGTTTTTCCAAGCATCTGACAAATCACTTTCAACTTTAGACATAGAAATAACGAAATCTACTTTGAAGTTATTACTGATTTTTTCAATTTTATCGAGAACACTTTCGAAATTGGCATCGCAATTAGCTATACTTAAGAAATTATCGAAATACATCTTCTCAAGATCATGATCCTGAGAAATAATACCACATAAGAAACCAATGAATTCATCAGAATTATCAATCATATAATTAGAAACATCAATAAGTCTGACCTTATTATTCAGTTCGTACATATGCTTGGTGCTTTTGTCCAAATAAACAATGTTTCCGCTGGCCTTTAATACCCCTTCATTAGCCTGATCCAAAAGAACCTTAGTTTTGCCTTTACCCTTTTCACCAATAATTAATTGAATCATGTGAAACCCTCCTAAAAGTAATTATCTATATTATATTAGTTATAGTGTCAAAAAACAACCTCTATTTACCCGCCAACCCCAATAGCGAAGACATATAAGAATATAGATTTTCCTTGTTTTCGGCACGCATAACAACACTAATATACGGATTGGATTTTGTATCTCTTGACAGCAAAATCAAGCAGTGTCCTGCAGCATTTGTAGTACCTGTTTTACCGCCCACAACAGTCATTCCGGCCGGGCAATTCGCCGTACCTTGAATATACATATTGGTCGAATTAACCGTTTTGGGTTTTTCGTTACCGGCAGCATCATAATATACCGTTTCATAAGAACTCATATGTATAATTTCGTTGAACAGGTCAAATTGAGTTGCTTCGTTCATCATTAAATAAAGATCATATGGAGTTGTATAATGCTCATCAGCTGTTAAACCATGCGGATTGGAAAAGTGCGTATTGGTAGCACCAAGCTTAACAGCTTCTTCGTTCATCATGCTTACAAAGTTTTCTACAGAGCCTCCCACGCCTTCGGCTATCATTATTGCTACATCATTGGCTGAATATATCAATAAGAAATGCAGCGCCTGGTCCAAAGTCATCTGATCTCCGGGATTAAGTTCCAAAACCTGTGCATCATACTCCGGAATTTTTACAGATCCCGAAGCCGTAAGTATCATATCGGCCGAGCCGTATTTCAATGCAACTATAGCCGTCATTATCTTGGTCAAAGAAGCCGGTGCAAACGATTCATGTATGTTTTTGGCAAATACCACATTACATCCGTTAACGTCAAATAATCCTCCGGCAACTCCCGCAGGAATATTAATGTCCTGTGAAGTAACATCCTTATCCGTAACACATAATTTGGATGCAAACGAATCTGCCGTTTCCTTAGCAGATTCAAAATTCACAAGACGAAAACTGCTGACATTTGAATCAGCAGCATATGGCAAATCATAATTGGAATAACCGCATCCTGAAACAGATGCAATTACAATAGATGTAGCAAATAATACACGGACTCTATTTATACATTTCACGCCACTCTAAATCTCCTCTGTCTAGGGATTTAATCAGCAACTCTGCCGATGCAAGATTGGTAGCAAGCGGTATATTATGCATATCACACAATCTTACAACATTATTGACATCAGGTTCATGTGTCTTTGAAGTAAGCGGATCACGTAAGAAAATAACCAAATCCATTTCATTATGTTCAATTTCGGCACCGATTTGCTGTTCTCCGCCGAGGTGTCCGGCTAAGAATTTATGAACATTAAGATTAGTAACCTCTTCTATCAATCTTCCGGTAGTTCCGGTAGCATACAAATCATTCTTACTGAGTATTCCCCTGTAAGCAATACAAAAATTCTGCATCAGCTTCTTCTTCGCATCGTGAGCGATTAAAGCTATATTCATTGATATATCCTCCTCAAAATACAGTAAACTGTATCTTACCCCAACGCTATAATTATAACTTATTTTTCTTTACATTGTAAGCCCACATTTAAAACTAACCCTATTCCGGCAAAAGAAGATATTAAAGAAGTTAATCCGTAGCTTACGAAAGGCAGCGGTAATCCGGTATTAGGTAACAGATAGGTAACAACACCGATATTGATAAATGCCTGAAAACCTATCCAGGCCCCAACACCCGAAGCAATTATCCGCCCGGAAACCTGTGCCGCTCGATTGGCTATCAGGAAGCACTCAAGGCTTATCAGCAAAAGAATAATAATAACCGAACACGTTCCTATAAATCCGAACTCCTCTCCTATTACGGCAAAGATAAAGTCTGTTTGCTGCTCCGCAATGAAATCGGCATTCTTAACGGAGTATATTTCATTATTCCTATATCCTTTTCCGCTAAGCTGCCCCGAACCTATGGCCATAACAGAATATGTTTGCTGATATCCTTCATCATTTGCTGTTTCTTCTTTGTTAAAGAAAGACATTATTCTTGATTTTTGGTAATCGGATACCAGTTTTTGATCCGGCTGCATAATAAGATACATTACGATCAAAAAGGCCGGAATTGCTATTGCAATAAATCCCAGGATTACTCTCCATTTGGTATCTGCCACAAACATTATAACTGCAAATATTAAGCATATAATGATAGTTGTCGAAAGGTCAGGCTGCTTATATACCAAAGCTGCCGGAAGAGCAAACATAACCACACACATTGCAATATGTTTAAAAGAATTAAAATCTTCTCTGTATTTGTATATGTATGCCGCAAGACACAAAATGATAATTACCTTACACATTTCGGAGGGTTGGAATCTTATGCCCATAATCTTAATCCATCGTTGAGCTCCGTTACCTTTTTCACCCAAAAATATAACCATAAGAAGCAATATAAGATTGGCTACATAGTAAACCCAGTAAAATTTGAGTATCACATTATAGTCAAACAATGATAGCAAAATCATCAGAACAAATCCTGCTATAACACCCCAAAGCTGTGTCATTTGCAAGCTTGCATCTGCAGACCCTATGGCTAAGATTCCAATTACGGATATTGCTATGGTCAATATTATCAATTTGAAATTGTAATGAATAAAATGAAAATTTCTAAACATATTAGTCGGTTTGTGTAGTAATGTTAACCAATGCCTCAGCTTCTGATCTGACTACATCTTCCTTATCCTGCAGATTGAAATAATAATCCAAAATATCTTTGGTGGTCATGGCCGCATAGTTTGATGAATAACCGAAAGCTATCTTGGTAGCAATGGCGATTTCGGGCGAACTGTACGGGGCATAACATACAAACAAAGCATGGTTGGCTCTGTTATGCGATTCTTCTGCAGTTCCTGTTTTGCCGGCAACAGTTATGGGATAACCGTTAAAGAATGATTTGCTTTCTACGACCTGGCGCATACCTGCATGAATAGCATTCCAATAAGATGTATCCATCGTAATGGTGTTTCTTACCGTTGCCGAATTATCAAGAAGCAGATTTCCGGCTCTGTCGGTAACCTTGTCAAGCAGTGTTAAATTGTAACAGGTACCCGAATTGGCAACAGCATTTACATACCTTGCCAACTGTACTGTTGTATATGCATGTGTACCCTGACCGATCATGGAACGTACACCGTCTTCGTCCGAGAACGTTGGCGTTGACTCTTCTATTTCAACTCCGCTAAGATCGGTTAATCCGTACATGTCCGCATATATCTTCAATTTAAGCAATGTAGTGTCATTATTATAGGTGTCACCGGACAATCCCATTTGATAACCCAGTTCATAAAAATACATGTTACATGAGTCTTTGATGGCCTGTGTCAAATTGATAGAGCCGTGAGCAGACGGATATGCCCAGCATTTCGGATTCGGAAATACCTTATCAAATATACCTGTACAGGTATATTGCGAATAAATATTTACGGTACCTTCCATCAATCCGGCCGTAGCCGATACCATTTTAAAAGTTGAACCGGGTGCAGTCTTATGCCTTGTAGCATAGTTAATCATAGGTGTGGACAAATCTGTTTGAAGTTGGGCATAATATGCAGCATCAACTCCGTTGGCCAACTTATTGTTATCATATCCGGGATATGACACCAGTGCTATTACATCCCCCGTATTGGTATCCGTTATAACACACGAAGCCGAACACGGATCAAGAGCAAGCTGTGCCGGCGTCAGGTCAAGATTCTTAATCCTTGCCATAAGGAAGCTGTATGCACTGACAGCACCGCTGAATAATTGATTTTTGGTACTCTCGTCAATATCCACCTTGTCCTGTTCAACCAAAGCCTTACAAATTGTAGAGCCTGATATAATATCGTTTTTAATCATATATTTGTATATTTTCTTGTCAAATTGGGTATTGTCGCCCAACAAATCAAGAACATACTCAATGATTTTTTCATATATCTGTTCGGAATCCGAATACTGTGTATCAAGTTCTATCTTTGATATATTAATCCAGTTCTTTGAAATACAGTAATTGATGAAGTCATAACATGATATCGTTTCATCGTTTGTCCATGCTACGTAAGTGTCATCCTCCGTATCTACAAGCGATTTATCTATTATTCCTTCAGAATAAAGTTTATCGACAATGAAACTTTCATATACCTGATATTCCAAGCTCAATTTATCGTATGTTGTTTTGGTATCATACAATTCAAGTCGCAATTTATTGAACAGTTGCGCTTTATGGTCAACATATCTGCTGTAAATAGCAGCTTCATTGGTTTGCGCATCTTCAGCCCCAAGATGTTCTATATCAATAACATTATTATCGAATAACGCTATATAAACATCATAAATCGGTATCATAATTTTGGATGCGCTGACGGCGGAGGCATCGAATTCTTTATCGTTAATTATCTTTGTATATAAAATAGATGCCAGATTTCTTTCGAGAATCTTATATGTGGCAATCTGCAAATCTTTGTCAATTGTAAGATATACGTCATTACCTGCTACAGGATCTACGTGGTCGGTTATCTGCGTTGTCTTACCTACTGAGTTAACGAACAATGTTTCCGAACCCTTCTGTCCTTGAAGGTAATTCTCCATGGATTTTTCGATACCCAGTTTACCTACCGTATCGTTCAAAGTATATGATGGATTGCTCTCGAGTAAAGTATCAAGCTCATCTTGGGAGGAAACCTTACCCGTATAGCCGATAATATTCGACAGATATTCGGCATCTACGTATTTTCGAATTGTTCCTTCGGATATAGCAACACCTTCCAACTCATTGGAATTCTCGAGAATATATGCAACAGTTGTTTCACAAACATTTGAAGCAATTGTCGTCGAAATATACTTTTGATATGAATTATTGTTCATATCATATCTTACATTAACTATTTTCAGCAATTCCTGCTTGGTAAAGCCGCTTCCGGGAATGAAATTATCCCTCTTGGTATCCTCATTATACTGACCTATTCTGAACCTGTCCCATCCGCAAAGATAATTCATGACCTCTTCGGGACCTGCAGTTTTTTCTTTCACTGTTAAGTCAGATATTGAACTGTGTCCATACACATCCGCAAGAAATCTGTTTAAAGACGTGCCTTCGACCGTATAAACATATTCTTCGTTCCTGTCCAAAGTTATCTTAAAATCACTAACAAGTTTATCCTTGTTATTTTCAATAATCTGAATAGTTTTATATATCGTATTATTCAGATTGTAATTCTTCATGATGCCTGATTCATAAACATCTTCTATCGTTACAGAATAGGCCAATTCATTATATGCCAAAAGATTTCCGTTTCTGTCATAAATATTACCTCTGGCACCGTCAATAACCTTTTCTTTCTTGATTCTTGTTTCGAAGGAATCCAAATACTCTTCACCGTTTACAATCTGCAATTCAAATACCCGGTCAATCATAATTATCCCTATTACGGTCATAATTATCATCAGGATGAATATTCTGGAAGTTATGAGGCCGAGTATACGCTCTTTAAATTCACTAAACATATCTCATACCTCTTCTGTCTTCTTTACTTTCAAGCCATTTGTGAAGCAAAAGGAATAACGGATACAGAATAAGGCTCGAAAGTATGGTATAAACAAGCTCCGGAAGAATGATATTAAGGAAATAATACGAAAAATCAAATCTTCCCCTTAACATAAACATAATTACATAGTAAGAGAATCCGTACAGAAGGTCCGAACATATAAACACTATTAATGGCAGCTTAATGTCTTCGGGATAAAACACTTTGTGAAATTTACCGTTCAAATAACCTATATACATATAAAGTATGGCATTGAATCCTATGAATGAGCCAAAGAAAATATCCGAAAGAAGTCCGCAGCAAAGCCCCATAATAAGCCCTGTTTTATCACCTCTCATTATTCCGTAAGTCGATGTTAAGATTATGAGAAGATTCGGTACGATTCCACCAAAAGAAATCCACTGGAATACAGTGGTCTGAAGAACAAAACATAATATAATTAAAGCCAATGCCACTAAAAAACGTTTCAAAATAAACCTCTATTCTTCAACCGTTTGTTTAAGCTTGGTAATAACCAAAACCTCATCAATATGTTGAAAATCAACAGCAGGTGTAATAAGTCCGGATTTTGTCAGGTTATTGGTATCCTTATTGATCGTAGAAATATAACCTATCAAAATGCCGGGAAGGAATTTATCGGAAATATTGGATGTAACTATCTTATCACCTTCCGATACTCTGTCGGCAGAATCTACTAATTTATCGAATGAAATAACGCCGTCTTCGTATAACTGAAGATTACCCGAAATCATCATATTATCAGATGTTGAAAGCACCATGCCCGATATGTTCGAACTGTCATCAATAATACTTAAAACCTTAGCCCAATGAGGACCTACATCCGAAACTCTGCCTACCAAACCCGTTCCGGAAATGACGTTCATATCAATACCGATGCCATCGCTCGACCCCTTATTGATTACGAAACTGTGAAACCAGTTTCCGGAATCCTTGGCAATGATTCTTGCACCTACTTTTTCGTAGGATTCGTACTGTGCATCAAGTTCATACAATTGTCTTAGGTTGTTTAATTCATATTTATCCTGCTGAAGTTCAATGTTTTCAATCAGCAACTCATTAATCTGAGCTTTTAATTCTTTGTTTTCTTCTTGAAGCTGTTCAAGTTTTTCAAGATTTTCGGATCGGTCACTTAAATAGCTTCCGGCTTTTGAAATACCGTTTTGCAACGGAGTCACCAAAAAACCGCCGATAGTACTTATCGGCTTGGATAACACATCTGTATTGAATGAAATTACAATCAGCGCAATACATACAATTGTTAAAATAAAAAGGAGATACTTTCCCGGTATGGTAAAACGTTCTCCTTTTCTTGGTACAATAGGACTCATAAATTAATTATTTACCTTCTATAGAGTACGCAACGGATTTATAGTTGCTGTCCTTAATTACTTTCGACAATCCCAAAGCAACAGAAGTTATTGGATTTTCGGATTCATTTACACCAAGTCCCGTTGATTTGCTGATAAGTGAAGCCAAATGACTTGTCTGAGATGCACCGCCTGTTAAATATATTCCGTGTTTAAATATATCCGCAGCAAGTTCGGGAGGAGTCAATTCCAAAATTACCTTAATACTGTCTATAATGATTCTGAATTGTTCTGCCATCGATTCACAGACAAATTTGGTCGGAAGTTCTCTTTCGACAGGAAGTCCCGTTACCAAATCTCTTCCGTATACAACAGCATTTTCACCCTGCTTTTCGAGATCTTTTAAGGAATTTTTAACGCCTTCCGCCGTCTTTTGGCCAATAACCAAATTATACTGTTTACGAACAGCATTCTGAATGGCAGTATCAAACTTAAATCCACCGGTTTTGATTAATCTTGACCTTACAATACCGCCCAATGAAAGTATTGAAATTTCCGTTGTGTCGTATCCGACGTCAACAACCAAAACACCCTGAGAATTCTTAACATCAATGTCAAGTCCCAATCCGTCTGCAATTGCATTTTCAACAACCGAAACATTCTTAGCCTTAACATCTGCTTCTTTAACCAAATCGTAGAAAGCTCTCTTCTCTACTTCCGTCACATCGGTAGGAACTGTTATATAGTAATCCGAAGGCTTGATGTTATTTCTTGATAAATCATTAACAAAAAAATGAACAAGCTGCTTCATATTGTTAATATCTGCTATTACGCCACTGCTAAGAGGAAAAGATATATGAATATTCGAAGGCGCTTTCTCATACATCTCATAAGCAGAATCGCCATAAGCAAAAATGTTGGCTTTGCCTTCGATTGCAATCATATTTTTCTCAACAAGTATTTTGTCATCCGATAAGCTGTATATCTTTATGTTGCTGGTACCCAAATCAATACCGTAAGCATTTCCGTTCACCATATTTTCCTCACTGTTTCATGATTTTCTTAAACACTAGCCAAAATATTTTAGCATACTTTATATCAAATTTAAAGACTAATAAGGCCCTTATCAACCATCGTCTGCAATGACTTCAGTATTCCGAATTTACCGTGTTGGAACGTGAGTCCACCCTGGAAATATATATTAAAAGGTTCTTTAATCGGTCCGTCTGCAGAAAGCTCTATGGACGAGCCTGACACAAAAGCACCCGCCGCCATAATAACGGGAGCATCATACCCTGGCATATCCCAAGGCTCGGGCTTAACGAAACCGTCTACAGGAGCAGCTGCCTGAATACCTTCGCAGAAGGCTTCTACTTTCTCTTTACTTCCCAAGGTAACCGCCTGAATAATATCATGTCTTGATTCTACAGAATCAGGAACCACTTTGTATCCTAACTTTTCGTATACATTAGCGGCAAAAATAGCGGTTTTTAAAGCACTTGCAGTAACTGTGGGTGCCAAAAACAATCCTTGATAGAAGGCAGGAAGTACACTAAGCGAAGCTCCTACTTCTTTGGCAAGTCCGGGAGATGTAAGTCTTACTGCCGCATTTTCAATACATTCCTTTTTGCCTGCAAGGTATCCGCCTATCGGTGCCAATCCGCCTCCGGGGTTTTTAATAAGCGAGCCTACCACCAAATCAGCTCCGACGTCTGAAGGTTCCGAAAGCTCAACAAATTCACCATAGCAATTATCGACCATGCATATAACATCACTTTTAATATTCTTAATGAACTTAATCAGTTCACCGATTCTCTCAACACTTAAAGTAGGTCTTGTTTGATAACCTTTCGAACGTTGAATTGTAACAAGTTTGGTTTTTTCATTAATGGCTTTTTCAATATTTTCATAATCAAAATCACCGTTTTCTTTTAAATCAACCTGAGAATATGTAATTCCATACTCTGCCAGGGAACCTCTTGAAGGACGTATCCCTATAACCTCCTCCAAAGTATCATAAGGTTTGCCTACAGGGCTAAGCAGTTCGTCGCCCGGACGCAGATTACTCATAAGGGCAAGTGCCAATGCATGTGTTCCGCAGGTAATCTGAGGTCTTACAAGTGCATCTTCCGTATGAAAAATATTCGCATACACCTTTTCAAGCGTATCTCTTCCGATATCGTTATAGCCATATCCGGTTGTTCCCAAAAGACATGCTTCCGATACATGACATTTTTGCATGGCATCAATAACCTTAAGCTGGTTAAATTCCGCATTTTCGTCTATTTTTTTGAAACGTTCTTCAAGATCGTCAAGAATTTTCTTTCCAAAGTCATATACTTTTTCATCAATCCCCATATCCTTGTATATTGATTTAATGTCCATTTATTTCTCCAATCATAAAATTCAATATCATTTCATCGTCATATGAAAAATCCTGTTTATTAATCCATATGACATCTCTTTCACGCCTAAACCAAGTCAATTGTCTTTTGGCAAAATGTCTCGTTTCAAGCTTGATTTTTTCAATTGCCTCTTCCAATGTGGATTGACCCTTGTAATATGCAAGTATCTCTTTATATCCCAATCCCTGCATGGAATTCATCGTATCGTCACAACCTTTTTCATATAAAGATTTAACTTCATCAGCCAATCCCATCTTAATCATCAAGTCAACACGATCTTCAATTCTTTGATACAGCTTGTCTCTTTCGTCATTCAGCACGAAATATCTGAAATCATAAGGTGATTCCTTGGCTCTTTCTTCAAGGTTATGAGATGAAAACTTTTTGTTGTTAAGTTCAATAAACTCAAGTGCTCTGATTACTTTCTTAACATTGTTAAAATGAAGTGTATCGGCATATTCTGGGTCTTTATCTTTAAGCATTTGATAAAGATATTCTCTTCCCTTTTCTTCGGCTATTTTTTCATATTTGACTCTGACTTTTGAATTGTCTTCTTCGTTAAAATTAATATCATAAAGCAAAGCTTGAATATAAAACCCCGTACCTCCTACAACTATTGGGATTGCGCCGGCTTCATATATTTCGCTTAATGCTTCTTTAGCCATTTTTTGAAATAAAAAGACATTAAAGTCTTCGGTAGGTTCAAGACAGTCAATCAGATAATGCTTAACTCCGTCCATTTCTTCCGGCATAATCTTTGCAGAACCGATATCCATATGTTTATAAACCTGCATGGAATCTGCCGATATTATTTGACCGTTAATTTTCTTGGCCAGTTCAATTGAAAGTTTGGTTTTGCCGACCGCGGTAGGTCCGGTCAAAACAATCATTTTATTCTTCATCAATCAACTATTCTTTTGAATTTTTTCTCGATTTCGTATTTGGACATACTGAAGATTGTAGGTCTCCCGTGCGGACAGTTATACGGATTGTCCAATGTCAGTAACTCATCAAGCAATGCGCCTGCCTGATCCTTGTTCATTACAGTATTGCCTTTGACTGCAGCCTTGCATGCCATTGAAGCAACTTTGTTCAAAATTACATCAAAATTTCCTCTTAAAGAATTCTCGGATAACTCATCTAAAATATCATTAAAGTATTCTGTTTCGTTACAACCGAAAAGTTCCGTCGGAACTTCCCTTATGGCTATGGCCCCAAGACCGAAATCTTCCGTAACAAATCCAAGCTTATTAAACACATCTTCATAATCACTCAGAATCCCCATCTGTTTTCCGGTAAGAGTAACTATTATGGGCGGATTAATACTTTGCGAATAAACTTCGTTATTCTTGATGCGCTTCATCAGTCGTTCGAATTTGACCTTCTCGTGTGCCGCGTGCTGATCCATGAAATAAAGTTTATCTTCAAAGGCAACCACCCAATATGTATTGAATATTTGTCCGAGTATTTCGTACTTTTCTTTTGACTCTTTACTCAAAAATCCGGAGTCAAACATACTCATCTGCACAGGTTTTGCGGCAACCTGTGCTTCACCAATCCGTTCAGTTTTTTCAGCAAACTGCGGCTGGTCAGCCGGGGCTTCCAAAATGTTTTCTTCATAATCACGTTTGATTTTAAGCGCCGGTCTTGGCTTGGATTCAAGCTTCTCTTGGTCGGGATTTTCCAATCTTATTCTGTTAACTTCGAACACCTCGGGTGTTTTTATACTCGCCCGCTCTTCCGATTCCTTTTCAAGGACAATGTCCGGAATAAGCTCTGTTTGACCCAAAGCATTATTGACGTTTATGACAATGCTGTCATAAATATCTTTGCTGTCATGTATTCTTATTTCCATTTTGGACGGATGCACATTAACATCTATCGAAGACGGATCAAATTCAAAATGTATAACAGCAAAAGGAAATTTATGCTGCATAAGGAAATTCTTATATCCTTCCTCAACGGCGTTGGTCAGAATATTACACTGTACGTACCTTCCGTTAACAAAGAAAACCTCATTATTCCTCGTAGCTCTGTTAATCTCGGGTTTTCCCAAAAAACCATATGCCTTATATCCGGCTTCATCAATAGAAAATTTAATCAACTTGTTTTGGGTGTCTTTTCCGTATATTCCGTATATAACTTCTTCTATATTACCGTTACCCGTGGTATAAAAAACTTCCTTGTTGTTTTGAATCAGTTTAAATGAAATTTCGGGTTTGGACAAAGCCAAATGTTCCATAAGATCAACAATGTATGAGCCTTCGGTTTTGTTTGACTTTAGGAATTTCTTCCTTGCCGGAACATTATAAAACAAATCTCTTACAATAAATGTTGTTCCGCAAGGCGCACCTATTTCCTGACAGTCAGTTTCCTTTGAACCTTCGATAACATATCTGATACCCAGTAATTCATCTTTGGTTTTGGAAATACATTCTACGGAAGAAACCGCACATATGGATGATAATGCTTCACCTCTGAATCCCAGCGAGCGAATGCACAGAAGATCATTTGCATCAACAATCTTACTCGTTGCATGACGCATAAATGCCTTTTTAATCTCGCCTTTATCTATTCCGCAGCCGTTATCGGTCACTCTGATAAATGTAGTACCACCGTCTTTGATTTCTACGGTAATGGCAGTTGCTCCCGAATCAATGGCATTCTCGGTAAGCTCTTTAACCACATTAAGCGGTCTGTCTACCACTTCACCTGCGGCAATTTGGTCAATTGTTGTTTTATCAAGAATATTTATCTTTGCCATATTACCATCTGTTCTTCAGCATATTCTGAAGCTTATAAAGCCTGTTAAGTGCATCAATAGGTCGCAATGATTCTAAATCAATCTCTTTCAATTCCTTCAATACGTCTTCGTCCGTCGAAGTATCAAACAATGACATCTGACCCAAATCAACTTCATCATATACAACAGGTTTAACTTTGACATCTTTATTATCCACAGCAATACTCTGCAGTTTTTCGGAAATATCATTATCAACCAACTGTGATACAATTTGCTTGGCTCTGTCGATTACCATATCGGGAACACCTGCTAATTTAGCAACCTGGATTCCGTATGATTTGTCGGCACCGCCCTTAATAATCTTTCTTAAAAATACAATATTGTCGCCTTGCTCTTTAACAGCTATGCAATAATTATTTACATTACTCATCTTACCTTCCAATTCGGTAAGCTCATGATAATGTGTTGCAAACAAGGTTTTGGCACCAAGAATGCGCTTGTTTGAAATGTGTTCAACAACTGCCCAAGCAATTGAAAGTCCGTCAAAGGTTGATGTACCCCTTCCTATCTCATCCAAAATAAGCAGACTGTTCGACGTTGCATTTCTTAAAATATTGGCAACTTCGTTCATTTCCACCATAAAGGTTGATTGACCCGAAGCTAAATCATCCGATGCTCCTACTCTGGTAAATATTCTGTCACACAAAGATATATTTGCCGATTTGGCAGGCACGAAAGAACCTAACTGAGCCATCAGAACAATAAGTGCAACCTGCCTCATGTAAGTGGATTTACCCGCCATGTTGGGGCCGGTAATAATACTTATGCAGTTTTTGTTATTGTCAAGATAGGTATCGTTGGATATAAACATATCATTGGAAATCATCTTCTCTACCACCGGATGACGTCCTTCCTTAATGTTTATTACTCCCTTTTCGTTAATCTGAGGTCTTACATAATGATTTTGTTGTGCCACCGTTGCCAAAGATGCATAAACATCCAGTTTGGCTATAGCCTTAGCCGTTCTTTGAATTCTTTCTATTTCTCCGAATATCGCATCACGTATCGAAACGAAAATTTCATATTCAAGACCGAATAATTTATCCTCTGCATTGAGTATGGTATCCTCAAGTTCTTTTAGTTTCGCAGTTGTATATCTTTCGGCATTGGTCAATGTCTGCTTTCTTATATAATCCTCCGGTACCAAATCCTTATATGAATTGGTAACCTCAAAGTAATATCCGAAAACTTTATTATATTTGACCTTTAGATTTTTGATTCCCGTTCTTTCTCTGTCCTCTTCTTCAAGAGCGGCGAGCCAACTTCTTCCTTGAATTTTGGCATTTCTGAAATTATCCACGTTCTTATCAAAGCCGTCTTTGATTATGCCGCCTTCCTTAATCGTCAAAGGGGCCTCTTCAATAATCGCATCATCAATCAGTCTGCAAATATCCTGTAAATCGTCTATATCTTTGTCTATCGATGACAACTCATCAGTTTCAAAATCCTTAAGAATTGTCTTAATGTAAGGCAGCATTTTAATTGATTGTTTAAACGCTATCAAATCCCTGGGATTGGCTGTCTTATATCCGACTTTGCCAATGAGACGTTCAAGGTCATATATAGGATTAAGATATTCTCTTATTTCCTCTTTGGCTATTGAATTTTTCTTTAATGCTTCGATGGCATCAAGTCTGCCTTCTATCCGGGCTTTATCAATAAGAGGCTGCTCGATGAACGTCCTTAAGGTTCTTGCCCCCATGGCTGTTTTGGTCTTGTCCAAAACCCACATAAGCGAACCTCTCTTGGCTTTATCACGCAAAGTTTCGGTAAGCTCAAGATTACGTCTTGTTGAGGAATCAAGCAGCATGTATTTGCTGGAAATATAGGGATAAAGATGTGTTATATGCTCCAGTGACATTTTTTGAGTTTCATTAAGATACTGCATCAAGCATCCTGCAGCTATTATTCCTGAAGGAAAATCTTCAACACCTATACCTGCGAGCGTATTAACTTTAAAATGCTTTAATATAGCCTTTTTGCATCTGTCTTCGTCAAAATATCTGTTATCCAGATTGGAAATACAGATACTGTAACGAGCCTTAATATCTTCCAAGTCCAAATCGCACAGTAAGAAAGCATCGTTACATATTATTTCTTCCGGCGAGTATTTAACAATTTCGTCGAAAATCTTCCTGGTTTCATCTACTTCGGTCAAGAAATAATCGCCCGTTGAAACATCGCAAACGGATATACCCGCATTATTTTCAAACTTGGCAATAGCCATAAGATAATTATTCTTGGTCTCATCCATTGAACCCGATATATTGGTACCCGGGGTCACAACTCTTACGACTTCTCTTTTAACCAGTCCTTTGGCCATTTTGGGATCTTCAACCTGTTCGCAGACTGCAACCTTGTAGCCTTTAGATACAAGTCTTGGCAAATAAGAATCCACCGCATGAAAAGGAACACCGCACATGGGAGCGCGTTCTTCAAGGCCGCAGCTCTTTCCTGTCAGTGTCAGTTCAAGTTCTTTGGATGCTATCTTGGCATCTTCAAAAAACATTTCATAAAAATCTCCCAATCTATAGAACAATATACAATCGGGATATTCTTTTTTGGTTTCCAAATATTTCGCCATCATTGGCGTTACGTCATTCATTAATTCTTCGGACATATTTCACCCAAATAATAGAATCCTTGGCATTTAACCAGTTTAACGGGAACAATGCTTCCTATAATTGATTCATCCGCTTTAAAATGAACAATGGTATTGTTTGATAATCTTCCCGTTACATAAGAAGCGTCCTGTTCATTGATTCCCTCAACAAGAGCTTCCATAATCATTCCTTCATATTTGCTTACAGCCTCTTTGGCAGTTTCCTGAACAACCGCCAAAAGTCTGTCAAAATTGTATTTAACTTCATCTTCCGGAACCTGATTTTCCATTGCGGCAGCCGGTGTACCCGTTCTTTTGGAATAAATGAAAGTAAAGGCATTATCAAATTTAACTTTCTTTATTACATCAATAGTCTCATCAACATCTTCTCTTGTCTCTCCCGGAAAACCGACAATTATATCCGTAGTTATTGCAATGTCAGGTATTTCTTTTCTGATTTTCTCGGCTAAGGCTATGTACTGCTCCTTCGTATATCGTCTGTTCATTTTCTTAAGGATTTCGGTAGAACCCGATTGAAGCGGCAGATGCAAATGCCTGCATATTTTCTTTGAATTTTTCATGACTTCAATTAACTCATCGGACAAATCCTTAGGATGTGAAGTCATAAATCTTATTCTCTCAAGTCCCTCTATTTTTTCAACCTCTTTGAGTAATTGAGCAAATGAAATCGGATTTTCCAAATTTTTGCCATACGAATTAACATTCTGCCCAAGAAGCATTATTTCCTTAACGCCGTCTTTTACAAGGTTTGTTATCTCTTCAATAATCTCTTGAGGATTCCTTGATCTTTCTCTTCCTCGTACATAGGGCACAATACAGTATGAGCAGAAATTGTTGCAACCAAACATTATGTTTATTCCGGATTTGAATCTAAACTTTCTGTCTACCGGTAAATCTTCTACAATTTGATCTGTATCTTCCCAAATGTCAATAATCATATCTTTACTTTCAAACATTTGGCACAGAAGTTGTGCGAATTTGAATATATTATGAGTTCCAAAAATCAAATCCACGAATCGATATGATTCCTTAATTTTTTCGATAACCGTAGCTTCCTGCATCATACATCCGCAAAGTGCAATTTTTTTATTCGGATTTTTCTTCTTCATTGCATGAAGATTGCCCAATCTTCCGTATACTCTTTGATTAGCGTTATCTCTGACCGTACAGGTGTTGTAAATTACGAAATCAGCATTTTCATCCTCGGTAACCTCAAATCCTGTCTCTTTTAATATCCCGGCAAGTTTTTCGGAATCTCTTGCATTCATCTGACAGCCGAATGTTGTAACACAAGCCGAAGGCTTATGTCCTATGAGCTTTTCAAAGTCACTGACATAAGCCTTAGCCTTTTTAATATATTCCTTTTGAATTATGCTTTCGTTTTTATCCATTTATTTCTTTTTCCTAAATACTATTAATTTTGACAATATATAATTCGTTACGATAACGACAAATTGACCGATAAGTTTCGCTGCAACCTGCAATATCTGAGTTTTCCATCCGAACACATCGCAAAGAAGATACAAAACTCCGTCTTCCAAAACCAATGTAAAGAGTCTGGCCAATGCAAATTCGCCGAATTCAATCAAAAACTTTTGCCAAGAGGAAGTTTTGCTCTTGAACACGAAAATCTTATTGGTGAAAAACGTAAATATTACGCAGATTACCCAATCGACATTGTTGGCAGTAACTTCGCCCCAGCCAAACGGCATTGTATCTGCCGTAAAGAGCCAGAACAAAAACATGCTCAAAACAAAAGCAATACCGCCCCAGAACAAATAACTTATCCCTTCTTCATATTTTTTAAACAGTTCAATCAGTTTTTTCATAATCTACCTATTCTGCCTTAAATACAGCTATTGACCTCTCTCCTATCGGAATTTCATGATCCTTGGACGTTCCCGAGGAATTACTGGTATCTATAATCTTATAAAACTTCTTTTGACCTTTCAATTTAGGTACCGCAAGTCTGTGATTCTCCCAATGCATATTGATACCGACATAGAATGAACCCGATGTATTATCCTGTGCATAATCGCCGCAGAAGAACATCCCGAGCATTCTTGAATTGTATCCGACATCCGGCCTCCAGGCTTCAAATCCATGATAACTTAAATCAGGATATCCTACAGACATAGTATCCGAATTTTTCATTTCGGATTCCATTCTAAAGATTTTATTGTTTCGCCTAAGCCTGATCATTTTCTTACTGAACTCAAGAATTTCATTTGATGATACGGTATCTTTCCAAACCACATGTCCGATTTCGTTATCCTGACAATACGCGTTATTGTTTCCTTGTCTGGTATCTCCGAATTCATCTCCGGCAAAAATATAGGGTGTTCCTGCACACAGCATAAGCATTGCAATGGCATTTTTGATTTGCTTATTTCTAAGCAATACAATGTATTTTTTCTTGGTTTCGCCTTCAATACCGCAGTTCCAGCTGTAATTGTATTCGGTACCGTCCGAATTGTTCTCTCCGTTTGATTCGTTATGTTTTCTTTCGTATGTATACAAATCTCTCAAAGAAAAACCGTCATAGTCGCATAAATAATTAATCAGACGATACCCATTTCCAATCGATTTTTGATAGCCGATAAACGGCTGTACCATTCCTTCATCGCCTTTAAGGAAGCGCCTTATATCATTTCTGAAGTTTCCGTTATCGGATGCCCATAAATTATTCTCGGTATCAATATCCTGCATATCCTCTTTTGGAATATACCTAAACCACATCTTGGTATCCTTAAGTGCAGGTTCACTCAATAACAATCTGTGAGGAATATAGAATCCCTCAATTCTGAATCCGTCTATATGATATTCATACACCCAAAATTTCAATATTTCCGAAATCTCACACTGATTTATTCCGGGGGCGAAATAGAATTGCATGAAAACCTCTATTCCGTTATTATGCAGTTCCTCAACCATCTTTTTGAAACCGTATATTGGATTCTTTCCGGCAGAATATGAACGTTTGGGGGCTAAATAATAACCTTCGCAAAATCCCCAGCAGTTAATTCGATTGCGTATATTTTTAGCATCCTCGTATGCAGCCTTCTTGGCCTCTTCGATTGATTTGGGCTTATTGCTCTTATTCTTTTGACCAAGACATTCGTCGAATTCGTAGGACGGCATCAATACCACGCCGTTTATTCCCAGGTCTTTAAGATAAGGAATTTTTTCTGTTATTCCCTCATATGTACCTTTGTTTTCTACTTTAGAAGATTTGTGTTCGGTAAACGCTCTTACATTAAGACCATAAAGTATTAAATCGCTGTATTTATATTTAGGTCTTTCGTTTTCCGACCATTGGTAATCTTGGGTACAGTAGCAGGACTTAACCTCTCCGGGATAAACATTTATTCCGAATTTCTCATTACCGTCGAAAAATTGCGCATTCTTATCCAAAATAATTTCATCATTCAGCAAGAAATTGTACTTAACAACATCTTCTTCAAAAACTTCGTCAATACATACGCCGTATATAGACCCCGTATGGATTGTTGTATCAAAAAGTATCTTCTTTTCGGAATTCTTATCGTAAATTATCAAGCCGGCCTTTTCGTTCTTGTTTAAAACATGACCCGCATCAAAAGAAAAAGCCAATCCTTTACCGCAAGGAGCATAATTTTCTCCCATGTGATAAACGCCGGCTCTATATGGTTTAAAATGTATAATATTCAATAAATTCATTACTTTCTCCCATAAAATAACATCTTATTTTAGCATAAAATCTTATGTTTGAAAATCGTAATAAGTTTATTCAAAACAATTGCCGTAATCAGACTCAATATAAGCAAAGTTAAATAAATAAATGTACTTTGCCTTCCGAACATAACCAAAGGTTTGGCATAGTGATCATAGTAGAATACATGTGTAAGCCACATAATTGTAGAATATTGTCCAAAAAAATTGAAAAATTTGCAAATTTGAGGCAACATCTCGGTTATTACCGCAAAACCGTAGGCAAAAACGCATACAAACAGAAAATCAAAGCCGGCAGACGATGCATCCTTGGCCATCTTAACTCTTACGACAATGACCGCGATAAATCCGATTACTGCCAAAGTATACAATAGTCTTGAAGGAATTATTTTGTAAACAAATTCATAAACTCCGAATCGTGAGAATAAATATCCCATCAAAAAGCAAAGATAAAATGCCGGTTGAAAGAAGTTAATAATCTCATAGAATATATCTTTGTACGAAAAATACATAAACAAAGCAATCACCAATGCAATAAGCACAATGGAATATTTAATTATTGTCTCTTTGATTTCTTTAAAATGTGTAAAGACAGCATCAACCAAAGGCAGGGTCAGCAGCATTTTCAAATATTGCAATACATACCACCAGGCTCCGTTATATGTGCTTTCAATACCAAGAAAATTCATGACAAATTCTTTGATATTAAATTGCTTATCATAGAATACGAAACCTATCGGAACGAAAATAATAAACACCAGCCAATAGACGGTATAAAAGGAAAAAAGTTTTTTAAGTACAATTACATAATCGCTCTTCAATATTTCCCAAAATGACAGCGACTTTCCAGCCTTTGAATTGATAAACGACTTATACAAACCATAGCCGCTTACAAATGCATAGATTGCCACGCATATTTTAAAAAACCATGCCATATGAAGTTCAATATTGACATCACCGAACTTAAGCAGCGAGCTGTACTCGACTCCCAAAGCTTCGGGAGTTGAAAACAGGTGATGATAAAGCATCATCAATATAGCAAGGCCCTGCAACATTTTGGTGTGATTTTTATTAAGTCCCTTTTCCATGTGTATGATTGTATCATAATGTGTTACAATATCAATCGAAAAACAAAATACGGAAGGAAAAAATAATGTCTAAAAACAACACTTTTGAATCATACGAAAACACCGAAGAAGAGATGACGGTAACAATAACTTTGGAAGACGATACAGATGTAGAGTGTGCCGTTGTTACAATTTTGGAAGTAAACAAGCAGGATTATATCGTACTTCTCCCTCTTGATGAAAACGGTGAAGGAAACGAAGAAGGAGAAGTTTGGTTCTACAGATATAAAGAAAATCCAAATAATCCCAACGAAGAGCCTGAACTTGGTTACATCGACGATGATGATGAATATGAAGCTGTCGCCGATGCTTTTGATGAATTTTTGGACAATGCGGAATTTGATGAAATATTGGAATAGAGAGTTTGGTCATTTGATTTAAGGAATCGTGAAACATCGCGATTCCTTTCTTTGGTGGAAATTATGGTCAAATTTGAAATCGCCCTGGTAACCGCCACATAGAACAATCTTCGTTCCTCTTCCAGTTCTTCTTCACTCATATTTTTGGCCGGGATTACTCCCTCATTAATGTCCGGAAGAATAACATTTTCAAATTCAAGACCTTTAGAAGCGTGCATTGTCATAACCTTCACTCCCGGGCTGATTGACCGCTCTTGTTTGTTGCCTTCATATTCGCTTCGCATATTTTCGACATAAGCATCCACACCGATATCACCTTTATATTTATCAAAAATTCCCGATATGGTTTTAAGATTATCTTTCAAAACATTGATATTTGATAAATTCTTTTCCTTCTCCAATACGTATTTCTCATATCCCATGCTCTTGAAAAACAGCCTGATGGCCAACGAAGTCGGCATTTGTTTGGCCAGATTGATTTTTTCGAAATAGTTATTCAGAGTGTTTTGCATTGCTAAGTTATTCCGATAATACTTCAATACATCATCCTTATTAACCGTTTCACTACTAAACGCTGCTCTTTGCAAATAGATATTGGGTTTGTTCAAAAACACCATCAAATCCCGACGTTTCTCCCCTTCATACACGAATCTTAGAAACGCCTTGATATCTTCCATTTCCTTGGAATTAAATATACTTACGGTTTTTCTTATTTCTCTTATTTGAATACCGCGGCTTTTAAGATATGAGGTATATAGGGCAACTTCTCTGTTGGTTCTTAGAATTATTGCAGTGCTGTCTGCCTCTTCTTTTGATATATTCCTCAACATTTTATAGATATACTCTTCCTCTTCTTTTCGAGATTCAAGGCATTTGATGCATACTGTTCCGCCTGCTTTTTTAGATCCAAAATCCTTATGCATTCTTACTTTGTTATCATCAATTACTCTCGTCGCCAAAGATATTATGTTTTCACAGCTTCTGTAGTTATCGGTCAAATATATGCATTTTGCGCCGGGGAAATCATCGATAAATTTCTGCATCACATTGGGAGCAGAACCTCTGAAACCATATATGGCCTGATCATCGTCCCCTACTACAAAGATATTGTTATTTGAATTTTTGATTTGCATAATCAATTCATACTGAGGCGGATTGATGTCCTGAAATTCGTCAATCAAGATATACTCATATCTATTTCGATACTTTTGAAGAATTTCATTGTTTAGCGAAAGTTTATCAAGACATTTAATAATCATGTCATCAAAATCTATTTTGCCGGTTTCTTGAATGAATTCCTCATATTCGGTAATTATTTCATCAAGCTGCTCTGCACTGACAGATTCCGAATAAACGTTAACACTTATCTTTTTATATTCATTACTGTTCTTTTGCTTGGAAATTGTATTCAGAATTTTGATGATTAATTCAGAATCATAAGTCTCATCAAGGCCATGGTTAGTAACAATTTGTCCGAGCATTTTTCTTTTTTCGCTTTCGCTTAAAACACAAACGTCTTCGAGGCCGAAAGATGTTCTCAAAATTCCATATGCAAGCGAGTGAAATGTACCTAAAAACGCATCCGTCGGTCCAATTGCTTTAACAAGCCTTTCATTCATGTTTAATGCTGCGGTTTTAGAAAACGTCAATACGGCTATTGAAGAAGAATCAACTCCGCTATTAATAAGATTAATAATCCTGTTGACTATGGTTAGCGTTTTGCCGCTACCGGGTCCGGCTATCACTATTGCAGGTCCGGCTATATGTTCAATTGCTTTCTTTTGAGATTCGGACAGACTTATCAAGAAAAACCTCGGATATAATAATGGTAACACTATTATATCCAATGGTTATATTTTTGTAAAGATATAAACATACAATTACGAATTTGATGCTTTTCGGAATTTGCTTCTTAGCTTAAACTCTCCGATTTGAGACAAACAAATTATTGTAAGGATAATCCTTAAAACCCTGTAAACAATATACCCTTCACTAAATAATTCATCATAGAATTGGTTGATACTCAAAACGGGATTGAAAATCGAAATGAAAATAACATCAAAAATAAAAAATACGACAAAGTGCCAAAGGAATACTTCCATCGTATTTCTTCCGATGAAAGCAAACAAATTGTTCACCGGGGCAAATGAAAGTGAATGAATAAACCGGCATATCATAAATACCACATATGCAGAGCAGACACCGCAAAGGAATGTAATTGCGATGCTCCAAATTCCGTATGGTCCATATGTGGAAATTACCATTCCCGTGACATCACTGCCAAGTAATATCGAAGCAACAGCAATCATAGTCGAAAGCAGCATAATCGCAATAACTCTGATTATATTGGAATCCTCAAGTACTTTATACTCTTTGAACCAATAGCCTACAATCATAAATGCTGCGCAGATAAATCCTCTTCCGATTCCGAAAGGCAATTGAAAGATGCCGGGAATTGTTTCAATTGATGTAAGAAGCAAAAAAACCAAAATTGCAGCAACATCCGTCAAGATGTTCCTATTTTTTAAAAACTTACGATATAAATAAAATATCATATATCCCGAAAACATTACGGGAAGTGCCCATAACTGGCAATTCGTCGGCATAATGATATCTACCATATATTTTGTATTTAACGCAAAAGGAGGAATATCGATTAAGTAACGCCCCAAACTTCCGACATTTGGAAACAGTCCGCTTCCATAAAACATATTCGCAATAACCGGAATCGCACTTTTAATGCTTCCGTATCCTATAAAAGTACCGCGAACCACTTCCAAAAGAGCACTCACAGCCATAGCCGCGAAGAAAGGAATCAAAAGACGTTTAAATTTTTTAGATAAACACACGCCAAAGCTGTCTTGGTCAGAATTATATGTATATCCTGACGAAATAAAAAATACGGCCATTGTAAAGCAGTTCATCCCCTTGAATTCAATTGCACTATGATTCAAAAGTACACTGATAATAGCAAACGCTTTGGCATAATCAAGATATTCGATTCTTTTCTTATTCATTGAGCAAATACCTTTCTGTGCTTAATCGGCCAGATATGCCTTAAAATAATCTCCTTCAATCAATGTCGGATATTTGTCACGAATACATCCTTCCGACGTATACAAGCCATCCTGCGGAGTAACAAGAATTGCTTTTACTTTATGTACATCAAAGAAATAATCCACGTCTTCTTTGGATGGATTCCCTTTGAAAAAATCCTGTATTTTTTCATTAAGAGCATAAAGATTTTCTTCGCCCACACTAAAACTGATGGTTTTGGCCAATGAAATATCACCTAAAGGTGAATACCTTTTGGAATAGTACGAAAAGGCATAATTGGGGATTTCATCACCCATTGACGGATTAATCTCTCCGTAAACGGTCGGGTTGCATAATACAAAATCGTTCTTGTCGGTGTTGTTTCGAATCGTCTCCCATCCTTTCACAACACCTGCATACTCTATATGCATTTCGGGATTCTGTGTGTTTGCCGGGCTGATTTGAATAAGCATCTTTGGAACGCTTACCAATACCAACAATGCAATAATAACCAGATAAGCTGTCTTTAGCACTTTGCGACTTCTACCCTGCTTTTCACACGAAGTTATTCTTTCATATAACGAATCCAACCACGCTGCTCCCATGCACATCAAAAGAGCATAGGCCACATATCCTGTTCTCCATGCAAAATCATTCGAATAAAGTGTACTGTGAACAAAAAGAGGTATCAGCACCAAAACCGCAATAATTGTTTTATAGAATCCGATTTCCCATCTTTTTTCGCATAATCCGGGAACAAAGAATGCAACGGCGCCCAAAATATACTGAAATCCTATTCTTACGGGAAGTAAGACAATCAGAACCGTAAACAATGATAAAATGCTCTTTAGCAATCCGTCTGTATTCAGCAGTGCAGGCATAATTCCGAATTCAAGATATGAATTGCCTGTCGCATTTTTAATTAAGCAAAGAGCAAACGGAGTACAGGCAATTCCACTCAATGCCAAGGTGATTCCTACCCATGGCAAAGAAGTTGTGAACAATTTTCTGTATTCGCAGTTAAAAATAATATAAATAAGTGCGCTTCCTCCGACAAAAACAAGAGCCAATGCCCCTGCATATATGGAGCACACCGATGCCGATGCTGCCGAAAGCGCAATCATGACAGCAATTTTCAGTTTCTCTTTGTTTTCATTTTTCTCACTCTTTAAAAGTTTCGTCAGAAGTCGGCAAATATATAATACTATTACTCCGGCTATTGTATGATGCGGTCCCCAAATAGTATTATCAAAAAATTCCCAATACCCGAATGCATCGGGAAGAACCGTAAGATTCTTGATCACACTGTCCAACACGCCATATTGAATATTGGCCATGAAAATAATCGGCATTACGAAAAGAAGAATTCTTTTGCTCTTTCCAAGTACAAGGCTCATGCCTGCGATGCAAAGAGTTGCAATATAAAAAATGGTTCCGGTCAAGGATGTGGCAGCAAGAAAAGTATCGGCGCCAAAAATTGTCGAAAACTGAGCGCTGACAATATGTATGCCAAAATGATATCCCATCTGAACCATTTCGCCTTTATTGGTTGCCCAGGGTGACAAAACCGGGAATCCGTTAGATACTATCGAATCCACGATTGCCACTCTGGCATGATCATATACCGACGGTGTGAAATACAACCCTCCGTCTATCATTTTCGGTACAATACCGTACTCTGTTATAGCAGCTCCGATTATTGCCACACATAAATAAAGAACTACCCGAAAATCTTTTTCTATCCGCAATTTGGAGCGTCCACAAATAATTATTCCGACTTCGGCAGCCAAAGACAGGATACAAATTCCAAAATTATACCCAACGGTAAGGCTCAAAATCGAAATAATCGCAGTATGAACGGCAAATCCAAGGGCCGGAGCAAACAAGAACCAAGAAGTCTTCTCTTTTTCCTGACAATTCATGAATTTTCCGGGTGTCAATACCATTCCAAGCATGGTAAAAATAGCAATTTCAAAAACTGTTAACGCTGATAAAATCAGAACATTCATTGGGAGTATCCTTTATCCGTTGTGTCTGTTCTAGTTTTGAAGTAAATCAATTCCCTTTTTAATTCTGGCTATTGATTCTTCTTTTCCGAGAACTTCCATGATTTCCGTAGCACCTGCAGGTGTCATCTGCTTACCCGATGCAGCTGTTCTGATCGGCCACAGTACATATCCGTTTTTATATTCATGCGCAGTTGCGAAATCAACCAAAATTTTATACAAATTATCATTTGAATAATCATCGCATGCTTCCAAAACCGGCAGAATTTCTTTCAAAAGTTCCAACGAAGACTCTTTGGTGGTTTTCATTTTCTTATGCTCATACATGGCCGTATCATATTCGGGAAGTTCTGCAAAGAAATCTATCAACTCAGGTATATCCGGGAATACTTCTATTCTCGTCTTAACCATTGATGCAAGCTTTCTTTTATCAAGATTCTTGCCCTTAACAGCCTCATCTATATATTTTTCAGCCATTTGGAAGAACTTATCATCATCCATAGCTTTAATGTACTCACCGTTCATCCATCTTAACTTAACCATGTCAAAAACGGCAGGTGATTTATTGATTCTATGATAATCAAATTTCTTAATGAGTTCATCCAAAGAGAAAATCTCATTATTGTCTTCGGGGGACCAACCGAGTAAGGCAACATAGTTAATTATAGCCTCTGTCAAAAAGCCTTGTGCTTCAAGGTCTTCAAAAGATGCGTGGCCGGATCTTTTGGAAAGCTTCTTATGATTTTCATCTGTAATTAACGGCAGGTGAATATAAGTAGGTGTCTCCCACCCAAATGCCTCATAAAGTCTGACATACTTCGGCGATGAAGAAAGATATTCATTACCTCTTACCACGTGTGTAATGTTCATAGTATGATCATCAACAACGTTGGCAAAGTTATATGTTGGGAAACCGTCTGACTTAATCAAAATCATGTCATCAAGTTCGGCGTTGTCAACTGTTATGGCACCGTACAGTTCATCATGGAATGTTGTCGTACCTTCATTGGGGATATTCTGTCTTATAACGAAAGGCTTGCCTGCATCAAGATTTGCCTTAACTTCTTCTTCCGACAAAGATAGACAATGCTTGTCATATACTGTTATTTCCTGTCCGTCCTTAACCTCTGTCTTTAATGATGCCAAACGTTCCTTATCACAGAAACAATAATATGCCTCTTTCTTTTCAACAAGCTCCTTGGCATATTTCATATATATTCCGGTCTTCATTCTCTCAGATTGAACATAAGGTCCGTATCCTCCGTCCTTGTCAGGTCCCTCGTCATGAATCAATCCTGTTTTGGCCATGGTACGATATATAATATCTGTAGCTCCTTCAACCAATCTTCCCTGATCGGTATCCTCTATTCTGAGCATAAAGTCTCCACCGTCATGTTTGGCAATCAAAAACTCATATAAAGCGCTTCTTAAATTGCCGACATGCATTTTTCCTGTTGGTGATGGTGCATAACGTGTTCTTATTTTCATAATCAATCTCCTCGAATATATTATTAATATTATTTATTATTCATTATTTTGAGAAAGATAACGTCTTAGGAAGCCCTCAAGTTCTTTATCATCAATAGGCTTCGAAATGAAATCATCAAATCCCATCTCAACAAATTTGGCTCTGTCTCTTTGAAGAGATTTAGCCGATAAAGCGATTATCGGGACGGCTACGAAATTATCGTTTTCCGCCGCTTTATGCTTAATATGTTTAAGTGTGTCGGCACCGTTCATAGACGGCATCATATAATCCAGGAAAACAAGGTCGTATTTTTTGCTCTCCATCTTGGCCAGACATTCTTTACCGGATTCCGCATTATCCGGATTAATTCCATGTAATCTTATCATACCCGATATTAATTTCAAGTTAGTCGGAGTATCATCCACCACCAATACATTCGACTTGGGAGCTCTCCATGTCTGTCCGAGAGTCTTTGACGCATACTCGTATTCTCTTATCAATTCACTTTCACTGCCGACTATTTGATTAAGGATGATGTTTACCCAAAGAGACTTATTTGAATAATTCTCTCCTTCCAAATTACCTCCCAACTTTGCAAGCATTGTTCTGCAAAGCTTAAGAGACAGGCTCAATTGTTCCTGTTCCGCACTCTTTCTATACTTGTGAATACTTTCTTCATCCAGCACCTCTGCCATATCGTATTGCAAAGGACTATTTCCGATTTCTTCAAGTCTAATCAACAACGTTACATTCTCTTTCGGATTTTCTTCCTTCATGTCAATGTTGATTTTGATATCACCGCTGTCGGTAAACAATACAAGATTTTCAATTAATCTGATTATTACCTTTCCAAGAAGAAAACTGTCTCCAAACAAAACGTTCGGCACTCTTGGATTAATAGAGTATGAAAGTCTGATTTCTTCAGCTGAAATCTTATCGGATACTTCCATTATGGAAGTATGTATCAATCTGTACAAATCATATGCCGAATTTTTGATAACATACGTATCTGTTTCAAGTTGTGACAATTCCATTGTATCGCTGACAATGTTAATCAGCATATCCGAAGCATTCTCTATCTGTTCGGTATATTCTTGTGCACGATTATTCAAATTTTCCATTTTAAGCAATCGGCTCATTCCGTTAATTACGTTCATGGGTGTTCGTATTTCATTTGAAATATTGGCCCAAAACAAATTTTTGGAATTATTCTGTGCTTCTGCCTTAATTGCAGCTTCCTGCATTTGATTAAAGTTTCTCTTGGCAGCATTAACTAAAACAATAAGATAGAAAAAGCCTATTGCGTAGGCCAAAATATATCCATAATACAGCATTATCGAAGGCACATATTTTTTAATTACATCCGGCCATATCACCGTATTGAGAATAAGAGATGCTATGGTCCCTATCCCCCACACATAAATATATCTTTCAGTCAAAAACATGGTAAGTATCAGACCTGCAGAAAAATAGATGACAAGCGCATATGACAACGTATTAAGCAAATATCCTACATACGTTACGGTTATAAGAACAGACGCCATAATGACGTATACAACCAAATCAAGTTGCCGTTGAAACATATAACTGAATAACAGCAATACCAATAAAACGCAAACAGACCAAACTGTTATTCTAAGAGTTTGGTCATATGAAGCATATATTAAACTGTAAATAATATGATATGCAATGATGACAACGTACTGCATCATACATAGCAACATCATCTTTTTATTATCAAGCATTGGGAACGACTCCGATATTATGCTTTTCCGGTACTTCCAAATCCACCTCTGTCAGCACCCTCAAGTGAAGCTACTTCTTCAAAATCTATTTTGGGTTGATTCTCCATTATTCTGAACTGGCAAATTCTGTCATTTACATGAATCTCGGTATCCCTTATAGCCAACACCGGCATAAACCACTGATCGTTGTCTCCGCAATACGAGCAATCAACGACTCCCTGATGATTGGTTTGAATTATTCCGAAATTTTTAAATGTTGAACTGCGCGGTACAATATGAGCCTCATATCCTTGAGGTAACTGCATGGCAACCCCCAAAGGTATCAGTTTAAACTCACCCTTTTTCAATATTACATCATCGGCCGCTCTTAAGTCAATCCAATCGGATTTACCGTCGATATATGTCAATTTTTCAATTTTGTCGCTAAAATACTTTATCTTTATCTGTGGCATATTAATGATCTCCGCAATGTAAAACAGGTGTGGCAGGGTCCGTTGATTTCAAGGATTTTTGGACATCAATTACCCGCTGGTTGGAAGAGCCCTTCCATTTCAGTGTAACATCCTTAAGCTCCACCTTGAATTCTCCGTCTACAAGTACGTCTACATACTGCATGCATGAGTAATGCATTATGTTCTCCCATGTATCACCCGTATACAGCCATATCGTCTTATTGGGATATTTTTCTTTAATCTCACACATCAGGTTTCTTACTTCAAGTCTGTTAGCCGCATGTAACGGGTCGCCACCCGAAAAAGTAATACCGGAAATGTAGTCCTTATCAAGTTGATCAAATATCTCTTTTTTAGCTGCATCATCAAACAAAAGACCGCCTGCCGGATCCCAGGTAATAGGATTCTGACATTCCTTGCAGCAATGAGAACAGCCCGCAACCCAAAGCACCACTCTGAGTCCGTCACCGTTTTTCATATCGTCATGTGTTATATCATGGTATCTCATGGGTTACATACTCTTCCTCTCTTTGATTTCTGCCATTTTGGCTTCGTTTAATCGAGTATCGCCATGAACTCTTGAATATGATAAATATCCGTTCATTCTGTCAATCTTGGTCAGATTTTTGGAACCGCACTTCGGGCATACATCCATCTCGAGTTCCTGGTGACCGCAATCATCGCAATAAGCCAGCGATAGATTAACGCCTTCGTAGAATCCCATCTCCATGGCGCGATGAATAAGTGTCTTGATTGCATCAATATTGTAATCAATAGGATATTTTACATATTGAATCTTGCCACCGTTTGACAATTCCCAGAAACGATATTCCAAATCCTGTTTTTCGATAGGCGTAATGTCTTCGGAAACATGACAATGGAATGAGTTTGAAACATATTCTCTGTCGGAAACTCCCTCTATAATTCCGTATTTGGCACGGAACTGCTTAACCTGCAATCCGCACAGGCTCTCTGCCGGCGTGCCGTATATCGCATAGAGGTTTCCGTCCTCTTCCTTGAATTCATTAATCTTTTGATTGATGTGTTCAAGTACTTCCAAGGCGAACTGTCCGTCTTCAACCAAGCTCTTACCGTTATATAACTCCTGAAGCTCATTAAAAGCCGTAATTCCAAAGGAGGCAGTTGCAGTTTTTAAAATAGGCTTAATCTTATCCGTTAATTTCAGATGTCCGCCATAGAATCCTCCCTCGCAATACGCAAGCGGGTTGGTAGATGCACGCATCTCACCCAAATACGCGTATGTACGTATATGCAACTGCCTGATAAGGTTAAGATAATAATCCAAGACTTCGTAGAAATCTTTCGACTCCTGTCTTGACTTGGCCAGTATCATCGGTAAATGCAATGATACCGCACCTATATTAAATCTTCCCACGAATACAGGTATATCTTCATCATCTGCCGGATGCATTCCGCCTCTCTCGTACCAAGGAGATAAAAATGCCCTGCATCCCATAGGGCTTATTACTTTGCCATACTGCTTGTACATAGAAGCAATATATCCTTTACCCGTAAGAGAAAGCCAATCCGGATACATTGTCTTGGCAGAGCACTTAACCCCTGCTTCGAATACATCTTCCAATTCCTTACCGGGGCCATGAAGGTTCTCGTCGTACAAAAATACAATTTTAGGGAATAACACGGGTTTCTTGCATTCCTTCTTGCCCTGTCCTTTTCTTCTGACATTAAGCATTGCAATGGTACCCATCTTGGCAAATCTACCTGTTCCAATACCGGCCGTTACCGTTATGAAAGGATAATCACCTCTTGAAGATGCTACCGTATTGAACTTGTACTCCCATCCCTGGAATCCTTGTTCAAACTCACGCTTAACATCTGCTACTGCCTCAGCTTCGGCAGTTTCTTTATCTATTCCCAATTTGGTATATTTTTCAACACTCTTTTGATATGTCTTTTCTGCATAGGGCTCAAGTATCTTATCAACTTCAGGTACTGTAAATCCACCATACTGCTGTGATGCTGCAGACAATACTATATCTCCGATAACATCGAAAGCAACGTCCAGGGTTTTGGGTTCGTTATACCAAATATTACCCATTTCAAATCCACCGTGAAGCACTTCCGCAACGTTGAAAAGACAGCAGTTCATAGTATCTCTTCTTGCAGACATATCATGTACATAAATATATCCGTCTCTGCAGGCTTGAATTTCTTCGGTAGTCATAAAGAATTTTTGATATAACTCTTTATTGAACTGGTTGAATATCAAGCTTCTTTTGGTAGAAACCAAGGCTGAATCCGTATTTGCATTTTCTTTATCGCCTACATACATAATGGACTGAGATTTCTTATAAACATCATCCATCATACGCACGAAATCCTGCTTATAATTTCTGTAATCTCTGTATGATTTGGCTACAATAGGCTTAACTTCCTCCAGAGCGGATTCTACAATGTTATGCATTATAGGAATCGGAACCTCGGTTTTATCAAGTTCATCTACCTTTTCAATAACATATTTACAAATATGTATCTTTTCTTCATCCGTAAATTTGGTCAATGCTCTGTAGGCACTTTTGCCGACTGCATCAATAACTTTCTGTACGTTAAAAGCTTCCAGGGAGCCGTCCTTTTTAATAACTTTAATCTCCTTGGTCGGTTTGAATTGCTCGCCGTAGTTTTCCGAGTTTTTCGCTTGCTTAGCCATGATTTTCCCTCATTTATTACAATATTTTGTTGGACGCATATATATTAACACTAGATATTGTGTCCAAATAAAGTATACTTATTATACATATTGTAGTCAAGAAAACCTCATCATTAATATTGCATAAAAAAAAATAGCAATTTTGGTAAAAATTGCTATTTTTAATCTTTGTATAAATCAGTAATGCTTTTCAAATAAGCTAGATATTCATCCTTGACCGATTTCGGCGTTGCTATCTGAATTTGAGATCCTATTCCCGTAAGCCATCCGAAGAACTGTTTGGAAACAAGAACAGGCACTCTGCATGACAGATAACCCTTTCTAATCGGTCTTATATCTATATCTTTACCGAATCTGTCAAAAATTATTCCTATCTTTTCCTCCGGAACAATGAGTGAGACAATATCCGCATCTCCCGAGAACATTCCGAAATTCTGATTCGTATATTCGCCTAAATCATATACATTGAAAGCCTCTCCGCCCTGCCTTGAAGAACGTAAAACAGCATGTATATCTTTCATCTTATCGACACGGTAATGCTTAATCAAATCCGCATTCGAATCATAGGCTATTAAATAGTAATACTCATCCTTAACAGTCAGAGCCCACGGCGAAACTCTGTATACTTTTCCGTTTTTTCTGGGAACAAGTTCTTTATCTTTGTTCCACTCAAGATAAGAAAAAGTAATCTCTCTGTTATTCATCATTGAATTATGCAGAATATCCACATTATAGAAAATACTTTCATTCTCGGTCTTGACGCGTCCCGAAACAAATACCTCTCTTGAAAGTTCTTTTCTCTCCGACGGTCCTACCAGTCTCTCCAGCTTTTCAATAAGCGCTTTTGATTTCTTTGATGATATATATCTTGATGAAAGTATCGCTTCAACAATTATCTTAAGTTCCGCCAATTCAAAATCTCTGGACGATACATAATACCCACCCTTTTCCTTGGCTTTCGAAAGTTCTATATCAATACCGAACTCTTTTAGCGTGGCAATATCCGAAAAGATTGTTTTTCGCTCTACTTCGATATCATTTTCCGCCAGATAATCAATAAGGTCCTGCGTATTCAAACAATGATTTTCATCAGTGTTTTCAAGCAAGACCTTCATCAAATACAATAATTTAATTTTCTGTTTCGCACTCTTGGGCATCCGAAATCACCTTTGTGTTCTTATGTTTTCTGAGTGTAATTCCTATTGTAACCGCAATTGCCATGACTACAGCCGCTACAATCACAACAAGCAAATATGAATTGAACATTCTAAAAAAGTTAATCAAATTATCCATCTTTAACCCCTTAAAAGATAAACAAAATCAATTTCCAACCATTAATTAATATACCAAAACTGACTTTTATTGTCAAAACATAGACGAAATATCATACCTTTCTAAGCAACAATTCCACCACAAACCCGTTATCATTATAGTACTCCATGCCTCCGTACTGTTTGTCCATGTATGTTTTGCAAAGATATAATCCCAATCCGTATCCGTCGGCATTTTGAGAATTACTTCCTCGATAATACTTTTCGGCAAGAAGCGGAAGTTCATCCGAATCCGCTCCCGGTCCGCAGTCGCGGATTATAATCTTAATGAACGTAGCCTTGATACCGTCAGCCATATATATTCCTTCGGGTTCGGAGAAATTTACAAATATATCGGTTCCCGCATACTTGGCTGAATTGCCGACTATATTGTCGATAACCTGTTCCATACGCTTCCTGTCCATATACACAAGGCATGGATAGATATGATTCTCCATTACTATATTTCCATAGTTCGAAAGCCTTTGAAATAATTCCTCTATTACTACAGACTCTTCTTCTATCGGTTCAACCTCAACCTTTTCAAGGTTTTCAAGATTTGCATGCATTACATCGCTCATAAGGTGACTGATTGTTTCGGCTTTATCGGATATTGTTCTTACTTTTTCAAGCAAATCATTACACTCTGCCACCTCTGTTGAAATGTCAGCAAAGTTGCTTTGGCCGATTAGTATATCAAGTTTTCTTGACTCCTTAAGTTCAATCACTTCACAGCTTGCTTCAATTACCGCAAGAGGAGTCTTAATATCATGAGAAAGTCCTTGTATTAATTCTTTTCTTGCTATCTCGGCTTCTCTTTCCCTATTGATGGAATTTTTCAGCTGTTCACGCATAATATCAAAACCTTCAACGAAGCTTCCGAATAAATTGTTTTTCCTTATCGGAAGAGATTTATTCAAATCGCCTTTGGCTATTGTCATTGCAAAATTCTTTAGTTCCTCCGTCGGCCTTATAAAATACAGGTACAGATACAGCAGCAAAAAGCAACCGCATACAAATACCGCTGTCCATAATATCAAAGCATTCCGCAACAGTCCGTCCCTTGAGCTGTTTATAGCTTCATTAATGTCATTCCATCCTACTTTACCGACATATTCACCGTTAACTTCAATGTCCAAAATAATAGCTCCGGATGAATACAGTTTGGCAAGTTCCGAATTGTTAATTTTTTTGGACATTACAATTACGCAGTCATATTTTTCTTCTATCTGCTCTTGGGCCAAGCCTGCTTCAATATCTTCCTGCACACGTTGAAGACAATCGTTATAGTATAAGATATCTCTTTTTTCAAACGCACTGTTTTGATCATGCTTAATAAACAAAAGCAAACCTGCAATCATAAACAGCACAAACATTACCGTAAGTCTTCTTAATACTTTCATGACAATTCCAAAATGTATCCGGTTCCCCAGATTGTCTTAATATATTTGGGTTCATTTGGGTTTTCTTCAATTTTTTCTCTCAATTTTCTGATATGAACATTTAGAGTGCTGTCACTAAAGAACGTATCCCCCCATACTTCATCAAATAATACTTCCTTTTTAACTATAGTATTACGATGTTCGTAGAGACAGCTAATGAGGGCGAATTCTTTGGCCTTAAGAGATGCCTTTCGACCGTCAACCGTAACAGACATCGTACCATTATCAATAATGAAGTTGCCATCAATTACTTCCTCACGGTCACCATTGGTATTTTTGCCGGCATTATTTTTAGCCTGTTTGATTTGTTCCATCCGTTTAAGGTTAACCTTAACCTTGGCCAACAACACCGAAAGACTGTATGGCTTCTTCACATAATCATCGCCACCGATTGAAAGAGCAATCAATACGTCATCATCGCTTTGTCTGGCACTAATAAAGAGGATAGGCAGTTGCATATCCTCTCTTAACTTCTTACATACATCAAAACCGGTTCCGTCTTTGAGATTAATATCCAACAATACCAAATCGACAGTATTATCCTCAAAAAACTTATAACAAGCCTCTTGGCTGTCAACATAGAATGCCGATACTTCAAACATTCCAAAATATTCTGCCGTCATTTTCGCTAATTCAGTTTCGTCATCTACAATAAGACAATTATAATGCATAGTCACCCCAAATTTAATTGAATTATAGCATACTACTCTTCCATAATCATCTTAACAGGTTCAAGTGCTTTTATTTTCCTTCCTCTTAACGCAGCTGTTATGATTGCAACACCTATTATGATGATTATCGTCAGCACATAGGATAAGGGTTTAATCGTAAATTCAACCTTCTTAAATCCGAAAACGGAAAATGCCGCTACCAATAGTTTGCTTCCGGCCACAGGCGATATAATTGTTCCGATAGCAACGCCAATAAGTATTGCCGGCATATTTGAAAGAATCACCTGTATAATAAGTTGCCCTGATGTAAAACCAAGAGCTTTGCTCACTCCGAGATTTCTCCATTCTTTATTAACATTGGTACGAACTATAAGTGATTCGACGAAAGCAACAATTACAATTGTCAAAATCGATACGAAATATGCGAACAGCTTCATTCCGCTTGTTATGGTTCCTACAGTGTTATGAACGGCTTCGTTATAATCAATCACTTCAACTTCCGGATAAGTATCCTTAAACTCTTTATCAAACTCATCAAATGTAACGCCCTGTTTAAAATTGATGATTATATCAAGAGAATCGTTCGATATTGACATCAATTTCGAAACACCGTCCAATGTCGTATATGACATATTACCCAAATTCTGAAAAACCTGACATATTCCGCAAACTATATAATTTTCTTCCGCACCGTCCGATTTGACCGTTATTACATCTCCGACACCGGCATCCAGAGTGTTGGAGGCATTGGACGCAAGCAATATCTCATTAGCGTGAGCCGGCCATCTTCCGTCTATAACACATCCGCCTCTTATATCTGAGGTATCGGATATTGCTCTTATATTTATCGTTTTTTCAATTTTCCCATTGCACATTCTAAAAGCAGTGTAAAATTCCGTATGGGTGGATTCGACAGTTTTCATGGAGGCTATTACATCTGCCATATTTTGTCCGCCCATGCACTCCGCATCGCAAAAATCCAGACCTGCCAATCTCACGCATCCTTCATCCGTACCGTAACTGTCTGCCATACCAAAAGCAACAACCGTAGAAATTGCCAGAATCATCATTATGAAAACTATTCCTATCTGGCTTTTGAATTTCCCGAAAGTAGACTTAAGTGCCAGCGTAATCGGTATTGAAAATGATGTCTTGTCAAAAGCAAACAGATTCTTTTTGTAGCTGTGAGTATTAACACCGCCTCTTAATGCATCCAGCACAGATGTTTTACTGTAATTTCTTCCAAGTAAAACAGTAAGAAATCCTACCAATACAGCTATGGCCAAAACAACGCCGATAATCACCAAAGCATTAACCGGCTGATTCCATTCAAGTCCCAAAGTAATCAATATAATAATGCCAAACTTATCAAGCAAAAGACTTCCTATCAGAATACCGATCAGTGCACCTGCCAGGGCAACCATCAATAGTTGGAACAAAAGAACCAAAACAAGTTCCCTGACCGTATATCCGGCAGCTTCCATAATCGCAGTATTCTTCATATTGGTCATAATGAAATTCTTAACGCTAAAGTTAATGATAACAACGGATATTATCAGAATGATAATCGAAAAAAGCAATACTATGGCTATAAAAACATACGGTAATATCATGCAGGCAGTTCTCATCAATCCCATAGGAAGAACATTAAAAAATGCATCGTCCGCCGCATACTTATCAAGTTCCTTAAGAAGCACCTCCGTCATACTATCCGCCAGGTCGTCACTGCTTACATTTTTCTTTTTGGCAGTATCCGTCATCTTCATCTTAATTAATCGGCCGTTTTGTGCCAACTTAGGATTTTCAAAATCTATTGTTTCATAGATTCCTCTGGAAACGAAAATCTTGTAGGTACCCATATTCATCGATGAGCAAAACAGGTTATCTTCATTAAATGCCGCAACTTTCAAATTGTAGATATTGTCACCGACTTTTAATTGCACATAATCTCCGATATCATAAGCTGTTTTAAGTGATATCGGGAAAATGGTTTCATCACCGCTAAGCCCCACAGTATCTGTACTTAGCGTATGGATTTTTTGTTCGTCTTCATAACACGATATTATAAAAGGATACTCTACCCAATTCTTTTCGGTTTTCCCTTTATATTTGGCAAGGCTTATGTTTAGAATGTTCTCCTGCTCGGTATTTCCAATATATACTTCATCGTTTGCAACTTCTTCAATCCTGTCCGCCAAAGCTTCATTCTCTTGCATCATAATGGTTATATCGGCACCGTTGGTCTTTTCCAGGTTATCATCAAATACCTTTCCCGTACCGGTCAAAAAAGACAGGCTGACAAAGATTAGGAGCGTGGCCAAAAGCGACAGAATGAAGAAAGTGAGCATATCATTTTTCTGCTTTTTAATATTGTTACGTGCAACAAAAAAATATCTGTACACTGTTTTTCCTTTCTACCATCCCATATCCTGAAGAAAATTCTTCAATTTGGCATGACGTGCCTTGGCTTCATTTAACATCGGATTGGTCTCATCCTTATAATTGCCGAGATAAGAACCCAATTCTACTTCATCGGCAATAACACCGTCAGCCAGATAAATAACTCTGTTACCTCTTTCGGCTGCTGCGATGGTATGCGTTACCATGACGATGCTCTGTCCTTCACTGTTAATATCACTAAGAATATTTAATACATTTTCGGTATTTTGAGAGTTAAGCGCACCTGTCGGTTCATCTGCATATAATATCTCAGGGCTGTTAATTACACCTCGAACAACCGCTACCCTTTGCTGTTGTCCTCCCGAAAGCTGAGTAGGAAACTTTCTGTAATCCGTTTCACTTATTTCCACATTGCCAAGAAGACGTTTGGCTTTCTCAGCCAGTTCTTTTCTGTTTCCGTTTTTAAGTAATCCGCAAAGCATAACGTTATCAAGGGCGCTCATGCTGTCGTTAAGATAATTCTGCTGAAAGACGAATCCTACATGATCGCGTCTGAACGCTGCAAGTTTATCATTATTGAATTTGGATATTTCGGTACACTCTGTCGTTTCTGTGTCGCCGTTCTTTTGAGAAGTATAGTATGTAATTGTTCCCATACTCGGTCTGTCCATTCCGGATAATGCATATAACAAAGTACTTTTACCCGAGCCGGAGTTCCCCATAACAACAGTAAAGTCACCATGGTATATATTCAGATTTAAGTTTTTTAATACATGCTGTTGAACCGCCCCGGTTGAAAATGTCTTGGAAAGATCCTTAGCCGTAACTATTATTCTTTTTTCTGCTGTCATTTTTAATACTCCGCTTAATTTCTAATCTATTTTAATGCACATTCCATCTGTGATTTCGGAATTTTCATTCCATACAACCAAATCGCCTTCACTGATTCCTTCAGTAATCTCTACCATATCATCATTTCTTACGCCGACTTCAACTTTGGTTTTAACCGCTTTTTCTTCTTGGGCTACAAATACAAAACTCCCTTCTTCATCCTCCCATAATGCTTCTACCGGGATTCTTAATGCATCATTTATATTGGCTGTTAAAATTTGGGTCTTGACATCAAGACCTAATATAATGTCACTATCAGGTTCATCAAGTTTAACTTCCACATCTATACCCGAGTTTTGACCCGATTCATCCGTCATTCTTGCAATTCGTGACACCTTTCCGTTATATTTCTTGTTTTTGATTACAACAGAAGCCGTCTGGTTTTCTTCAATATTTACTATATCATATTTATTTACGTTTAATTTAATTATTACATCATCCAGAGATTTAACAGTTACAAGTTCCGTACCCTGAAATACATTGGAACCTTCGCTGATTTTAATCGATGATACTATACCGTCAAATTCGGCTATAATTCCTTCTGCTGCTTCATTATAATTTTCAATCGTATTATTACTTGCAAGCTCATTGGCGGCCTTCAGTGCTTCAAGCTCCTTTTTGGCCCCATTGGTCATAAGTCCCATCTGTGTAGCGGCCTTCTGACTTGTCATCTCGCTTTTAGCTGTTTTTAATTCCGTAAGATATACGTTAAGGCTGTCGATATCTTCCTGTATTTTTATAATATCCGCCGAATGCTGCTGATCATATGCATTGGATTGAACAAGTTTACGCAAATTCTCATACTCTTCTGAGTCGGGTTCGTCTTCCCAATCAATCAAAGATATCTGAAGTTTGGCACCTTCATCCGCAAGTGCGGCACTCTTTTGCGCCAAGTCCTTTTGTCTTTGAAGCAAAGTAATCTCTGTTGCAGCTATCAAAGAGTCAAGAACCTCCAAATTGTTTTTGGCTTCCTGATAAAGACTCGCCGTTCTGCTACCGGTCTGGATGGAATTGTTATAGCTTTCAGCATCTGCCTGTTCACAATACTCGGCAATTGCGGTAAGTCTTTCTATTTCCTCAAGATCAAAACTTACAATGACATCTCCCTTCTTAACGAAATCGCCTTCCTTAACATTTACTTTATCAATAAGTCCGTCCACCTTGGCATAGTATGTTTTTTGCGTATTGCTCTCCACATTACCGTTTATTTCCAATACACTGCTCAATTGTCCGACATCCGCTTTATAGGATTCTGCTTTCATCACCGCGTCTGCTTTAACATAAACGGTTCCGACTGTAACCACTGCAATCAGTGTCACTGCGATAATTATCAATCTCTTTTTGTTTTGAAAAAACTCTTTCATTTTTACTCCTCCAAGTAGGATTGGGATATATTTCCCGTCAAAATAAAACTTCCGTGTGCTGTTGTACGATAATAATTTATCCCAACTGCATACGGAAGTCTTGAGTTGTATCTTGTTCAATTCTTAACTGATTCTTAATTCGTGATACTCTTTATTGCATTATCAATAATTTCATTCGGAAATCCCATCAACAGCAGTAACTTGATGGCGTTCTGCGAATTGGCAGGTCCTTCTTTAATAAGATAGCTGAATGAAATATCATCTCCCACCATTTCTTCACTAAAATGATAATTGTCATATTCTTCTTTGAGTAATTCCGTAAGTTCAATATCATGTGTGGCCGCGAAACTCAAAGCTTTATCCGATAAATATTTTAATATCTGTGTTGAAGCTGCTATTCTTTCCTTGGTATTGGTTCCCCGTAACACCTCATCAACAAATGTCATTACATTATATTCTTTCTCTTTCGAAACAACATCCACAATCCTTTTCAATGCCTTAACTTCGGCCATATAATAACTGTCGCCTTTTAACAGATTATCCGAAATCGACATTGAAGTAATAACCTTATACAAAGGTGCTTCGTAACTTTTGGCAAAACATGTATGTACTGTTTGAGCCATAATGACGTTAACAGCTACACTTCTTAAAAAAGTGGATTTACCGGATGCATTTGAACCGGTAAGCAAAACGCCTCTATTAACACTCACATCATTTGTAACCGGATTATCAATAAGCGGGTGAGCGCATGCTTTAATCTCCGGTTTGCTGTCATTATCCTTAAATACCGGCAGACACCATTTATCTTTGTTTTCGCCTCTCCATATACCAATACTTATATAAGCATCGATAGTTCCGAGCGAAATCAAATATTTTTCTATATTGTCCTTGTTAAGCTGAACTTCCTTTAGCAGATGGTAGAATGCAATTATATCGATATGCAACCCCATCTTCAAAATATCAATCACCAAATCAAGCGGATTACCGCTACCGCCGTGAACGGTTGCACCGCTAATGTTTCCAAGCAAAAATGACGCATTTTTGATATTCTTAATTTTCGAATACAATTCGGAATCTGTTCCGTCTATATTTTTGCCGACCGAAATTGACTTCAGCACATATGAAACACATATAAGATACGGACTTATTTCATCACGAAGTCTGAAATATCTTAATGCATTAATCACAAATACCACTATCAATGCAATCACTCCCGCAACAACGTTGAAAGGAATAATTGCCGCGCACAAAAGTATCAGGATAAGCGCAAGAAACTTTCCGCCAAAAGAAATCTGTTTGACATTGTTAAGACAATACAGATATTCAAAAATTGAATATTTCTTAACTTTGGATAAATATCTGAGGGACTTTTGTGTTTTGTTCCTTAATTCATTGTTTTCACAATAAAGCCTAATCTGCTCTTCTCTTGAGTTAAGCTCATCAATGTCATACAAAGGTTGCCTTAATATAGAATAAAGAACTTCTTCGCCCAAAGACGAGGAAGTTCTGTTCATTCGTTCAAACAGCTCATCCAAATTAAGATCATTGAATGTTATGTCATCAAGAGTATATTCTGCATCTTGATTCTTATAATAATTTACCAGTTTCCTTTTTAGTACATCATTCATTTTTCAATAAGCGTTCCTTTATTTCGGCGACCTTGGAATATATTTGATGTTCATCAATATTATTCATAAATTTGCCGTCTTTGTATAAGATATTACCGTTAATCATCGTCATCATAACATTAATTTTGGAACCCGAATAAACTATATTTTTGACAATATTGTTAATCGGCTGCATGTTGGGCATATCAAGATTAATCATGATAATATCCGCACATTTACCCGCATCCAAAATATCGCAATTATCAAGGCTCATACATTTGGCACCGTTAACCGTAGCCATTTTCAAGACTTCTTTGGCATCAACTGCCATAGCATCGCCTTCTTTGACCTTAGCCAAGCCTGTAACAAGGAACATCTCCCTGAACATATCAAGACAGTTGTTTGATGCAGGACCATCTGTACCTATTGCAACAGGTATATCTTTATCCATGTATTTGGCTATGGGAGCTATGCCCGATGCAAGTTTAAGGTTTGAAGCCGGATTGGTTACCTCAAACATATTATGTTTTTTCATAATGTCCATCTCTTCATCAGTCAGATAAACACCATGATAGATTCCGCCTCCGTAATTAAACATGCCTATCGAATCCATATATTTTAAAGGCGTCATATTATATCTTTCGATACAGCCTGCAACCTCACTCTTGGTTTCAGCCATATGCACATAAATCGGAGCCTTATATTTATTGGCCAAGTCGGCAATTTTCTTCATAATTTCAGGCGAAGTGGTGTACTCTGCATGAAATCCCAAAACAAATGATTGAAGCGATTTATCCTGATTGAGATTTAAATAGCATTCTTCAAGCAATTCGGGGCTTTGGCTGAAGTTGTTAACTGCGCCTGTCTGAACACATCTAAATCCCATCTCATCCATGGCTTTGGCTATCGAATACGGTGTAAGATACATGTCAAAGCATGCAGTAATACCGCTTGTCAGATACTCCAAAACCGATAACTTGGTCATTTCGTAAATGTCATCGTCACTCATCCTTGCTTCTACGGGAAATATCGATTCGTTGAGCCACTTATCCAAAGGTAAATCATCCGCCAAAGACCTTAAAACGCTCATTCCCGAATGAGTATGTGCATTTTTAAATCCCGGCATAAGCAAATTTCGTCCGCAGTCTATAACCTCGTCGAATTTACCGTCATTTGAAACCCGTTCTCCAACTTCCTCTATAAATCCTTCATTTACAATCAGTTCGCCTTCAAAAACGTCCTGATTGTCTTTCATGGTAAGAATTCTTGCATTTACGAATTTGATTCTCATACTAGTTCCCCTTTTTCTCCAAATTTTCGGGGCCGAAGCCTTCCGGAATGAGCTCTTTTAATGCATAAACCTTATACACAGTTTCCGACTTGGCAACAATTACTATGAAATCCTCCGATGAGCAGAATTCCGTCATGACCTGTCTGCACGTACCGCACGGAAAAGCAAACTGGTTGACATCCTTTCCTTTAGGACCGCCTACTATGGCAATCGCACGAAAACTGTTATATCCTTCACTGATTGCATTAAAGAATGCAGTTCTTTCAGCGCAATTTGAAACTCCGTAAGAAGCATTTTCTACATTACATCCGACAAATACTTTATTGTCTTTTGATAAAAGAGCAGCTCCAACCGCGAACTTGGAATAAGGACAATATGCGTTTTCTCTGACCTTTAATGCATGAGAAATCAAATCTCTTACAGGAACTGCCTTAAGCAGTTCTATAAGCTTATTATTCATTTCTTCGTTATCATCTGTTATGAACTCTCTTTTCATGATGCATCCTCTTCGTTACATATTAACAATCGATTCTGTTACAAGCTTTTCAAATAAAGGTGCTGCTTTTTGGCCCGCTTCGAACACTTCTTCATGTGTGAGCGGAGTAGGTGATATACCTGCAGCCAAATTACATATACACGATATACAGCAAACCTGCATTCCCATATGTCTTGCAGCAATTGCTTCAACTACCGTTGACATTCCTACCGCATCCACACCGAGTTTGGACAGGAGTTTGATTTCGGCAGGGCTCTCAAACGAAGGTCCTGTAAGCTGCGCGTAAACACCTTCCTTTAAATCAATGGCGTTCTTGTTGGCAGCTTCTTTGATAATATTCTGTAATTCCTTATCATATACATTGGTCATATCAGGGAATCTTACACCCAATTCTTCAATATTGGCTCCGATTAACGGATTTGGTGCAAATATCGAAACATGATCCGTCATCATCATAAAGTCACCGGCTTTAAAATCACTTCTTATTCCGCCTGATGCATTGGTGAGGAAAAGGATTTGGGCACCCATCATTTTCATTAATCTGGTCGGAAGCACTACATCACTTATCTTATATCCTTCGTAGTAATGTACGCGACCTTTCATGCATACAACAGGAACATCCTTAACATAACCGAAAATAAACTTTCCGGCATGTCCGACAACCGTTGAAACAGGGAAATCCTTAATATCTTTATAATCAATCTCACATACCACTTTCATGGAATCTGCATAGTTACCCAATCCCGAGCCTAAAACCAATGCTACCTTGGGAGTGAAAGGAATTCTGTCTTTAATTGATTCATATGCATTTACAATCTTCTCATAAACCTCGTTCATATTAGAATACCACCTTTCGGAAGTTCTTCTTTCCTCTTCTGACTACTACACCTTCACCGCCAAAGAACTCGGGATCGTATGTTGTATTAAAGTCTGTTACCTTCTCATCCTTAACTACAACACCGCCCTGCTCAACCGCACGACGTCCTTCAGAACGTGAGGTAACCAAACCTGAAGCCACCAATACTCCGATAATATCAATTTTTCCGTCACGTAAATCTTCTTCTTTCAACTTGGTTGCAGGCATATCCTGGGCAACTCCGGAAGTAAACAAAGCCTTGGCTGCTTCCTGTGCCTTGGCTGCTTCCTCCTCGCCGTGAACGAGTTTGGTAAGTTCAAAGCCGAGTATCTCCTTGGCCTGATTCAACTGAGCACCTTCCCACTTGTCCATTTCATTAATCTGTTCAAGAGGAAGGAATGTAAGCATTCTGATACATCTTAATACATCCGCATCACTTACATTACGCCAGTACTGGTAGAATTCAAACGGTGTGGTCTTGTTTGGATCAAGCCATACCGCACCCTTTTGTGTCTTACCCATCTTTTTGCCTTCCGAATTAAGCAAAAGTGTAATTGTCATTGCATATGCATCCTTACCGAGCTTACGACGAATCAGTTCGGTACCGCCAAGCATATTCGACCACTGGTCGTCTCCGCCAAACTGCATATTACAACCGTATCTTTGGAACAGCTCGTAGAAATCGTAGCTTTGCATAAGCATGTAGTTAAACTCAAGGAATGAAAGTCCCTTCTCCATTCTTTGCTTGTAACATTCGGCCCTTAACATATTATTTACACTAAAATGCGGTCCTATTTCACGCAAAAAATCAACATAATTGAGTTCAAGAAGCCAATCGGCATTATTAACCATTCTGGCCTTTCCTTCGCCAAAATCAATAAATCTCTCCATCTGCTTTTTGAAGCAATCGCAGTTATGCTGAATGGTTTCTTTGGTCATCATCTGACGCATATCAGTTCTTCCGGAAGGGTCACCGATCATTCCGGTTCCGCCGCCTACCAATGCAATCGGCTTATTTCCTGCCATCTGTAATCTCTTCATAAGACACAATGTCATAAAGTGACCTACATGTAATGAATCTGCTGTAGGGTCAAAGCCTATATAGAATGTTGCCTTTCCGTTATTTACAAGATCGTGTATCTCGTTTTCATCTGTTAACTGTGCAAGAAGTCCTCTTGCTTGTAATTCTTCAAAAATCTGCATAATAATTCTCCTTAATCTATTTATTTACCATTAATTTTTTCATTGCTTCATTCAGTCCCTTAACAGTCAGCTTATACATGGGAATCATTTCCTTCACTGCTGTTTCGGCTTCTCTCCAGGGGGCATTCCCCGGTGCCATTTTCGGATTCATCCATACTACCTTTTTATAATGCCTCTTAAGCAACAGGAGCCATTCATATCCTGACAAACCGTCATTTGGGCCTCTATAATTACCTGTTTGGGAATACAATTCTTCAGGTGCCATTGCAGCATCCCCTACTATAATTACCTTGTAATCCGAATCCAGATTTCTAAACATCCATTCCGTTTCTATCCAATCACCGTTCTCACATTCCGGTGTTTTATAAAGATGTGAATAAATACAATTATGAAAAAAGTATGTTTTGACATCTTTATAATGATTGGATTTGTGAACGGATTGAAACAATTCGCTAAGCAGATTCGTATAAGGTATCATTGTTCCTCCCGAATCCATCAAAAGCAGAAGCTTAACCGCATTTTTTCTCGGTTTTTCCATGACTATCTGCAGGCATCCGCCGTTATTGCAGGTCTTGTCTATAGTCTGATCTATATCCAATTCTGTTCTAGGTATATCAAGTCTGGAACTGAATTGTCTTAGTTTTCGAAGAGCTGTTTGAAATTGACGGTTATCAATAACTTTATCTTCTCTGAAATCTCTGTATTTTCTTGCTCCTACTACGGAAAACGCCGTCTGATACCCGGTCGAACCTCCGACTCTTATTCCTCCGGCCATACCGCCCGTATTTCCGAAATAGGTCTTACCCATCGCGCCTATCCAAAACGAGCCGCCGTTATGCTCCGAATCCTGATCTCGAAGTCTGTCCTTAAACTTCTTCTCGACATCCTCTTTTTCCATATCGTGAAAGATGCCGTCTTGCTCATTCATTCTGAACTTATCCTTTTCATCCACCATGTCGGTAAGTTCGGACTTATCGAGCCATCTAAGCATTGCTTTGGTTACCATGGTATCCTTTTGGACACCTTTAAATGTCTCTTCGAAAGCCTGATCGAATTTATCGAACTCAGTCTCCGATTTGACAAGAATCATTCTGGCCAAATAATAAAATTGTGTTAACGAACTTCCTGCAAGCCCTTTATCAAGTGCTTCAATCAAAGCTAACCACTCTTTTAGTGTAATCTCTAATCCATTAGACTTGCATGAATAAAAAAATTTAGTAAACATTATTCTTGGCTATTTCAAGATCTTCGTCCTTTTTGACAATAACTCCGATAAACGGCAGTTCCGACTTGATTTTATCTGCGGTAATTCCGCCGATTTGAAGTGCATTAATCCAATCAATAAGTTCGGATGTCGACGGTTTTTTTCGAATATCCTTAATCTGTCTGATCATATAGAATACATCCATGGCATTTTTCAGCAAATTCTCTTCAACGTTCGGATAATGTACTCTGACGATTTCTTCCATCAGTTCTTTTCCCGGGAAATCTATATAATGAAAGATACATCTTCTCAAGAAAGCATCCGGAAGTTCTTTCTCGGCATTTGATGTAATAATCACAATCGGGCGGTGTTTGGCCTTAACCGTTTCTTTGGTTTCATGAACATAAAACTCCATTTGATCCAGTTCCCATAATAAGTCATTCGGGAACTCCAAATCAGCTTTATCTATTTCGTCAATCAACAAAATAACCTGTTCATCCGATTTAAATGCTTCTCCGAGTTTACCGTATTTAATGTAATGTGCAATATCATCAACGCCCTCCTCACCGAACTGACCGTCATAAAGTCTTTGAATTGTATCGTACATATACAATCCGTCCTGTGCCTTGGTCGTAGATTTAATATTCCATATAATCAGCTTCTTATTCAGTGATTTGGCAACCGCTTCTGCCAGCATTGTCTTACCGGTGCCCGGTTCTCCCTTGATAAGAAGCGGCTTTTGTAACGCTATTGCCACATTGACCGAAGCCATCAATTCTTCCGAAGCAACATATTCTTTAGTACTTTCAAAATTTGACATATTATCCTCTTTACCAGGGAACATCCTTGGCATTCTTATATAATTCTCGAAGATCCGTGTTTTCAATCTTTCCTTCTCGTACCATTAATTCCTTAACAGCCGAAGCCGCATCATAATCTTCGAACAAAATCTTGTTTACACTCTCAATAATAGGGAGGCTTACGTTGTATTTTTGAGCCAAACCAAGTCCTGCTTTGGCTGCATATACACCTTCAACTATCTGTTTAACCTCATCCATGGCTTCTTTATATTTCTTGCCCTGTCCGATAAGTATTCCCGCTCTTCTGTTTCTGGAATGCATGGAAGCACAGGTCACTATCAAATCGCCGATTCCCGTAAGACCGTAAAAAGTCTCGATTCTTCCTCCCATAACTATTCCCAGTCTTGCTATTTCGGCAATTCCTCTGGTAATAAGTGCTGCTTTGGTATTATCACCGTAACCGAGTCCGTCTGCGATTCCGGCAGCCAAAGCTACAACGTTCTTCATTGCCGATCCCAGTTCCATACCCAAAACATCCGACGAAATATAAACTCTGAATACATCTGACATGAAAACCTTTTGCAAAAGCAATGCTGTCTCTTTCGTCTTGGCTCCTGCCACGATTGTTGTCGGTAATCCTTTTCCGACCTCTTCGGCATGCGACGGACCGCAAAGAACGCAAACATCCGCATTGGGAATTTCTTCTTCGATAATCTGTGACAATGTCATAAGAGTTTCGTCCTCTATTCCCTTGGCCACATTGACAATTATCTGTCCGTCTTTGGCATATTGGGCCATCTTGTGTGCCGTAGACCTTGTAAACGGTGACGGTACGGCCAAAACCAAAACATCCTTACTTTTCATTGCTTCTTCCAAATCAGAAGTATAAACAATACCGTCCGGAAGTATTACACCGGGCAATTTATCTTTTTGCTCATGAAACTCTTCAAGCATTTTAACTTCATCTTCGATGCAACTCCAAAGCGTAACTTCATGACCGTTGTTCTTAAGTAAAAACGTCAGCGCCGTACCCCAGCTTCCGGCACCGATAACTCCTATATTACTCATTTTGAAGCTCCTTTTTATATTTTTCCTTACCTTTACTCGTAAGGTAAATTTTCTTTTCGCAATGTCCTATCAAACGCTTGATATTGGCCCTGTGCATATATGTTGTTATTGCCAAAAGCACAAATGTTATTGCATACATCTCATACAGAATATATTTAACATCCGCAACATTTCCGAAGTATCCCATCTGACCGAGAATGATTTCCATAATCAAAATATAAGGATACATACACAAAGACCCGAGCGAAACATAGTGCGTTATAAAGAATATCGTAAAAAATATCGTCAATCCCACCAATGTAAACCAAGGATCGAAGCTAAAAATCATTCCTGCCGTACAGGCAATTCCTTTTCCGCCTTTAAACTTCAAATAAAACGGAAAATTATGTCCTATGATTGCGCCAAATCCTGCATATAATTTAACAAGATGTGTAAGTTCCGGGTTATCTCCCGAGAAAATATATGAACACAGCAGCACTGCAATAACACATTTAAGGCAATCGCCCGCAAACACAAGCAAACCTGCCTTGGTTCCCAAAACTCGCATTGTATTGGTTGTTCCTGCGTTTCCCGAGCCGTGCTCTCTTATATCAATGCCTTTGATTTTGCCCAGAATGAATGCTGTTTGTATTAATCCAAACGCATAACCGATCAAAACTGCATATAGCCGAAACATTACTTTTCTTCTCCTCTTTCTCTGATTATGAATTTTAGAGGTGTACCTTTAAATCCAAATGTATCTCTTATCTGATTCTCGATATAACGTGTATACGAAAAATGCATTAACTCTTTATAGTTAACAAAGATAACAAAAGTAGGAGGTTTAACAGCCACCTGGGTAATATAGTAAAGTCTGAGTCGTTTTCCTTTATCGGTAGGCGGCTGTTGCATTGCTACGGCATCAGCCATAATTTCATTCAATACACCTGTTTGAACACGCATCGAATGATTCTCATATACTTCGTCTATCAATTCGTATAATTTCGGTAATCTTTGTCCGCTTTTAGCCGAAATGAACGTAATTTCCGCATAATTCATAAACGACAGTACCTGATGTATTTTCTGGGTAAACTCATTAACGGACTTATTGTTCTTTTCGATAGCATCCCACTTATTAACGGCTATGATTGTTGCCTTGCCCCTTTCATGTGCAATACCTGCTATCTTTGCATCCTGCTCCGTAATACCTTCCACCGCATCAATCATCAAAATTACAATATCGGCTCTTTCAACTGCTGATACCGTTCTGACAATCATATATTTTTCAAGTTCTTCTTTTATTTTGTTCTTTCTTCTTAGGCCTGCCGTATCGATAAAGATATAGTCTTTTTTGTTATATCGTATTTTGGTATCAACGGCATCCCTGGTTGTTCCTGCTATATCAGATACAATGAGTCTGTTTTCACCTATTAACTTATTAATTAATGATGACTTTCCGACATTCGGTTTGCCGACAACCGCTATCTTAACGGTTTCATCTTCTTCATCCGTTTCCGACGGATCGGGAAAGAATTTGACTACCTCATCCAGCAAATCTCCTATTCCAAGCTGATTGGCCGATGAAATAGGATATGGGTCACCTATGCCCAAATTGTAGAATTCATATACATCTGCCTGAAGTTTATTAAAGTCATCAACCTTATTTACGACAAGAAGTACCGGCTTTTTGGCTCTTCGCAGCATATCGGCAACCTTGGAATCAGCATCCTGAAGTCCCTGCTTTACATCAACCATGAAAAGAATCACATCCGCCGTATCAATTGCTATTTGCGCCTGCTCACGCATCTGTGAAAGAATAACATCCGACGAATCGGGTTCTATTCCTCCCGTATCTATCAATGTAAATGCATAATTAAGCCAGGTACAGTCCGCATATATTCTGTCCCTTGTAACGCCGGGAGTATCCTTGACAATAGAAATCTTGGAACCGGCCAATGAATTGAATAAAGTTGATTTACCAACGTTCGGTCTTCCGACTACGGCAACTATCGGTTTGGTTTTGTTACTCATAATAATCTCTCTTATATACTGAAAATACACATTATCCATAATATTTTAACCATGATTTCCCCCTTTGTAAAGGATAGATTATCCTTGACGATACAAGGCAATAAGACTAAAATGACAGATGGTAAATACTCAAGGGAGACTCTGATATGGCTAATACTTCTATGATTGAACATGCTATTCCCGTAGCACCGTTGAAACTCGTTGTTATGGACTCTGCGATATCGCTTGGACAAAGCATCAATAATCACCTGGTACAATTCAGAAAATCAATTAAAAATGCGGCCAAAAACGATCCTGCGTTCCAAGGATACGTTTCCGACGATTATATCCTGAATTCCGCCTGTTACAGGTTCGGTTCGGGTGAAGGAAAGGCACAAATCAAAGAATCCATCCGAGGTAAGGATTTATTCATTCTTGTGGATGTATGTAACCATTCCGTTCCTTACAAAATGAACGGATTTATCAACTACAAATCACCTGACGATCATTTTCAGGATTTAAAGAGGCTTATATCTGCTGTCAACGGTAAGGCGCACAGAATTAATGTAATTATGCCGTTTTTGTATGAATCCAGACAGCATAAGCGTTCGGGCCGTGAATCTTTGGATTGCGCATATGCAATCGAAGAACTTGCAGGCATGGGCGTAAGTAATTTGATTACTTTTGATGCTCATGACCCTAAGGTTCAAAATGCGCAACCGCTTACAGGCTTCGATAATTTCACTCCCCCGTATCAATTTATCAGGGCTTTGCTTCAAACAGAGCATGACATGATTATTGATAAGGATAATATGTTGGTAATTTCGCCCGATGAAGGTGCTTTGGACAGAGCCGTATATTTTGCCAACGTTTTGGGTGTTGATACGGGAATGTTCTACAAAAGACGTGATTATACCAAAATTGTCAACGGTAAAAATCCCATAGTTGCACATGAATTCTTGGGAGATAATGTAGACGGTAAAGATATAATTATTATAGATGACATGATTTCTTCCGGCGGTTCAATGATAGATACTGCCAAACAGTTAAAGCAAATGAATGCAAGACGCGTATATATCTGTTGTACGTTTGGATTATTTACGGAAGGAATGTCCAAATTCGATGATGCTTATGAAAAAGGATACTTTGATAAGATTGTTACAACCAATCTTACGTATCAAATACCGGAGCTTAAAGAACGCCCTTACTATGTTGAAGCTGATATGTCCAAATTCCTTGCTTCAATAATTGATTTCATGAATCACGATGTTTCAATGGCCGGAGTATATACTCCTACAGAAAAAATTCACGCTGTGTTGGATGAGTACAACAAGCGTGAAAATTTCATCATCGAAGCCAATTAAGTTATACTAATTATTTATTTCACATACATCCCACCAATACATCAGCTTGGTATTGGTTGTTTGCGGGAGTTCATCTACCTTATCACTTATTTCAATCTCTCCGAGGAAGAGGGAATTGACAAGATTCTTATAATCTTCTTCGGTGTAGTTTGAATCAAATTCTGTTGTTTCCATCGGAATCTGGCAGTAATTAATTGTCGGATTCGAAGAAACCAATCCCAAAGAATCATACTTGCCTGCTATCATATTCCACTGATTCAAATTTACTATCTTATCCAAGGTATTATAAGTTGCAGGATACAATCCTTTCATTGCAGAAGTCAGTACTATTCCTTCTTTGTAATACGTATCTACCGTCTGCGATTGGTCAACATCAACCCCTATCATTTTCTTATCAAGTTCCGATGCAGCCTCTGCAACCGACGTAAACAGCTTTCCTCCGCATGCAAATATTACTTCGCATCCGTTTTGATACCATTTTTTCGTTGCTTTCGTAAGTTCCGCAGATCCCGTAAAACTATTGGCATACCCAAATCTTATATTAACCTCTTGGTCTGACAATTTAGCTGCATAATCGCACCCTTGTAAAAAGCCGTAACCGTATCTTTGAACTGCAGGTATTTTCATACCTCCCACGAATCCCAGGTCGGTATATCCCAAGCTTACCGCACTGTACCCGGCTAAAAACCCCGATATTTCTTCCTTGAAACTTGCGCAATATACATTATCAAATGCCACAAATTCACTCTTTTGCTTATCGTCAAGTCTATCTGACAAATTAACGGAATCCATAAGAGAAGCTTTGGAAATATCCAAGGCAATAAATTTAACATTTTCATAATTCGGAGCCAAATCAGCAATCGAATCTGCGAAAGCAAATCCCGGCAAAACAATGATGTTGTATCCTTCTTCGACAGCCTTAACAATCATTGCTTCTCTTTGTTCTTTGCTGTCCTCTTCCGGTTTGAAGTAATTAAATTCCATCTTGTGATCATTGCTAAAATCAACACAAGCTTCATAAGTCGTTTGATTAAACGAATGATCGTCAACATCATCGTAATCGGTAACAAGAGCTATCTTGTATTCCGATGACGACTTTTTATCATCATTGGATGAACATGCGCACAAAACGATTATTGAAATTGTCAAAATCAGTAAACTCAGTATTTTTTTCATAATCACAACCAAAAATAACAGTGCACCCTCGCACTGTTATTTTATCATTTGGTATTAACTAAATCAAATCAAATAAGAGCTTAACCTTAAACAAATCCCCATCAACAGCCAATTCAAATTTGCCTCCCATGGCATCAATCAGGCTCTTGGCTATAGGCAATCCCAATCCCGAACCTTCCGTCGTACGTGATTGTTCGCCTCGCACAAATCTCTCAAGTAAATCATCGGTTTTGATATCCAACTGAGTATTGGAAATATTCTTAACCAAAACCTCTACCTTTCGATCAACGTTTTTGATATCAATATATACTCTTGTTCCTTCCAATGAATACTTGCATATATTGATAAACAGATTTTCCATGACTCTGAACAAACTTCCCGAATCCGCCATAATGAATCTCGGCTCGTCAAACCCGTTTTGAACAATGCTAAGCGACTTTGCTCCAAAACGGTCCGAAAATTCTCCGATTGCCTGAGCTATCAATTCTTTTATATCAATTTTTTCAATGTTCAACGTAATATTACCGGATGAAATCTTTGACGCTTCAATTAAGTCCTCCGTCATTTTCTTCAGACGTTGTGACTTTGAATCAATAATTTCGATGTATTCCGCCGCAGGCATATCGGTAATATTCTCTTTTTTAAGCAAATCAACATAATTGATTATAGAAGTTAACGGCGTTTTCAAATCATGAGAAACATTCGTGATTAAATCTGCCTTCATCTTTTCATCTTTCAAAGATTGCTCAACAGCTGTGTTAACAGCCTGTCGGATACTGTTAACCGATTCCGCAATTGCCGTGTTCTCGCCGTGAACTTCTTCAACATTAACCGATGCTTCCAAGTCTCCACGGGCTATCTTCTTAACTACATTGATGATTCCCACTCTTTCTTTGGCACGTGAGTAAACATAGAATACACTAAATCCGTCAACAATAAACATCGGCAAAAGAATCACAGGTAAATTATTGCACGACAAACCGCACAATATGTTGAATATAAGCAATGCCGACATCAGCAAAACATATCTTATCGTTAATTTCCAATTATCAACAAGATTTCTGATGCATCCGACAATATATTTAACAAATCTCACTATATACGAAGTTCGCCACAGTAATCCGTTCGATAATCTTCTGATTGCCGCAAAGTATAAAAAATCCAAAATCAGGATTGAAACAAGTGCTATGGTACCGATTGAAGCATAATATCCGATCAAGGATTTGCTTCTTAAATCAATTATCAATTGAGCCATGGAATCCATGCTGTCAATCATAACGGAATACATTACTATCCATAGCAATCCAATCAGAATTCTTATTTCAAAAGCCAGATTATCGGTCGGATGCTTGTCCATATCCTTTTTGGCAGACACAAATTCTACAAATGTCAGATACAAAATAGAACCGATTATCACAAATGAACATACTAAAATCATAGTCATATTAAGAGCAAAATTACTCTTAAAGCTGTCGTATGTTTTGAAAGCCGTTTTAATATCATCATCAATCGGTAAGTCTTTTTGAACACCTACCATGAAGCAGTAATTATCTCCGTAATAAGCACTGTTCTTTTCAAGCAATGCCTTAAACGTCGATTTTTCTATATCAAGATTGGTTTCATATTCATCTTCCGAAGAATCATAGTATATATATTTATCCGCCGTATTGAGAATTAAGGCCTTCAATTTCTCGCATTCGGTATACGAAGATTCCGTATTCGAAAATACGCTTGTCGCTTCTTGTGTTTGACTGAGTATGAAGTAATTCAGATTCGTATTACCCTTATTATACAGTTTGGACATTTTGGATACGGTATCATCATATCCGTTGCCAAATCCCAATTCATTGGCCGAAAGGCTTCGCTGATTTTTGGGAACATCCTGCAATTCCAGTGTCATTGCACCGTAATAGGCTATATCGCTGACTTTATTCCCTATCATGGTGTTGAATACCGAAGAATCAAAGAAATCTTTTTGGACATCTTCCGAAGTCATTGTATATCCAAAGTCATTCTTAACTGTTTTAAATTCAAAAGATGAACTAAGCAAGAATTCAATAAAGCAGCATACCAAAACAACAACCGCAACATTCTTTACTACATAAAATACTTTTTTCATAAGCTACTCCGTAATCTTTTCAATTTTGTAACCGACTCCCCAAACCACTTTAAGGTATTTGGGATTTTTGGGATTAATCTCGATTTTTTCTCTTATATGTCTGATATGAACGGCAACCGTATTATCTGCCCCCACTGCTTCTTCGTTCCAAATATTCTCATATATTTGTTCAATTGAAAAAACCTTACCACGGTTTTTCACAAGCAGAAGCAAAATGTTATACTCAATCGGAGTCAGCTTGACTTCATCCGAATCAACCGTTACTTCTTTGGTTTCATCATTAATAACCAGTCCGCCTGTTTTGAAAATGCTGTTGTTGTCAACATTAAGGTTTCCCAACTGTGTATATCTTCTTAACGCTGACTTAACTCTTGCTATCAATTCCATTGGATTAAACGGTTTGGTTATATAGTCATCCGCTCCGATTGTCAGTCCCAATATTTTATCGGTATCTTCAGATTTGGCTGATAAAAATATAATGGGCAGAGAATTGGTTTCACGTATTTTGGTAGTAGCCTTGATTCCATCCATCCTCGGCATCATAATGTCTATGAGCAAAAGATGAATATTATTGTTCTTCTTAAGAATCTCCAAAGCTTCCATACCGTCATAGGCTGTAAGAATATTGTAACCTTCCTGAGATAAATATATTCTTATTGCTTCAACTATTTCTTTGTCATCATCGCATACAAGTATGTTTGTCATTTTTAATCCCCTTTAACTGTATTCATTAAAACAAATATTTATTAAATGAAAAGTATGGATATTCTTAAGATTTTCTTAAAACGAAATATTTTACAATGTTAAAAAACCGGGAACTCCATATGGATCATTCCCGGTCATCAACTTATTTATTTGACAGATATTCATCTATTCCTTTGGCAGCAGCCTTACCCGCTCCCATCGCCAAAATAACGGTAGCGGCTCCGGTAACCGCATCACCTCCGGCGAATACACCGGGTTTTGATGTAGCACCCTTATCTTCATCTGCCACAATACACTTCTTGGCATTGGTATCAAGGCCGTCTGTTGTCGAACTTATTAACGGGTTGGGCGATGTTCCCAATGACATTATAACCGTATCAACTTCTATTTCAAATTCGGAACCCTGTACCTCAACCGGTCTTCTTCTACCTGAAGCATCAGGCTCACCAAGTTCCATCTTAATGCATTTAATTGCACGTACCCATCCTTTTTCATCCGCGAGGATTTCAACAGGATTGGTCAAAAGATTGAAGATAATACCCTCTTCCTTTGCATGATGAACCTCTTCAACTCTGGCAGGTAATTCTTCTTCGGACCTTCTGTATACTATATGAACTTCAGCTCCCAATCTTAAAGCAGTTCTTGCTGCATCCATGGCAACATTACCGCCACCCACAACAGCAACTTTCTTACCTCTCATAATAGGTGTATTTGATGCTTCATCAAATGCCTTCATCAAATTGGATCTGGTCAGATATTCATTAGCTGAGAACACTCCGTTAGCCTGTTCTCCGGGAATACCCATGAATTTCGGAAGTCCTGCGCCAGAGCCTATAAATACGGCTTCGAAACCTTCATCTTCCATTAATTCATCAATTTTGACTGCCTTACCTACCACTACATTGGTTTCAAACTTAACTCCCAATGACTTAACGTTCTCAATTTCCTTAGCAACAACCTTGGTCTTGGGAAGTCTGAATTCGGGAATACCGTAAACAAGTACGCCTCCGGGTTGATGAAGAGCTTCAAATACAGTCACATCATATCCCATCTTGGCAAGGTCTCCTGCACAGGTTAATCCTGCAGGGCCCGAACCGATAACAGCTACCTTCTTATTCTTTGATTCTGAACTCTTTTTGGGCTTAATACCGTTTTCCGAAGCATAATCCGCAACAAATCTTTCAAGCTTACCTATTGAAATCGGTTCTCCTTTAATACCTCTTATGCACTTTCCCTCACACTGTGATTCCTGCGGACATACTCTACCGCAAACAGCAGGCAATGCAGACGATTCCGAAATTACGTCATAAGCTTTCTCGAAATTTCCATCCTTAACTTCTTTGATGAATCCGGGTATATTGATTGAAACGGGGCATCCTTTAACACACTGTGCATTTTGACAGTTAATACATCTTGATGCTTCTTCCATTGCTTCTTCTTTATTATATCCTAAGCACACTTCCTCAAAATTGGTCGCTCTTACTTTAGGATCCTGTTCACGTACAGGAACTTTCTTTAATACGTCCATTTCTTTCTCCTCTTAATTACAATTTCCACAGCCGCCGTGGTGTGTATCACCCTCGGTCAATTCAAGATACTTACGTCCTTCAACTGTCTTATATAACGTCTGTCTTTGCATAGCCTGATCAAAATCAACAAGATGTCCGTCAAACTCAGGTCCGTCAACACATGCGAATTTAACTTCTCCGCCTACAGTCACTCTGCAAGCACCACACATTCCCGTACCGTCAACCATTATCGGATTCAATGAAACAATGGTATGAAGTCCCAACTCCTTGGTAAGCTTACATACGAATTTCATCATAATCATCGGGCCGATTGCAACACATACATCATACTTGGTTCCTTCATCATACAAGTCCTGTATAACCTTGGTAACCATTCCGTTTCTTCCGTATGAACCGTCATCTGTTGTTACATAAAGATTGGTTGATACAGCTTTCAGTTCATCTTCCAAAATCAGGAAATCTTTATTCTTAAATCCCACAATTACATCCGCGTCAACACCGTTTTCGTGCAACCATTTAACTTGAGGATAAACGGGAGCCGAACCTACGCCTCCTGCCACGAACAGAATCTTTTTCTTCTTTAAATCTTCAATGTTTTCTTTACAGAACTCCGAAGGACATCCCAAAGGTCCTACAAAATCCTTAAATGAATCTCCTGTCTTCAATTCAGACATCATTTTGGTTCCGGCACCCACTGCCTGGAAAACAATGGTAATAGTTCCGGCATTGCGATCATAATCACAAATCGTTAAGGGAATTCTCTCGGCTTCCTCATCCACCCTTACAATAACAAATTGTCCGGGAAGACAGTTCTTGGCAACCCTGGGAGCCTTAACTATCATCTGATAAATGTTAGTTACCAGTTCCTTGGCTTCAATAATTTCGTACATTATACTCCTCCTTATATTACAAAAGACTATGCCAAAGGTATTAATCCCCAATTGGCGTTATTGTCTATTGTTAATCTGTAGCAATCTCCCGTATAAATATCAACTGCATACAAAAGTCCCGTAGGTAACGTATTCTTATTCTTATCCGTTACGTACTCGTCCAATTTATAATAATATCCGTAACCGGAAATTTCAATAATTGTGTCATTCTTTAAAGATAAAGTACCTCCGTCCTGCGGAAGTGTGCCGTTAACATCCAAAATGGCTTTATTAACCACAAGATTGTTCATAACTGCCAATACTGCCATTGCAGGAGTCACGTTGGCTTTTAGATCAACCAGATAACTTCGCTTGATAACTTCAGAAGTAACACCTGAATCGGATACGCTCACGAAACTGTAATTATAGTGTCCTGCAGGTAAATCTATCGGCTCTGTATACTTAACTCCCGCCTCCGATGTAGGATCGGTTCCGTCGCAGGTATAATATATTTCATATCCTTCCTGCGCCGAGGCGGTTATCTTAATCATTTTTTCGTATGTTCCCGACTCCGGTTCTATAACGGGAGCAGTCGGTGTATCAAGGTTCATCAGATAATACTCGGATGAAATATCAGATTCAACATTATATTTATTAATAAATACTGCTTTAATTTCATACTCGCCCGCAGTTAATGCAATCGGAGTAATATATTGTTTACCGTTAGTCTTGCTCGGAATTGAGCCATCATCGGTATAATATATTTCTCCTACGGTGCTTCCTTCTATCTTTAGCTGCATTATCATATCATATGTTCCTGTAGGAACACTGAAATTGGGCGGCAATGCCATATATTCCGAAAACGCTTCCCATATTTTTTCATCTTCGCATTTCAAAAGCACCTGATTCAAAGCTTCATAGTCTTCATCGGCACTGAATAATTCCACCAACATTGAATAAAACTTTTCTTTGGTTGAATAATCCATATTTCGATTATCGACACCTTCTATCAGTATCTCACGCGCAGAATCGAAATCTCCCATTTCTTTATGGGCCGCAGCCTCTTCATAAATCAAATCCAAATTGTCCGGTTTAAGGGAACGGGCCTTTTCAATGCATTCCAATGCTTTCGTATAATTACCGTCTGCAAGATACTTTTTGCCTTCCTTTATCTGATAATCCGAAGAGTAACTTCTGTAAGCAAAGAATACGATAAATACAATAAGGGCAAGCAGGGCAAATGATGCAACGCAAATAATGGGTATCAGCTTTTTGTTCATATTAATACCCATTCTGCTTTCTTTAAAAAACTCTTCCTCCAATATATCCGCAGTCACACTCGTCAAATCACCCGAGTCGGTCTTATTTTCTTCCTTTTTCTGCGGTTCTATATAATCACTTATATTTAAGAGAGTTTCGTCTATACTGTTTTCAATCTCCGGCTCAAAATCAGGTACGATATTTATCTCGTTACCGCATTTTTCGCACAAAAGATGTCCTTCGGGCATTTCATTGCCACACTTGGGACAAACCATACACTAAGCCTCTATACAATTATTAAGTAACATTGCGATTGTCATCGGGCCAACCCCTCCGGGAACCGGAGTAATTGCCGAACATAAAGGTTCAACTGCTTCGAAATCCACATCTCCGCAGATTTTATTGTTTTCGTCTCTGTTAATTCCTACATCAATAACAACCGCACCCTCTTTGACATATTCTGCATTAACAAATTTGGGCTTACCGATTGCAACTATAAGAATATCTGCACGTTTACATACTTCCTTGAGATTTGCCGTTTTCGAATGTGCTATGGTTACCGTTGCGTTTTCACGAAGCATGAGTATACTCATAGGTTTACCCACAATATTCGATCTTCCGAGAACCACACATTCTTTTCCTGCTATATCAATATTACTTCTTTTCAAAAGCTGAATAATTCCTGCCGGTGTACAACTTACAAATCCTTTTTGGCCTATGCACAGAGCTCCTACAGACTGCGGATGAAAACCATCTACATCCTTTGACGGGTCTATTGTTTTAATTATTGCATCCTCGTCAATGTGAGAAGGCAGAGGAAGCTGTACAAGTATTCCGTTAACCTTTTCATTCGCATTAAGTTCCTTAACAAGCTTAACAAGTTCTTCCTGAGTCGTTGACTCGGGCAATTCATAGCTTAATGAATCAATGCCTATGTATTCACATCCCTTTTTCTTATTTCTGACATATACCGTAGATGCGGGATTATCTCCTACCTGAATAACAGCCAGGCACTTATTTATTCCTTCTTCTTTTAATTTGGCAACTTTTTCTTTAAGTTCATCCTTTATATCCTGCGAAATCTTCTTTCCGTCAATCAGCATAGCCATAACATTTTCCTCCGATACATTTAGAATAATCCGGTGATTAATCCTTCTTCATTGACATCAATCTTGTATGCAGCCGGTTCTTTGGGTAATCCCGGCATAGTCATAATATCCCCTGTAAGCACCACAACAAATCCTGCTCCTGCCGAAACATATACATCACGCACATTTAATTCAAAATCCGTAGGTCTTCCCAATTTGTTGGGATCATCGGATAAAGAATATTGTGTTTTGGCCATACATACAGGAAGATTTCCATATCCCAATGCTTTAAGTTTCTTTAGTGAACTCATTGCCTTGGAACTGTATGTAACCTTTGCGGCACCGTAGATTTTGGTTGCAACTTTCTCAATCTTATCTTCCACGGGTTCATCCATAGAATATACAGGCTTGAAATCTGCCTTCTTCGTTTCGATTGTATTAATTACCTTATTGGCTAAATCCACTCCGCCTTCTCCGCCTTTGGCGAATACTTCCGACAATGCAAATTCGCAGCCTTTGGCAACGCAGAATTCCTCAACATACTTCAATTCATTTTCGGTATCCGTATCAAATCTGTTAAGAGTTACGACAACAGGCACCCCGTATTGTTGAAGATTTTCTATATGTTTTTCAAGGTTGACTATACCCTTTTTCAAAGCTTCGATATTTTCTGTTTTAAGCTCTGTCTTAGGTACGCCGCCATTATATTTCAGTGCTCTTACTGTAGCAACAAGGACTATTGCATCCGGCGAAATTCCTGCCATTTGGCACTTAATATCAAGGAATTTCTCAGCGCCCAAATCAGCTCCGAATCCTGCCTCCGTTATACAATAATCAGCCATCTTCAATGCTGTCTTGGTTGCTATAACCGAATTACAACCGTGTGCAATATTGGCAAAGGGTCCGCCGTGTACCAATGCCGGAGTATGTTCAAGTGTTTGAATAAGATTCGGTTTAATGGCATCTTTTAGCACCGCGCACATCGAACCTACCGCACCTATATCTTTTGCGGTAACGGCACCTCCTTCAAGGTTATATCCGATTACTATTTTTCCGAGACGTTCCTTTAAGTCTTTCATATCCTTACTAAGGCAAAGAATAGCCATAATCTCGGATGCTACCGTTATAACAAAATGATCTTCTCTGACGAAACCGTCAGTCTTATTTCCAAGACCGATAACTACATTTCTCAAAGCTCTGTCATTCATATCAAGACATCTTTTCCAAGTAATCTGTCTTGTATCAATATTGAGCTCGTTTCCCTGGTGTATATGATTATCAATCAATGCTGCCAAAAGATTGTTGGCAGTCGTTATTGCATGAAAATCTCCGGTAAAGTGCAAATTCAAATCTTCCATCGGAACCACCTGAGAATAACCGCCGCCGGCAGCACCTCCTTTAACTCCGAAACAAGGTCCGAGAGATGGTTCTCTAAGTGCAATTATCGCATTCTTTCCCAGCTTATTAAACGCACAGCCCAAACCCACCGTTGTAGTAGTTTTGCCTTCACCTGCCGGTGTAGGATTGATTGCCGTAACAAGAATCAGCTTTCCGTTTTTATTACCTTGAATTTTAGCAATGTACTCGTCGGATAACTTGGCCTTATACTTTCCGTAAAACTCCAATTCATCCTCATCGATACCAAACTCCTTGGCAACATCTTTAATTGGATACAACTTCGCTTCCTGTGCAATTTCAATATCAGTTTTCATACAACTTCCTTTCCCGAATACCTTTACTGCTGAATTGATTGTTCAAACTCCTCCGGAGTCATTAGAATAGTTCTTGCTTTAGTGCCTTCTTCTTCGGACACAACACCGTTTTCCGCCAAAGAGTCCATTATTCTTGCCGCACGGTTAAAGCCTATCTTATACTTTCTTTGCAGCATTCCTATGGAACACTTTCCGGACTGTGTTATCAATCGGCCTGCTTCAACATAATACTCATCCATTCCCTCATCCGATAATGCAGTCATGGAAGATACATTCGAGCTCGAAGATGAAGTCATCATGGATATTTTTTGTTCAATATCATCAAAGTTTTCTGTTTTATCATTTCTGTCTTTCAGGAAGTTCACAACCTTCGATACATCCGCATCCGAAATGAATGCCCCTTGAACACGGGCAGGTTTAACATATCCTTGAGGATAGAATAACATATCACCTTTACCCAAAAGTTTTTCGGCGCCGTTCATATCGAGGATTGTCCTTGAATCCACACCGGATGAAACCGCAAACGATACTCTCGACGGCATATTGGCTTTGATAAGTCCCGTTATAACATCTACGGAAGGTCTTTGCGTTGCAATAATAAGATGAATGCCGGCTGCACGTGCCAATTGTGCCAGTCTGCATATCGACTCTTCAACTTCCTTGCCTGCCACCATCATAAGGTCAGCCAACTCATCAACAATCACCACCAATTGGAACATCGGCTTAAGCGGTTCACCGTTAACATCGAGTTCACCGCTGATTTTTTCATTATATCCTTTTAAATCGCGAACTCCCCATTCTGCAAACTTCTGATATCTGTCATCCATCTCTCTTACTGCCCATGCCAAGCTTGCACTGGCCTTTTTTGGATCGGTGACAACCGGAATCAAAAGATGTGGAATTCCGTTATATACACTCAGTTCCACGACCTTAGGGTCAATCATAATCATCTTGACTTCATCGGGATCTGCTTTGTACAAAATACTCATTATTAATGTATTAATACATACCGATTTACCCGAACCGGTAGCTCCTGCAATCAGCATATGAGGCATTTTCGCAATATCGGCCACAACTACCTGACCCGATAAGTCCTTACCTACAGCGAAACTTATCTTGGAGAGCGCTTTTTCAAACTCTTTGCTTTCAAGCAAATCTCTGAAAGCAACCATGGAGCTTTCTTTATTGGGAACTTCTATTCCTATCGCCGCTTTACCCGGAATCGGTGCTTCAATTCTGATATCCGCAGCCGCAAGATTCAATTTAATGTCATCTGCCAGGCTTAGAATTTTGGATACCTTAACTCCTGTTTTCGGTATCATCTCATATCGTGTTACCGAAGGCCCCTGGCTGTATTCGGATACTCTGGCTTCAACATTAAAGCTGCGCAATACCTCTTCGAGTTTTCTGGCCGTAGCTTCCAAATCCTTACCTGATGAACCCTTGGAAGCCTTTCCGGGGGTAAGCAAGTCTATCGGAGGCTTTTGATACTTACCGCTCTTCTTAATGCCACTCTTAACTGTTCTCTCGGGTTTGGCAATGGGTTTGGCACTCGGCTTAATCTCCATATCGTGGGGAGGAAGTATAATCTCATCTTCCTCTTCACCAAACACCTCATTCATTTCATCGGATTCTTCTTCGTATATCGTATTTACTTCATCCGTATCAGCTTCGAATATCTCACTTATTTCATCCGAAGAAGTATCGTTGTTATAATCTATACCGTGTATTCTGCTTTCAACACTTCTGTTGTCATATTCTTCTTCAATATTTGTCAGATTTATCTCGTGTATGTCATCTCTTATCTTCTTAATTTCGGGATCGCTTTCGACCAAATTATAAGTTGGAACACCCGAAACTTCTTTCATATTCAGAATTTTGTCATTTTCGGCAACTTCTTTTCGCAGTTGTTTCTCTTCTTGTTTTCTTTGGCGTTCTTCAAGAATTCTTTCTCTTCTTTCTTCTCGTTCCAAATAGTGTTGACGCGCATTCTGTGCAGATTTGTCGAATGCTCTTTTGGAAGTATCTTTAGCTGCTCTGACTCCCGAGAAGAAGGAGCGTTCCGTCAAAATAACAATGCATATAATTGCAATTACCAGCAATAATATGATTATTCCCGGAGTTCCAAGGCCCTTTTGTCCGTAATATGCCAGTAATCCTCCAATCACTCCGCCGCCGCTCGAATTCTCATAGTTCGAAGAAAACTCATAAGTGTCCTTCAAAACATCTGTGAAAGTCAATCCGTCCGAGAGATTTCTTGTATTAACGGATATAAGACCACCTATGCAGGCCAAAACCAACTCCAAAATCACCAGTGAAAAACTTCTTCTTTTAGCCTTTGAATTTCCTCGATTGGCAACACCGAAAAATACAATATACGCTAAAAGTATCGGAAGTATGTATGCTGTCCAACCAACCAAACCGAACATAATATCGGAAACAGTATTACCCACATTACCCAAAATTCTGAAATTACACAAAAACAAAAACAGAGCAAACGCAAATACCCCTATAATAGCGATTTCATTAACAAGCTCGCCGTTAAAGGGTTCATCTTTCACATTAGTTCTGCTTTTGGAGGCTGTATTAGATCTTGCCGCACTCCTTTGAGTGCTTCCGCCTCGATTTGAAGTACTTCTCGTATTAGAGGATCTTGAAGAAGAACTTCTTTGATTCTGTGCCATAATATCTCACCTATATATCAAAATCATCATTTGACTTAATATCTATGTCAAAATCATCAATATCCCTGAAATCATCCACTTTCCACGACTTGGTTTCGTACATGTCAAGAGGATCCACAACATTCCAGTTCTCTTCCTTGGGCGGAAGTTTAACCACACTTTCTATTCCAACTGCTGCATTACGCATGTTCATATTTGTTTCGGGAATTTTATTACTGTCATTATCCAAAACAAATTCGAGATTCTCTTTCTCGATTTGATTTAAATCAAATTTCATATCATGCTTTTTGTGCTTTTTCGGTAAGGGAAGAGGATTTTCCAAATATTTAATCTTCCTTCCGTCCGGAGCAATGAAATACTCGGATGATGTGCTGTCTGATTTTATATTGTCCCTGTCCACAAATGCCTTTTCCTGTTCCAGCAAAAGAGGCCTTATCATCTCTTCCATTTCAATTTTTTCGTTATCAATCCTCTTTTGACGAAGCACAAAAAGTTCATTTATCAATAGAGCCAACATCATCGATGCAATAAACCACATAGCCGCAAAGCTGTTAAAATCCATGGTTCTGTTGGGTAATTTCTTGAGCTGTTCACACCACCATAAGAACTGATCTGTTATTCCGAATCCCGTATATCCGGTAAATTTGAGCAGGGTAAAAAACATTCCCAAAATCAGTCCGATAAACAAATGAATCAATTGAGACGGAAGGGACATAATTAAGTCCTTTTCTTCAACATCTTTCTCAACCATCAATTGCAATTGGAATTTGTCCTTAAGTATTCTTGAATTCTTGGCCGCAACAAACACAAACATAATCAGAGCTGTTATACCCAAATAGTTCCAAGCCATAAGAATACCTATATATATTCCAAGGAAAATAACCAATAACTCATTTTTCAAGCATCTTGTCCAAAAATGAGTTCTCGTATATTTGTAATATACGCTTACCGCGAAAAAATAAATTGAAAACGCAAATAAGAAGAATTCTTCCGGCGATACCACTCTGAGCAAATCTATAAATATCGGAGAAACTGCCAACACCGAACATGAAAACAGAGCCTGTCTTATTCCCCATATTTTCATAAAGCCCAATAAGAAAAACAGCATTGCTGCCATTTCAAATATTACTTGGAGGGCAAAGATATTTTTAACATTCTCACCGAAAATTCCTATAAAATCGGACAATACATTGATATACTCAAATCCAAGTCCGGAAGATAATTGCCATTCTCCTCTTTCCAAATTAAAAAGCGCAAGAGAATAGAATCCGTACTTATCCGAAACAGCTCCCGAGTAGCCGAACAGGTAATACAGTATTCTTACAAGCGTAAAGAACGCTACCCATAATGCAATTATCAACGCTTTCTTTTTAATCGTCATTCGCTCTAAAATCAGCTGAAATTACTCATCCCAGTTATGATATACTGCCTGAACATCATCGTCTTCATCCAACAGATCCAATGTTTTTTGAATATTCTTGATATCCTGTTCATCCGTCAATGTTACGTAATTTTGAGGAATGAATGTCACCTCGGATGAAATCATGGGAATATTTGCGTCTGTAAGTGCCTTCAATACAGCATCAAAGTCATCAGGTGCAGTAAGTATTTCAAAACTGTCATCTTCTTCATTAAAATCCTCTGCTCCTGCGTCAAGGGCCAGCATCATTAAATCGTCGGCTTCACCTTCATATTCCTCTTTATCGACAATAATCTGTCCCTTTTGATCAAACATGAAAGATACGCATCCGGTAGTACCCATGTTTCCGTAACCTTTGGTAAAAGCATTTCTGACATTTGCTGCCGTTCTGTTCTGATTATCGGTAAGGGCATCTACAATAATTGCTATTCCCTTAGGACCGTAACCTTCATAAGTAACATATTTGTAGTTAACGTTGTTAACATCACCTGCAGCCTTCTTAATGCCTCTGTCAATTGTATCATTGGGCATATTGCTGGCCTTAGCCTTGGCTATTACCTGCGCCAGTTTAAAATTATTATTAGGATCCGGTCCGCCTTCTTTAACTGCTACTGCAATTTCTCTTCCCAAAATTGTAAAAATCTTTCCTTTTGCAGCATCATTTTTTTCTTTCTTATGCTTGATGTTTGCAAATTTTGAATGTCCTGACATAAAACTCTCCTTCTTTTTTAAAAATCTTCATAATAATCTTTTGTATATAAAATTTTATTTTTGAACGTAAACACTCGGGGAATTCGTTTACCGAAATCACATGCAAGTTCATAATTGAATCTTCCCGAAATATCTCCCAATTCCTCCATTGTAATGGTTTCGTCCCCATCCGAGCCTATCAGTGTTACCCTGTCAAACTCTTTGACATCTTCAACATCGGTCACATCAACCATCAGTTGATCCATACATACTCGTCCGATAATCGGGCAACGTTTTCCGTTAATCAAAACATCGGCCTTGTTTGACAGACTTCTGGGATATCCTTCTCCGTATCCTATGGGAACTGTTGCAACTTTGGTAACTTTCTGCGTTACGTAAGTACCGCCGTAACTAATCGATGTTCCTTTGGGCACTTCCTTGATATATACTATCTGTGAGTGCAATGATAATACAGGTTTTAGTTCAACCCTGTCTTTGGAAACCTCATCCGAAGGCCACAGACCGTACAAAATTATTCCGGCTCTGACCAAATCCATGTCAGCCTCCGAATACTCAATTATTCCGGCCGAATTAAGAATATGCTTATGCGGAATTCTAAGTCCCAATTCTTTTTCAATTCTTCCGACAAATTCAGTAAATTTCTTTATCTGTGAATTGGTGTAATCTCTGTTGGTTTCATCTGCTTTAGCCAAATGCGAGAAAATTCCCTCTATTTGAATTTCCGGATATTCCATTGCCTTTTTAATAAATCTGAGACCTTCATCATCCGGTGTAACTCCGATTCTTCCCATTCCGGTATCAAGTTTGATATGGACTTTGGCTTTGTATTTATACTCTGTACTTGAAAGTTTTCTGCACGAAGAAGCCAGTTGTTCAAGCATATCTTCTTTAAACACTGTCATCTCTACATTTTTAAGAATCAATTCTTCATATACATTCGGAAATGTATATCCGAGAATCAGTAACGGCTTTTCAATTCCGGAATTTCTTAAAATTAATGCTTCTTCTGCCGTAGCCAATGCAAATCCATACAACCTTTGATTGTTCTCCAGTTCTTTGGCTATCGGTACGGCTCCGTGTCCGTATGCGTCTGTTTTCAATACCGCAAGTATCTTGGCCTTTTCATCCACGATACTTGCTATGTTATTAAAATTACTGATAAGCGCATCCAAATTTACTTTGGCATATACTCGCTCATACTCACCTTTTACGTCAATCATTTCAATGTCGTGTCCTTGTATGTCATATCAAAAATTTCCACAACTTCAGGTCCGAAAATATCATGCATATATGAATATATACGCTGATTCTGAGTTTCCTTATCGGTCTTACGTACCAAATTCTTTTTAAGTTCTATTCTGATTTTGGTAATCCATGAAGCAATGGATTGAATATCTTTTTCATTCTCTTTCATAAGGCCGTAACAATCATCCATCAATGCTATCATCAATTCCTTGTTAGCCTCATCTATTTGCGCCGGCAAATCCAAAATATCATCTTCATACTGCTCTATTTTTTCATTGCATTCGGCTATTAATCTTGTATTTTCGTCAGCTTTTCTTGCCTTTTCTTCTTCACTTTTATCCGCTGACTCATCGGCATTAACAACTATTTCATCCATCAGCTTTTTCTTAAGCTTCTTGATTTCCTTAATTTCCGTATTGGCCTTGCCTTGAGCCTTAAGCAAATCGTTAACCTTATTTTCGAGCGCCTTAATTTCATCGGTAGCACCTATTGCATCAAGAAGATTATGAAACTTCTTGTCGATAGTGCATATCGGTACCTTTTTACCCTTAAGTGCATCCTCAAATTTGTTGTCGCTCTTTGCCATATCAGTTCTCGTCCTTATATCTGTTGATGTTATAACTGAGTTTCATTAACGAATCGGATAAATGTACATTTTCCACCTGTATGCTGCTTGGTACATTTAAATCTATATGTGCAAAATTCCATATGCCCTTAATTCCGGTCTTAGATAAACGTTCCGCAACTTCCAACGCGGCAGTTTTGGGAATCGTCAATACCGCCATGTCTATATCATTTTCCTTAATGAACTTCTCCAAATCATTAAGCGGAAGCACCTCAAGATCCTTGATTTTTCTTCCTACGACATCCTCGCTGATATCGAATATTCCTTTGAATATGAATCCCCGTCTTTCAAAATTCATGTAATTGGCAAGTGCATGTCCGAGATTTCCGGCACCTATTATTATCAAATTGTGCGTTTGATCCATTCCCAGTATCTTGCCTATCTCGTCATATAAAAACTCAACTTTATATCCGTATCCTTGTTGTCCGAAGCCACCGAAATTATTTAAATCCTGCCTTATCTGCGATGCAGTGACCTTCATTCTGGCACTAAGTTCCTGGGATGATATTCTTTCAACACCCTCGTCTTTAAGTTCACCCAAATATCTGAAATACCTCGGCAATCTGCCGATAACGGCTTGCGATATTTCTTTAGTTTCCATACAATACTCCCATTAAACACAATTAACTTAATTTTAGTACAATGTGAAAAAATTATCAATTATCATTTATACTCAACTTGAAAAATATCTCCGTTTTGGTTAGAATAATTGAAGTTTTGAGGTAAACAAATGATACTGGACGTACAAAACATTTCTAAAGCATTTAACGACAAAACAATATTGAAAAATGTCTCGTTCCATATTGAAGACAATGACAAGGTTGCGTTAATAGGAATTAACGGAGCCGGTAAAACTACACTTCTTCGAATTATTACCGGAGAATACGAAGCCGATGAAGGTGTTATATCTTTATCCAAGGATAAAAATATAGGCTATTTGTCACAGGAAGCTACAGTAGATTCTTCAAAAACAATCTATGAAGAGCTCATAGATGCAAAGAAAAATCTTGTAGACATGGAAGAACGCTTGCGAAACATGGAAAATCAAATGTCCGAAGTGTCAGGCAGTGAGCTTGATTCTCTCATGAATTCATATACTTCTTTGTCTCACACTTTTGAAATTGAAGGCGGTCTTTCATACAAGAGTGAAATCAACGGTCTGCTCAAAGGACTTGGTTTTGATACCGAAGACATTAACAGATCCATCAACACTCTTTCCGGCGGTCAGAAAACCCGTGTCGCGCTCTCTAAGCTTTTGGTTCAAAAGCCTGAATTGATAATACTTGACGAGCCCACTAACCATCTTGATATCAATGCAATTTCATTTTTGGAAAACTACCTGCTTAACTATCAAGGCGCCGTTCTAATTGTATCCCACGACCGATTTTTCCTTGATAAGATTGCAAATAAAGTTGTTGAATTGGAAAATACCAAAGCAATGACTTTCATGGGCAATTATACTGAATATGCCGTTAAGAAGGACGCCCTTAGAAACGAACTTTTAAGCGCATATTATAAGCAGCAGGCGCAGATACTTCATCAGGAAAAGGTAATTGAAAAGCTCAAGCAGTTCAATCGAGAAAAATCAATCAAAAGAGCGGAATCAAGAGAAAAGGTACTTAATAAAATAACAAGATTGGAAAAACCCGCAGAATTAAATTCGGCAATGAATATTGCTCTGCTTCCCGACCGCGTTTCGGGTAATGACGTATTGGATGTTCATAATCTTTCCATGCATTTTGGTTCTAATGTACTGTTTGAAAGTATTAATTTTGATATTAAGCGTGGTGAACACGTTGCGATAATAGGTGATAACGGAACCGGTAAAACAACCATTTTGAAAATAATCAATAATCTGTTGGCAGCTTCATCCGGTGAAATAGTTTTGGGTACTAATGTCGACATCGGATATTATGATCAGGAGCACCAGGTCCTTCATGAAGACAAAACCCTCTTTGATGAATTACAGGATGAATATCCATATATGAACAATACGCAGGTTCGAAATACCCTGGCTGCATTCTTGTTCACCAACGATGATGTATTCAATACTATTAAGAATTTGTCCGGCGGGGAAAAGGGTCGTGTTTCATTGGCTAAACTCATGCTTGGAAAGAACAATTTCCTGATTTTGGACGAACCTACCAACCACTTGGATATAACTTCGAAAGAAATTCTTGAGGATGCTCTTAATTCCTTTGAAGGAACCGTTCTTTATGTAAGTCATGACAGATACTTCATTAACAGAACAGCTTCAAGAATCATCGAATTATGTGACAGGAAAATATATCATTACCTGGGCAACTATGATTACTATTTGGAGAAGAAACAGGTTGCACAAGATTCTGCCGCCAACTCAACCTTAAAGGTAGTTAACAATGCATCATCCAAAGCGCCTGTCACATCTTCCGGAGGCGCCGAGGACTATAAGGCGCAAAAAGAACTTCAGGCCGCATTAAGGAAGAAAGAAAACGAACTTAAAAAGTGCGAAGAACGAATTGATGTATTGGAGAACAAAATCAAAGAATGTGAAGAAAAGATGTCAAATCCTTCAATTGCGACATCTTCCGTCAAGCTTCAGGAAATAACCGAAGAAATGAACAAATATCAAATCGAGTTGGATGATTTATATGAAAAATGGGAAGAGCTTTCTTAGCTCTTCCCATTTACTGTCTTTTAAATTCAATTGGCAAAATATCGATTCCCATCGTAGCCGTTAATGCTATTGATGAAGCTCCCATTTCGGATATTGTCAATGTATTGTCATCCGTCAAGGAGTATGTGACAGTATCACTCATGCCGACGGAATTTACCTTTATCTCACTGTCGGATATGACTTCATAAGATTCTATTGCCTGTCTTGCATTCTTAATCAGCGCAACCTCAGGATTTTCATTCAGATATTCGTCAATGTATTCCTTAACATACTCGTCTTTGGATTTTCCGTATAGCATTTGAATCAATTGATCGACATAATCTGCAGGAAAACCTCTGTCCTTGCATTCCTTTTCCAATATCTCATTAACTATTTTAATTGCAAAAGGTTTCAAATCCTCCAAAAACGCATCAGCATCCAGGCTCAATTCCCCTGTGCCGTCTTCATTTAATTCCATGATAATCTTAACATACAATTTATCATCCGTAGAAATGTCGAATCCTGCCGATTGCATAACCAAATTTGAAACATCAATCTTAGCACACCACTTTCCGGAAATATCCGGCAGCATCATCTTATTGCACTCTTCAATAAGTCTTTGTGCTTCTTCGTAATTATCCTTATCATTTTTTGAAACCTTTTCAAAAAAATCTTTAGCCGTTACGTAGTCTTCGCTTTCCATGGCAAGTTTGGCCGTATCGAAACTGACTCTTGAATCATTCAGCTCGGATGCTTCGTCCAAAATTTCATCAAGTTTGTCGTTCCCCTTTAGCACAGACTTTTTCAAAGGTTTCAGTTCTTCTTCAAGTTCATCATACTCGATTTCCTTTTTTTCGAATTTATTCTTTTCACCTCTGGCGTATTTCAAAACGAAATTTCGTATATCTTTACTTAACTCTTCGTCCGAAATCTTATCGTAATTCTCGATTATCGCAGGTATATCATTCTCTTCCATTGCTTTGGTAATCTTCGCTTTGGGCGACAGTACCAATAACCACAGCGCAATAAATCCGCCTGCCAAAACAATCAATGCAGATAATATACCTATAATCAGTCCGATATGAGATTTTTTCTTAACATTCAAATCAGAATAATGAACCTCGGGAGTTTCCATGCACCCTCCTTATCGCTTAGTAAAGTGTATCAAAAGTTTCCCTTATAGCCTTAATAAAGTCAATGCTGTTAAGAACCGTCGGGTTCTTGCAAGTACTTATCAAAGATAATGACTTCGTCATTTTACCGTCTTCAACAGTCTTAATACATGCCTTTTCAAGTGTATCCGCGAATCTGACCAATTCCGTAATGCCATCAAGTTCGCCTCTTTTTCTAAGTGCACCTGTCCATGCAAAGATAGTAGCTATCGAATTGGTTGAAGTCTCTTCGCCGGCAAGATGTTTGTAATAATGTCTTTGAACCGTTCCGTGAGCTGCTTCATACTCATACACACCTGAGGGGCTTACCAAAACAGAGGTCATCATCGAAAGATCGCCGTATGCCGTAGCAACCATATCCGACATGACATCTCCGTCATAATTCTTGCAGGCCCATATGAAGCCTCCGTTTGAGCGAATAACTCTTGCAACGGCATCGTCTATCAGGGTGTAAAAATATGTTATACCCAATTCTTCAAATTTGGCCTTATATTCATTTTCATATATTTCCTGAAAAATATCCTTAAATGTATGATCGTACTTTTTGGAAATAGTGTCTTTGGAAGAGAACCACAAATCCTGTTTGGTATCAATGGCATAGCCAAAGCACGCTCTTGCGAAACTTGAGATGGACTTTTTGGTATTGTGAATTCCCTGTATAATACCTTCTGCGTCAAAATTATGTATTGTTTCACGAATTTCCGTTCCGTCTTCTCCCGTAAATACAAGTTCTGCTTTTCCTTTACCGGGAACCTTAATTTCAACATTCTTATATACATCACCGTACGCATGTCTTGCTATAGTAATAGGTTTGGTCCAATTGGCCACATACGGTACAATGCCCTTAACCAAAATAGGAGCTCTGAAAACAGTTCCGTCAAGAATTGCCCTGATTGTACCGTTGGGACTCTTCCACATTTCCTTAAGATTATATTCACTCATTCTGGCCTGATTGGGAGTAATGGTTGCACATTTAACCGCAACACCGTATTTGAGGGTGGCATTGGCAGAATCCACCGTTACCTGATCGTTCGTTTCATTTCTGTTCTTAAGTCCCAAATCATAGTATTCTGTTTTTAAATCAATATAGGGAGTCAGCAATTCATCTTTGATCATCTGCCAAAGAATTCGCGTCATCTCATCTCCATCCATCTCTACTATCGGGGTTTTCATTACAATTTTAGACATTACATTTCTCCTATACTTAACTTAATGTTTTCATACGCATTAATAATATGCTGATTGGCCAAGCGCTCAGCTTCCTTGCCGTCACGAAGTTTAATTGCTTCCATAATGTTTTTATGTTCTTCGTTGGAAGCCACACCTCTCGATGTCGTCAGAGTCTTCTTCCTGATTCTTATTACGTATTGATGATAATCTTGCAGTAAATTTTGAAGCATCTTGGAATCACAAGCCTCATAAAGAATATGATGGAATCTGTTATCAAGTTCCGCCATCTGGTCCATATGTCCTTTAGATGCATGAAACTGTGCAAGGTATACATTTTCTTCCATTTCTTCCAGCTGCGCATCTGTAATGTACTCACAAGCCAAACGTGCACACATGCCCTCCAAAGACGACCTGATCATATAAATATCATGAACATCCTTGGGACTTATTCCGGTCACATATGCTCCCTTATTCGGAATTATGGTAATAAGACCTTCAAGCTCCAGTTGTCTGAAAGCTTCACGTACCGGAGTTCTTGAGACTCCCAATTCATTACCTATCGCAACTTCTTTAAGTTCTTCATTCTCTTTATATTTTCCGTTAAGAATATCTTCACGAAGTTTATGAAAGACACGACCTCTTAATGAGTAGCCGTCAGCGCCTTCATTTTTGCCCTCATAGTTATTTGCAGTCATTATTTATCGTTAACTCCTTTAACAACAACTCCTAAATCATCAGCAACTATCTTAATCTGCGTTAACAACTCATTATCCGTCAATACAGTGACACGACCGTCATCATATTGATTATCTACCCATTTCTTAAGTTCCTGAACAAGTTCCGAATTCTTAGAGAACTGGTCATCACCTTTAAGTTTAAGATATGTATTCATCCAATGTGCAATACCGGCCAAACCTGATGTATTTGATACCGCACACAATGCAGGTCTGCTTAAGAACTTCTCCGTATCGAAAATGTTATAGATTTCTTCGTTCTTAAGCAATCCATCCGCATGAATACCTGCACGGGTTACATTGAAATTCTTTCCTACAAACGGTGTACGTGGAGGAATCTGATAGCCTATTTCCTTTTCGTAATACTCGGCAAGTTCCGTTATTACCTTCGTATCCATTCCGTTCAAATCACCCTTAAGCTGGGCATATTCAAAGACCATAGCCTCCAACGGTGTATTACCGGTTCGCTCGCCGATACCGAACAATGATGTATTAACTCCGCAGCATCCGTATAACCATGCCGCCGTCGAATTGACAACTGCCTTATAAAAGTCATTATGACCGTGCCACTCTATCATCTCCGAAGGTACACCTGCATGAGTCTTAAGTGCGTATATAATACCGGGAACAGAACGCGGTATAACTGCACCGGGGTAGTTAACTCCGTATCCCATCGTATCGCAGGCACGTACTTTAATCGGTATTTTGTATTCTTCCATCAGTTTCATCAATTCAAGACAAAAAGGTACAACATAACCGTAAATATCCGCTCTTGTAATATCTTCCAAATGACATCTTACAGCTATGCCTTCATCAAGGCAGTCCTTGACAACGCTAAGATAGTGTTCCATAGCCTCTTTTCTTGTCATCTTCAATTTCATAAAGATATGGTAATCCGAGCAGGAAACCAGGATACCGGTTTCCTTCATTCCCAATTCCTTAACAAGCTTAAAGTCTTCTTTTGATGCTCTGATCCAAGATGTTACTTCCGGGAATTTGTAACCTCTTTCCATGCACTTAACAACAGCATCTCTGTCCTTCTTGGAATAAAGGAAAAATTCGGATGCTCTGATCATTCCTTTAGGGCCGCCCAATTTATGCAAATAATCGTAAATTGTGACAATCTGTTCCGTTGTATACGGTGCTCTTGATTGTTGACCGTCTCTGAATGTTGTATCGGTTATCCATATATCTCTTGGCATATCATGCGGAACTATTCTGTCATTAAAAGGTATTTTGGGAACTTCAGAATACGGAAACATGTTTCTGAACGCATTGGGTTTCTTAACATCATCCAAAATATACATATGTTCTTCTATAGACAGAAGGTTATTCTTTTCATTCATCGTGACCGGTCGGTCAGCAAAATAATCACTAATTTTAGCCATAATATGCCTCCTTTGTTAATTCTGTATAATTGTATACAATTATGCAATTCATGTCAACACTAATATAGTAACAGTTCCTGCAAACTAAACGTTGAGATTCTTTAAGCACATTGCACTTCTAAAACGTGAATGGACTCAAATCAGTAAAACAAACTGATTTGAGTCCAAACTTTAATTTGCTTCTTCCTTTTTCATGGTAACCAGGAACAACGCCAGGGCTGCAAATATACAGCCTACTACCAAAAACCACTTGGGATGAATTGAATCATCTCCCGTATCTGGTGTATTATCCTTGACCCGGTCTCCTGTTTTCTCCACTGAAGAATTCGACAAGTCGGAATTATAGAATCCGTATGGTGAAAAATGTTTGCATTTCATCATAATTGACTCCCCATCCTCCGACACGGTAAATTCCACCGCTTCAAGCTGTCCGTCTTCGTCAAGTGCCACTACATGCATATTGTCTTTGTTGATATTTGCCGGTATGGCCATATTAACCGTCACATACTGTTTACCAAGCTTCTTAAGCATTACCTGATTGCTGTCATCATACAAAGATATATCGATTCCTATTAAATTATCGGGCGATTTACCACCATATAAATCACCATATGCTTTGTTAATATCTTCTTTGGCATTTTGAGAATCGGTAATATGAAGTATATAAGTTCCATCATCCCCTGCCATAGTTGCCGACACCTGAGTAGCATCAATCATGGCGCTGTTACAATCCACGTTAATTCCCGCCGAATCATATCTGGTCACACCGGATGTATTATCTGAAACTATATTGCCAACACTGTTTTGAACCAATCCTTTAAATCCGTATGCTCCGGGTTCCAGAACAGTTCCCTGTAAGTTATTAACACCGTCTTGTACAATTGCATTTTTCATATCACCGAAAGCATATGTTCTGTCATTGACATTGGCTAAACGCGATGCGCTCGTACCTTGTGTAACAGTCGGCAATTCAGTGCCTTCGAAAATCACGGTATCCGTTCCGCCCTGTAAATCAAAAGCGCCCAAACCTATACTTTTAACATTCGGCCCTATAACGACAGAACTGAGCTTGGTATTTTTAAAAGCATTGGCCCCTATATCCGTTATTAATTCGGTTCTGTTAACTGTACGCAAATTGGTGCAACCGTTAAAAGCATCCTCACCGACAATCCGGGTAGTGGTTGCAAAGTTAACTGCCGAAATTCCCTGATTGTCCTTAAAAGCCGCATCCGCTATCAGTCTGACACCTTCAGGTATGGTAACAACCGAATCTTTACCCTTATATGCTATCAAAACACCATCTCCGACTATTACAAATGCATCGTTACAATTATCAACAAACGGTGTGTTTTCGAATGCATATGCGCCTATACTTGTTACGGTAGACGGTATATTCACATCGCTTAGATTGTCACAATGATAAAATGCTCCGTAACCTATGTCCGTAATCCCTTCGGGAATATTTGCCGACGTGATTGAACTTCTTGCGAAAGCGAAATCACCTATGGTTTTAATGTCTTCCGGAAATTCAAAATTTTCCAACGTATCATCCATGTAATAGCTTTGAGAAGCTATCTTGTCACCGACAATCGTAAATTTAGGGAAATCGATTCCCTTGGAAGCATTCGAACTCAATACATCCTTAACCGTTTTGGCCTCTTCTTCGCCTTCCGTTTCGGGTGATGTATCGCTATTTTCAACGCTTTCGACGTTCTCATTGTCGTCATCCGGCTCAGAATCGGTCTCAACATTTTCCACGGGTTCATTATCGGAAATACTCAAATCGACCCCCGGAGTTTCCGCGCCGCTTATTACCTTGGATTTATTATCAATAAACACAAGTGCATGTCCAGATACAATCGGAGATGATCCGAGTACTTTGCCTGTTGGCTGATTTGATGAATTATCAGGTTTTAATTCAATTACATCATATCCGTTAATAACTCCCGTTTGGTACTTGGCTTCTTTCTTCGGGTCAGCTGTCGGCAAAGCCGGACCCGGGGTTCCTTCAACGACTTCGATATCAAGTCCGTCAAATTTCTCCGGAAGCGGATACTTGTTCACTGTTTCTTCCGAAACAACTGCAGATTCTTTAACATCTTCGTATTCGATTTCTTCAACTTCACTCTTTTTAAGATTTTTGCTGAACGTATCGGCATATGACCCCGGCGTTGCATTAACCGTAAGTTTAGGACAACCGTCAAATGCATTATCGGCAATATAAGAAACAGAATCCGGAATCGTCACCAGACTCAAATTCACACAATCTTCAAACGCTTTGGAATCGATGGATTGAACCGGAAGCGGTATTCGCACTTCCTTTAGATTCGAACAGTTTGAAAATGCATACTCAGGTACCGCATAAAGGTTTCCGTTGAGTGTAACATTCTTAATAGATGTATTTCCCCAAAATGCATATCCTTCAATTTCAGTCAGCGAACTCGGTGTTTCATATATTCCGTTTTGATAAGAAGGCAACATACATATAAGTGTCTTCAATTCATCATCGTATAAAACATTATCTTTAATAAGCAGATGGGGATTATTCTCACTGACCGTAAGATTGGTCAAAACAGGATCGCCGGCAAATGCTCCGCTACCTATATTTTTAACCGAATCTCCGAGTGAAACATTTTTCAGACTTTTATTATTTGAAAATGCGGCAGAATCAATACTCTCAACTCCATTGCCGATTTCTACCGTTCTTAGTCCCACACAATTGGCAAATGCACCGTAATCAATTTGCTTACACTTATCGTTAATCTTAACCTTAACGATATTGCCGTTGCCTGCGAAGGCTTCTTCGCCTATGGTGCGAACTTCATCAGGAATAGACACAACTTCCGCTGTGCCTGAATATTTGTACAATGTTGATCCCTGTATTTCAAAATCAGATGTGGAGGATTCAGCCTCCACACCTGATACAGGTATCAAAGAAACCACTAATGCAGTTACCAGAAGCAATACTCCCAGTGTACGCAAAAACTTCTTCGTCTTAGTCATATCTATACTGCCTTTGGTGTTCCTCTCTTATCTCTCTTAAAGAACAAAATTACCGAAACGCAAGCCAAACCTATTGCAAGGAACCACTTCGGGTGAATAGGATCACCTGTTTTAGGAGTAACATCTATCGTTGCTTCAGTAAGATTAGCCGTATCCACATAAATCACATAAGGACTGAAGTGTGATGCCGTAAAGCTTATACAAGGTACCCCGTCAACCGTAGTGAATCTTGAATTCAAATCTTCGAGGCTGCCGCCTTCGCAAGATGCAATCCTGTTGTTTCCTGCATACGGAGCCAATTCATCCGGCAACGGTAATGTCAGATTAACCGAAATTCCCGTAGTGTCCGCAATCTTAATCGTTCCCGTTGAATCGTACAAAGATATATCCATCGGTAAATATTTAAGTCTGCTGATATCACCGAATCTGTTCTGTAAAGCTGTCAATGCCAAATCGGAAGCTGTCTGGTCATCGGTTACCTTAACTACGAAATTATCCGTAGATCCCGAAACCGTTGCACCTGCAACACCTGTATTGGAAATTCCTCCCTTGGTTACCTGTACGGTAGTTCCACTGCCTGAGTTATTTGATGAATTTCCGTTGTTTCCGTTACCTCCATTATTGCCGCCGTTATTATTGCTTCCTCCGTTACTTCCTCCGTTGCCATTGCTGCCGCCTGTCTTGTACGTAGCCGTAATTGCAACGTTAGAAGCAGGCATTACGAAGAATGTCGACGGTGATTCGGGACCCGCAAATGCCACTCCGGCAGTTGAAGTCGTCCATCTGTCAAAATTCTGTCCCGTACCCATATCATAAGCTGTAATAGCTACAACCTGACCCGCAGGATAACTTCCGGAACCGGAACCGCCCGATACGGATACAGTATATGTCTTAGCCTTACCTTCTTCACCTGACTTAGGTGTAGGTGTAGGAGTTGCTCCCGGTTTTGATGTAGGATCGGGGCCCGGTGCTTTGGTAGGACTCGGTTTGGTTCCCGATTCATAAACCGCAACTACTTCCATATCCTTAGTTACACCGGTAGTAAATGTATTGGGAACCCATGCCTTAAATGTCTTACCTTCCTTGACAGGTGCCTGCGGAGGTACAACGCCCTTTCCGTCGTCACATTCCTGAGTATAAAGAACCGTCTTCATATCTTCATCATAGAATGTAATGACATGTCTGTTGGATGAATTCGGATGCCACTGAGCAATGGTATATACATCCTTCAATACCTTCTTATATCCGTCATCACTCCATCCTACAAAGGTATAATCCTTCTTGGTAGGTGCAGGGCTCGGTTCGTCAACCGCTGTTCCTTCAAGTACATCTTTATAAGTCAGAATCTCCGTACCGTCGGAATCCACGAACTGAACCTTATATCTGTTGGAAATTATCTCCCAATTCATCTTATAGTACTTCGCATAATCCAATGCCGCAGAGTCTTCATAGGTCTTAATGGTATTGGTAGGCGTATGTTCAAATGCAGATGTATCTATATCCACCTCAATACCCGGTATCTGAACGGTAATAGGATCGTTCTTACCGAAAGCTCTTGCCTCAATACGGTTAACCGATGAAGGTAAATATACTGTCTGCAAATTATCACAATCATTAAATGCATCTTCAGTAACAATCTGCAATTTATCCGCTTTTTCAAGGTCTACGACAACCACTTTGTCACAGTCTTCAAAAGCTCCCTTTTCGATTTCGCTGACCTGGGCAATCAAAGGATCGGTGGCGGGTGAAATCTTGGAATCAGAATTGTTACCTCTTGACGGCATACATTCCTTAATCGAATAAGTACCATCCGGAAGTGCCGTATAAATTATCTTATTTTCGGCAGCGAAATAATCGTTACCGTTAATTATTTCAAGATTTGCACAACCTCTGAAAGGTGATACTCCCATTTCGGACAAATCATCACCCAAGGTTATCGTTGTAAGTCTTTCACAGCTGTCAAAGCAATAATCCGGAAGCGATTTAATATCATGAAGAGTAATTGTCTCAACACGGTCATTACCCTTAATCTTGGTTTCATACTTTTTAGCTTCTTCGGAAGTTGTATCCAAATAATCCTGATATTTACCGCTTAATACACCGGGTACGGCCTCATCGCTATGATCGTCATGCGAAATCTTAAGAGTAGATGAGCCAAGGAAGTACTTATTAAGGTTCTTACTGTTTTCAACCGCATCAAAGAAACCGTATGCGTCCAAAGATGTAATACCTTCGGGAATATCAAGGTTAATACAGCTTCCTATCCATGCCAATTCTTCGTTGGTAGGAGAATTCCAGTCACCTTGTCCGGGTTTTTCGTAGTTATCGATAATGCTGTAATTATACTGTTCCCAATATCCGTCAGGTGCAAGTGCAGTATTAACCGTCGTAGGATTTGTATAGAATCTGTTGTTTGGATTCGTTGTATCGGTATCGTCATACGGATAGTATTCTTTAATAAATCTTTCATATGACTCATCCGAAACAAACGGTCCGTACTGATTATCTTCGTACAAAGTCTGTGCCGTAGGCTTAAGGTTTCCGTCAGCATCTATTTCTTCAACCCACAGTCTGTAGAAGTCATCCTGAGCGTTTTTATTAAGATTGGTATCTGCAGTATACTTCTTGGTTAATTCCTTTTCTCGATCTTCGCAATAATCTTTGTGGACATCATCCAATTCCGTATATCTTGGATAATCAAGCAAGACTACCTCGCCTGTCTTATTGTCATACATACAGGTAAGGAATGTAGGCGACTGACTCTTGTAGCAGATTCTGCCACCCTGGTTGTCAATCACACCCGTATCTTTACCAACCGCAAAGTCAAACGGTGCATAGCCTTTAACTATATCCCCGTGGAATGTAAGCTTACCTGAATCCGTCTTGAACGCATCCGTACCTATTGTGAAGTTTTCATATCCTACCGACGGTGTATCAAAATACGCATCCGTGAAGTTGGGACAATTGGTGAAAGCTTCCTTACCGATAGAAGCCACACCCGAGCCTATTGAAGCTTCTTCAAGCTTAGGGCAGTCTGCGAAGCAGTTATCTCCTATGGCTTTAACCGAATCTCCTATATCTATCCATTTAAGTATCGGCAGTCCTTTAAATACGCCTGCCTGAAGATTCTCAAGGCCTCCGTCTTCTACGGTAATACTCCTAATCTTCTCTTTGACATTATCCGAGAAGCAGTCTGTAGCAATGCTTACAACCTTGGTATTTCCAACATACTGAGGAATAACCAAATCTATTTCCGTTATGGACGGATTAACAAGTTCACAGCTTGTCAATGTACCGTTATCATCAATCTGCAGAAGGTACGTACCATCCGATACTTCGTAGCACTCCACTCCCGAAGCATCTACATAAACATAAGGTACATAGTCAGACACGGAAGTAAAGGCCTGCCATGTTGACTGACGAGGATATGCCTTTTCTCCCGATGTATTGAATTCGGGGCCGTAAACCTTGAATTCGGGATTAATAACATCTCTGAATAAATCATTGTATGTAAAGCCCGAACCATCCTTCTTAAAGTTGGCATAAGAATTAATCGTGCTTCCCTGTCCCATATTGAAGTTAACCTTCTCAAGGTTAGTACATCCCTTAAACATACTTGAAGGTATCTCAATCGCAGTGGTACCGTTAGCATAGTTCTTGGGGAATTCAACAGACTTAATGTTGTTTCTTCCCGCAAACAGCAAATCACCCAATTCATTATTCGGTGCACCGGTAATCTGTGACGGCAAAACCACATCTGTCCATCCGCCCGAAGGTACGGAAGAAACCGCAAACGCTGCTTCTCCGATATTTTTAACACCTGAAGATTCGCCCATATCGAAGCTTGACAGCATATAATCATCATAGAAAGCGTACGGAGCAATATCACAATTGGCCGTGATGGGATTCATATCAACTGTTGACAGTTTGGCACAGTCTGCGAATGCACCGAAACCTACGGTTCCCATGTTCTCCGTAAAATCAACTCTTGTTAATTTGTCACAGTTATAGAATGCCTCTTTACCTATGCCGGTTGTTGCGTTATCAAGCGTAACCTGTGACAGTTGTCCGCAATCTTTGAATGCTCGGTTACCGACATCACGAACATTTGTGAAAGTAACAGATTCAATGAAGGAATTCTGGAAAGCTCCGTTTCCGATATATTTAATTTCTTCCGGAAGCGTTAATGTCTTAACGTTACTAATATTTGCAAACGAACCGCTGGGATTTCCTTCCGCATCATAGGTACATGATGCGATACCCAAAATCGATTTCGACAACTCGTGAACCAAAAAACCCTTGGGGTCATTCGTAGCATCACCGTCAGGTATTCCTCCCTGGGCCATATATATGAACTTGGTAACCGGAGATGTCGGATCCGTTACATTATCCGCTACGGAAATAAGCTTATATCCGCTACCGTGCAGTGTTCCTTCTTCATGGAGAATATCACAAATAAAAGTACACTTCTTGTCATTGTCAAAATCAGTAGCAGGTACGCAATTGATGGCAGAAGGCTTAACCGGCTCTGTCGGAGGCTGAGGCTCCTGAGGTTCATCACCCGGTTCTTCGGGTTTGGTCGCCGGATCCGAACCTGCGGCAACCCATGCATCATATGCATCCTTTTTGGTCTGCCAGTTACTGTGATCCGTAACCCAGGCCGCATGCTCATTATTGTAGTTAACCAAATCTATATCATACTGATTCTTGGCATCATAATATTCCTGACAAGCCTGTGCAAAAATATCATAGTTTTCTTTGTTATATTTAACAAACCAATCTACATTCGGTGCCGAAGAACCGCTTTTCTTGTCAAGCCATTCTTCATAAGTTACGGTATGGGTTTCCGAACCCTTTCCTGTAGAATAAAAAGCGCTGAATTGATCCGTAGTATAAGTAAAATAGTCTGTATATGCATGATTGTTAAGAGTAATTGCAACTTCGGGATATGTAGAATTATATTCGGAGATAATGGCACCTGTTGAAGATCCATCGCTTCCTGCAACCGTAGCCACATAATACTTAAACTGCCAGTCCCAAGACCATGTTCCGTCCGAAAGCTGTCTTACCACATATGAAGTACTTGTAGTTTGTCCCGAAGGGTCAAGGCTTGTAAAGCCCGGGAAATCTATATCGGGACTTGCTGCCGATGCAGCATCATAATCCAATGTTGCAGTTCTCGTATCGGCATTTTCGTTAATCTTCGTGTTTGAAGCTTCTATCTCTTTGACAGGCAGTGCGGCAACAACAATGGCTGAAGCCATAATAACCCCGGCAATTGTTCTTCTGGCCTGCTTTTTCATATGTCTTTTAGGTTTCGGAGAATCTGCACTCTTCTTAGTCGAAGTTTTTTTCTTATCTTCGACTTTAGCCTTTTTCTTATTCATTTCGGCCTCTTTGGCAGCCTTCTCAGCTTCCATGGCTCTGATTTGCTGCGTTGTCAAAATTCTTCTGTTCTCGGAATTGTCCATTTTGAACCCCTCTGTGCCGTACTATACTCTAACGGCATATCAATATTAATATCGAAAAAATATATGCATTTCTTAAGGGTTTTTCGCGAAAATTCGCAGAATAACCCCTTTTTACACTCATACAATCTATATTTTACTATATTTTGTTTGAATTTCAAGGGGTAATTACAAGATATTGTGGTGTTGAATTAATTCTCAGATGTCTCAACCGATGAATCCTGCTTGGGCGGATTCGATTCAAATTCACCTATGACGCTGTCATTTAGTGCACTCGTATACGTAACCTTAATATTTATACTGTCGGATTCAAGTCCTTTAACAATGTTAAAGACCTCACCGTACATAAAATAACCTACCGCCATCAATTGATCTTCCAAAGCTACATCTTTTCTTATTATGCTGATGTTAAACTCCGTAAAATCATCATTATGTTCGATATTGTAAATCTTCAATTCCTTATTGTTCAGCAACTTTTCAAGTTCTTCGTCAAAGCTTTGTCTAAGCGAATGGAGAATCAAATATCTGTCAAGAACTCCCATTACCAAGGTCACCGAACCATCCGTATTATAAATAACATCCTTGATGTGTTCGTTATCCTCAAAAGCCTTGACCATGTATTCCTGGGTCTGATTACCCGAAATTTCTTTCGGTATATTTATCTTTACCCCAAAAATCAAATTAAAATTCATAACAGCAAAAGTAAGCACCGACAACACAAGGCATATAAAGGATTTACCCAAAATATCCCTGTGCTGCGGGCTTATAATTGCAAATATCATAAAACCGAACGAAAATCCGATTCCCAAATATGAAATTATGTTCAAAATAATTCTTAAGGTATCAAAATCCATTAGCGTGCGAATTTGAGTACGTAATTAACTCCGGGTGCCATATTGATGGTTATTCTTGAAGCAACTGCTTTATACATCCTGCCCGAAACCATGTCTTTGGCTCCGACAACATTCTGAGGAAGATTCAACGTAACGTTTTCAGAGTATTCCAAATCCGAACGAATGATAGCAACATCATTATCATATGCAAACAGTTGAACCTTAGCAGGTGCGGATACCGAAATATCCATGCTGTTTTCAAACAATCCTCTTATTACATTCAGTATTCTCACCGGATAATGATAAAGATCTCCCATATTGTCCGGTATTGTGATAACGCAGACACGGCCCTTGTCATAGCACCATCTTAAAGCTATGGGGAAATTATTACCGGTTCCGTATGCAGCCGCAAGTTCCCAAACATCGTTGGTATTAAAGTCGATTTGCGGAATAATAATACTCTCGTCTGCAGCATATTTACCGCTTATGCTCAGCCCGTGATCCTTACTGTCCGCATAATCCTTAACCAATGCCTTTCTTGATGAATACTTTACATTGGCAAATTCTTCAAATTTGTCACCCATTCTTCTCAAGAATCCGGAAGTAACGATAACATCCGCACCGTTTTTTAAGGACTTCTTCATCTTGTCGATTATTTCTTCGTCATACGAAGCGCCTTCTGACAAAAATACCGATTTGGCCTCATAATCATAATCCAATGTAGGTTCGAAAGGTATTCCGCACATTCCAAGATAGCTGTGAATATTATCTTCGCCTCTGCCGTTATGCGGTCTGTATGCGCTCACACCTACAGGATTACCGAGCTTATCCAAATACGAATCAAGTTCTTCAAACATCTCTCCCACAGCCGGTGCAAATAATCTAAAACTTGAATCCTGAACCAACGCTCCCATGCAAAACAGGGTTACTTCTTTAGCTTTGCCAAACAAGGTAAGGTATCCTTGTTCCAAATATGATGACAAATTGTAATTACATTCAAAAGGATCAAACCATCCTCCGAGATTTCTTGTTTTGGCAGCGCTCTCAAAATATCTCATGATAAAATAGCTTAGATATTTCGGAAGATGTTGCTGCGAATAATCGGGATTTCTTGTTTCGGTTCCCGTATATATCGAATCAAAAAGCTCCGGATCTGTTTTCAAATCATATCCGGTTTCGTTAAATGCTTCATACCATTGCGGGAATTTAACAATAACATTGCACTCGGGATTAGCTTTATGAGCCACCTTCATCACAAGGTTTTCGGTAACTTCCCTCTTTTGATCCAATCTAAACTGTGACCACGTTCTTGTACCTTTAGCCTTAATACAGTCCTCGCAGCGGCAGTTTAAGAAATAGAAGTCGTCAAATATAATCTCATCAAACACTTCTGCCAAATCCTGAATTGAGCTTTCAATAATATTTCTATGAGTAGGATTTGAATAGCATAACGATGCAAATCCCCTTCTCGAATCATCATCACATGTTGTAATTCCGCCAGAACATGCAATACCCTTAGCTTCGAACAATTTCTTCGCCTCTACAAGCTGTTCCTTGGTGGCAAAGACTTGAGATCTATAATTCTCAATATATACTCTTCCTATTTTGACATTATCCGTAAGGTGTCCAAGCATCTTTTCGGCAGATTCCCTATTCTCCAAAAAGTACAGCACCTCTTGAACAGGCATATATACCGCCACATTGAAATTTTTGTAACTCTTAACCTTTTCGCGGTTCTCCAACCCCTTATTCATACCCAATTGCATAAAATACCTCCCTTATCCCTAACTGATTCGTTTAGCAACAACAGCAAATCTGCCGTCCGTTTGAGAATGATCACACGTTGAAAGCGTTAATAACGTATCCCCATACTTAGCCGTAACGCCTGTGTCATACAAGCTCAACTCTTTCATTTCGCCCATGTAATAATCGAATTCTTTAGGCGAATTGGCATCAATAAACTGATAGTATTTGAAAACCAATTCATCGTTGTCATAAACCTTTGAATAGAATGCATACATAACCTGATATGTTGCATGCTCATATATCGTATCAAAAATTATATATTGATGCTCCTTCCAATATGATTCCTTGGCGAACTTCTGAAGATTGCCGAACATATTACCCGATTTCATATGATGTCCGTAAATTATCATATTGGTTGATCTTGGATATGCACTGCAACCGCAATCCAAGAACAAAGAACCGTTATTATCCTTCTGCTGATCGAAATTATGATTAAGATAGTATTCATTATCAACGGTCTGCATTACAGGATAGTCTATTTTAGTCCCCTCAATCGTCAACCATCCTATCAGCTTCTTGTTCTTTTCAAAAAGCAATTGATATTCGGGCAATACTCCCGGAAGACTCTGATCGGTCAAATTAACCTTATACTCTTCCTGGGTTAGGGCCCCGCCCAAAGATCTGGCTTTTTTCAATTCGGCCAGTTCCTCATAATCGGATGTGGTTCTTGAACTCATGAAATAGTAAAATGCAAAATATCCCAATGAACCGATTGCTATCAAAGAAGCTAAAAAAAGAAGGATTTTTCTTCTTTTTTCTCTTTTCTTCAATTCCAATTCAACAAGTTTATCCAAAGAGCCGTCATTTAAAGAAGTTTTAACCTTCCTGCTCTCCTTCTCCGACTTTAAAACAGTTCCAACCGGTTTGGCGGATTTGACCGGTTTTTTACTTTTTGAAGGCTTTTCGGCTTTCGCATTGGCGGAAGAAATTTGACCTTTCACCACTTCCTGATATTTTTCATATATCTCATCATCGAAATCTCTTCCTGTTTGAGACTCAAAAAAATACATGCCTGACTGAAGCTCTTTATACACTTTAATAATATCAGTTGGATTGTTTAAATCAAGACCCTCTGTGATGCTCTTGATTACAGATTCATCACGGAGGGTCGCTGCTTTATTGTCTACCATATTACTTGACTACAATATTAACAATTTTTCCGGGAACATAGATTTCCTTAACAACTGCTTTTCCATCAATTGCAGCTTTAACAGAGTCAATCTGCTTTGCTTTATTCATGGCGCTGTCTTTGTCTTCATCAAGAGACAGTTCAACGGTTCCCTTAACCTTTCCGTTAACCTGAACACCGATTTCAACCGTATCCTCTTTAACGGCTTCTTCATCATATGTAGGCCATTCTTCATAGGCTATGGTGCTTTCATGTCCGAGTATCTGCCATATTTCCTCACCGACATGAGGTGTTATGCATGAAAGCATTTTAATGAAGCCCTCTGCATATTCCTTAGGACATGTTCCCTTGGTAACCGTATTCATAAATATCATCATTTGAGCAATTGCCGTGTTAAAACCAAGTTCTTCGAAATCCGAAGAAACCTTCTTAACCGTCTGATGATAAATCTTCTTCAGGCTCTCTTCATTGCCGGCTGCGATATTTTCAGGATTTGTAAAGTAATTCCATACCTTATTGATAAATCTTCTTGCGCCTTCTACTCCCTGCGGGCTCCACGGTTTGGAAACTTCCAAAGGTCCCATAAACATTTCGTATAATCTTAAAGTATCGGCACCGTAATCTCTTACTATATCCGAAGGATTAACAACAAATTCCGGGAATCTCTTACCCATCTTAATTCCGTTTTCACCAAGTATCATTCCCTGGTGTACAAGTTTTTTGAAGGGTTCTTTGACAGGTGAAAGTCCCTTATCATACAAGAATCTGTTCCATATTCTTGAATACATCAAATGTCCTACCGAATGCTCAGGACCTCCTATATAAAGGTCTACAGGCATCCAATGCTTGATAAGTTCCTGATTGGCGAATTCTTCCTCGTTATCAGGGTCAATATATCTGAAGTAGTACCATGAAGAACCTGCAGAACCGGGCATTGTAGATGTTTCTCTCTTACCCTTGATTCCGTTAGCATCATATTGCTTCCACTCCGTAGCATTTTCCAAAGGAGCCAATCCGTTCTTGCCCTTATAATCTTCAAGTTCGGGAAGAATAAGAGGAAGTTCGGAATCTTCAAGAACATGTATATTTCCATCTTCCGTATAAACAACCGGTACGGGCTCGCCCCAATAACGCTGGCGTGCGAATATCCATTCACGGAAGTGGTAATTAACGGTTCTCTTGGCAACCCCCATCTTCTCAAGCTTTTGAGTAATTGCTTCTTTGGCATCTTCAACAACCATTCCCGTAAATTCTTCGGAATTAATCAGTTTGCATCCCTTGCCAAGATAATCATACTTTTCAAAGGCACTTGTACTGCAATCGCGTCCGTCAATTACCTGAATTCTCGGAATATTATGTGCGATTGAATATTCAAAGTCTCTTTGATCATGCGAAGGAACTGCCATAACAGCACCTGTACCGTAGTTAGCCAATACAAAATCACCGATATAAAGGGCAACTTCCTTTCCGTTAACGGGATTGATACATGTTACTCCCTTAAGTTCGCAGCCCGACTTGGTTTTATTAAGTTCGGTTCTGTCCATATCGTTTTTCTTAAGAGTTTCGGCTATATATGCTTCAACTTCTTCTTTGTTTTGGATTCTGGGCATCAAATCCTTAACAATCTGACCGTCCGGAGCCAAAACCATAAATGTAATACCGTAGATTGTTTCTATACACGTTGTATAGATAGAAAACTCTCCGCCACCCACAATTTGGAATTTAACTTCAACGCCTTCGGATCTTCCAATCCAGTGGCGCTGTATGTCCTTGGTTGATTCGGGCCAATCCACTTCATTAAGTCCATCCAAAAGTTTCTCTGCGAAGGCAACCTGGTCGATAACCCACTGCTTCATATTCTTACGAATAACAGGATATCCGCCACGTTCAGACTTTCCGTCTATTACCTCATCATTCGAAAGTACCGTTCCGAGTTCTTCACACCAGTTAACCGGCATATCCACAAGTTTGGCATAACCGTCAAGATATAACTGTTTGAATATCCACTGTGTCCACTTATAGAATTTGGGATCGGATGTAGCTATGCACTTATCCCAATCGTAATCAAATCCGAGCTCTTTGAGCTGTTTTGAGAATGTTTTGATATTCTGCTCCGTAAATCCGTTCGGATGATTACCTGTTGTAACAGCATACTGTTCGGCCGGAAGACCGAAAGAATCATATCCCATGGGATGCAAAACATTATAGCCTTGCATTCTCTTCATTCTGGATATAATGTCCGTAGCCGTATAGCCTTCGGGGTGTCCTGCATGAAGACCTACTCCCGAAGGATATGGAAACATATCCAAAGCATAATACTTGGGTTTGCTAAAATCCCATACATCCGTTTTGAATGTATGATTATCCTCCCAGTATTTCTGCCATTTTTCTTCAATTTCATGATGATTATAAGGTGCCATTTTAACACTTCCTTTATATAAATTTGTGTAGCCGTCAGCATATATATTAACATACCGAATATAAAAAATCGAGTAGGATATTACTATCCTACCCGATTATCATATAACCTTATGCTTCTACGTTTCCTTCGGCAACTTTAGCGGCTCTTGCTGCAACTTCTTTCTCCTGTATGTCGGAAGGACACTGTTCATACCTTATGAACTCATAAGAATAATTACCTCTTCCTCCGGTCATACTTCTTAAGTCTGTTCCGTATCCGTAAAGCTCCATCATAGGTATTTCCGCCTCAATACAGGTCTTACCCTGTCCGCAGGGATTCATACCAAGCACTCTTCCTCTTCTCTTGTTAAGATCGCCCATAACATCACCTGTATATGAATCAGGTACAACAACCTTGAGGGATTCTATAGGTTCAAGCAATATAGGACCCGCCTCCATGAAGCCTTTCTTAAATGCTTGAATTGCAGCTGTCTTAAATGCCATTTCGGAAGAGTCAACCGGATGATAAGATCCATCATATAGTATCGCCTTAACACCCACTACCGGATATGCAGCCAAAGGACCTCTTGCTACCGATTCCTGAACACCCTTTTCAACTGCGGGGAAGTAGTTCTTAGGAACAGCTCCTCCTACAACGATCTGATCAAATTCATACGGCTTTTCAAGATCGCCCGAAGGTTCAAATTTCATCTTAACATGTCCGTATTGACCATGTCCTCCGGACTGTTTCTTGTATTTGTATTCTACATCGGATGTCTTCTTAATTGTCTCTTTAAATGCAACCTTGGGTTTGGTAAGCTCTATATCAACCTTATATTCGTTAAGAAGCTTGGATGCAATAACTTCAAGATGAAGATCGCCCATTCCGTATAAGAGCATCTGATGATTCTCTGCATCATTCACGTACTTCATCGTAATATCTTCATGACTTATCTTCTGAAGTGCCTGTGACAACTTATCTACATCACCCTTATCTTTCGGGTTATATCTCATATAGGTGTATGGTGTAGGCATTTCCCACTTACCAAACTTAATTGTTGTGGCTTTGGTAGATAAAGAATTACCCGTTCTTGCACCTGTAAGTTTAGCCAACGCTCCTATATCTCCTGCATGAAGTTCAGGTACTTCAATAGGTTTATTACCCTGCAAAACATAGAGTTTGCCGACCTTTTCTTCTATTTCTTTATCTACATTGTAGATAACATCATCAGACTTAAGAACTCCGGAATTAACTTTAATCAATGAGTACTTACCGATAAACGGATCAACGATTGTCTTCCATACATATGCCGATTTGGCCTTGGAGAAATCATAATCCGCATTATAGATTTCATTGGTCTTCATATTAATTCCGGCAACCGTTCTGTTCTCAGGTGACGGTAAATATTTAATGACATCATCAATCAAAGCATATGCGCCCTGACATAATGTATTTGATCCCATCGTCATCGGAACTATTGAACCATCACATACATTGGTTCTTAACGCTGCTCTGATTTCAGCTTCGGAGAATGTTTCGCCGCCGAAATATCTTTCCATCATTTCTTCGGAAGTTTCCGCAACTGCTTCCATAAGTGAATCTCTGAATTTCTCCAGATAAGGCTTGGAATAATCAGGCATATCACATGATACTACTTCTTTGCCATTCCACTTATTGGCAGATTCCGCAACTACATTAACATATCCTACAAACTTCTCATTCTCTCTGATAGGGAAGTGGAACGGAGCAAGCTTCTTTCCGAACTTCTCGGTCATATCTTCAAGAACCTGTCGGAATGAAGCATTATCCACATCCATATTTGAAACATATATTATTCTGGGAAGCTTATATTTTTCGCACAATTCCCATGCTTTTTCGGTTCCGACTTCCACTCCTGCCTTACCGTTAACAACTATAATAACCGCTCCTGCAGCCGAAAGTGCCTCTTCAACTTCTCCCTCAAAATCAAAGAATCCGGGAGTATCAATCAAATTAATCTTATAACCTTCCCATTCAATCGGAACGATTGATGATGTAATCGAAATCTTTCTTTTAATCTCTTCCTTGGTAAAATCCGAAATCGTATTGCCATCCTCGGTCTTGCCCATACGTGATGTAAGTCCTGACAAATATGCCATTGCTTCCACCAATGCTGTCTTGCCGGATCCACCATGTCCCAAAATTGCCACATTTCTTATCTTGTCTGTGGTATAAACATTCATAACGGGTACCCTCCATAAGTAATTATTAGGCAACTTGTAACCCCTCACAGTTACCTAATACACATTTTACTAAATATTCAGAAAACTTACAACCAAAAACAACGTTAAGTTTTTGACAAACGGGCACCAAAAAGGAGCGGCATAACCGCTCCTTTATATCAGGTATCTAACTTATTTCTTCAATTGCTGTTCTACCGTTTGATATGTCTCAATTCGTGCCGAATCCATTTCGGGCATTCCGATAAATATTGCCCCATACTCAAACGTAAGACCCTTTTTCTCGATTCTTACTATTTCGATAAATGCATGAAGTACTTCCTGTGTCCAAATTCTCAGATTCGCCTCATATACAGCACCTATTTCCAATGCTGTCGTGCATGCAAATCCGACACCTGTTTTTGAAACATCGATTACTTCGATATCAACCTCTTCTGCCTTTTGGCCATCCAATCTTTTAACCGAAAGTGTCGAAGGCATTTCCATTCTTAAGTTTTTACGTCTTTCTTCCATATCAAACACCCCTTTTACATTAATTTGTTTGACAACCCACAATAATCATTTTATCTAAAACTTATTTCAAAGTAAAGATACAGTACCATTCTATCTTCCGATATGCGAATTAAGATATGAATTTCTGCCACTTAAGAAATTCTTCAAATAAACCACGTTTTGTTCATAGGTTCCCAGTGAATAATACTTAAGATCTATACCTCTCCACAATGCATCATTCATCTTTCTTGATGAAGACAGCATATTGGCATAGGCAGATATCTTGGCATTCTCGGACATTGCTGCAGGAGAAGCACACTTAGCCTGAATGCCCTTAACGGCTTCCTTGAATTCGGGAAGATTGACAAATGCTGACATCCATCCTGTGGAATTGATTATTCCGGTTGTCGATTTGTAATTATTCTCTACAACAACACCGAATGATGAGTCAAAATCCCATGCAGGGCCGGCCATCAATTTGCCCTCAGTCGGCAGATAAAAATATGATGAACTGAAAAATGCATCTGGATTTTTAACCAGTTGCTGGAATACATAATATTTGGCAAGAGATTCCATATCTATATAATCCCATACGCCGACGCCTGTTTCTTCATTCTTTCCTCCGGCCAGCGCACAACTCATAGCAGCATTGAAATAGTCCGTAACGAACTTAATCTGCTCATTCGAACATTCCTCGGGATTCTTAATTACAAAAGGTGTGCCTGTAACATCCACGAAATAATTGTCTTCCTGAGCATAGTATGCAACATCCATCTCCATCAGAAAACCGTTATCTCCGATATTGACTCTTCCTTTTCCCGTTTCTACCTTTTCGCAAAGAAGATATGTTCCCAAATACATTCCGTCGTAATACAAATCCAAAGGCTTATAATCCGGTGCAATTATTCCCATTGAAGATGCAATATCAAATGCAGCCATATTTCTGATCAATGTCGGATCGAAAGAATTGGCCAACAATACCCATGTCTTATTGGCATTATCCGAATCTCCCGTCTGGCATAAATCCATTTTGGTTCCGAGCTTAATTTGGAAAGGTTTTTTTAATGCTGCCCAGGTTGAGTTTCCGCGGCCTTTAATCTGGGCAAGTTCTCCGGAATAAACGACACTGCCATCGGCATTTACCATATCCATCTTGCCGGAGCCCTTGTTTCCTTTAACCGATTCTACATAATGCAAACCTTTCTTGACTGCATCATCTGACTTGATATACATAGCCGCTATGTTGGCCGATTGCATAACCGTAAGACCGTACTCTTTGAAGCTTCCGTCAGGCAATGCCGCCTGAAGTTTAACAAATCTGCTTCCGTCAGCTCCCTTTTTAACAACATAAGGTGTAATATCAAACGGAGTTTCAGTAGATATCTGAATTAAGTCATCACCTTTTTCAATAAATACGGCCAAACCCGGATTGAAATTAAACATCAGTGACGACATATCCGCATTTGAAGGAAGGAACAAATAATCAGCACCGTTTATGGTCTGAACATTAATCTGATCTACCGAACCTATTCCGTTCACTATATTAACGCTCAACCCCAATTCCATCGGTATTGCACCGGGGGCCAGAAGCATTGACGAATCAGGGGTCTTAACCTCTTCATCACTTTGTGCCGGATTTTCCGTTTGCGCATTGGCCTTAGTGTCTGCCAATGAGGTTACACACATTGATACCGCAAGACAGCTTCCCAATATTGCTGCCAATATTCTTCCCTTTTTCATGTTTCCTCCTGAATTCTCTATTTGTTAATTCTATCCGTAAAAAAACACGCATCTCCGAACGAAAAGAATCTGTATTTATTCCTAATCGCTTCTTCGTAAGCATGCATAACGTTTTCTCTCTTGGCCAAAGCAGATACCAACATTACCAGCGTACTTTCGGGCAGATGAAAATTCGTTATCAAACAATCCATAATCTTAAACTCATACCCCGGATAGATAAATATATCGGTATTGTCACAACATTCTTCGAGTTTGCCGCCTCGGCAGATTCTTGCTGCTGATTCCACCGTTCTGCAGCTTGTTGTTCCGACACAGATAATTCTCTTACCTTGTTCCTTGGTTCGGTTAATAGTATCCGCCGCTTCCTTCGAAACGCTGAAGTACTCCGTATGCATATGGTGTTCCAAAACATTGTCAACCTTAACCGGTCGAAAAGTTCCAAGTCCCACATGCAGCGTAACGTACGCAAGATTGATACCTTTCTTTTCGATTTTCTCAAGTAATTCCTTGGTAAAGTGCAGCCCCGCCGTTGGTGCGGCCGCCGAGCCCTCATACTTGGCATATACAGTCTGATAACGATCTTTATCTTTAAGCTTATGCGTGATATATGGCGGCAAAGGCATTTCGCCTAAAGAATCCAGTACCTCTTCCCATATACCTTCAAATTCAAATCTTACCTTTCTGTTGCCTTCTTCAAGTATATCAACGATTTCTGCTTTAAGTCTTCCGTCCCCGAATACCGCTCTGTCACCTACACGTAACTTCTTACCGGGCTTAACCAGGCATTCCCAATCGGTATCCGAAATTCTCTTCAAGAGCAAAATTTCAACGCAGGCACCCGAGTTTTCCTTGTTTCCCAACAATCTTGCGGGAATAACCTTGGTATTATTCAATACCAGGCAGTCACCTTCATTAAGGTAATCGATAATATTCCTGAAAACCTCATGTCTAAGTTCACCCGTTGTTTTATCAACAACCAGAAGTTTCGATGATGCCCTGTCTTCCAAAGGATCCTGTGCTATCAGTTCTTCGGGAAGGTCGAAATAATAATCTTTAGTTCTTAATCCCAATTCTTCTGTCATATTACATTGCGGCATTCTTCAAGAATGACACATAACCTCTGTATGTTTCATAAATATCTGCTTTGGATGTGGCTTCCCAAGGTGCATGCATATTAAGAACTGCAACGCCCGCATCTATGACATTCATGTCATATAATGCCAAAATATAAGCAATGGTTCCGCCACCTCCAAGGTCTACCTTTCCAAGTTCGCAGGTTTGGAAATTGATTTTGTCCTTTTCATATATATTTCTGATATGTGCTATATACTCTGCATTGGCATCATTGGAACCGGATTTACCTCTTGAACCCGTAAATTTGTTAAATACCATTCCGTGTCCAAGGAATGCCGAATTCTTTTTCTCGAAAGCAGATGCATACGTAGGATCAAATCCGGCGCTCACATCCGATGAGAGCATGCATGAATCGCTTAAGCATCTTCTTAATGCAATTTCCGTATATTCACCGCACAAATCCATAACTTCCGCTACGGTGTTTTTGAAAAAGTCCGAACGCATACCTGTTGCGCCGACAGAACCTATCTCTTCCTTATCAACGAGTAAGCAGCACGATGTTCTGTTACATGTCTTGATTGCAAACATAGCCTTCATCGAAGGGAAAGCACAAACTCTGTCATCCTGACCGTATGCAAGAATCATGGACCTGTCGAAACCTGCCTCACGCGCCCTTCCTGCTGGCACTACTTCAAGTTCGGCCGAAAGGAAATCCTCCTCTTCGACATCATATGTCTTTTTAAGTATATCAAGAACGTTTGATTTAACCGAATCCTTTTTCTTTTCATCCTTGGCATTTTTGGTTGTACTCTTGATTATCAAAGGTTTGTTACCCACTATAATATCCAGGGCTTCGCCTTCTACAACCTTGGCACCCTTCTTTTCAAGCTGTTCCTGGGACAGATGAATCAAAAGGTCCGACACGAAGAATACCGGATCATCATCTTCCTCTCCGATATTGACTTCAACAGTAGTTCCGTCCTTTTTAATGATAACTCCGTGAAGAGCCAGGGGAATTGTTACCCACTGATATTTCTTGATTCCGCCATAATAATGCGTATCAAGATATGCTATTTCATTATCTTCGTAAAGAGGATTTTGTTTAACATCGAGTCTGGGAGAATCGATATGCGCCCCCAGAATGTTCATACCGCTTTTGAATGTATTTTTTCCGATATGAAACATTGCTACAGACTTATTCATATTGACTGCATACACTTTATCTCCGGGTTTTAATTTCTTACCCTCTTTGATAAGCTTTGACAGCTCCAAATAACCGTTCTTTTCAACTTCGTTGACAATTTCGTCAACGCATTCGCGCTCTGTTTTGCCGTTATTTAAGAAATTGATGTATTCTTTTGAAAATGTCTCGACTTTCTTCAGCTCGGCATCCGTGTACTTTTCCCATGTGTTTTTAGTTTCCATATTACACCTTCAATTCAATGTTAATGTTCTTTAAATTCTCAAGCGTCTTATCAATTACACTCTGAACTTCTTCCGATGTAAGTGTACGTTCGGGATTCTCAAAGTGGAATCTTACCGTAACCGATTTAACTTTACCGTTATCATATACGTCAATAACGGATACATCCTTCAAATTATTGCGCCCCTTCTTCCAACATCTTTCGATTGTCTCGAATCTTTGTCCTTCCGGTATTACCAATGATAAATCATAATCTATTCCCGGAAACTTGGAAGGTTCGGTGAATTCCAATGCCTTTTGATCTATATTCAAAAGTGCATCCATATCGATTTCAATCATAACTACAAATGCATTCTTGGCTATCTTTTGGAGGTTCTTCGGATACATTGTATTTATGATACCGATTTGTTCACCTTTGACCAAAATCTTGGATGTATTCTTAGGATGCATGAAAGCATGCGTCATCTGTGTCTTTTCATAAGTGGTTTTCTTATGTTTCAATTCATCCACTATTGTATTGACTATCTGAACACCTTTCAGATAAAGATTCTTCTCGGTTTCTGTCTTTGAATAAAGAACTATTCCAAGATGTCTTCTTTCATCTGCGGTTTCATCCTCTTTGGTACCAAGAACAACTCTTCCTATTTCAAAAATTCCGAATGCCGGTCTTACGTTCTTATTCTTGTTTACGAAAGGAAGAAGTGTCTGCATCATGGTATTTCTCATTACGCCCTGGTTTTCGGCGAATCCGAGAAGTTTAACATTATCTTCTACGCCAAGGTCCAAATCCTTCAATTCGTCTTCGTCCTGCCAGATTCGCGAATGTACTTCATTCATCGCATATGTCTTAACCAACAGGTCTTTAACGAAATTTTCTTCTATACGAAGTTTGGATGTCTTAGCCGGAAGAAGCGGTGACAATGTCGTTTTGATTTCGAAATTGTCATAACCGTAAATTCTTGTAATTTCCTCTACGATATCTGCTTTCATCGATACGTCTTTTGTTGCTCTCCATGACGGGACCTTGCACACGAAGCTATCACCGTTTTGGGTTGTTTCAAAGCCCAACGCTTCCAAAGTATCCTTGATTCTGTCTGTCGATATATCGATTCCCGTATATCTGTCTATAAAGTTCTTATCAAAGTCTACCGTGATTTCCGGATATTTTTTAGGATATAAATCCGTTATTTTTGAAACAACTTTTGCATTGGGATCAACGTCAAACAGAAGTTTCAGGAATCTCTTAACGGCTATTATGGTCATCTCGGGATCAAGAGTCTTTTCGTATCTGGCCGAAGCGTCTGTTCTAAGAGCCATTCTTGAAGCACTCTTTCTTACGCTCACTCCATCAAAATTGGCAGATTCAAGAACCAAAGAATTGGTATCATCCTTAATCTCGGAATCCAAACCGCCCATAATACCGGCAATTGCTACCGGAACATCATTGTTATGAATTAACAATGTATCCGTTGTAATATCTCTTTCTATTCCGTCAAGTGTTGTAAATTTGCATTCATTTTTAGGAGTATCAACCACAATCTTATCGACCTTGGTTCCGTCAAATGCATGCATAGGCTGACCAAGTTCAAGCATCAGATAGTTCGTTAAATCTGCCAACAGATTTATTGCTCGCGTTCCGCAATAGTACAAACGGATTTTCATCTGATTCAGGCTCTGTGTCTTGGTAATATTTTCGACTCTTACAGATGTGTATCTGTAGCAAAGTTCAGAATTCTTAATCTCAACATCAACAGTCTTGTCGCCTGTATAAGGATTCTCCATCACTTCCAAATCCTTGATTTTCTGACCTGTCAATGCTGCAAACTCTCTGGCCATTCCGTAATGCCCCCACAAATCGGGTCTGTTGGTCAAAGACTTGTTATCAACTTCGAACACAACGTCATCAATGGGGTATATCTCTTTGATATCGGTACCGTTCTTCAAAGATAAATCAAGTTCCATTATGCCTTCGTGATTATCGGAAATTCCAAGCTCTTTTTCGGAGCAGCACATTCCGTTTGATTCAACTCCGCGCAATTTGGCAGGCTTGATTTTAATATCTCCTACCTGTCCGCCTACCTTGGCAAAAGCCGTCTTAATTCCGACTCTTGCATTGGGGGCACCGCAGACAACATCATAAATCGCATCACCGCCATCAACCTTAAGAACATGAAGGTGATCCGAATCGGGATGATTTTCACAACTTATTATTTCACCGACAACAACATTGGAAACGTCACGTCCCTTGTAGAATATATCCTCGACTTCTGCCGTAGAAAGGGTGAAACGCTTAATCAATTTTTCTAAATCTTCTCCGTCAAGGTTAACAAAATCCTTGATCCAATTCATTGAAACTAACATTATTTCATCCTCCTACTTACTCGTAAACTGACTAAGAGCATTAATATCGCCCTCATTAAATACACGAATATCTTTAACACCGTACTTCATCATTGCTAATCTTGTAAGTCCGAGTCCGAACGCAAATCCCGTATATTTAAACGGATCTTCTTCCGTATTAATACCGCCGTGCAACAATACATTAGGATGAATCATACCGCAAGGACACAATTCAAGCCATCCTGAATTCTTACAAGAAGGGCATCCGTCTCCACCGCATATAAGGCACTTAATATCAAGCTCGAATCCGGGTTCAACGAACGGGAAAAATCCGGGACGCAGTCTTACGGTAACATCCTTTTCAAAAACTTCCGACAACATTGTCTTCATAAAGTATATAAGATTTGAAATAGATATATCTTTATCTATCATTACTCCTTCCATTTGGAAGAATGTATTTTCATGGCATGCGTCGATTGCTTCATTTCTAAAACATCTTCCCGGGAACACGGCTCTTATCGGGCGGCCGTTTTCTTTAAGCTTCGGACCGTATTTTTTCATGATATGATTCTGCGCCGCAGATGTATGAGACTTAAGCAACTGATTCGGCGATGAAAGGTAATATGTATCCTGCATATCTCTTGCCGGGTGGAATTTTGGTATATTCAAAGCTTCAAAGCAATGATAATCATCAACTATTTCGTTATAGTCTTCAACATCAAATCCCATTGATTCAAAAATATCTTCAAGTTCTCTTTGAATAAGTGTTATCGGATGATACGAACCTGTGGGACATGAAGTCGGCATTGATTCGTCATAGCTTTCCGTTGACTCAATCAAAAGTTTTTCAGCTATTTCATCAAGTTCTTTTTTCTTCTCGTCGAACTTGGTCAAAACTTCCTGCTTGAACGAATTTATTAACTGGCCGGCTTCCTTCTTCTGTTCATTGGGTATCTGGCCGAGTTCTTTCATCAAATCCTGAATTGCGCCTTTTTTTGACATAAATGAAAGACGTAATTCCTCAAGATGTGCAGGGTCCTTAACATCAACCAACTGCTTTTGGAACTTTTCTCTTAAAGCTTCGATTTTCTCTTTCATTAAAATTTATCTCCATTCTAAAACGTAATCTAAAACACCCTAACTTATTTATTTTCAGTTATTGTCAAATCATTGTCAATACATTTTCCCTTTTTCTTTGCTTTTTTTGCAAAATGAAAAAGCGGCCTAAAGCCGCTTTTCATTAACCCCAAAACATGCAGTCTTGCCTTTTGACTCCTAGCAACGCTAGGTGGGTTACCGCAAATACACTTTTGTCTTCCACTGCATATAGCCTTTCGGCAGGAGGCCTGACAGTTGTGTATCAATATAGGAGTCCCGTTTAAAGTAAATGTAGGTTCAAAAATAACAAGAACCAACACGTTTCGGTTGAATTTATTATAACAAATTTCTTCCGCCGTGTAAATACTCTACTCTTCCATGTGTACCGAAACTTGAGGGAACGGAATCTCGATATTATTATCATCGAACAATTCTTTAATGGCGAGGCGTAATCCTCTTTCAACCATCCCTGCATAATCGGCTTCACAGGTAGCCCAAACTTTAATTCTACAGCTGCTGTCCTCAAGACCTGTCACGCCCAACACAAACGGACCTGTTTGTATCTTTTGGGTCTTAGATGCAATAATCTTGGCATTATTCTCTATAAGTTTAATTACTTCGCGCAAATCTTCTTTATATGCAACGTCAACATAGCACACCGCACCCGAATTACTAGCATCCAATATCTGCACATTGGTCATCTTGGAATTATTAACGACCTTGGTGATTCCCGCATAATTGATTTTGGTTGTTCTCATTCCGATTTCAATAACCTGTCCTCTCCAGTCATCAACCATAATCCAGTCGCCAATCTTGAAGCTGCCTTCAAAAACAATAAAGAAGCCGCTTAACAGGTCACTCACGGTACTTTGAGCGCAAAATGAAACTGCCGCACTTGCTATTCCCGCACCTGCCAGCAAGGCGCCGACATTAATTCCCATCTGAAGCAAAGATATAATAAGTACAACCAGGAAAACTATAAACTTAATCAAGCTGCAAAGAAGCTTGCTTATTGTTACGCCCCTTGGACCCATATTCCGACCGAGAATGCTTATCAGTTTGATAAAAATAAAGGTAATAATATATGCCGATACCACAATTATCAAAATCATGGTTACCGAGAAAAGGTTGAAACCCTTCTTCCAGTAATTGCTAAGCAAAAAGGAAATCAACGACGGGTTGGACCAAAATGAGTCTGCCAATAAAATAGCAAGTAACGATATACCCTCAACAATGGCAAATCTCTTAATCACCTTACGAAGTTTATCATCCATCATCTCTTCCGATATAACTATATTTTTATCAAGATATACCTCGTCTTCATGGCCTGCCCTGTATGTTGTTGCCAAAGTCAGAATTATCAGAACCATAAATAACGACATCAGCAGTATCATACATATTGTCAAGGAAATACCTATTCCAAGTTCCGATATCGGAATCGCGCTTATATACACATAATCCGAAATAACTCTCGTATTGGCGTAACACAATGAATCATTAATTCTTCTTATTCCCGAAAAGCCGTCCGCCAATACATCTTCGGGAATTGAATTGTTAATCGTAATAAAAGATTGAGTTCCCGGTTTCAAAACATCCATTGTCCTCGAGCCTGCAGTACTCGTTCGAATAAGCACCGAAGCCCCAAAATCCAATTGAGCAAAAGGATCAACATATTCGTCACTCACATCTTCTTCGCAGATACTGTACTCCTGAATCAAATCCAAATCACTTTTGGCTTGTATATTCTGATCGCAATAAGAAATAATCAGCTGTATATAAAAGACCGATATGGCAAGCATAATCATACTGAATACCGATATTACGAATACATGAGAACTAAGTCTCTTATCCCAGAACAATTTGCCGAAAAGTTTAAATCCTTCCTTCTTGGTTTGGCCGATTCTGTGAAGTCTTGCAAAACTCACATACAAAGATAACGCTATTTCTATGAACACGAGCAATATCATCGGAACAAGCACGCCTCGCAAAGCCTTCCATGCAACAGATGCAAACGGAACATATGCCACTATCATTCCTTTGTCAAAATTCGACGTTTTAACTAAGCATGCTCTGTTTTCCACATCTCTCATAGTCACGATTTCAGATGACTCTTCAAAAATGCCCGGGCAGATTTCTTCTATGTCGCGTCCTATTAATTCTATATTTGAAGAATTGCGAATAACATTTCTCTTATCCGCATAAATATATTCATCTTTTTCATTACCGAACAAATAATTATTAAGCCTTTCGTTCAGTTCGTAATTAAGCTGTTCCGAACGAATTGTACTCGAAAGAAGGCTATTATATGCCCCCATAACCTGAAGTAAATTAACAAAGAATATCAACAGACAGGATATCAGCGCAATGGCGCCGACTATCATTGACATAACTATATTTGAAAAATGTGTGCTTTTTCTTTTGCTTATCTTTTTCATTTCTTCTCCAATAAAAAGACCCCCACACTAGGGTGTGAGGGTCTTGATCACACTAAATTATAACTGAGGGCCGGCAGCAACCAATGCCTTACCTGCATCGTTTCCTTCGTACTTAGCAAAGTTCTTCTGGAATCTTGAAGCCAAATCCTTAGCCTTCTCTTCCCACTCTGAAGCATTTGCATATGTGTCACGAGGATCAAGAATCTTAGAATCAACACCGGGAAGTTCTGTAGGAACTTCGAAGTTGAACATAGGAATCTGCTTTGTAGGAGCTTTGTTGATATCACCTGAAAGGATAGCATCAATAATACCACGAGTATCCTTAATTGTGATTCTCTTTCCTGTTCCGTTCCAACCTGTGTTAACAAGGTAAGCCTTAGCACCTGACTTTTCCATCTTCTTAACGAGTTCTTCAGCATACTTTGTAGGATGTAACTCTAAGAATGCCTGACCGAAGCAAGCTGAGAATGTAGGAGTGGGTTCTGTAATACCACGCTCTGTACCGGCAAGCTTTGCTGTGAAACCTGAAAGGAAGTAGTACTTACACTGTTCAGGAGTAAGAATAGATACCGGAGGAAGTACTCCAAATGCATCAGCTGAAAGGAAGATTACATTCTTTGCAGCAGGGCCTGCTGAAATAGGCTTAACAATATTTGTAATGTGATTGATGGGGTAAGATACACGAGTATTCTCGGTAACTGACTTATCATCAAAATCAATCTTTCCGTTTGCATCAACAGTAACGTTCTCTAAAAGAGCATTTCTCTTGATTGCGTTATAAATATCAGGCTCAGATTCCTTATCAAGACCGATAACCTTAGCATAGCAACCACCTTCGAAGTTGAATACACCGTTGTCATCCCAACCGTGTTCATCATCACCGATAAGTTTTCTCTTAGGATCTGTAGAAAGTGTTGTCTTACCTGTTCCTGAAAGACCGAAGAATACAGCTGTGTTTTCTCCGTTCATATCTGTATTTGCAGAGCAGTGCATAGAAGCGATCCCCTTCAAAGGAAGGTAATAGTTCATCATAGAGAACATACCCTTCTTCATTTCACCGCCGTACCATGTATTAATGATAACCTGCTCACGAGAAGTTGTGTTAAATGCTACACATGTTTCAGAGTTCAAACCTAATTCTGCAAAGTTGGTAACTTTAGCCTTAGAAGCGTTGTAGATAATGAAATCAGGTCCAAAAGTAGCTAATTCTTCATCTGTAGGAACGATGAACATATTCTTAACGAAATGAGCCTGCCATGCAACTTCCATGATGAATCTAACAGCCATTCTGGTATCTTTGTTAGCACCGCACAATGCATCAACAACGAATAATGTCTTGTCGCACAATTCCTTCTTAGCGATTTCCTTAACTTTTGCCCGAACTTCTTCGCTCATACGATGGTTATCGTTCTTGTACTCATCAGAAGTCCACCATACAGTATCCTTCGAATTTGCATCCATAACGATGTACTTATCTTTAGGTGAACGACCTGTGTAAACACCAGTCATAACATTGATGGTGTCAAGTTCGGTCTTCTGACCTACTTCATAACCTGTCAAATCTGTCTTTGTTTCTTCATCGTAAAGAACTTCGTATGAAGGATTGTAGACGATTTCGGTTGTACCTGTAATACCGTACTTTGTTAAATCGATTTTACTCATTTTCTTTCCTCTTTCTTTCTATTGTTCACCGAAAAAATTTTCGGATTTGTTTACAAAAGTGAAACCCGAATGAGTTTTCACTAGTGTTCCAAAAGAACACCGCATATATTATGACAAAACATAAAATAAATGTCAATCATTTCTGTCGTTCATAGCAATATATTCTTTATCCTCACCGATCGGTTTATAAGCAGGACGTATGATTTTACCGTTATTTGAAAGTTCTTCCATTCTGTGAGCGCTCCAGCCTACTATTCGGGCAATAGCAAATATCGGAGTATATAACTCCAGCGGAAGGCCCAGCATACTGTATACAAATCCCGAGTAAAAATCCACATTTACGGAAACACCTTTATACATTTTTCTTTCATTTGTAATAACCTGCGGTGCCAGTTTTTCAACCAGAGAATAAAGTCTGTATTCTTTCTCCATTCCCTTTTCAATGGCAAGTTTTTCAACGAAAGACTTAAATACTACGGCACGCGGATCCGATTTTGAATAAATGGCATGTCCTACACCGTATATTAATCCGGTTTTATCAAAAGCTTCTTTATTAAGAAGTTTATGAAGGTATTCTTTCACTTCCTCTTCGTCTTCCCAGTCTGACAATTCTTTCTTCATACATTCAAACATCTGAACGACTTTGATATTGGCACCGCCATGTCTGGGACCTTTTAATGAACCGATAGCCGCCGCAATAACAGAATATGTATCCGTAAGTGAAGAAGACACAACATGTGTTGTAAAGGACGAATTATTTCCGCCGCCGTGCTCCATATGAAGAACAAGCGCTATATCCAAAAGTTTTGCCTCAAGAGGTGTATACTTGCTGTCCGGTCTTAACAAATGAAGAATATTCTCAGCAGTTGAAAGCTTCTTATCCGGAATATGAATGAAAAGACTCTGGCCGTCATGATAATGTTTATATGCCTGATACCCGTATATACTAAGAAGCGGAAATAAGCTGATTAATTGTAATGATTGTCGAAGTACGTTCGGAAGTGAAACATCATCGGCTTTATCATCATAAGAATATAGGGTAAGAACAGATCTTGCGAGAGTATTCATCATATCCCTCGATGGGGCTTTCATAATAATATCTCTTACAAAGCTGGTCGGAAGACTTCTGTATGAATTTAATAATTCCGTAAATTGAGATAATTCTTCGGAATTTGGAAGTTTACTAAATAGCAGCAGATAAGATACTTCTTCGAACCCGAATCTGTCTTCGGAATAGAATCCTCTGACCAAATCTTTAACGTTGTATCCGCGATAAAACAATTCACCGTGGCAGGGAACTTCTTCACCATTTATTATTTGCTTGGCTCTGACATCCGAAATATTTGTCAGTCCGGCTACAACACCCTTACCGTTAAGGTCACGTAAACCTCGCTTGACATCATACTTAATAAATAATTCATCCGGGGTAATACTGCATTCCCGACTTTTTTGAGCTAACTCTTCAATGTAGGGAGTAATGCGTGTAAAATCGTTTTCTTTTGGTTTTCTCATGTATCCT
>JAZUFE010000028.1:0-81575 GCA_045640525.1 Lachnospiraceae bacterium | reverse complement strand
TCTTCATTTAACATAGTTGACATACAGATATCTCCTTGTACTTTTTTGTCGCAAATTAAATACTAAGATTTATCTGTATGTTTGGGAAGGGGTTTTTCCTCTTCCCATATTTATTTTTGCCAACTATTATTTTACTCTATGCCAGCCAAAGTACTTTATGTTCGTTCTGATTGTAAAAATATACGGAATCCGCCAACATTTCTTCGGCCGAAACCTCCGTTAGATTGATTTCCGTAACCATGGCCACCAAATCTTTGGCACATGTATCAATTGTCTCCGGGATAATTATCAATTCGTGAATCGAACTTGGAAGAATATAGAAACCGCAACCGATATTTTCGGACACCTGATGCAAAAATTCCAAATCTATTATAGCCCTTGCTCCGAACAATTGCTTTTCGTTGCATATTACATACATAGGAGCCTTCTTATCCGGCACGGTATTCGCGCCGAGTTTTTCCAATGTTTCGTACATCGAGCTGATACTCGGCGGGCATTTGGCTTTAATATTGTCCATGGCTGTCTCATAAAGCGTGTTCTCATCTACTTCCCATTTCTTAATGAACTCATTATTGACCAATACTGTAGCAATACCGGATGATGTCTTCTCATTAACCGAATAGTAATATACTATCGCAAGATTATGAAATCTTCTGTACGGGACATCCTGAAGCAGTTCTTTATTCTTTTCTGCGTTTATCACCTTTAAAAATATCGATTTGCCCGCAGTTTCAAAACCGGTGAAATCCTGCAGACATTCTTCTTCGTCTATTTTCGAATTGGCCAAACTTTGAGCCATCTTCATCGCCAGATAATCCACATCCTTTTCTTCAAGCGAAGAATCATAAATATCATCAACATATATGGTCGGATATGCTTTCGCATCCTTATGCTTAGCCATAATGCCCGTCAGCGTTACGGAATTGTTCTTAGTGACGCTTCTTTCCGTTACTTCATAATCGCTTCCCATATAAAGTTGTACCTTACATACCATCATTTTAGTAAAATCAATAAAATCCATATTTTTTCCTTTCAAGATTAAATTAGCGCAAGTCCTGATTCCTGATGGTAATGCAACTGTTCTGACACATTGTCATAACAAATCGAGCAAGCTCGATTGATTAACATTCGTCGAATGCACAATCTCATGCAGGCATGATTGTGCGCTCGACTCATTGTCATAACAAAAAAGGCAACGATTTCATCGTTGCCTTGCAAGTCTTATTAACTATTGATTAAAGATTATACTCTTGAAAGATATTCACCTGTTCTTGTATCAATCTTAATCTTGTCTCCCAATTCTACGAAAAGAGGTACTGCAACCTGAGCGCCGGTTTCAACAGTAGCAGGCTTAGTAGCACCTGTAGCTGTATCACCCTTAAATCCGGGCTCTGTATCAGTAATTTCCAATTCTACGAACAAAGGAGGCTCGATAGAGAAAACCGATCCGTTATAGCTACATACCTTAACCATCTCGTTTTCTTTAACGAACTTAAGTGAATCTCCAACTGTATCTGTATTCAGTGCGATCTGATCGTATGTTTCAACATCCATGAAGTTGAACAACTCTCCGTCAGCATAAAGATACTGCATATCTTTTCTATCAATACGTGCCTGTGGACATTTTTCAGTAGGTCTGAATGTTTTTTCCACTACGCCGCCGTTTATTACGTTCTTAAGCTTAGTTCTAACGAATGCTGCACCTTTACCCGGCTTAACATGCTGGAACTCTACTATCTGGTAAACACTACCTTCCAATTCAATAGTAATACCATTTCTGAAATCACCTGCAGAAATCATAAAAAAACTATCCTCCTAAATATAAAACAACATAATTCTCATCTAGTTTATACTAACATTCCTTATATTTCAAGCAAAAAATATTCATATTTTAATGTTTTCTCATATTTTTGACTTAATCGGATATTCCAATCCGTTTTTCTTGCAATAACGCTTATAGAATTTCAGTACTATCCACTCCAAACGGCGCTTCAACACTATCTGTATTTCCTCCTTGGAGTCTATCTTCTGAACCAAAATTGAAAAAATACCTGTTTTTCTGGCTCCCCAAACATCCGTAAACAACTGATCACCCACAAAAAGCGTGGTTTTCGTGTCGGTTCGCATCATATCCATTGCACGACGATATCCCGAAACCGAAGGTTTATTGGCCTTATAAATATACATGCAATCCACCGCATCGTTGAACATTTTCACTCTCGGTTCCTTATTGTTGGATAAAAATAACACTCGATACCCAAGATTCTTAAGATGATTAATCAAGGCTATGCTTCTCTCATCTGCAGGGGCGCCGTGTGGAACAAGCGTATTATCGATATCGAATATTATCCCCCTATACCCGTCTGCATAGAGCGAATCGAAATCTATATGATATGTTGAATCAATATATTTGTCAGGGAAAAATTTATTGAACATGCATAGAATTATAACAAACCCCCTTATCTTATGACAAGGGGGTTTGTTATTACATATCTAAAGGGAGGACGAAATTACTTTAATACTACTGTTCCGTCAGCATCGGTATACAAATTCTTGGAAGGTCCCACAAAGTAATTGTATTCCTGCAATATTGTGTCTTTCTTCATATCAGATATAACTTCTTTCATATCAAGTTTTGAAATAGGAGCATCAAGACCTATATGACCGAAATCGTCTTCTTTATTAAATGTTAATGAAATGTTCCCAAGGTCTGAAGTACGAGATCTGTTATCAACAGCACCGGCAGTTGCAACCGAATTATCTTCCTGCGGCTTAACATTACCGTTCTTTAAGCTCTCCTGTGCCTTCAATTCTTCGGGATTTACCTGAGGAATTTCACGGTGATAATTACCATATGAATAATTGTTTAATCCGTTGAAAATCTGTATTCCCATTTTCTCACCACCCTTGAATTACTTCCTTGTGATTAATATATCGACCTATATAGCAATAACTTTATAGAAAAATATAAAATAGTGGTAAGCAATTTTCAAACCACATCATATAGATGCCAGGAGCTGTTTAGTGTATTCATTCTGAGGATTTGAATAAACCTCTTTGGGAGTTCCCTCCTCTACAATACGTCCTTGTTTCAATATCAAAACTCTGTCGCATACGTTATATACCACTCTCAAATCATGGGAAATAAACAATATGGACAGTCCCATTCGATCATGCAGTTCTTTTAGCAATTCCAATACCTGCGTTTGAATTGTAACATCCAAGGCCGATACCGGTTCATCGGCAATAAGCAGCTTGGGTTCTTGCATAAGAGCCAGAGCCAGACACACTCTTTGTCTTTGACCGCCGGACAGTTCACGAGGATACCTTTCTAGATAATCCGTCTCAAGTCCTACGAGCGTAATCATGCTTTCAATTTTTGACTTTCTGATATCTTTATCCAAAACTCCGTCAAGGCGCAGGGCTTCATTCAAAAGCCAGCCTATTTTCTTAGATGGATTAAGGGAGCTGTAAGGGTCCTGAAATACCATTTGAGGACGCTCACTATAGTTTTGGACGCTTCCGCTGTAAGGAATAAGATTCAGAATCGACTTGGCAATTGTAGACTTGCCCGAACCCGATTCTCCAACCAATCCGACAATTTCACCTTCGTAAATATCGAAATCAATATCTTCCAAAACTCTTTTGACAACAACCTTGTCGAAAAGACCTTTCTTATTCTTAAATTCTACTTGTAAATCTCTGACTTCTAATACTTTTTCCATACTAAAACTCTATTTTCGGTATCGCGCTTATAAGCTTTTGGGTGTAATCTTCACGAGGATTGCCGAATATTTCCTCCGTCAATCCGGTTTCAACGATGCAACCGCCTTTCATAACCAAAACCCGTTCGCACAATTTTCGTACCAGGCTCAAATCATGTGAGATAAATATAATCGCAGTTCCATGCTCACGATTAAGTTTCTTCAGCACATTAACAATTTGGGACTGTATGGTAACATCCAACGCTGTCGTCGGTTCATCGGCAATCAGAATCTTTGGTTCCGTTATCATAGCCGTTGCTATCATAACTCGTTGACGCATTCCTCCGCTAAGTTCATGCGGATACTGTTTCATGACAAGCTCCGGTTCTTCAAGTTCAACGTCTTCAAGCGCTTTCTTAACCTTGGCATATCGTTCCTCTTTGGTAAGATTGGTATGAATTCTGAGCGGTTCTTCTACCTGCTCGTATATTCTGTATACCGGATTAAGACTTGTAAGCGGTTCTTGAAAAATCATTCCTATATCGTTTCCCTGATAGCTTCTTAGCTTATCACGGCCGCATGTGAGCAAATCAACTCCGTCATACTCAATCTTTCCGCGCTTTTTCATATTCTTTCTGTCCAAAAGTCCGGCGATTGCAAGTGCAGACATGGATTTACCCGAACCTGATTCACCGACCAGGCCGACTATCTCTCCTTCGCGTAATTCCAAATCAAAATCATATACAACGGTTTCTGGAATAATATGATCGTGAAATTCTATATTCAAATCAGTTACTTTTAAAAGACAATCTTTGGTATTGCTCATACTTACTCCTGTGAAAGCCCATCCGATATCAGGCTGAAGCCCAAAACTAAAAGCACTATTGCCAATCCCGGAAACAATGCATAGTTCGGAGCCTTAAACAAATAAGTCTGTGCCTCGGACAACATTCTTCCCAAGCTCGGGTCAGGCGGTTGTACTCCTATTCCCAAGAAACTCATTGAAGCTTCCGCCAAAACCGCATTATTGAATCCTATCATTATCGCACTGAGTAAAACTGTATACGTATTGGGGAGAATATGTACGAAAATTATTCTCAAATCCGAAGCTCCGAGCAGCTTGGCCACCTTAACGTAATCCATATTTTTGGCTTTCAAAAACTCAGCCCTGACTATTCTTGCAAATGATGGTATGAATGCTATTCCAAGAGCGATTGTCACCTGATACGTTCCCGAACCCAAGAGACTTATAAACAAAAGTGCCAGCAAAATGCTCGGAAATGCAAAAATTGCATCATTTATACGCATCAAAACTTCATCCACCACACCACCATAGTAGCCGGTCAAAGCACCGACAATAATTCCGAACAAGCTTCCTATCAGTACTGTTCCCAGTGCCACTTTAAACGTTGCATAAGTTCCTTCCATTACTCGGGACAAAATATCACGTCCGAAATTGTCACAGCCAAACCAATGCTCGAAACTCATCGGAGCAAATTTCGACATACTGTCAATTTCGGTAGGGTCATAGGGTGAAGCAATCTTACCGATCACCATAAATAGCACTACCAAAGCTACAATAATGCTGCCCACTATTAAATTACGATTGTTTTTAAATTTAATGTTTCTCAATTACTCTTCTCCGAGAGAAATACGTGGATCAATCACACTGTACAAAACATCCACGAGTACATTTATTACCAGAACCAGTATGGCAATAATAACTATGATAGCCATAACCACGGGATAATCTCTGTTCGATATGGAGGTCAGCAATATTCTTCCGAGTCCCGGAACATTGAACACCTGCTCTACAATGATAGACCCGGCTATCATATCGGTTAACGTCATTCCAAGGAACGTGATTACGGGAAGTATTGCATTCTTAAGTACGTGATGATACAGAACCTGATTGGTGGAATTTCCTTTAGAATATGCCGTTCTTACATAATCAAGCTTGGATTCTTTAAGCACCGAGCTGCGTAACATCTTAACCACCATTGTTATCTTCGGCAGGGCAATGGCCAATGCCGGGAAGAACATATATCCCAAAAATCCTCCAAAACTTACGTCATATGAAATATAACCACCCGGGGTAAATATTCTGAATATACGTCCAAAAATGAATGTAATCAGTATTCCGGAAAAGAACGGCGGTATTGCCATCAGAATCTGGTTTACAACATTGATTATACGGTCCATCATTCCTCCGGAGTGTTTGGCAGTATATATTCCGAGAGGTATGGATACAACGCATGTCAGCACGAAGGCTATCAAAGCCATTGTCAATGTGACCGGAATCTTATTGGATATCATTGATGACACCGACATCTTATAGCTGTACGACGTCCCCATATCACCCGTTATGAAATTTGCAACCCATCTCCCATAGCGGACTATTACAGGATCGTTCAATCCCAATTCTTCACGAAGGCTTTCAATCCTCTCAGGAGTTGCATTGGTTCCCAAGCTGGACAGTGCGGCATCTCCCGATATTAAGTTGAATGCAACAAATACGAAAAGTGTTACCACGATGAGCGTAATCATCATGGTAACAATCTTTTTCAAAACAAATTTCATATTTAATCAGCCACTCTTATCTTTGCCATATCCTGGATATACAGCGGATAGAACTCATATCCCGTAAATTTCTTATTAAGTGCCACGAATTCGGGCAAATCCTGAATATATACATTGGCAGCTTCCTGTGTCAAAATTTTTTCACAGTTTTTGTACTCCTGAGTCTTTACATTGTCATCAGTAGTATTTCTTGCCTTATTAAATGCTTCATCATATTCCGCAGATTTAAAATTCACGAAATTATTGGATGCCGTTGAGATAAATCTTTGAAGCAGAGCCGAAGCGGTAAGCGAGGACGCATCCACGCCCACAACCGTTGATGTATATTTCCTGTTGGTATATACATCCGAAAGCCAGCTGTCCCATTCAATCAAATTGATATTGGCCTTAACTCCGATTTTTTCAAACTCTTCCACCAAAACCTGAGCGGTATCTATATGTTGTGTGTAGTTGGAAGGTACCGTAATATCAAATTCAAAACCGTTCGGATATCCTGCCTCGGTCAATAGCTCTTTAGCCTTTTCCAAATCCGTATTGTATACGTCTTTGAGTGAATCATCATAATACTTACCGAAAGCCGGGAACATGGAAGAACCGATTTCGGTACCCTTACCGTCAGACACAAATGTCATTATTTCCTGAGGATCGATTGCATAGCAAAGCGCCTGTCTTACTCGCACATCATCAAACGGTGCCACCTCGTTATTGAGGTAAAGTGCCTGTACCAAATTCATGGTACCTTCCAATACCTCAAACTTATCGGATAACAGGTCAGCCTGCGACGTTGGTATTCTTGCAACCATATCCATGGCTCCTGATTCCAATTCCATGGCTATATTGTCCATATTTCCGATAATTTTGAACGTAACATTCTCAATATGAGCAGCATTTGTAGCATCATAGTAGTCTTCGAATTTCTTAATTACGAAGTTTTCCTGCGGTGACCTTGAGACAAACATATACGGGCCCGTTCCGATAGGATTGGTGTCCGGTGTGTCATTGTGCTTAGGAATAATTGCAGTAGTCATATATGCAATAAATTCCGTATCCGGATTAACCAAATTAACTATGAACTTGTTTCCGTCAACAATCTGAGTATCCTTGATGTTAGAATATGTCGGCACAAGACAGGTTCCCGTACCGTCATCGGCACATCTTTCAATAGAGTACTGAACATCCTCCGGGGTTACTGTTGTTCCGTCGTGGAACTTAACATCACTTCTTAGAGTAAACGAATACGTAAGTCCGTCTTCCGATACTTCGTAATCCTGGGCAACTGCCGGAAGAAATTCACCGTTAGAAGAAGGTTTAACAAGACCTTCAAAGATATTGAACAATACCTCTTTAGTTCCTGCCGCAGCAACCTTGTGTGGGTCAAGACTATCTTCCAAATCCTGAGGTATTCCAACGATGATAGAAGAAGAATCACTTCCCTCCTTACCGCCTGCACAACCGCACAGTGCAATAGTCAGTGCCGAAATCACGAGCATCAAAAGAAAAAATTTCTTCTGCTTCATGTTTCAAATTCCTTTCTATATTGTTATTAATTTAACGATATTATAAATAAAAGAGGCTCGATACGCAAGTACCGAGCCCAATGTTCTTAAAATAATACGCAAATTACTTAAGTACCTTCTTAAGTTCTTCCATGAATGTATTAATATCCTTGAATTCTCTGTAAACAGATGCAAATCTTACATAAGCAACAGAATCAACATCTTTAAGCTTATCCATAACAAGTTCTCCGATAACGGCACTTGATATCTCTCTGTCTTCTCTGCTGAATACTTCAGTTTCTACTTCATCTACAATTTGCTGTATCTGTTTGGCCGAAACAGGTCTCTTATGACAGGCTCTCAAAACGCCTGATTCTATCTTGGCTCTGTCAAAAGTCTCTCGGTTCTCGTCTTTCTTTACAACAATCAATGGAATTGTCTCTATCTTTTCATATGTCGTAAATCGCTTATCACATTCGTCACATACTCTACGACGTCTGATAGAATTATTATCTTCCGCCGGTCTGGAATCTATAACTCGTGTATTTTCATGACCGCAAAATGGACATTTCATATGCTACCCCCTATATGTATGGATATTTGTTATCTGAAATACATTATAGTGTTACATAACGATTATGTCAACCACTTTCTGTAAACCGCAATGTTTATTCTTTATAATACAAAAATGGCATTAAAAAGGGACCACCTTACGATGGTCCCTTAACTATCAATCAATTACTTTTTCTGAAGAAAATCAGGAATATTCAACTTGTTTTCTTTTACAGATGACCTTACATCTTTAGGTGATGTAATTCCGGTTGCGAATCCTCCGGTCGGAGCACTCGGAGTAGGAGCACTAAGCTTCGGCATCGTTCCGGTTGATCTGTTCTGAAGAACATTTAATTCCGAAACTCCCGAATTCGATGTGTTCGGAGTTCTCATTCCGAATGAAGGAACCTGTGTAGGTCTTACCAGGCTCGAGCCAAACATTACACCTGCTGTTGATGTCTGTCTTGTAGGTAATGAGGCATCATGAATACCTGTGGCAATTACTGTTACCGTACAAGAATCCGGTTCCGTAACGTTATAGTTGGCACCGAAAATAATATTTACATCATCACCGGTAAGTTCCTTAACATAATCGGCAGCAACCTGAACATCATATGCTGCTATATCACCTGTAACATTGATAATCAAATCTGATGCACCGTTAACGGAAGTTTCAAGCAATGGAGATTCAACTGCCATCTTAACGGCATCCGAAGCTTTATCTTCGCCCTTGCCTTTTCCGATACCTACATATGCAACACCCTTATCCTTCATGACAGTACGAACATCCGCAAAGTCAAGGTTAATCATTGCATTCTCATTAATCAAATCGGTAATACCCTGAACAGACTGCTGAAGTACTTCATCGGCCTTTTTCAAAGCATCCGGGAACGTTGTCTTTCGATCAACGATTTCATATATTTTTTCATTGGGAATTACAATCATGGTATCTACACAATCCTTAATCTTGGAAATACCAAGATTAGCATTCTGCATACGCTTATTTCCCTCAAAAGGGAACGGCTTGGTAACAACCGCTACCGTAAGAATACCCAATTCTTTAGCGATTTTAGCAACTACGGGCGCAGCTCCGGTTCCTGTTCCGCCACCCATACCACAGGTAACGAAAACCATATCTGCACCTTCAAGAGCTTCCTTAATTTCGTCAATATTCTCTTCTGCAGCTCTCTCTCCAACTTCAGGAACAGCTCCGGCTCCAAGTCCTTTGGTTGACTTCTCGCCTATCTGAATCTTCTTGGGAGCTTTACATCTCATAAGCGCCTGACGATCTGCATTAATTCCAATGAATTCAACATGCTTAACATCCTCATCAAGCATTCTATCTATAGCATTGCCGCCAGCGCCACCGATTCCCGCAACGATGATTTTAGCTCCGGCAATTTCTTCATTAGTAATAATCTCTATCACTTACGGATTCCTCCTCACACAAAAATAGTCGCACTTAATATAATACTTATATCTAAGCAATTTATCAATATTATTTTGCGATAACATACGATTTTTAATTTACCTTTTCGTTTGAATCAGGCTCAAACGAAATATTCGCAGTATCCTCCGTATAGTTCTCCAACCGTATTATTCCGCTCTGTCCTTCAAGCTTAGGTAATATATACTGGAGTTTCATAACCTTTTCATCCAGATTCTTCGGTTCTCCCAAAGCAACCTTAATATTGTCGAAATACAAAGTAATACTGTCATCCTTCGCAAAATATATCTTATCTATCGAAAGGTTATACTTATTAACAAGCTGCGTTATGCTCAAAATAGCTTCAAATATTTCGGGTTTCTCTACCGGAAGTGCTTCTTTCAAAACGACATGATCAAAAGTAAGCCCCGTAACCTGCGGTATACCGGAAGTCCGCTGCTCCGAAGCCTCGATTACCACTCCGTCCTTATCAAAGTACATATATTTTTCAAGATACTCAACGTATCCGGCAATTGCTTTCTCGTATACATTAATTCTGATTGTATTGGGGTCGACTACCTCAACATCCATTTTTGATACGAACGGAACGCCCTCAATGCTTTTATTTTTGTACTTAAGAGACAAAAATATAGAATTGTCGCCGGGGAATCCGGACATAACCATGTTGCGGATTTCCTCGTTGGTATAGTGCTGATTACCGTCTACATATACTGTGGTTACTTTATAGTTCTTAACGACATAAAACGTCAGCACTGTGAGAATTCCCAGCACTAACGTTATTATTCCGGTAATTATTATTATGCTTTTATGATTTTTCCAAAAATTCACTAATAATCCCTTACCCTAATTTCTCTTTGAACACCGAAAACCAGTCCTACCTCGGCCAGCAAAGAAACCACCGAGCTGCCTCCGTAACTTATAAACGGCAGCGAAATACCCGTATTGGGAATGGTATTGGTAACAACGGCTATATTCAAAATTACCTGAATGGCAATATGCGTCATAAATCCGGCAACGAGCAGTGAACCGTACAAATCAGGTGCATTATGAGCTATTATTACGCATCTCCATATCAGAAGAAGGAATAGTGCGATTACGCACAAAGCTCCAACGAAGCCCAATTCTTCACATATTATCGAAAATATCATATCGTTTTGAGCTTCGGGAATGTATCCGAGTTTTTGCATACTCTCTCCGATTCCCTTACCCATTATTCCGCCCGAGCCTATTGCATACAGTGCCTGCAGGGTTTGGAATCCTTTTCCCGATGCATATGCATTCGGATCAAGCCATGCAAGAATTCGCTCTCCTCTGAATCCGATTCCCGAGTCCTTGTTCTGAACTACTATAAATACTACCAGAGCAGCAATTGCTATAATTCCGAGTAATATGAAAAGATATCTCTTGTATTCCGTACTTGATATGAAGCACATTACAAATGCGATTCCCGCAACAATAATTGCCGAGCTCAAGTTCCTTGTAATACCGTAAATCATTACGACCAACGGTATCGCCGGAGCCATCGCATAAGCAAAGCCCTTCCATGAGTTGATATAATTACCCAATTTACATATGATATGTGACAAAACTATGATTATCGCAAGCTTGGCTACTTCGGCAGGCTGAATTGAAATACCTGCTATATAAAGCCATCTTTTAGCACCGTTAACCGTTGTTCCGAAAGGAACAATGAGTATCAGCAGAACAACCGCAACAATATATGCGATTACCTGCGTTCTTTCCCAAAAGTGATACGGAATCAGCGAAACAATAACCATAATAACGAGTCCGAACGCCGTACTTGTCAGCTGTTTTTTGAAATAATACGCCGAATCGCCATAGTTAACGCTTCCGTCGTAAGAGCTTACGGAAAAAAGCATAACCAATCCGAAAACAATCAAAAACAATACTGTAAGCAACAGAATCGAATCAAAATATCTAATTTTACTGTTTTTTAAAATTGTAAATCTGTTAGCCACTCTATCTCCAATTTACCATGGTGAATCTTCGTCGTTGCCCGTATTGTTTTCACCGGCAACTCCGATATTGGTATCAGCCATCGGTTTGTCCGAATTATTATCCTCGGGATTATCGGGGTTCTCCGTGTTCTCGGTCGTACCGTCTCCCTCGGCAGGTTTGGCAGTTTCTGCCATTGTATATCCTATAGATGCGCCCGTTACCGGATCAACATACGCGCCCGTGTTGGGGTCTACCGCATATCCCGTAGCAGGATCTATTTCAAACGTCTTCCAGATTTCTTCTCTTACCGGTTGAGGCGATGGTTCGGGATTATTCTCGTCAGAAGAAGTTTCACTGCCTTCGGATTGTACATCACCCTCCTGACCTTGTGTCGGTGTTGTTATCTCTATCTGAAGTTCCTCAAGTTCCTGTCTTTCTTTATCCGAAAGTTCTTCTGTCATAAATATTCCCATATACGGAAGAACCTCGGTAAGAATTCCACGTACAATACGTGTTGCATATTTGGCATCGTCCTGTGCGTATACGTTAGGTCTGTCAACTACTACATAAATAGCTATCTGGGGATCATCTGCAGGCGCATATCCCATGAACGAAACAACATATTCGCCGTTTCCTCGAGGAAGGGTCTGAGCTGTTCCTGTCTTGCCACCTATCATATATCCTGCGGGGCGTGCGGTCTTACCTGTACCGTATTCTCCGGTAACTACCGTATTACACATTTCAACTATCTTTTGAGATGTTTCTTCGGAAACCGTCTGCTTGAGCAATCTTGGTTCAATATTTTCGATTGTGGCGCCGGAAGCATTAACAACTTTCTTAACAACATGAGGTTCATAATAATAACCACCGTTAATCAAAGAGCAGAACGCCGCCATCATCTGAATCATGGTGCAGTTATAACCTTGTCCGAAACTGCAGGTTGCAAGTTCGGAAGCATTCATGTTGTCAGCCGTATATATCAAAGAATCGGTTCTGGCTTCGCCGGCCAAATCAATATTGGTCTTTAATCCAAGGTTAAATACATGCTGGAACTTGGTAAAGTTCTTAATACCCATAGCCTGTGCAACATACATCATACATACGTTACACGATCTTTCAATACCTTCGGATACCGTTAAAATTCCGTCACCGTATCTGTTATGACAGTGGATTTCATATCCGCCGATTTCAAGTTTACCCTCACAGTTATAGCTTTCGTTACCTTCAATGGCTCCGCATTCTATACCTGAAGCTACCGTTAACGGCTTCGAAACCGACCCCGGTTCATATGCATCCGAAATGCAGAAATTCTTCCACAAATTATTCAGATTCATATAAAGAGCATCACCTTCGAGTGTATGTACATTTTCTTCGGTAATCGTCAGTTTGGTTCCGGTTTCTTCATCCACTACCCTCTTGCCCTTATCATCCAGCAGGGGCATGCCTATAAGCTGGTCGACATTTCGAACATCATTAAGGTCATAATTAGGATAAGAGGCCATCGCAAGCACTTCGCCGGAATCAACATCCATAATGATGCATCCTACATTATTGGCACCGTTACCCGTTCTTGCATTATTGGCATATTCATCATTGAACTTTTTAAGATATTTCTCAACCATACTCTGAATATTGGCATCGATGGTTGTGACGATATTATTTCCATCCTCGGCAGCTATGGTCGTTCTTTCAAGTTCACCCTGATCATTCATGTATCCGTATTGGCGGCCTGCCGAGCCCGAAAGCACATCATTGTAATACTCCTCAAGGCCATACAATCCTACATTATCCGACGTAGTATAACCGACCACATCGCATGCAAGAGTACCACCGGGATATACTCTTTGATACTCACTTTCAAACCACAGTCCTTTTACATTCGCTGTCTCATCATCCAAAAGAGTTTGGAGCTGTGCGACCTTCTCATAAGACTGCTTCTTGGCCACTATATAGTATCTTGAGCTTTCCTTGTTAGCATCAAAGTAATCACGTGCCTTTGTGGTATCGATATTAAGTACCTTTCTTAGTGCCGAGAATGTAGGTTCTATTGACTCTGCATCCGAATTCAGCAGCTCAGAATCCAAAATCACGTTATATACTTTTTCGGACGATGCCAAAATACTACCGTTCGTATCAAGAATTGAGCCTCTCTTGTACGGAATTACGGTACTGTCGTACTTTTGCTGACTCAATATCTGTTTTCGATATGAATCACCGTTGTCTCTTGTAATGGAAAATAAACGATATATCAGAAAAATAAAAAGAGCTACCACTACTAAGAACAGTACCAGTAACTTCTTTTTCATTTCTTTATTAACATACCTTCTTGGGGCTTGTGTACTCAAAAACTACTCCTAGTCGGGTATCTGACCTGTTTGTCTGACGTAGTCGGATCCTTCACCGTCAAATGAAATAATCTGACCCTCGTCAGCATAACGCATACCCAATTCCTGTATTGCAACTCTTCTGATTTCTTCTAAATCAACATTACTTGTAATTCTACTATAATTCTCATCATTATCAAGTCTTAATTCGTTAAGCTGATTCTCTTTAACGGAAATAGCCTTAACAGAGCTGGTAATTCCGGCCTGCAATGTAAGATAATAGGTAATAACGAAAGCCAGCACACCGATTGTGACAAGCAAAAATAAAGCTGTCTTAATTCTTACGATAGCTCTCGTCTTACGTTTGCCTTTGATAACGGCATACTGTCTGTCAAAGGCATTTACGGGTCTCGTATTTAGCTTCCTTGCTGTATTGCTCTGCATCCTACGCTCCAATTCTATATTCTTTCAAATATTCTCAATTTAGCACTCTTAGATCGTGAATTATTACTAAGTTCTTCTTCTGTCGGAAGAATCGGTTTGTTACCTATCGTATGTCCTTTACTTACCTTGTGACATACACATACCGGAAATGACGGTGGACATGTACAAGGATTGGCGGCTGTTCTGAATATATTCTTTACTATTCTGTCTTCCAGCGAATGGAAAGTGATGATACACAACCTGCCTTGCGGTGAAAGTCTGTCAATCATTCTGTCAATCGAATTTTTCAAGACCTCCAGTTCCTTATTACACTCAATTCTTATCGCCTGAAACGTCCTTTTGGAAGGATGTCCGCCTTCTGCACGCATCTTGGCCGGAATTGCGGCTTTAATTATTTCGTTAAGTTCAAAAGTCGTTTCTATTTCTTTCGAAGCTCTGTAATTTACTATATGCTTGGCTATATTCTTGGCAAATCTGTCTTCGCCGTAGTCTCTTATCACCCGAAATAATTCGTTCTCGGAATATGTATTCAAAATATCTTTGGCGCTCAAAGCTCCGTTCTGATCCATTCTCATGTCAAGAGGAGCATCATATCTGTATGAAAAACCTCTTTCGAAATTATCCAACTGATAGGACGAAACACCCAAATCAAGCAATATTCCGTCGACACACTCGATATTTATATCGTCCAAAACCTTATCAAAGTTTACATAATTATTATGAAATATTTTAACTTTATCTTTGTACGGCTCCAGGCGTTTCGTAGCAGCTTCAATGGCCTCCGTATCCTGATCTATTCCTATCAGCCTTCCCTGCGGACCAAGTTTGGAAGCAATCACCGATGAATGCCCGGCCCCGCCGAGTGTTCCGTCAATGTAAATTCCGTCAGGTTTGATATTCAATCCTTCTATACATTCGTTCAAAAGAACCGAGGTGTGACTAAATTCCATCCTATATTCCAATTCCCAATTCAATCATATGTTTAGCTATGTCATCCATATCCTGATAAGAAACCGTTCCGTCCCAACGGGCTTTGCTCCAAATTTCAACTCTGCTTCCAACGCCAACCAATACAACGTCTTTGGTTATATCCGCGAATTCCTTAAGCGGTTGTGGAAGAAGTATTCTGCCGGTCTTATCTATCTGGGCCAAACTTGCGCCGGCCAAAAAGAACCTTACAAACTGTCTTGATTCTTTATCCATCATGGGTAGTTCGCGGAGTTTACCGGCGAATATCTCCCAATCTTCCGCTGTATAAGCAAACAGGCAGCCGTCCATTCCTTTGGTAATAACGAATTCTTCGCCAAGATTTTCCCTAAACTTAGCAGGAATAATCAATCTGCTTTTAGCATCCAATGTGTGATTGTATTCGCCCATGAACAGCATATATCTTCACCGTCGGTAATCAGTTCGTATCTTACCACTTTTTATCACATTGGTGGCACATTATGCCACTTTTTCCCACCTATGTACTACTATACAGCATGAGTGCTTGATTTTCAAGGGTTTTTTGATATTTTTTGCATCAAAAAGGACGATAAAGCTATATCTTTATCGTCCCCATGCCGCAAGCAAAAAGCTCCGAGAAACATTCGTCTCCCGGAGCTTTTTATTATTACTGCGTACATTTTTTGTTTTTCGCCACTCTTACAATAACGTCACATGCTATTGAGAAAACCACCAGCACTATCGCAAGCACCTGGGATACAGGAATCACAGTTCCCGGAATGTATAACTGATCCGTTCGAATTCCTTCTATCCAGGCTCTTCCAAGTCCGTATCCTCCAAGATACCATAGAATAACCTCGCCCTTAAATGCTCTTTTCTTCCAGAATATTATCAACAGGGCGAAAACCGCCAAATTCCAAAGGCTTTCATATAGGAAAGTCGGATGAACCTGTATATAATTCGTTCCTTCAATTATTGTATTCTTCAATCCCTCCGTCACATCTGAGCTTCTGACTGCGCCAAGCGGCAGCTGCATAGCCAAGAAATTATCGGTATATCCTCCGAAAACTTCTCTGTTAAAAAAGTTTCCCCACCGGCCGATTGCCTGACCCAAAATAAGCCCCGGCACGCATACATCTCCCAACTGAAAAGGATTAATCTTTTTGATTTTCGAATATACGAACACAGTCGCAAATGCTCCTATTACACCGCCGTATATCGCCAATCCACCCTGTCTTAAGTTAAATATTGACCACAGATTGTCTTTGTACAAATCCCATCTGAAAATAACATAATAAAGGCGTGCGCAGACAATCGAAACAAGCAGTGCATAAATTATGAAATCCCATACAATCTCAGAATCCCAATCATCCTTTTTAGCTATCTTTGATGCCACCAAAGTTCCCGCAAGCATTCCGAGCGCTATTATCACTCCGTAAAATGCTATTGTGAAGCCGAATACTTCGAATGACTTTGGCAGATTATGAAGATATATTCCCAAATGCGGAAATGCGATATCCATCTTCTCCATATCACTAAACACCCCGACTATACATTAAATCTGAACAGAATAACGTCACCGTCTTTAACCACGTAATCCTTGCCTTCCATTCCGACAAGTCCCTTTTCTCTTGCAGCAGCCAAAGAGCCCAATTCCAAAAGGTCCTTATAATTCACCACTTCGGCTTTAATGAATCCTCGTTCAAAGTCAGTGTGTATCTTTCCGGCCGCCTGAGGTGCTTTGGTACCGATTTTAATCGTCCACGCTCTGGTTTCATCCTCGCCTGCAGTCAAAAAGCTCATCAGATTAAGAATTTTGTAGCTTGCCGCAATAAGTTTATCAAGTCCGGATTCCTTAAGTCCCAAATCTTCAAGGAACATAGCCTTTTCATCATCGTCAAGCTCCGCAATCTCCTGTTCTATCTGAGCGCAGATAACAAATACTTCCGATCCGTTCTTTTGAGCAAACTCCCTGACCTTTTTAACATTCTCGTTAGATGCACCGTCATCTGCCAAATCGTCTTCTGCAACATTAGCAGCGAATATGACCGGTTTGCCTGTCAAAAGGTTGTATTCATTAAACCACTTATCTTCATCCTCATCATCATGAGTAAAACTGATTGCCAAATTGCCTCCCTCAAGATGAGCAATAAGACTTTTGATAAATTCAACCTCACGGGCAATTTTCTTATCATTAAATGCCGCTCTTCCCTGCTTTGCAAGACGTCTTTCAAGTACCTCGATATCGGCAAATATCAATTCAAGATTAATTGTTTCTATATCTCTGATTGGGTCTATCGATCCATCGACATGTACGACATTGGGATCCTCAAAGCATCTTACAACATGAACAATTGCGTCTACCTCTCTGATATTGGCCAGGAACTGGTTGCCCAACCCTTCGCCTTTCGATGCGCCTTTAACCAATCCCGCAATATCCACGAATTCTATCACTGCAGGAGTAATCTTCTTGGAATTGTACATATTTCCAAGCAATTTAATTCTTTCATCCGGCACTGCCACCACACCGACATTGGGATCAATCGTACAGAACGGATAGTTGGCGCTTTCCGCTCCTGCCTTAGTCAGTGAATTAAAAAGTGTCGACTTTCCGACATTCGGAAGTCCCACGATTCCTAGTTTCATTTTTATATTTCCTCCTAGTAATTACGGACCTTGCAGGACTTTCAAACATCTTCGCCACGTTTTTGCCCCGCTTTTCGTACTATTTTTCCAAAATACAGTTGATAATTATATCATAGATAAGCTTATATCAGCAACGATTGTTTTCACTCCAAATCTTCGCCGTATCAGAGCTTTTACTTTAATATTGGCATCAATTTGTACCGTGTAATCAAGCTGACCTTTGCAAAATTCCTAAAATAGTACAGACACTGTTGTTCCTATTCCCGGAGTACTATCCAATTCAATCTTCGCATCGTGGATTTCTACGATATGTTTAACAATCGCAAGTCCGAGCCCCGTACCTCCGGTAGCTTTAGACCTACTTTTATCCACTCTGTAAAATCTCTCAAACACTCTTTCTTGCTCCGATTCCGGAATTCCTATGCCGTTATCTTTTACAATAAGCATTGCTCTTCCATCCTTTGGTCCAACCGTAAGCAAAACCATCCCTCCGTTATCATTATACCTAATTGCATTCTGTGAAAGATTTTCAATTAATTCCTTCAGCAAATCTTTACTCCCCCGCACAATGCAGGATTCACCTGCAAGAGAAATAGCCACATTTCGTTGCTTTGCATTCACTAAAAGATCGTCCATACATTCTTTCGCAATTTCATACAAATCCACCGCTTCGAAAGTTGGTTCGTATCCTTTTCGGTCAAGTTCGGACAATCTGATAATATCATTAATAAGTGCCAGCAATCTGTCGGCATTTTTTCTGATTTCACGGCAAAAATGCCTCTGCGACTCTTCCACCATTCCTCCCTCTAAAAGTTGGGCATACCCCAAGACCGCCGTAAGTGGTGTTTTTAGTTCATGAGATACATTGGCTGTAAAATCTTGACGTGCCTTAGCCGCAGCCAAAATATCCGTATGTTGACGCCGAAGCATTTCAGATAGTGGATTCAACTCCTTATACGGGAATTTGTAATCTACATTTTCTAAATTCCCTGCCATTGTTTCTATCGGTAGTAAGAGTTGCTTGGTAAGCATGTGCGAAATACCAACACATATTGCAATAATGAGTAAACTGATAAGCGCAATGATTGGTGCCACAGACATAAACACAGCCCAAAGGCTCTGTGCATCAGTTGCCACACGGAGTACCGTTCCATTATCCAAAAGAACAGCATAATAAAAGGTATTCTTATTCATTGTATCTGACCTTCTTACTGCTTCTCCTTCCCCATTGCCGAAAGCTTCCCGAATTTCGGGTCTATCGTTATGATTGGCAAGGAGTTCCGCTGATGCATCATTATCATATAGAACAGCTCCATCCTCCCCAATCCAAGTAACTCGAAGTTCACTGATATCCGTTGATAAATCTATTTCATCGGCATCTATATTAACCGACTCAAAATAGTGCGTATCCTTCAAAAGTTTTGCACTCACCAACAAGTCCGCTCTAATCTGCCTTTGAAAAAGGCCATAATATATTATTGTAATTCCAACAACAGTCGCAAGTACAGCTAGTATAGCAATGCCAACAAGTCTTATATTTATCTTACTCTTCACTCGATTACGTACCCTACATTTCTAATAGTTTTTATCCTCGTACCATATTCACCGAGTTTTTGACGCAAGGTTTTTACATGCATATCTATGGTTCTGGATTCACCTTCGTAATCCATTCCCCAAACTCGATCCATAATAACATCTCTGGTAAGGACAAGTCCTCTATTCATAATGAACATCGAAAGAAGTTCATATTCTTTGTAAGTAAGTTCAATCAAACGTCCGTCTACAGACACCTCACGTTTTTCATTGTTCACAATGATTTCATCAAGTTTAAGTTCTTTTATTTCTTCCGTCAGGGTTCTTCTAAGCAAAGCCTTTACTCTCGATATCAATTCCATGACAGAAAAAGGCTTCTTAATGTAATCATCAGCGCCATCTTCTATCCCCTTTACAAGATCCAGTTCCGTAGTTTTCGCCGTAACCATGATAATCGGTAACTTTTTGGTCTCGGAATTTTTCCTGAGTTTCCGTACAATTTCATTACCGTTTTCATCAGGAAGCATAATGTCTACCAGACACAAATCCGGTATTACCTCTTCAATTTTTTCATAAAAAGCTTTTGCGCAGGCAAACCCCAGGACCTCATGTCCGGCATTCATAAGGGCATACTCTTCGATTTCTCTTATACTGTCATCATCCTCAACGATATAAATAAGCGCCATAAAATCACTCCAACCATCCTTAAATATTTAGTTCAAACTCCCAAAAGTATTTCATAATTTCTCACATGTCAAAGCATTTCATCATTGTCATTTTATACTGTCATCATACCACCTGATTTACCAATCGGATATTTTTTAATCAATTCTTCATATTCCTCATCAAAAGAAACCCTTTCTTCGCGTGAAAAATTTTTAAAATATCCATGAGTGTTATAATCATTATTAAAAATTGTAATCATCTCAATTGCTATATTTGAACAATGATCTGAAACTCGCCCTATCCCCGTCAAAATATCCTCTAAGATAAAGCCCATCTCAATCGTGCATTTACCTTTTTGCAGTCTCTTGATATGATTCTCCTTTATCTTCTTCGACAACGTATCAATCACTTCCTTAAGAGGTTCCACGTGAGTAGCGTTTAAAGCATCGTCTGCGCAGAAGCTCTCTATCGTCAAGGTGCAAATGTCATTCACCGCCCCGGCAAGAACTTCAATCTCTCGTTTTGCATGTTTTGTAAAAGCTAAGTCTTTTGTGTCAATCTCTTCTGCCGCTTTCACAATATCCATGGCGTGGTCGGATATCCTTTCAAAATCGCTGATGCTATGCAAAATTATGGACATGCTTCTGCTATCCGTCGCAGATACATTTTTACTCGATAGTTTCACAAGATACGTTCCAAGCACATCCTCATATCTATCAGCAAGCGACTCCAGCCTTATTACCTCTTTTGCTTTTTTCTTATCATATTCCAGAAGCACTTCAAGCGCTAACTTCATAGACTTTGCGGTAAGTGTCGCCATTTCGCGGACCTTACCTCGGCAAAGTTCCATGGCAAAAGCTGGCTTTCCCAAAAATCTCTCATCAATCGAAATGCTATCCTCAGGCAGTTCTTCTTTAATCCTCCCATCAGATATGGTAACCTCTGCCAGCCGAACAAGTTGCTCCGAAAACGGAAACAGTACTATTGTCACTCCAACATTAAACAAACTATGTATAACTGCTATACCTGCAGCATTTACAGATTCCTCAAGAAATGCAAAATCGACAAATAAATCAATCATATAGAAAACTGACATAAAAAGAACAGTTCCTATAAGGTTAAAATATAAATGGATCATTGCTGCTCTTCTCGCATTTTTGTTCGCCCCAATCGATGAAATAATTGATGTAACGCAAGTTCCAATATTTTGCCCCATAATAATCGGAAGTGCTACTGAATAATTAACTGCACCTGTCGAGCAAAGTGCTTGAAGTATTCCAACCGAAGCCGATGAGCTTTGGATAATCGCTGTAAGAATCGTTCCTGCAGCCATTCCCAAAATCGGATTGGCAAAAGCTGTCATCATTTTGGTAAAAGTCTGATTATCTGCAAGACCGGATACCGCACCGCTCATAGTTTCCATTCCAAACATCAAAATCGCAAAACCAAGTAATATTCCTCCGGCATCCTTTTTCTTCGATTCGCTTTTACTTGCCATAACAAGTACTATACCAACAGCAGCAAGCACCGGCGAAAACGAAGACGGTTTTAGCAGTTGCAGCCAAATGTTATTCCCCTCAATTCCGGCAAGCGATAACATCCACGATGTGATAGTAGTACCCACATTCGCACCCATAATAATTCCAACAGTTTGTGACAGTTTCATAATTCCGGAATTAACAAATCCAACTACCATAACCGTTGTCGCCGATGATGACTGTATTACAGCAGTAACTCCGGCCCCCAAAATCACAGCAGCAATTCGCTTCGTTGTCATTTTTTCCAGAATTGTTTCCAGTTTGCCTCCTGCCATTTTGGAAAGTCCATTTCCCATAACACTCATTCCATACAGAAAAAGAGACAAACCACCTACCATATTCAGCACATCAAAAATGTCCATATATTTTCCTTCTTTCTATAACATAAACCTTTATCCTGGAATTAAAATAAACAGTAAAAGTAAAATGTATGAACATAGTCTTGTAAAATGGACGTAAAAAATAAGGCAGCCTAAGCTACCTAATATCAAATCCAAGAGTATCCCAAATGTGCTGCTCACCTGCGTCAGACATCTTAGCCCAGCAAAGGAATTCGGCTGCGAGTTCCTGAGCCTGACTCTGCTTTGTTACAACTGTACCTGTACCGCCTACACCTACAGAGCACTTCTGTCCTTCTTCGTATACAGGACACTTGGCAATATACCAGTTGCTTTTTCTTCAGGCATATAGTTAGTAAATCTGCTCATGAACCAAAGTGCCTTAGAGAATGAAACAATGTTATGGTCAAGGATATTCTGGAAACCGGCCTCAAGGTCAACATGTCCGTCAGGAGAAATCATAGCAATCACATCTTCATTAGAAAGACCCATCGCCTCAGCCATAGCTGCTACGTTATAGTACATTGTTGTTGCACCGATATGGTAGGGAGCACCATAGTAATATCCATCTTCTCCGGCATATGTTTCCATTCTTACCTGTAAATAACAAGATTAATCAAATATCGATATCTGTGGAAATAAGCACCGAAGCTCCCGGCGTCAACGACAACTGGCCTTCAGATATAAGTTTCTATATTAATAATGCTCTTTTGGGAACTTGGACATCGCCCGGTGATTACGGTGATGTAAAAGGTATGTTCACACCTGACTGGTGGCCCTTTAACTGGAATCAGTACGGTTTGTTAAAGTTAATTGTAATTAACAAAAACGGGACTTTTGTTGACGGACTTAAAATATCGGAAGCCAATATAAACGCTCTCAATCTCGACTACACCAGTAGCATTCGCTTTAGAATTGCAGTTGAGGAAAACGCTGCGAACATTGGCGGATTCACACTATTTGGAAAATCATTCGGAAACTACAATCAAGATATAAATGTATCAATTAATTACATTCCCATTTAAACTTCACCAGCATCGATATGGGTTTTGGGAATCAATTTCCTTATATATTTGGACGTAATTATCATACCTTATTTTGCTGATTTTATCTTCACTGACCGCATCCTTGATACCGCACACCGGTTCATTGATATGAGCGCATCCGCCAAATTTGCAGTTAACTTCATGTTCAACGAATTCCGGATAATATCTCCACAGATTCTCCTTTTCCACCCCTTCGACATACAAAGATGTAAATCCCGGAGTATCCATAATAAAGGTATCGTCTCCCAAGGCAAATATTTCGGCATGCCTCGTTGTATGCTTACCTCTTTCGATCTTTTTAGATATCTCACCTGTTTGCATTTGTGCATCCGGATATAATGCATTTACTATTGTAGACTTACCCACTCCCGACGGGCCGGCAATTACGGTCGTTTTTCCCTTCAAAGCATCCTCTATTGTATCCAATCCGTCTTCAAGTTTTCCGCTTACAAACAAAACCTTGCATCCGCATCCTTCATATGAAGACCGCAGGGCTTTGATTTCCTCATCGGTTGCTATATCCACCTTATTAAAGCACACAACCGTGGGAATATCCTGTTTCTGCATACTTATCAAAAATCTATCCAGCAGATTATAGTTTGGATCCGGCTTGGTTATCGCAAAGATAATCATTGCCTGGTCAATATTTGAAGACGACGGGCGAATCAATGAATTCTTCCTGGAATAAATCTTAACAACATTTCCTTTTAAATCATTTTCGCTGTCGTCGATAAGCTCTACTTCTACGTTATCGCCCACCAAAGGTTTGATTCCTTCTTTACGAAAAGTACCCTTGGCCTTACATTCAATAAGGCCAAGGGTAGTATATACATAATAAAAGCCTGCAATTCCCTTAATAATCTTTCCTGTCATACTAATTCGGCTGCTCCGGTACGAATGTTACGGGACGTGAAAACTCTTTGTTTTCCGTAGTTCCTTCGGTAGTTGTAATCGTACCATCATCATTGGTTACCGTAGAACTTTCGCCTTGATTTACATACTGAAGCTTAACATATCCGGTAGATGACTTGATACCCGTAATGCTCTGTTGAGGAAGCGGGAATGAATCAGTCTGCGTGCTCATGAGCAGCGTTCCGTCATCAGAGAACAAAGATACCGTAACCAAAGTTCCCGACTTGTAGTTGGGGTCTTCCGCAGACGTGGGTTCCGATATTGTATCTTCAAACTTATATGTCGCTTCTGCGGGTCCTATACTTATATTGATATCGACCTTGGTTCCGGCTTCAACAAATGTACCGGCTTCAACGCTTTGCTGGCAGACCAATCCCGAATATGCCGGGTCGTCGAAATTAACTTCCGTCACAGTTCCCAATTCAAGACCGCTTTCCGTAAGAATCGCCATGGCCGTCATCTCATCCTGCGCCAACAGATTCGGAACCGTAATCTTATTTTCTTCCGGTCCCTTGCTTATAAAGATAGAAATCGTTGTTCCGGCAGGTGCCTTCGCCTTGCCTTCCGGAGATTGCTTATAAATCGATCCGACCTGAATATAGTTATCGAATCCCTCTGATTTGGAAGGTACAAATCCTTTGTTAACCAAAGTTGATACTGCCTCTGCCTCTGTCATGCCAACTACATCCGGCACCTCAACACCGGTCTCGCCCGCAGAAACCGTAAGTATCACATTAGATCCAACCGGCACCCTGTCACCGGGGTTAGCCGAGCACTTAATTATCGTTCCTTCGGAATACTCAGAACTTTCTTCGTATTCTATCTCAGGAGTAAGTCCGTATTCTATCAATGCTTTCTTAACATCATCAGCGTTCTTGCCGACAACATCAATCATTTCAACCATTTGAGCTTCTGCTTCCGAAGAAGAGGAAGCATCGGAGTCATCTGAGCCTACCCCTACCAGTTTGGCTATTAAGAATATCACAACCAGTCCGATAAGTACTGCTGCCACAACTGCGAGTATTGTCGTAAGTTTCTCTACTTTACGGTTAGATTTCTTTCCGCCTTTTCCTTCATATTCGTCATCATAATACTCATCGTCATAGTATTCATCATCATAGTATTCTTCGCCATATTCGTCATACTCTTCATATCCGTCGTATTGATTGGCATCGGAATAAGAACGTCGCTGAGCCTTAACTTCACGTTCTGTGCGAAGTGCCACAACATCGTCCAAAGTCTTGGTTTCACCCGCCTCATCAAAGCCGGCCATATCCACAAACGGCTGATCCGGATTCATAAGTGCCTGCTTCAAATCCTTAATCAAGTCACCCATGCATTGATATCTTCTGTCCGGAGACTTCTGACAACACTTTAATACTATCTGCTCTACCGAAACCGGTATTTCCGCCACGAACGAACGAGGTGAAGGCATCTGTTCCTGGATATGCTTAATTGCAATGGCAACAGTTGTTTCCCCATTAAACGGAACTCTTCCCGTAAGCATTTCAAACAGTGTTACACCAAGTGAGTAAATATCCGATTTGGCATCCGAATATCCGCCTCTTGCCTGTTCGGGAGATGTATAATGAACCGAACCCATTACATTTGACGTAATGGTATTGGAAGTTGCGGCCTTGGCTATACCAAAATCAGTAACCTTAACCTTACCTTCCTTGGAAATGATAATATTCTGAGGCTTAATATCTCTGTGAATAATATGATTATTATGAGCTGCCTCTATACCCATGCATACCTGTATGGCTATACTTACAGCCTCTTTAAACGATAATCTGGCTTTCTTTTCAATGTACTTCTTGAGGGTAATACCCTCAACCAATTCCATAACAATGAAATATATGCCATCTTCCTGACCTACATCATATACGTTTACAATATTTGGGTGCATTAAGCCGGCTGCTGCTTGTGCTTCAACACGGAATTTGGAAACGAAATTGGCATTTTCGCTAAACTCCTGCTTAAGGACCTTAACCGCCACGAAACGGTTAAGCTTATGATCCTTTGCTTTATACACATCAGACATGCCGCCGGTGCCGATTTTTTCCATTATTTCGTATCGGTCACCTATTAACATTCCAATCTTGACCATTCAACCACCTAAACTACTTACTAAAATCATCTATTAATACAACTGCTATATTATCTTTGCCGCCATTTGCGTTGGCACTGTCAATCAATAACTGTGCTCTGTCACGTAACGGAATACTCTGACTTACCAAAGCACGTATTTCTTCATCCGATAGCATATTCGTCAATCCGTCCGAACACATAAGAACAATATCTCCCGGATTCAAGTCCTCCGTAAAGAAATCAACTTCTACGGACTCTCTTGCTCCCACCGCCCGTGTAATAATATTCTTATCCGGATGATTTCTCGCCGTCTCGGGTTGCATTCCACCCATTCTGACCATCTCCTCAACAAGAGAATGGTCTCTCGTAATCTGTCTGATTCCGTCGCTGCCGACTATATACAATCTGCTGTCACCGACATTTGCTATTTGAACCTGGTGCTCTTCTATAGTTGCCACAACTATCGTAGTACCCATTCCGTACAGCTTAATATCTTCTTTGGCTCTGGCTCTGATCATCTCATTGGCAATTCTGATAGCCTTTCCTATAATTCTGAACGGCTTACTCTCCACACTGCCCTTTACTTCTCGCACTACCGTCTCTACGGTATACTTGGAAGCGTAATCGCCGGCATTATGTCCTCCCATTCCATCGGCAACAATGTATAGATTTTTCAGCTTGCCGATTTCCTCATCTGTAGAAAAGACATAGTCCTGATTCAATTGTCTTTTTTGACCAATGTCAGTCTTTGCAAAAGAAACTGCCACTTGATTCCTCCTAAAAATTGGGCAAAATTAATTAGCGCCTTCGGATGCATGACGTCTTCTCAATTGTCCGCACGCGCCATCAATATCTGACCCTAATTCTCTTCTAATAGTAACATTTATCCCATTTTTTTCAAGTTTATTTTTAAAGCGCAATACTGCGTCCTTGTTTGAACGCTTAAAATCACGCTCTTTGATTGGATTGACCGGAATAAGATTAACGTGGCAGTTCAAAGGTTTCGCAATCGCGATAAGTTCTGTCGCATCCTCATTTGTATCGTTCACTCCGGCCACCAGGGCATATTCAAAACTTATCCTTCTTCCCGTCATTTCAAAGTACCGTCCACAGGCTTCAATAAGGTCCGGTATGGAATAAGTATTGGCAATAGGCATAAGTTTTCTTCGCTTTTCATCAGTGGTAGCATGTAACGAAAGCGCAAGCGTTATCTGCAACTTTCGTTCGGCCAATTCTCTGATTTTCGGAAGAAGTCCGCATGTTGATACCGTTATGTTTCGCTGACTGATATTCAATCCGTCACCGTTTGAAATCAATTCAATAAACTTCAACAAATTATCATAATTATCAAGCGGCTCTCCGGTTCCCATAACGACAATGTTCGATACTCTCTCCTGTGTATCCTTGGAAATTGCATATATCTGATCAAGCATTTCCGAAGGCTTCAGATTTCTTTCAAGACCGTCAAGCGTGGAAGCGCAGAACCTACATCCCATCCTGCATCCTACCTGAGATGAAATGCACACACTATTGCCATGCTTATACTTCATAAACACCGATTCAACGAAATTTCCGTCGCATAGTTCAAAAAGATACTTTCTGGTTCCGTCAATCTGCGATTCCTGCATTCTTGCTATTTTCAAGGAAGTATATTCATAATTATCAGCAAGTTTCCCTCTCAGCGATACAGGAATATTGTTCATATCATCCCATGTTCTTGCCAAATGAACATGCATCCATGAGTATATCTGTTTGGCCCTGTATTTCGGTTCTCCCAGGGCTGTCAGTTCCTCGGTCAATTCATTTAAATTAAGCGATTTAATATCCGTCATTTTCTTTTCAACAAGGCCATAAAAAAGCCATCACCTATATCTTTACCCGGAAAGTACTGCTTCATTTCGATAAGTTCGTACGGGTAATTATTAAGAATCCATTCAACCTGCTCTTCATTTTCGGTCGGATTAATCGTACAGGTGCTGTAGACAAGTTTGCCACCCGGTTTAACATAATCGTATATCGTACCTAAAATCTCTTTCTGAATCGATGATAATGCATCCAAATCTTCTTTGGCAGTTTTAAACCTGATATCCTTCTTTCTTCCGATAACGCCCAATCCCGAACACGGCACATCCGCCAACACTACATCGAATGCTTCTATTGAATTCTCATCTTTCTTAGTCGCATCCATCACCTGGGCTCTGATGCGTATATTGTTACCGGAATTTTGGCAACGTTCTATGTTTTCTTCTATCCGCCTTACCTTTTCTTCGCTAATATCCCTTGCAGTAACATCCGCACCCAAATCCGCAGCATGAATTGCCTTTCCGCCCGGGGATGCGCACACATCCAAAACCTTATCGCCGCTCTTAATATCAGCCATAAGGCACACCCGTTGTGAATTAATATCCTGAACCGTAAAATCTCCGTTTTCATACCCCGGAATTTGCGAAACAGACATTCCCTTCGGAACATAGTACGCATTCGGTATTTCTTCTGCCTTAACAAGGCATCCTGCATCAAACGATTTATTCCTTACTCTTATTGTTACAGGATGCTCCGCCTGCATATCATTCATTATCGCGTTGGCTGTATCTTCTCCGTAGCAGGTAACAAAATGTGTCCGCAGCCACTCGGGACAGACTTCACACTCGTCCGTATTCAGGGTCGCCTTATTTCGCGACACGTTCCGCAATACTCCGTTGACGTATCCGCCAAGAGTCCTGAACCCATGCTTTCCGGCCAGTTTCACTGCCTCATTGCATGCTGCCGAATCCGGTACTTTATCCATCCATAATATCTGATATATGCTCATTCGAAGAATCATTCGAATCATCGGCTTTAATTTCGAGCATTTCAATTTCGAGAATCTGTCAATTATCTCGTCAATTGCCATCTGGTTCTCAATAGTACCTTCTATCACTCTTTTGATGAATGCTTTTTGATTATTTTCAAGATAATCGTATTTATCAAGGACTTCTCTGACCATCTCATGGCAAAACGCGCCGTTTTCAACTATCTGTATTAAACTGTTCAATATCAAATCACGTTCCGAAACAGCCACATCTATTCTCCCAAAACAGTTCCGACTTCAAGCTTATACCCAAGCAGGAAATCATGCGTCGTCATTCGCTTTTTGCCTTCGAGTTGTATTTCATCTATCCTCAATGCCGAGTTCTTCGTCTTGACTTCAAATGCGTCTTTTGACAAAGATATAACCGTTCCCGGTGCAGCGGCATTTTCTGACGCTTGTGTCACTTTTGCTTTCCATATTTTAAGAGTTTTTCCATCCAATTTGGTATATGCCGAAGGCCACGAATTCAATCCGCGTACATATCTTTCAATCAATTCGGATGACTCATTCCAGTTAATCAATCCCATATCCTTGGAAATTTTAGATGTGTGAGTAGCCAATGTCTCGTCCTGCTTAATCGGCGAAATGGCTCCCGCTTCTATTTGGGGTAACGTTTTGGTCAAAAGATCCGCACCGACATACATCAGCTTTTCAAAAAGGCTGTCTCCGGTTTCGTCATCTTCTATCTTTACCCGGCTTGTCGTAAGAATATCTCCCGTATCCACGCCTTTAGCCATCTGCATAATTGTAACTCCGGAATATTCCTCACCGTCCAATATTGCCCACTGAATCGGTGCCGCGCCTCTGTATTTGGGAAGCAACGATGCATGGATATTGATACATCCGTATTTTGGCATATTAAGTATCTCTTCCGTCAATATCTGACCGAATGCTGCCACCACGAAAATGTCGGCATTGAACGATTTCAAATACTCGACAGATTCAGCTTCTCTAATCTTAATCGGTTGAAATACCGGAAGATTGTGTTTTAGGGCGCATTCTTTAACCGGGCTTATCGCAAGCTCTCTTCCGCGTCCTTTCTCTTTGTCCGGCTGAGTAACCACAAGGCACACATCATGACCGTTCTTAATCAAACTCTCAAGCGCCGGAACCGAAAAATCCGGTGTTCCCATATATATTACTCGCATCAGTTATCCTCTTCCTCCGAAATATCTGCGGTATTGAATAATTCACCCTCTACCTTTTCAACATACAAATGTCCGTCCAAGTGATCGTTTTCATGCAGAATTGCACGTGCAAGAAGTTCTTCTCCCTCAAGTTCGAACTCTTCCATATTCTCATCATAAGCTCTTATTTTAACATGGTTGGGACGTGTAACCGTTCCCGTCTTTCCGGGAACCGAAAGGCATCCTTCATACCCTGTTTGTTCGCCCGAAGTTTCGATAATCTGAGGATTAATGAAAACAAGCGGGGCTTCACCGGTCACATCAACGACGAATATTCTTTTCAAAATTCCAACCTGCGGTGCTGCCAGACCGACACCGTCAGCCTCATACATCGTTTCAAACATATCATCTATCAAATTCTTGGTTCTGGAATTAACTTCCTTACATACCTTGCCAAGCACAGGGTCCCCCTGCTCGCGAATATTTCTGAGTGCCATTTTGTCCTCCTAAATTAATACTTTACTTAATATCAAACGTTACCGCTTCGCTCACAAGCGGAGCCGTAGAAAGATAATCTTCCATTATCACTCTACATTCGCGAATAACATCTGCAGAATCACTTTTTAACAATATATTATATCTGTAGAAATCGTTAATTTTCGATATTGTATCCTGCGCCGGTCCGATTACCCGGACTTTTGATTCCACACGCTTCTTCAAAGCCGTAGCAAGCCCCAACGCACGCCTGTCTTCTTTTGAAACTACCAGTACCTGCATCAGTTTACCGCAAGGGGGATAATCCATAATCATTCGAAAAGCCAATTCTTCATCATAAAAGGCCTCATAGTTTTGATCTGATGCATGCACGATACTGTAATGATCGGGACGGTATGTCTGAATCACGGCCTCGCCCCCACGGCTGCCCCTTCCGGCTCTTCCCACTGCCTGCGTAAGCAATTGAAAGGTTCTCTCACCGGTTCTGAAATCCGATTCATTAAGCGACAAATCAGCTGCTATCACGCCCACCAATGTAACATTTGGGAAATCATGACCTTTAACTATCATCTGTGTACCTATTAAAACATCCGCTTCATGGTTTTTAAATGCACACAGTATCTTTTCGTAACTACCCTTTGTCTTGGTGGTATCGGAATCCATTCTAAGCACTCTTACCTCAGGAAAAAGCCTAATCAGTGCTTCCTCTATCTGTTGGGTTCCGGCCTTGAATCCCGATATATATTTCGAACCGCATTCCGGGCAAATTGTAACATCACAAGTTGTATATCCGCAATAATGGCAGACCAGTTTGCCGCCGTAATGTCTTGACAAAGAAACATCACAATGCGGGCATTTCATTACCGCTCCGCAGGCTCTGCAACTGATAAAGCCGGCATAACCGCGTCTGTTCAAAAACAGCATTATCTGTTCGCCATTCTTCAATTTATCAGCCATTTTTTGTTGCAATGTGCGACTGAAAATAGATTTGTTGCCAGATCTAAGCTCTTCTTTTAAATCAACTACGGTAACCTCAGGAAGCATTCCCCCGGCCATTCTTTTGGTCATTTTGAACAGTTTATATTCGCCGTTTCGAGCCGCATAATACGTATCTACCGACGGAGTGGCCGACCCTAAAACCAAAATTGCTTTCTTGATTCTACATAACTCCTCAGCCACTTCTTTAGTATGGTATTTTGGGGTTGATTCGCTTATATAACTGTTTTCATGTTCCTCATCTATAATAACCAATCCCAAATTCTTAAAAGGAACAAACAGCGCAGATCTTGGTCCGATTATCACATCTATATCACCGTTTCCGGCACGCATACACTGATCATACTTTTCGCCCGGTGAAAGTGATGAATTAATTACCGAAACTCTGTCCCCGAATCTTTTATAGAACCGCATAAGCGTTTGATAGCTTAACGCAATTTCGGGAATCAGCATAATGCATTGTTTCCCTTGGGCTATTGTCTCTTCTATTAATCTTATATAAACTTCCGTCTTACCGGACCCGGTTATTCCGTGTATTAAATACTTGCCGCACGGTTTCGAATCGGATTGCTCTGCTTTAATATCACGCGAGATTTCATCCACAATATATCTTTGTTCATCCGACAAAGATACAGTCGCTGTTTTACCGTAAGCGGAGCTTACAGGATTACGGTAAGTCGTTTCGATTTCAATTCCTATCGCTCCGTCTCTTTGGAGTCCCTGCAACGTTGAAGAACTGACATTGAGTTTCGAAATCACTATGTCATAAGGGATTACCTCTTCTTCGAAAAGTTCCTTCAACACACGCGCTTTTGCCACCTGCTTTTTTCGCACACACTCGGCATATATTGATCTGATTTCTTCGGCTCCGGCTTTTCGTACTATCTTTTTGTTTTCCTTAGGCTTAACTATTTTTTTAGCCGGAAGGACAGTCTTAAGAGCCTGAATCATTGTCGAACCGTATGTATCTTTGATCCAGTACGCAAGCCTTATGGCATCTTTTTCTACCGATACCGATTCGGGAACCTTTTTAAGAATTCTCTTAAGCTTTTCGACAGGATAATCCGTCCTATCCGTTATTTCGATTACATATGCCTTCTTGGGCATATCACCTTTTCCGAAAGGAACCTCCACGCAATCTCCGACTTGAAGAATATCCCGAAGTTCTTCGGGGATGATGTATCCGAATAATCGGTCGACCTTCTCGTGAGAAATATCTATTACAACGTTGGCAAATCTATCTTCTGACACTATTTCTCCTTCAGAATTTCCCTAATAAGTACTCTTTCATCCATTGGATACTTCACGCCTTTTATTTCCTGATAATCCTCATGACCTTTACCTGCCAGAACTATTACATCATTCGGTCTTGAATTGTTAATAGCGTATCTGATGGCATCCTTTCTGTCGAGAATTTCAACATATTTGCCATTCGTCTTGGCCATGCCGATTTTAATATCATCAATAATAGCCTGCGGTTCTTCATCACGCGGATTGTCTGAAGTTATAATCGTCAAATCGGCAAGGCGCCCTGCAACTTCACCCATCTGGTATCTTCTGTCCTTGGATCTGTTTCCGCCGCATCCGAAAAGACACACCAGTCTTTTGGGATTATACTCTTTCAATGTCATAAGTATGCTTTCAAGGCTCAGTGCGTTGTGCGCATAATCAATCAGCAATGTGATTGGATAAGGAGTCGGCACCATCTCTATTCTTCCCTTTACACTCACATTTTTAACAGCCTCTTCTATTTTTTCACAGGGAACACCAAAATAGTTGCATACGGATATTGCCGTAAGTGCATTATACACACTAAACTTACCCGGAGTCGGAACTTCGGCATGAAGTTCGCAGTCTCCTGCAACATCGAATGCTATTCCCAATTTACCGGGTTCATTTATCAATTCCAAATTCTTGGCATGAACATCCGCATCTTCATTAAAACCGTAAGTATTGAGTGTACATGTATGTCCGTTTATTATTTTCAAAAGATTATCATCATCCGCATTAACAATTCCCAATTTACACTGCTTGAACAGTCTGCTCTTACATTCTGCATACTCCTCAAAAGATTCGTGCTCATTAGGACCGATATGATCCGGTGACAAATTGGTAAATACTCCGACTTCAAATGTAAAGCCTTCCGTTCGGTAAAGTTTAAGTCCCTGGCTTGCAACTTCCATAACAACAATCTGAATTCCGGCATCCGCCATTCTTCTGAAATATTCCTGGAGTACAAACGATTCCGGCGTCGTGTTTTTAGCCGGGATGTGTTCATCGCCTATAATGGTTTCAATGGTACCAACAAGTCCTACCTTATATCCGGCCGCTTCCAAAATAGATTTGATCAAGTATGTGGTAGTCGTTTTGCCCTTGGTTCCGGTAATACCGATTACTCTTAGCGAATCTGCAGGATGATCGTAATATGCTGCACTTATATATGCCATGGCATATCTTGAAGATTCAACCTTAACAATTGTAAGCTGCGGATTAATGCAAAGCAGTTTCGCCACATCCACATCCTTTTCGATAACAAGTACACTCGCCCCCTTGGAAACAACATCCTCTGCAAACGAGTGTCCATCGACTTTGTATCCGAAAATACAAATGAACAGACAGTTTTCTTCGGCCTTTCTTGAGTCTATGACAACCGCATCCACTTCTTTTTCGATACTTCCCGTCACAACCTCATATTTAATCTTTGATAATAAATCTTTTAAACTATGCATATCGTAATCCTCATTCACAAAACATAAGCTATACTATTATAACATGATTTAAAAATATTTCTAATTCTTAACACAATATCATTACTGCGGTACTAAAGTATCGAAAATATCAACTAAACGGTTTAATGATTTTGAGGTTTATAACACTATATTGCTCATTATTGCATTTTCGGCTCATAATAATATTTTTTTACATTTTGGACACAATTTGGACACATTTTGCTTGTACTATAAAGCCATAGATAGTTGAAACTCACTATCTCCCCCCTCATAAAAAGTCCCTAGGCAATGCCTAGGGACTTATTCTATGCAAATATATTGCAAATCCATTTTCGTCAATATGTATTAACTTCCTTTCATCAGCATGACGGATTGCACACCGTCAAACCTTCTTCAATTTTTTGAGCAGCTTCCACATCAATGTGACCGTTCTCAATACTCATTGTATTGGCGGCTGATATCGCAACACACTTTCTGACAGTTTCCTCCGGCGTCATTCCCTCAAGAACAGACATAGCAAACGCGGCAACGGCACTGTCACCCGAGCCCACCGAATTAACCACTCTGATTGAAGGTGCCTGAACATAATACAATGTGCAATCTTCTCCGGTATCTTTGGCATACAGAATCCCCTTGCTTCCCATTGAAACCACAACATTGGGAATTCCCCATTCAACAAGTTGAGAAGCAGCGACTCCGACTTCCTGCATTCCCTGTATTCTTCTTCCGATAAGTCCTTCGAGTTCTTTGAGATTAGGTTTAATCATATACGGTCTTGCATACATACCCTTTTTCAGATTATCCCCGGAAGCATCCAAAAGAACCTTTTTCCCTTTATCATTTGCTATTGTTATCAAGTCTGCATAAATCGAAGATTCCACTCCTATCGGAGCCGATCCCGAAATAACCACAATTTCACAATCTTCTATTGAGCGTTCATAGTTGGAAACAAAGGACTGAATTTCTTCGTTACTGATTGATGGGCCCGGTTCAAGAAATTCCGTAATATAACCATCTTCCGAAATTATGTTTATTGATGTTCTTGTTTCACCTTCGATTGAAGTAAAAGCGTTCACCGCCCCCATTTTTTCAACCGATTCCTTAATCAATTCACCGCAATATCCTCCCAGGAATCCAAGGCACTTCACATCAACACCGTATTGTCTTAATACCTTGGCAACATTGATGCCCTTTCCTCCCGCAATATTAACGACATCTTCCGTTCTGTTAACAGCCCCAAGGACTACTCTTGATGTGTGAATTGTCTTATCAACTGCAGGATTGAGTGTAACTGTAGCTATCATATTCCCCCCATAATTAAACATCGTAATACTTCATAATAATTTGAAGACTTCTGCTGTTATTGTATTCATTAATATCCGGACAGTATGCTATCTTAATAACTATATCATTTAGTCCGCATGCTCCGCACGTAAGCCTGTCAAATTTATCTTTACCGAAATTATCTATTATAAATCTGTCAAACTCTTCCAAATCGTCGAAATAAACCATATCATAAGTCCGACCGGTTTCGTCTTTAATTCCCAGTTTACCTATAACTCTATTTTTACCCTTTTTATCATATGAAATCAAGGATATGCCCGAAGTTGCAAATAAAGGTTTTGGGTTTTTAACACCGCACGGCTCAAGCATATCAAAAGACTTAACAAGCGGCATATTGATATACGAAAGCGGCATTGGCACGTCTATAACCAATTTCCTCGTAAGATTCTCCTCATTTAATGTGCAATTTCGATTCAGTCGATTTCTTAGTTCATCAACCTTCGCAACATTCTCCAATGATACTCCGGCAGCCATTTTATGTCCGCCATATTTGATGAACAAATCCTTTACTTTGGTCAGCTCACCATACATGTCATATTCGTCTATCGAACGCCCCGAGCCCTTAATACCGTCTTCGGCATCGGTTAATACTATGGTCGGCTTATAATATCTTTCCTTAATTCTTCCCGCAATAATTCCCGCAATCGATTCGTGGCAATCCGGCAAATAGACAACCAATACGTTATCTGTTGCCAGTGATGAATTATCTATCAATTCGCATGCCTTTAAAGTTCCGTCTTCGGTAATCTTCTTTCGTGAATCGTTCAGTTCTTTAAGGCCGGTAGCAATAATACATGCCTCATTAAATGATTCCGTAGCGAAAAGTTCGAGTGCCCTCTTGGCTGTATCCAGTCTTCCCGTAGCATTTATGGTAGGTCCGAGCACGAATCCAAAATGATATGCCGATATGGGCTTCTCTCCCACCCCGGTCACCAAACACAGAGCTTTCAATCCCACATTGGAAGGATTTTTCATAAGACTTAGTCCTGCCTTTACTATCACCCTGTTTTCATCAAGTAATTCCATCACATCGCATACCGTAGCCATCGCAGCAAAAGGTATCAGTTCATTAATAACATCATCATGCTTACCCTCAAGTAACACCTGAATCATTTTAAATGCTACCATTGCACCGCAAATGGATTTAAAAGGATATTCGCAATCCTCCTGTTTAGGATCGATAACCGCCAGTGCTTTCGGTACAATATATCTTTTCACATCATTCTCGATTTCGTAGGGCACTTCATGATGATCTGTTATAACAACATCCATCCCCAAAGATTGGGCCAACTCAATCTGATTATATGCGGAAATCCCGTTATCACATGTAAGAATAGTATTGATTCCCTCATCGGACGCATTTTGAATAAGGTTATCATTAAGACCGTACCCATCTTTAATTCTGTGGGGTATCACCGTATCAACATCAGCACCGAGAATTCTCAACCCTCTTAGTAAAATGTAAGTTGAACAAATTCCGTCAACATCATAGTCGCCTATTATTCGTATCTTCTCGCTTTTTGAAATCTTGGTTTTAAGAATATCACACGCTTTAGCCATATCCTTCATAAGTAAAGGATCATGCAGATTCGAAAGATTTCCGTTTAGGAACATATCAATATCATCTGTGCTTATAAGATCACGATTCCTTAAAATGCGGGCAAGAACAGGATCAATATCAAATTGTTCGGCAATCGCCTTGAAATCTGCCCTTTTGGCAGTAACCATCCATTTTTGCTTAACCATAACTCACGCTTCAAAGAATTTCCAAAACTTCTTATTAAGCAAAAAGCCCTCCATCCTTGCAAGATGAAGGGCCCAATACTTAATGTTTTATGCTGCCTTTTTAGGTTTAAATACCTTACGCAATACCATATAGAATCCTGATGCGAGGAATATTGACGAATATGTACCGCACAAAATTCCCACCATCAAAGGAAGGGCAAATTCCCGAATTGAGGTAACACCCAGTATATACAAAACAGCTACCATAATGAATGTGGTCAGTGATGTAAATACCGAACGGCTCAAAGTCTGTGTTATTGAAGCATCCACAACATCCTCAAGTGAATCCTTTTTAGCCATAGCAACCTTGTTCTCACGAATTCTGTCAAAGATAACGATTGTGGCATTAATTGAATAACCGACAATTGTGAGCATACATGCAATGAATGTGCTGCCCACAGATACTCTGGCAATCGCATAGAATGCAAGCACTACCAAAACGTCATGAACAAGTGCAAGTACCGAAGAACATCCGAAACGAACATCCTTGAATCTGAACCAAATGTATACAAGCATCAACAGCGAAGCAACAACAACAGCAATTACCGCATCGCGGGTCATTTCATCGGAAATTGTTGAGCTTATTGTCTCACTTCCGGAAATGGTTGCATTGAACTTACTTGAAAGTTCGCTTGCAAGCTGTGCGTTCTCTTCGTCGCTCAAGCTTCTGGTCTTGAAGATTACCGTATTGCTGTCGTTAATCTTCTGTGTCATAACATTACCGTCACCTGTAATACTTTCAATAACAGGAACTACTGTACTATCAATTTCTTCAATACTTAAGTTCTCGGCAAAGTTTGCTTCGGTTGATGTACCGCCGACAAAGTCAAGGCTGTAATTAAGTTCACCGATTCCCTTACCGCGATTTACAAACATAAATACGACACCTGCAAGAATAACAACTGCCGAGAGAATCATGCATATTGTTTTCTTTGAAAGGAATGCAATCTTCTTGGCCTCTTTGGCAGTACCGTATAATTTCTCACTCTTACATCCCAATGCGAACAATGCTTTCATTATCCACTTGGTAACAAACAATGCCGTAAACATTGAAAGAATGATACCCAATGCCAATGTAGCGGCGAATCCTTTAATTGTTCCCGTTCCGAGAATTCCCAAAACAGCTGCCGCAATCAAGGTTGTAACGTTACCGTCAATAATAGCCGAAAGGGCTTTCTTGTATCCGATATTCATGGATGTTTCCACTGTCTTGCCCTTACCGATTTCTTCTCGTATTCTGGCAAAGATAATAACATTGGCATCAACCGCCATACCTATCGACAGTATGATACCCGCAATACCGGGAAGTGTTAATGTGATTTGGAATGCATCCAACAGTAATACTATCAATTCAACATATAATGTCAAAGCCAGTGAAGCTGCAAAGCCCTGAATTCTGTATACCAAAATCATGAATACAACAATAATAAGGAATCCGATAAGACCTGCCTTTAATGATGTTGAAATTGCATCAGAGCCAAGCTGTGCACCTACCTTTTTAGAATGAAGGTTTTCAAGTTCAAGCTTAAGTCCACCGATTCTTATCGTTGAAGCAAGCTGTTCTGCTTCTTCATATTTGAAATTACCTGTAATCTGTGCCTGTCCGTCGGCAATTGCCGCATTAACATTCGGAGCGGAAACAATCTTTCCGTCGTAGTAAATGGCAATTGACTCGCCTGCTGCAAATGCCTTGGCTGTTGCATCGGCAAATTTGGTTGTTCCTTCCGGAGTCATTGAAAGCGAAACAACAAATTCGTTATTCTTGGTCATCTGATCCTGAATTGAACCTGCCTGAGCCGACTTAACATCGGTTCCTGTCAATACCGTATCACCATCTGCAATAAGCTGCTCTATAGGCTTCATTAATGTGTATACATATCCGCTTTCATCCACTCCGGTCAACTGGTAGTTGGGGTTACCGGCTGCATCGGTTTCTCTGATGAAATATAACGAACCCGGTTTTCCAAGTTCCTTCAAAATAGCATCCGCATCTTCGGCACCGGGGATTTCGATATTAATTCTGTCGGAACCTTCCTGGTATACCGCAGACTCGGTACTGTATGTTTCAACTCTTTGCTGCAATTTGTAAATTGTATCAGACATATCCTCTGCGGAAGGTTCTTCCTCTCCGACTACCTGATATGTAATTGATACACCTCCTTCAAGGTCAAGACCCAAAGGAATATCAGCAGCAGCGCCCTTTCCGTCAAACGAAAATCCGGTAGCGGCAGAAATTCCGAACACTACCAAAAGGGCTACCAATAATATCATGCTGATAATAGAAGTACTCTTTTTCATGACTGTTTCTCCATTCTTTGCCTCATTGGCTTAATATCATAACAACACGAATGTTGATTATAGCATACTTTTTGCAATAATTAAACTTATTATTAAAATTACTTACTCCGCTTCGTCCTCATTCGGAATTGTAAGAATAACCTTCTGCACTCTGTTTTGATTAACACCGCTTACTCTTAGCTTAATTCCTTCCTTGGTGGTTATGGTCTCTCCGTCTTCGGGAAGTCTGTCCTCAAGGTATTCGATAACAAGTCCGCCCAGAGAATCATAGTTCTCGGATTCCAAAGTTGTACCAAGTGCATCATTAATGTCATCCAGTTTCATTGCACCTTCTATAAGATACACATTCTCTTCCATCTTCATGATGTTATACTCTTCGGAAGTATCGTACTCATCACGAATTTCACCGACGATTTCTTCCAAAAGGTCTTCGAGTGTTATCATACCTTCGCAATCACCGTACTCATTTAATACAAAAGCGACGCTTTCTGCCTTAGACCTCATAAGTGCAAGCAAATCGGCAGTTTTCTTATACTCGAATGTAAAATATGCAGGTCGCATAATCTTCTCTATGCTGAATTCTTCTTTATTATCCACCAAAAGAAGATCTTTAACGTTGATAAGACCTACTATATTATCATTGGCACCGTCATATACCGGGTATCTTGTATACATATGTGTCTGATACTTCTCGAGAATATCCGCATATGTTGCGTCAAGTTCAACCGAAATCATTTCAATTTTCGGAATCATTATATCTTTGGCAACCGAATCGCCGAAGTCGAACACGTTGATTATCATTGTCTTCTCTTCGTCTTCAATTGCACCGCTCTCATGCGTAGCATCCACATATGTTCTTAATTCCGTCTCGGTCATGGTATTCTTCTCGGATGCATCGATTCTAAGAAGCTTCATTACCGCCTTGGCGAAACAATCCACCAGGAAGATAACCGGAGTCAGCAGTATCATAAGCACATTGATAACCCCGGCGAACGAAAGCGCCAGTCCCTCCGATTTAACCGATGAAATATTTTTGGGCAATATCTCCGCAAATATAAGAACGAGTACCGTCAATGCGGCCGTAACTATTCCTACGCTGATATTAATTCTCGTAGCAAAAATAGTTGCCAATGAAGATGCTGCGATATTAACGACATTATTTCCGATCAAAATAGCCGTAAGCATTTTGCCATAGTCTTCCAACACCTTAAGTGCTGTTTTGGCTCTTTTGTTACCCTCATCGGCCATCGTTTTAAGCTTAACCTTATTAGCCATGGTCAATGCCGTCTCCGATGCCGAGAAAAAAGCCGAGCATAAAAGCATCACCAAAATAATGATAAGTTGTTGTATACTATCCGATTCCAAAAAACAAATCCTTTCTTTCTAATCTGACACCGCCGAAGATTAACAGGCCTTCGCGGTTTTTTGCTTAATAACAAACAATGTGGCAATGACAAGTACCACGCCGACGGGAAGTGACACCCATGTCATATTAACCATATTCAGAATACCTGCGATAATGTAGCAGACAAACGAAATAATTGCCACCGTAATTGCATACGGAAGCTGTGTTTCTACGTGATTGATATGATTACAATGTGCACCTGCCGATGACATAATGGTCGTATCCGAAATAGGTGAACAATGATCTCCGCAAACAGCACCTGCAAGACATGATGAAATTCCTACGAAGAACAATGAGCTGTCTTCCGGGAATATAGCGGAAACAATAGGAATAAGAATACCGAATGTTCCCCATGATGTACCTGTTGCAAACGAAACAATACATGCAACGACAAATACCAATGCAGGAAGCAGCCACTGAAGGTTGCCTATATTGGCCATTGCATTTCCGACAAATCCTGTTGCATCAAGTGAATTGGTCATACTCTTTAATGATGTAGCCAATGTCAAAATTGTTATTGCCGGCACCATTGCAATGAATCCTTTAGGTACACATTCCATTGCTTCGTTAAATGTTATAACGCGTCGCGCAATTAAGTAAATTACTATAATAACAAGGGCAATTGCCGTTCCCCAGGGAAGGCCTACGTAAGCATCCGTTTCAGAAAATGCATCAACAAACGATCCGCTGTCAATCTTGTTGAAACCATCATACAAAAGTCCCCAGATTGCGGTTGCTATCAATATAACAATAGGGATAATCAAATCAATAAGTTTACCTTTGGGAGGAGCCACCGGTCCGTCAACACGTAATGTTCTTTCCTCTTCATCCGAAAGAGTAAGCGAAGAAAGATCTCCGTCCTTTTCAGCCTTAATTTGGAACTGCTTCATTTTTCCGTAATCAAAATTCATTACCGTAATCGCGATGATGAAAACAAGTGTCAACAATGAATAGAAATTATACGGTATTGCACGAATAAAGAGTTCGATTCCCGAATACTTTTCACTGGTTACACAACCCGATACAGCTGCTGCCCAGCTTGAAATAGGAGCTATCATACATACCGGAGCTGCCGTAGCATCAATCAAATAAGCAAGCTTTACACGGCTGATTTTCTTTGAATCCGCTACCGGCGACATTACAGAACCTACCGTAAGGCAGTTGAAATAGTCATCGATAAAAATCAATACACCCAGTAAGAATGTAGCAAGTCCGGCACCGATTTTGGTTTTGATATGTGATTCCGCCCACTTTCCGAACGCTCTTGAAGCACCCGATTTATTAACAAGTGCAACAATTATTCCCAAGAAAACGAGGAAAAGCAATATTCCGGCATTATCGGAAATTGATGTGCTAAGTCCGTTTATGGCAACATTGTCAACAGTTCCGAAGAACGAGCATCCGCTTGCCATCAGACCGCCCAATACTATTCCGAAGAACAAAGAAGAATACGCTTCTTTGGTTAACAGTGCAAGTACTATTGCCACGATTGGAGGAATCAGAGCCCAAAACTGGCTTACGAACGTTACTCCCATAGCATTGGCAACAATGACTACCGCCATCATTACCACCGCTACAATAATGGCGAAAACAGAATTCTTTTTCATGATTTTTCTCCCTTGAATAATAATTTTTTTCTGTCTATCATTTCATCTATTTTGCTTATGTAAAGATTCACATCTTTGACATTGTCGCATCGCTCGATTCTGCCATCCCCAAATACCCTTTTGGTTACCGTACCGGCTCCGCAAGCAACAATGGTCTGAACCTCCTCCATAATCAATATATTATACAATCCCTCGCAACCGGGGACAGAATAACCTACATTTTCAAAGTTTCCGGACATATTCTTTTGGCGATAAAGATAGTATGGATTCATTCCCATCGCTTCTGCGCCCTCATGAGCTATCGCCATGGTGCGGTCGGTATTATTTAATGTTGACATACCGTTTTCTTTAATCCATTCAGCCATTTTGGATGCACGCTTAACTGCCAGCGAATGAACCGTCAGGCTGTCCGGTGCCAGTTCCTTAATCTTGTTTATGGTATAAGCTACTTCCTCTTCATTCTCATTCGGAAGTCCCAAAATAATATCCATATTTATATTTTTGAACCCGACTTTTCTTGCCATATTGAAAGCTTCAGTCACCTGAGTAACAGTATGTTTTCTTCCTATGGCATCCAATGTAGTCTGATTCATTGTCTGCGGATTAACCGAAATTCTGTTAACACCATACGTTTTCAGCACTTCCAACTTGTCTTTGGTAATGCTGTCCGCGCGCCCCGCTTCAACCGTAAACTCTTTAACCTTGGTCATATCAAAAGACGAGGTGACTTTTTTCAAAAGCCTGTCAAGTTCTTCGGGCTCCAATGTGGTGGGCGTTCCTCCGCCAATGTATATCGTATCAAGATGTTTATCTTTAAACTCTGCCGACACATAATCTATTTCGTGCTCTAACGCATCAAGATATTCACTTACCCTCTTCTTCCAGCTCACAATCGGATAGGATGTAAATGAGCAATATAAACAGGTGGTCGGGCAAAACGGTATTCCGATATATACGCTGTAACCGTCCTCATAATGAATATCGTCCAAAAGCGCTTTCTCTCTTTTGGCAATATCTGTTGCCAATGAAAGCTTCTCATCACTAAGAAGATAAACATTCTTCATATACTCTTCGATTTCAGCTTCCGTAGCACCGTCATTTAAGAGTTTCATCGGTATCTTGGTAGGCCTTATTCCCGTAAGAGTCCCCCAAGGTAACGTAATTCCCGTCTCCGCCTCAAGTGTCGTATATATCAGCTTTTTCAACGCACTCTTAACATATGTCCTGTCAAGTCCCGCAATATCCACACGGTTTCCGATAACGCGCTCGGCCGACACACTTGACAAAACTATACACTCGTCAGAAAATCTGATTGTCAAATCAGGAAAAGTACTTTCCGAACTTTCTTCATTGATACTCGGTAAAACCTTCACTTCCGCCTCCGGATAGAAGGCTTTAACCAAAGAATAGATATCATATTCAAAACTAGGATCGTTGGTAGAAACAATTAGCTTATTCATAAGAACGGATTATTGTCCCTTTCGTATCCTATAGTTGTCGAACCGCCATGTCCCGGATAAACTTTGATGTTATCCGAAAGCGGCATGAGTTTTTCCTTAATAGAACGAACTATCGCGCTCATAGAACCTGTCGGAAGATCGGTTCTTCCTACCGATTCGCAAAACAGTGTATCTCCCGAAACCAAGAATCCTGCCTCTTCAACATAATAACAGCACGAACCTTCTGTATGTCCGGGAGTTTTCAGCATTTTAATATCAATTCCGCACAAAGATACAGTTTCCTCATCCTTTAGCCAAGCATCCGGTTCTATGGTGCATGCTCTTCCACACCCCAAGGAACAATTAAGCTTCGAGTCCTTCAACAGATTGCCCTCATCCTCCGAAGCATATATCTTTGCCCCGGTACGCTCCTTAACTGCCTCTACGCCCCAAATATGGTCAAAATGGCCATGCGTAAGTATAATTGCTCCGACTTCAATTCCCTGCTCGTCAAGCTTCGAGCAAATCAACTCACCTTGGTCTGCCGGATCAACCAACACTGCCTTCTTTTCGCCTTCTTTGTATATGAAATACGTATTTGTGGCACAAACTCCTAAAGTTATCTTTCCTATCTTAATATCACTCATCTTATCCTATTGTTCTTTCCGCAGATATTACGCCTTCGATTGCACCGAGTTTTTCAAGAACCTTACGCAACTCTTCCTTGTTTTCGACGCCGAACGAAACCGTAATTGTTCCTATATCCTTCTTGGTCATTCTTGAATTCAGCGAAATAATATCGATTTCCTTTTCCGAAATCGCCTTAGTTATGTCAACCAACATGCCCTTACGGTTATAAGCTACAATCTGCACTTCCGCAATATACTTCTCGCCGCCTTCACTCTCAACACTTTCTTCCCATTCTGCCTCAATAATTCTGTTTCGCTCTGTTTCGGGCAAAGATAAAATATTGATGCAATCTGTTCTGTGAATCGAAATTCCACGGCCTCTTGTAACGAATCCCAGAATTTCGTCCCCCGGCACCGGTGCACAGCATTTACTGAATCTGACTGCCAAATCATGAATTCCCTTAACGACAATTCCGGATTTGGATTTCATATTAACAGGACGCTTATCTTCATTCTCGTTAATACTTCTTACAATTTCCTCGTCAGACACTTCCTTCGGATGGTCAATGTCATACATCTCTAACATTTTGTTGACAATCTGACCTTCCTTAAGTCCTCCGTGACCTACGGCTGCCAATACCGAATCCCAATCCTGGAATCCGTATTTTCGTTGAATGAATTCTTTATATTTGGGGATAAAGATATCCGTAAGTTCCACAGTTTTGGACTTACAGTATGCTATGAGCATTTCTCTTCCCTTGACTACGTTTTCTTCCTTAAATTCGCTCTTAAACCATTGATTAATCTTGTTTCGTGCCTGCGTAGATTTAACCAGCAACAACCAGTCTCTTGACGGTCCCTTGGAATTTTGGCTGGTCATTATCTCAATGCGGTCACCGTTCTTAATCTCATATTCAATTGGCACAAGTTTACCGTTAACTCTTGCACCGATCATCTTGTTACCCACAGCAGAATGAATGCTGTATGCAAAATCAATCGGTGTCGAACCTACCGGAAGATTCTTAACTTCGCCTGTCGGAGTGAAGCAATATACACTGTCAGAGAACAAATCCAAATCCGACTTGAGCAGATTCATAAATTCCCTGTTATCAGACATATCCTGCTGCCACTCGAGGATTTGTCTAAGCCACGAAAGCTTCTCTTCTTCCGCTTCCTCAACAACTCTTCCGTCTGCTGCAGATTTGTATTTCCAATGTGCTGCAATACCGTATTCGGCTGCCTTATGCATTTCGTAAGTACGTATCTGTATTTCGAAAGGCTGTCCGCTTTGTCCGATTAATGTTGTATGCAATGACTGATACATATTGGGCTTGGGCATTGCAATATAATCCTTGAATCTGCCGGGAATCGGTTTATAGATTTCATGGATAACTCCCAATGCTGCATAACAATCCTTTACACTGTCAACAATAATTCTTACGGCGAACAAATCGTATATTTGGTCAATAGTTTTATTCTGATTAATCATCTTACGGTAAATACTGTAAAAATGCTTAACACGACCGTCTATCTGTGCCTTGATTCCGGAATTATCGATATGGTGTGCAACTTCGGCCACTATATCCTGAATATATTTCTCACGCTCTGATTTCCTTTGAGCTATCTTATCTGCCAAATCATAATAAGCATCAGGTTCAAGGAATTTTAAAGATAAGTCCTCCAACTCAACCTTGATTTTGGAAATACCCAGTCTTGATGCTATGGGGGAATAGATTTCCAAAGTTTCTCTTGCGATTCTTTGCTGTGCTTCAGGCTTTTGATATTTTAAGGTACGCATATTGTGAAGTCTGTCAGCAAGCTTAATAAGAATAACTCTTATATCTTTAGCCATGGCAAGAAACATCTTACGAAGATTCTCCGCCTGCATTTCAACTCTGTCGGGAGGCTGTGTGCCGTCCGCTCCCATAAACTGCAGTTTCTGCAGCTTGGTAACGCCTTCCACCAAAAGAGTAACATCTGCTCCAAACTGCTCCGTAAGTTCTGCTTCGGTAAGTATTGTATCTTCTATAACATCATGTAAAAGTCCTGCGGCGATGGTTTCCAAATCCATTTCCAAATCAGCCAGGATTATTGCAACACAAATAGGGTGAATTATGTACGGTTCACCCGACTTTCTCACCTGGCCCTCGTGTGCTTTAAACGCAAGACGATAAGCTCTTTCTATTAATGACAAATCATCTGAGGGATGATATTTTCTGACACGCAAAAGCAAGTCCCTGTATAACTGCTCGGGACTTTGGAATTCCTCGATATTCTCAATACGACCATAGTCAAATATAACTTGGTTTTTCGGAAGCTCTTCCATACACTCTCACCCACATTTTGGCTATAATCTTATATTATAATGACATTTGGCTAATTTTACAATAAAAAGTGGCGCTCTCCAAAGGTGAGCGCCGAGACTTAAATACATTTTTAAGGATAACGTATTACAAAGTTCATTTCGTATATCCGCACTTTTGACACACTCCGCTCTCATCAAGTGCTATTCCGCAAAGCGGGCATCTGTCTTTACCTGTCTGCACATCATATTCTTGTGATGCGGCATTATCCCCGCTTGTAAAAGTAATTTTAGCTATATTCAACTTATCCTTGAGCAATTCGTGAACCATTTTGATCATTCCCTCTACCGTCATGGTCTCTTTGGTTACAACCAAACGGCATTCGGGATATGCTGTGGCAAGTTCCGTTTTAAACGCCTCACCCTTCATGGTATTTTGCGGATGTCCGTTCTTAATTCCCTGTTTTTCATATACATCAAGAACAGGCTGTATCAGCGGATCATCTTCGCGCAAAATAAGGGCATGGTCAAAATTCTTCAATACTGCCCATGCCGTCTTCTTTATCTCATTGCACGGAAACACCATATTGACTCCCGGATTTATCGTATCCTCAACCTCTAATGTGAGTGTTCCGGTATGACCGTGAAGATACTGTGCTTCGCCATTGAATCCGTAAAAGCGGTGCGCATACTGAATGCATAATGTAGTAATACTTCTCATGATATCTACCTCCATATAATAATCGGTATCAAGTTACCCTGTAAATATCATGCTCTGCGCCGCAATGAATTCCAATATGTTGCATCGTACACTTATTTATATATTTTTATACAAGCAGATGAAATATCATCCGGCAAACGTACCTCCACTCCGCTTCGCTGCGTGTCGGTATCGTTCCCGCTTATTTATCACTCGCAAAGGCGGCAAACGTACCTCCACTCCGTGTCGGTATCGTCCCCGCTTACTTATCACTCGCAAAGGCGGCAAACGTACCTCCACTCCGCTTCGCTGCGTGTCGGTATCGTTTGTCGCACAACATCAGTAATAAAAATGGCCCTCTCGTGTGCAAGCACCCGCGGGCCATTCTTATTACTGATGACTTTGCTCGTTATTTAGTACATCCCACCCATTCCGGCGCCGGCACCTGCAGGCATAGCGGGTGTATCTTCTTTGATGTTTGCAACAACCGATTCTGTTGTCAACAATGTTGAAGCAACAGATGTTGCATTTTGAAGAGCTGAACGTGTAACCTTGGCAGGATCAAGAATTCCTGATTTAACCATGTCAACATATTCATCCTTAAGAGCATCGTAACCGATTCCCTTATCGCTCTCACGAACCTTATTAACTATTACAGAACCGTCAAGTCCTGCATTGGTTGCAATGTAATACAAAGGTGCTTCCAAAGCTTTAAGAATAATCTGTGCGCCTGTCTTTTCGTCTCCCTCAAGAGAATCAACCAACTTGGCAACTTCTTTAGACGCATGAATATATGCAGATCCGCCACCGCAGACAATACCTTCTTCTACTGCCGCACGTGTAGCAGCCAAAGCATCTTCAAGTCTTAACTTGGCTTCCTTCATTTCTGTTTCGGTAGCAGCACCTACGCGGATAACTGCAACACCGCCTGCAAGCTTGGCAAGACGTTCCTGAAGCTTTTCTTTATCGAAATCAGATGTAGTTGTTTCAATCTGCTGCTTAATCTGAGCAACTCTTCCGGAAATAGCTTCCTTATTTCCTTCACCGTCAACAATGACTGTATTTTCTTTCTGAACCTTAACTGATTTAGCTCTACCTAACTGATCGATTGTTGTTTCCTTAAGTTCAAGACCAAGATCTGCCGAAATAACTGTACCGCCTGTCAATATTGCGATATCTTCAAGCATAGCCTTACGTCTGTCACCATATCCGGGAGCCTTAACAGCTACTACATTGAATGTACCGCGGAGCTTGTTAACAATCAAAGTTGTCAAAGCTTCACCCTCAATATCTTCGGCGATAATAAGCAACTGGCTTCCTGACTGAACAATCTGCTCCAAAACAGGAAGAATATCCTGAATGTTTGAGATTTTCTTGTCTGTGATAAGGATGTATGGATTATCAAGATTTGCTTCCATCTTCTCCATATCATTAGCCATATATGCTGAAATATATCCTCTGTCAAACTGCATACCTTCAACAAGGTCAAGTTCCGTAAGCATTGTCTTTGATTCCTCAATAGTAATTACACCATCTTTGGAAACCTTCTCCATTGCATCGGCAACAAGCTGTCCGACTTCATCATCACCTGCGGAAATTGCTGCTACTCTTGCAATATGCTCTTTGCCGTTAACTGTTGAGCTCATTGCCTTAATATTCTCTACCGCGCACTCTGTTGCCTTCTTCATACCTTTACGAAGAATAATCGGATTGGCACCTGCAGCGAGGTTCTTAATTCCGTTGTTAACCATAGCCTGTGCAAGGACTGTTGCTGTAGTTGTTCCGTCACCTGCCACATCATTTGTCTTGGTTGCAACTTCTTTAACAAGCTGTGCACCCATATTCTCAAATGCATCTTCAAGTTCGATTTCTTTGGCGATTGTAACACCGTCATTTGTAATCAGCGGAGCGCCGGAGCTCTTATCCAAAACTACGTTTCTTCCTTTGGGTCCCAATGTTACTCTGACTGTATCAGCCAGTTTATTAACTCCACCTTCAAGGGCAGCACGTGCTTCCGCACCGTATTTAATCTCTTTTGCCATGACTAATCTCTCCTTACTTTAATATAGCTAAAACATCGCTCTGACGAACGATGATATATTCAACATCATCAACCTTAACTTCTGTTCCTGCATACTTGGAATAGATTACCTGATCTCCTACAGAAACTTCCATCTTAACTTCCTTACCGTCAACAACTCCGCCGGGGCCTACTGCAATTACTTCTGCCTGCTGGGGTTTCTCCTTATTCTGTCCGGGTAATACAATACCGGATTTGGTTGTCTCCTCTGCTTCAAGCTGCTTAAGCACAACTCTGTCACCTAATGGAATTAAATTCATTTTAATGCCTCCTTCTATGTAAGATATCTGCGATATCTTTATCCTTTTTGTATCTGTTAGCACTCTTAACTTTTGAGTGCTAACCCTACGTTGCCTATATTAGCACTATGCTATTTTGTTTGCAATACAGTTTATAATTTTTTAAGAAACTATCTTCCTATACCAAGATTTTCAAGATATTTCCTCTGCTTATCTTCCATAACCTTGCGTTCTTCATCATCCATATGATCATAGCCCAATAAATGCAACATACTGTGAGCTATCAAGAATGCATACTCACGCTTAACGGAATGTCCGTACTCTTCAGCCTGCGACAATATCCTATCTTTGTTCAGAATAATCTGACCAAGCATCAGCAATTCGGTATCCGGGTCAACCAGCAGTTCGTCATTGAACGACTCACACTCATAGTCTGCAGGAGTGGTCCAATCCACATTGGGGAAGCTCAGCACATCCGTAGTATTGTCAATGGACCGGTATTCAGAATTAATTTCACGCACGGTTTCCGAATCCGTTATCAGCAAATCAACCTCGCAAAGATACGGGCAATTTTCCTCCCTAAGTACCTCGTCGCAGACCATGTTGGCAACCTGTTCCAAATCAAACGCCGTTTCAAATTGTACTTCGTTTTCAAAATTTATCATTTGGTAACCTTCAATCTCCTTTGAGTTCTCTCAATCGTATATATCAGGCATTCGGATAAACATATACACATTACCAATGCCAACAGTACTCCTGCCGAATATCCCCATCCTGCATCAAACTCCGAGACAAATTTATATATCGGCCAGTGCAGGCAATACATCGGAAGACTCAGCTTGCCCAAATGTTCGAAAAATTTTCCCGACAATCTTGATGTATAGGTGGTTCCCGACAAAGATATACCTACCGCCACCGTCAGTATCAAAATTGCGAATTCATAAGTATATCCGTCCACATTGGTATTAAATGTATAGATGGCAAAAAGATACATTCCTATTTCAGCCACTGTAAGTATAACACTCAGTTTGGTAAGTTTTTTATACAATGCCACTCCGAGCAGATAAGCCGCACATCCAAGCAGTAAATCCGCAAAACCTCTGAAAACTGCCGAATATGCTATTCCGGTATATTCGCCCCAATTGCCTATGTTACCGTACAGTTTAATTAATAACCCATGCAGTACCAAAGGAAGAATCCAGCACAAATAATTATCAAATACATCTTCAAATTTAATTGCTATGTACATTACAAGCGGCAGAATCAAAAGCAACACCGACAAATACCACAAAGGCGAATTAAGGAACGAATTCAGGTTAACATCCATAACCCCACTCATCGGCAAAAAGAGAATTTCATATATGATATTCCATCTTCCGAATACCACATCTTTAATTCCGTTAGAATAATCCGCCTGTACGAAATACCAAATATATGTGAGAACTATTCCCGTCAATGCATAGGGGAATACACGCTTAAGTTTCGATATTGTATATGACATGGAATATTTCATAACACCGTTTTTCATGTCCGAATCACGGTTAATCTTTTCTCTTGCATGCTTAAGACTCAATGCGCCGGTCAAGATAAAGAAAAACTCCACTGCAAAGAATCCGGCCGCCTTAAACGGGTATTTCTCATCACCGGCAACCAAAAATCCGCTGTGATGCAAAAATATAACTATGCAAAACACAAAGCGCATTAATTCCAAAAATGAATTTCGTACCCTCATGTATTATCCTCCAATAATTACTTTTTCCATTTCCCCGATATAAAATAACTGAAACCTATAAGGAACGGTACAAATCCGGCAAGTGCATCTCCCATCCAAAATCCCTGCGGACCCATTCCCGCCTTCCATCCAAGAATATATGCAAGAAGTATTCTGGCCAACATTCCGTCAATAATAGCCACTAACAAATTAAGTTTGGAATTACCGGACCCGTTAATAATTGCAAATGCAAACGATCTGGAAACAGCACCAAATGCGTTTATTACGCTTGGTAAAATTATCATAGCCGCACTCGCCAAAATAGTCGTATCGCTCGTAAACAAGCCAACCATCATTTCCGGAAAAGCCACAAGCACAACAACATATATCGAGATTACCGCTAACGTAGAGAGCACAGTAGAAATAAGAATCTGCGGAATACGTTTATATTTACCTGCTCCCAAATTCTGACCTACCATGGAACCTGCAGCCGTCGTAAGTGACTGACTCAATATACCGACCAGCGTATTAAGCTTATTCAAAACTCCTGCGCAGGCGGAAGCCACAACTCCAAACGAATTAACCCACGCAGCCACTACTGTCATTGATATTGTAATCGCAGCAGACTGAATTGCCATGGGAATTCCCAGTGCACACAATTTCTTAATTGTGTTACGATTCGGTATGAAGCTTCTTAGCTTAAAGTCAAATCCAAATGCCTCTTTATGCTTATAAAAATATGACATGGCGAACACAAAGCTTACGCCTTGTCCGATTACTGTAGCAAGTGCAGCACCCCGTACTTCCATTCCGAGTACTGCCGTGAAAAGAATATCCAATACAATGTTAATTACGGACGCTATTGCCACGAACATGAACGGGCGCTTGGAGTCACCCATCCCTCTCATAATTGCGCTGACTATGTTATATCCATATATGAAAACAAGACCGACCATACAGACCAATGTATAATCCATGGTGTACGCGTAAGACTCCTGGGGAGTATTAACAAGATTCAATAACCACGTTCTGCAAAAGAAACATACTACCGACATCACGATGGCAGCCGATAGCAAAAGTGTGAACATTGTTCCGATTGTCTTCTTAACTTCCTGTGAATCCTTTTGACCGACAGAACGCGCAATGATAATCTGTCCGGCTCCTGCAAATCCCATAACTATAAAATTCAAAATACTCAGTATGTTTCCGCCCACTGCAACCGCAGACATTCCGGCACCGCCGACTACCTGTCCGACCACTATCATGTCTACTACGTTATAAATTGCCTGAAGAGCGTTAGAGGCAAACAAAGGAGCCGCAAAGCGTAAAAGCAGCTTAGGTACGCTTCCTTGCGTCAAATCCTTTGCCATAGTGTTTGTATTACTCATAATCCATCATTTCCCATATTTTAATATCAACCGCACCTAGTATACCACATTGGGCCGGCGTTCACAAAAATACAGGAGGCTTTGCCATATGCAAAGGCCTCCTGCTTTTAATTATCAAATCATATCTATACGCTGTATATTATGCGAAAGGATTCTCTGTAGGATAAGGCATTGAAGCAGGCTGATTATAGCCGATGTCCTTAATTCCGAAGAACTTGAATACTTCGTATAACAACTTTCCGTAATGTCCGAATGCAACAGCACCGTGGTGAGGATATCTCTTCTCAACCAAAACGTGACGATAGAAACGTCCCATCTCTGGAATAGCGAAAATACCGATACCACCGAATGAACGTGTAGCTACATCAAGAACTTCACCTTCTGCAATGTAAGAAACAAGTTCACCGTCAGAGTTGCACTGTAAACGATAGAATGTAATATCACTTGCAGCGATATCGCCTTCAAGAGTACCTCTTGAGATATCAGGATCTGAACCTGCGGGCTCAAGAACTCTGTGCTGGATAAGCTGATACTTGATAGCACGATCTGAGCACATCTTACACTGAGGTGTATTTCCGCAGTGGAAGCCCATGAATCTATCTGTAAGCTTGCAATTGTATTTGCCCTTAATATCTTCATCATAAATGTACTGAGGAACAGAGTTATTGATATCAAGCAATGTAACAGCGTCTTCTGATACACACATACCGATATACTCACTCAATGCACCGTAAACATCAACTTCGCAAGAAACAGGATAACCCTGGCTTACGAGACGGCTGTTTACATAGCAAGGTTCGAAACCGAACTGTGAAGGGAATGCAGGCCAGCACTTGTCAGCAAATGCAACATACTTGCGTGAACCCTTGTGGTTCTCTGCCCAGTCAAGAAGTGTAAGTTCGAACTGTGCCATACGAGCGTTAAGGTCATCATAATACTTACCTTCACCCATTTCCTTAGCCATATCTTCGCAGATAGCAGGGATACGGGGATCGTTAGCATGCTCCTTGTAAGAAACAAGAAGGTCAAGCTCTGAATTTTCTTCGATTTCAACGCCAAGTTCATATAATCCCTTGATAGGTGCGTTACAAGCAAAGAAATCCTGAGGACGAGGACCGAAAGTAATAATCTTAAGGTTCTTAACACCGATAATTGCACGAGCTACGGGAACGAAATCACCAATCATCTTAGCAATATCATCTGCTGTACCAACAGGATACTCAGGGATATATCCCTTAAGATGACGCATACCAAGGTTATATGAGCAGTTGAGCATACCGCAATATGCATCTCCTCTGCCATCGATCATGTCGCCGTCACCCTCAGCTGCTGCAACGAACATGCAAGGGCCGTCGAAATTCTTAGCGATCAATGTCTCGGGAGTTTCAGGACCGAAGTTTCCAAGGAAAACAACGAGTGCATTACACTCAGCCTTGTTAACGTCCTCAACTGCCTTAAGCATATCTTTTTCGTTTTCTACAGTTACAGGGCACTCATACATTTCTCCCTTGTAAGCTGCCTTAATGGCACTACGACGTTTTTCTGATAACTGAATCGGGAAGCAGTCACGGCTAACCGCAATAATTCCCAATTTCACTACAGGAATGTTTTTCATTAGTAATCCTCCTTAAAATGAATGTTCTTGTCCAAACCCTTTAACTATTTTATTACATCAAAGACAGGCTTGCAAGCAGGATAAATCTGCTTAAACTGGTTATATCTTGCCTCGTAACGCGATACGAGTTCCGGTGTGGGTTCAACCGTATCAATGATCTTAACGATCTTTGATGCAGCCTCTTCAACACTGCCATATTCACCACAGGCAACCGCAGCAAGCATAGCTCCGCCGAGTGCAGGACCTTCCTCTGATTCTATTACATCAACCTTAACGTTAAGGATATTGGCTATCATCTTTTTCCACAAAGGTGATTTAGCACCGCCGCCGCAAATCTTGGTTCTTTCAATCTTAATGCCGAGACTCTTGGCAACTTCAAATGAATCTCTTAAAGCAAAAGCAACACCTTCCAAAACAGCCTGTGTCATATCGGCTCTTGAATTGTCCATTGTAAGTCCGATAAATGTTCCTCTTGCATTGGGATTATTATGAGGAGAACGCTCTCCCATTAAGTACGGCAGGAAATATACATGGTTATTACCGAGTTTATCTTCTGTAATAGGTTCCTGCTCTTTAGCATATTCTTTGGTATTGCAAATTTCTTCCATCCACCACTTGTTGCATGATGCTGCAGAAAGCATACATCCCATAAGGTGATATGCACCGTCTGCATGGGCAAATGCGTGTAAAGCATTGTTCTGATCAACTCCGAAATTCTTGGAAGAAATAAATATTGTTCCGGATGTACCAAGTGAAATGTTGCACATTCCGTCGCCGACAGTTCCTGTTCCTACTGCTGCTGCAGCATTGTCGCCTGCTCCTGCCACAACCTTACATGTTGCAGGCAATCCAAGTTCCTTGGCAACATCATCTTTCAATGTTCCGACAGCTTCATAGCTTTCGAACAACTTAGGAAGCATATCCTTGGTTATTCCGCATATTTCACACATCTTATCCGACCAGCACTTATTCTTAACATCGAGAAGAAGCATTCCGGATGCGTCCGAATAATCTGTACAGTTAACTCCCGAAAGCATATAAGCAATATAGTCCTTAGGAAGCATAATCTTTTTGATTTTCTTGAAATTCTCGGGCTCTTTATTCTTAATCCAAAGAATCTTGGGAGCCGTAAATCCTGTAAATGCAATATTTGCTGTATATTCGGAAAGTTTATCTTTACCGATCACGCTATTAAGGTAATCCGTCTCTTCGGTTGTTCTTCCGTCATTCCAAAGTAATGCAGGGCGAATAACATTATCATTCTCGTCCAAAACAACGAGACCATGCATCTGTCCTCCGAAACTGATTCCGGCTACCTGAGACTTATCTGCTTCTGCCGTAAGTTCTTTAATTCCTTCCTTAACCTGAGTCCACCAATCTTCCGGCTTTTGCTCAGACCATCCCGGATTGGGGAAATATAAAGGATATTCCTTTGATACGATTTTTTGAATCTTACCGGTACCATCCATAAGCAACAACTTAACTGCGGATGTACCCAAATCAACACCGATGTATAACATTTGTAACTCCTTTCGAAATTAATACCTGTATCCGAATAAAGTTTTTGACTTTATCCGCGTCATTCTAAAACTAACATAAAAACGCAATAATCGCACTCAAATTTTTGCTCATACGCTTATCATTTTTTGCTAAAAAAGGAGCATATCTTTCGATATGCTCCCGCAATATAAATCATATTATTCTTTTACACCACCGATTGTAAGTCCTGTTACGAAATATCTTTGCAAGAAAGGATACAGGCAAATGATAGGTAACATTGTAACAACGGTTGCCGCTGCACGAATTGTCATGGGTGTAATGGCATCGGTTCCGTACTTGGCATTATCGGCGCTTCCGCTTTGCTGCATAACGGAACTAAGCAATTTCATAAGTTCGTACTGAAGTGTTGTAAACTCTGTCTTCATACGGTTATACAGCATTGCATCGAACCATGAGTTCCACTGACCTACAGCTACAAACAGCGCAACTGTTGCATAAACCGGTTTACACAAAGGAGATGTGATACGTGCGAAAATTGTAAGGTATCCTGCACCGTCCAACTGTGCCGATTCTTCCAAACTGTCGGGCAATCCCAACATATACGTTCTAAGAACAAGGATGTTGAATGCTCCGACCATACCGGGAATCCAATATACATTGAAACTGCTTGTTAATCCCAAACTCTTGAAGAGAATGAATGTAGGAATCAATCCACCGTTAACATACATTGTGATAACCCAGAAAAGTGAGAATCCTGATTTAAACAAGAATCTCTTACGGCTTATTACGAATGCAACCAATGCATTAACAACCAATGAAGTCAAGGTTCCTATTACTGTTCTTAGTACGGTAATCTTAGCACCTGTCCAAAGGTTCTGCATGCCAAGCACCGTTTCGTAGTTCTTGGTTGCGAACTTTCGAGGCCACAGATAAATACCGCCTCTTACGGCATCAATACCATCGTTAAATGAAAGTGCAACCGTATTGATTACCGGATATAACGTGAATAACACGAATACTATCATAAATACTACTACAAAAATTGTTAACAACTTATCGCCGGCTGAGGTGCGATGATGGTGTTTTTGTGTTTTGCTCATCTTTTCCTCCTCCTAGAATAATCGTTCTTCGCCGGTTTTCTTGGCGACTTGGTTAGCAATAACAATAAGCAGAATACTTACGGCACTCTTGAATATACCTGCCGCAGTACCCAAAGAGTAGTCGTTCTGAGAAATACCCCACTTCAATACGTAAATATCGATTGTCTGAGATACGCTCTGAACAAGTCCGTTTCCGAGCAGGTACTGAACTTCAAAACCTGCATTCAATACATTACCGATATTCATAAGAAGAAGAATCATAAATGTAGGTTTAATTCCCGGAAGCGTTATGTATCTAATCTTTTGTATACGACTGGCGCCGTCGATTGAAGCTGCTTCATATAAGCACGGATCTATGGACGTAATTGCTGCCAGATATATAATTGCGTTCCATCCTGTTTCCTTCCAGCAGTTGGCAAATGCTACTATCGGCCAGAAGTACTTCGGAAATGCAAAGAAGTTAACAGCCTGATCTACTATACCGAAATTCAAAAGAAGGTCATTAATGATACCTGTGCTTGACAATGAGTCATGCAAAATACCCGTAACAACAATCCACGAAAGGAAGTGCGGTAAGTATGAAATAGTCTGAATAGTTTTCTTAACTAATGTGTGGCGAACTTCATTAAGCAAAATTGCGAAAAGAACCGCCATAACCGTGGTGGTTACCAAGTTCAGTAACCCCATGCAGAACGTGTTTCGGATAACACCGATGAAGGTAGCATCCTCAAACAAGAACTTAAACTTATCAAGTCCTACAAATGTCGAATGAAGAAGTCCGTTCTTGGGCTTGTAGTTCTGAAATGCCATTATCCATCCGGCTAATGGTAAGTAATAAAATATTATTCCGTAAATTGTACAGATAAATGTAATGATTAAAAGAGATTTCTGCCTTTTGATTTCTTTCCAGGTAATTCTCTTATCCTTTTTTTCAACCACTGCATTTTTGCTTGCCATGGTACACCCCTTCCTATTTCAAGTGAATGGGCAGCTTATCCGGCTGCCCACCACTATCATTAGATTAACTTAACTCGTTATCTTACTTGAAAGTATCAAGAATTGCCTGCATCTCAGCAAGGAAGTCTTCAGGCTTACATGCATTGTATGCATCCATGTAATCTGCCCAACCTGCTTCGAAATCGTCAGCCATAACTACCTTAGGCAACCATTCATGCTTAACTTCACCCATCTTAGTCCAAGCTACACCACCGGGTGTTTCTGTTGTGAAGTTGTTAGAGTAAGAGTACATAGGGAACCAAGGTCCGTTTGTCTCAACAACTGATCCGATCATCTCAGGATATGTTGTTACGCCATATGCATTGAAGCAATCCTTCAAAGGCTGAGCCATGTCAAGCATGAACTCTGAAGGCTGTTCTTCAGGCTTGTTAGCGTTGATTCCGTCGTCAGATGTACCACCCCACTGAGGGAAGTAAGAATACTGACATCTGTGAGAAGCCTGGTATGAAGTATCAGCCCAGTTCATTCTCTGCTCGTCTGTTCTGTAGAACAAACCGTTTTCGTCTACGCAGTAGTCAACGTCCTTAACACCCCAGAATCTCAAATCATGCAATTCCTGATCCATAGCTGTGTCAACGATGAACTTGAATGCTGCATCGGGATCTTCACAAGATGTTGTAATAGCGATACCTGAAGCCTGGTTAACAGTATCATCATATGTATGCCATCTGTTTTCCATACCTGCTGTTGTTGTCAAACCAAGAGGAACGTAGTTGCATCCCTTAGCGTCTAAGCCCTGCTGCTTGAATACATCATTAACTGTGTAAGCGAAATCCCACCACTGGTCACACATACCAAGTACACGACCTGTAGACAACTTAGCGATGTACTCATCATATGTCTGTGTGAATGATTCAGGATCTACCATACCCTTATGATATTCATCGTTCAACTTCTTCAAGTAAGCGATTGTATCATCAGAAGTGTTGTAATCCTTGATTGACATGTCTGACTTATCTACGATAACAGAACCATCGTTAGGATATCCTGCAAGGAACTGTCCTGCGTTCTCAATACAGAAGTATCTCCAGTCTTCACAAAGAATTGTGTAAGCGATGTTCTCTGTACCGTCTTCCATTGTAGGGTTAGCTGCAATGTATCTCTCTAACAAATCGAAGTACTGATCCAATGTCTCGATCTTCGGATAGTTATCCCAAGCAAGAACTCTTGTCTGAATCCAGAATGCTTCATCATTGTGAGTTGTTGTTGTGTTCTTACCTTTGTTGTTACCGAAAGGATTGATCCAGTAGATGTGTCCATCAGGCTGACGGAACTTTTCCCACTCTTCATCTGTAAACCAAGCTGACTTGAACTCGGGATACTGATCGATATAGTCATCAAGAGGAACCAATGCGCCGGCATCTACAAGAAGGTTCATTTCATCAGAATCGATGAAATCAGGATACTCACCGCTGGCGATGATTGTACCTGTAGCTTCTGAAGCTGTCTGACCTGTTAACCATGTTTCTTTAACCTTAACTCCCCACTTGTCAGCAATCATCTGAGCGATTTCGTTATCGTCATTGATTTCCGAACCGGGCATTGTGATAAAGAATGAGAATTCCTTAACTTCGCCAGGAGTTGTTTCGCCTTCTGATTCTTCAGCTGATGCTGATGCTTCTGTAGAAGAAGCTGCTGCGCTTGCGTCTGAAGATGCAGAAGCTGCTGTGTCTGATCCGCCACATGCTGTCAATGCTGCAAGAGTCATTACAGAAGCGAGCAAGATCGAAATAACCTTTTTCTTCATGTTTACCTCCCTTTATGAGTAAATTATTTGGTTATACTCATTATATTTTGTGAACAATTTGTTAACTAGGGATGAATTCTAGAAAAAACCCCTACAAATTTCAGTTGTCAAAATTTGTAGGGGTTTGAATAATTCATATCTTTATCTTGCTGTCTTTTGCTTACGCCATTTGGTCGGTGTGCAGCCGTTTATTTCAATAAACTTTCTGACGAAGTAGTCACTGTCTTTATAGCCAACCTCATCAGCAATCTGAACTATTTTCATATCGGTATTCAGCAATAATTTCAGTGATTCGTTAATTCTGTAATTTGTCAGATAGTCCTTAAAGGAAAGTCCGTTCTTCTTTTGGAATATCTGTCCAAGGTACGATGAGTTTACATAATATTTTTGTCCCAGATCCTTAAGCGTCAGATTATCCTTATAGTTTTCCTTAATTTCCCTCTCTATATCATTCAAAATTCCTCCTGATACATTCTGCCTTAGCTGGTCCAAATAATCCGAATATTCACACGCGAATTTGACCAAATGTTCCTTATCTCCTCTTCTGGTTCCTTCGGCTACGGAATGTTCGCCGATGAATCGCAGTATCTCCTCTTGATCCAGTTCCGAGTCAAGTTCACCTGCCAAGTGAATCAATTGGAACAGCAGGTAGTTGACATTAAGATTAACCGTTTCCGAAGAAAGACCCGCACTTTCGAATTCCCTGAACAACATATTCACACTCGTTGTAATTTTCGAAGTGTTGCCTTCTTCAATACAGGTTATAAGATCATCCAACCCCGTCTTGCAAAGGACAACTCCCGTATTCGATACCGACACTTCATCTTCATAAAAATATATATCTTTCTTGCTTCTGAATGCCTCCAAAGATTTAAGGGTACATGATGAAGTATAGGATCTGGAGATTGCATCTATCTCATCAACGCGTTTGCCCACGAACATCCGAAGTCCGGTATTAACCGCAGTTTCCAAAAAGGAATGGAGTTCGCGCAGATATGAAAGCATATTGCATTCTCGCTTGGCCGCCATATACTCACAGTAAACAAGGCCTATATCATAATTGCGCTCTTCATGTGAAACATCAAAAATACAGTGTCCGTAATCTTCCTTCAAAAAATCCTGACATGCCTTGTAAAGATTTCGTTGTGTCTGTCTTATCTCGCTTTCATCAGCTTCTTCGTTCATAAGATATTCTTCGGCGAATTCAATATCAATATAGTAAACACCTCCCGCAATCTGCATATGATTTCTGACATATTCGACATTCTTACTGTCGTGCTTGCCGAAAAGAAGTGCCATGATATTACGTGCCAAAAGAGCCTGTTCCATCTCCTTGCGCGACTGTTCCTCTTCCTCATTGATTGCGCTTATATTACTTATCTTTCGCAGGATTCCCAAAAGTTCCGTCTTCTCCACAGGCTTCAAAAGATAATTCAGGCAGTTATACTCAATTGCTTTTTGGGCATATGAAAAATCTTTGAATCCGGTCAAGACAACGAAGAATGCTTCCGAAAGTTTCTCGGTTCTGATTTTCTCAAGAAGTTCCAACCCCGTCATGACAGGCATTTGAATATCGGCGATTATCAAATCTACCTCATTTGATTTCAGATAATCATACGCTTCCTGCCCATTGGCTGCTGTTTTGGCTATTTCGAAGCCTTCGCTTTTCCAATCAATCAGTGCCTTAAGTCCCTGAATTATAAACGGTTCGTCATCTATCAGCAATACTTTAAGCATATTCACCTTCCCTGTTGCAATATTTGAGCGGAATTGCAATGGATACCGTTGTCCCTACAGACTCTTCCGAGTCAAATGTAATGGTAACCTCATCCTGGGTTGCCATCTTAAGTCGTAGGCACGCATTGATCATTCCGATTCTTCCTTTAGTCTTCAAGTCACCTATTGATGCATTTTTAATACGATTCCGTAAGGTTTCGAGTTCTTTTTCCGTTATACCCTCACCGGTATCTTCCACTTCAACAACCAGTGACTCTTCTTTGATGTATGCCGATACGAAAATCCAGCCTTGCGTACTCTTACCCTCAATGCCGTGGACACATGCATTCTCTACGAATGTGACAATGGTAAGTTTCGGTATTTTCAGATGTCGGCACTCCTCATCTATATTTATCTCATAATTGAGTCTGTCGCCAAATCGATATTTTTGAAGTCCCAAATACGCTTCCGTGAATTCCATTTCATTGTCGATTTCTATGAAATCTTCATTCCAGTCTGCGTTCTTCCTCTCAATTATAGCAAGTTTTTCAACCATTTGCGCAGTTTCATCCTCATTTCGAAGAACACTGTGCATCCTGATGCTTTCCAAGGCATTAAATAAGAAGTGTGGGTTAATCTGCGAGTGCAGGGCAAGCAGTTCGGCATTCTGCCGTGCTATATCCATTTCCTGTTCTTTAAGTTTGCCTGCATGAATTACCTGAGCAAAATTCATGAACAGTGCAGGGAAAACAAGGTTAACCAAAAGTATGATCAGTACGAAAAATTTATTGTCCCAAAGGAGATTAAGTACATCGGAGCTTCCTTCCAGGGCGACAATCTCAAATTCGGTTCCGTATTTATTTTCCTTCACTCTCGCTCCTGGAGTCAAAGCATCATCAAATTCAGCAAAATCCTGAAAAATGTTGTTCGAACCCACACTGTCAATAAGTACCTTGCCGTCATGAATCAGCATGACGCGCGAAGAATAATTGCTTCGGTGTATCTGCTGTACCAAAGCGCTGTAATCTATTTCAATACGCACTATTACATCTCGTTTATGAGTACCGTAAGTAGAAAGCTTCTTGATAAAGAACATTCTTCTTTGCGGGAGTGCTGCCACGCTCAAATCATCGTCATAATACATAAGTAAAAGCGATTGACTTCCGTACTTTTTGAATTTCTTATACCATCCCTGGTTTTTAATCGAATCCATGGTTCCGAATTCACCGCCGTTCGAAATGGTATAATTATCAACATACATTTTGGGAGTGATATCATGAGTACCTGCTCGGCTTTCCAGAAAGGAATTGGAAGTTATTTCGCGATACTTGGTATAATAATCCAATGGATTCAGATAGACGGTATTTACAAACTCATTCAGATGTTCATTCATTTCAATCTCTATGGCGAAGTTATTGGCACTGTCCACAAAGAATGAAATCTGGTTGCTCAAAGCTGCAATATCACTGTCATATTTATGCTTCAGTTCTGTCTTGCCTGCTGCCACAAGAAAATATCCAAATGCAAAGTCCGCCAGTACAAGCGGAACAATAACAAGCAACACATAACCTTTAAATGTGTTTGATTCACTGAAGAAACGTTTAATTGTCTGGCGAATTGTATCTAAAACTTTTCTTGGCATAATTTACTTTTCATTTAATAACAATATAAGTATAATTGAACTATCAAATTTAGTAACTCGGAGGCCTATGGACACTTCATTATTGGATTCTCTCGACAGAGAAATGTTGTTAAAATGTCGTTCTACTTCTGCCGCTCTTTCGCACAGAATAATCGAAGGCGATCAGGAAATTATCAAATACTTCAGCGGTTCTTCAACCAAGATTTGGTATAATGACGAAGCTGAAGATTTCCCGCTTCACTGGCACTATGCCGTTGAAATCATTATGCCGTTGGAAAACATATACACCATCAGGACCCGTAAAGAAGAAGTTGTTCTTAACCCCGGAGATATTTTGGTTATTCCGGCCGGTGAGTTACACGAACTCATAGCTCCCGATTCCGGCGACCGAATGATATGTTTATTCGATTACTCGGCCATTTCAAATCTAAACGGATTTTCTTCTTTGACTCCGTTTTTATCACAGCTCACCTGCATAAGAAATGACCCCGAAAGTCCTGTGTATATCCGTGAGTTCAACCTTTTGAATCAGATTTTTTCGGAATACACAACTCAAAACAGCTTTTACGAGCTTGTAATATATTCAAGACTTGTAAGCTTCTTTGTTGCTATCGGTCGATATAAAATGCTTGGTGATAAGGACTACTCATCCGGAGACACCAATCGTCAGAAAGAATTAAGCCAAAAGCTTTCAATTGCTTTCGATTATATAGACGCACACTATACCGAAGAAGTAACTCTTGAAGACGTTGCATTCGTTGCAGGTTTCAGTAAGTTCCACTTCTCAAGATTGTTTAAGCAGTGTTCCGGACAAAACTTCCATGAATATCTGTGTTTTAAACGAGTCAAAGCTTCGGAAGTTTTATTGCTAAAACCTGAATTATCCATAACCGAGATTGCTTTTCAGGCAGGTTTTGCTTCGCTGTCAACCTTCAATCGTACCTTTAAAACAATCAACCACTGCTCTCCTACCGAATACAGAGCATTGTGCACCGGTAAATAATTATTTTCTGTCAAAAATAACTTTTCTGAATATGGTACCTACACTTTTAGCTTCAAGTCTGACTGTGTTGGTACCTTTTTTGAGCATAATCGTATTTCTACTTATTCTGTAATTGTTCAGCACGCCCTCATACCATTCAAATCCGTTATCTCCGACTTTAAATGTATCGGACACCGCATTAACAAGTATATCATCATTTTGATTAACTTCATATGAGTAATACAGTTTATTATCCGTATAAGGCGGATTCGAAGGTGACAAAAATACAGACATATCGTATTCTCCGGCTTCGTATGCCCATACTTCAACTTCGTTCGAATACGGTTTCAACCCCTCTATCTTTATCTCGGGATTCATACATGACGGATACACCTCAACCTGAATATGGCCATATGCGAAATTAACTGTGAACCTGCCTGTTTGTTCAGCTAAAGGCTGCTTATTTCTTGCATCGGTATCAATTGTAATCATAACCGGCATAACCCCACCGTTTGATATCACATTCTCGGCAACGCTCACGCCCAAAAAGTCCGATTCGACATCTATCGTAAATTCCGTATCAAGATAAGAAGTCGCAAAAAGTTCGATTACAGCCTTTTCATCCGAATATACTTTAAGAGTCTGCTTAGTCCAATCTCCGCCTTCAGTATGCTGCATCGTACCGGGAACTGTGGCAATGACCCTTGCTTTATTGGTAGGAAGCACCTGTCTAAGCACAGGAGGCTGGCACTCTTCTTCGTTCCAGTTCTTGAAGCCAAGATGCTCCGACATGCCCATTCCGTACCAGAATCCGTCATGAATGCTGTGGAGCTCTTCAACCAGCTTATAGTCTTCTTCTATGCAATCTGCAACCGTACTGTTCATTTCATTAGCTTTCAATGCACCGATCGATGCAAGATACGTGCTGTATGCATTCTCAAGCCACATAATATGTGTGTTAAGATTTCCCATTGCCGGATAATATACGAATTCAAAGAACGGGAACTTATTCTCCTTCGAAACTCCCTCATACATTGTTTTAAGATTCATAACCATGGTTACGCACTTCTTATACAACGCATCAAGGTCATCGCGACGCACGTTATCAAGCAGTCTGTGTACATTAATTGTTTCCGGGCGTCTGTTATGTGCCAGATATGTATAGTCGTTTAATAATTCATATGTAATATCATGTTCGTTCTTCGAGAAAGTAGGGAACTGTGTTGAAACGAACTTCTCGGTATATTCATACGCAGAATTCGGATTGGAACTTCCCCATTTGTCATAATCATATGCCATGTCAAGGAAATATCCGAGCGGAAATTCCGTAGTAAAAATATCACCCACGTTAACTATCCAAAGATCCCTTATTCCGTTATCATATGCAATTCCCATCTGTTCCCATACTTTAGGAAGATATGTGGAATTGACCCATTCATACGATATGGGAGAACCATGATAATCAAAATGGTAATACATACCGTATCCGCCGCGGTGCTTGCGCATATGCTCCGTCGGAAGCGTCCTAAGATTACCGAAATTGTCATCGCAAAGCATCAGTGTCACACCCTCAAGCTCCGGTGAATCCATTAGGCCTTGCGTATTCTCATCACCATAGAAGAACGGCTCAACTTCTTTATACAAAGCCAACATTCTCGGTACGGAATCTATATCCTCATTGACACATTCCTTAATAAGTTTTTCCTGAGTTCTTAATACATCTTTTAGATACTCGATGTTATCTTTGAGCGTAGCTTCGTGTCCCAATATGGTAGAGTCTGCCTCACCACGCATTCCGACTGTAATCACGTTCTCAAATTCGGCATTTCGCAAAAGACCGTCCTTCCAGAATCTTGTAATGCCTTCGCGGTTTCTTACGAAATTCCAATCATCTCCGTATATCGACTGAGGTCCTCTTACATATTTGTACTCCTCACCGTTTCTGTTGCAAGGTTCGTGATGGGACATTCCCATAACAACACCCATTTCATCAGCCAGTCTTGCATTCTCAATTCCGGGGCCGTCCAAATTAAACTGAGCCGACCACATTGCAGGCCATAAGTAATTACCCTTTAATCTAAGAAGCAATTCGAATACTTTCTCGTAACACTCGGCATTAAAGCCTCCGAATCTTTTGGTGCACCAGTTACCGAATGCCGGCCACTCGTCATTGATAAAGAAACCTCTGAATCTTACGGACGGTTCCTTTGAAACAATCATATCTTTATCATCAAGTTCTACCGACGGTAAGGTTCTTGGTATAACATCTCCCCAGTTAACAAACGGCGATACTCCCATAAGTTCCGAAAGGTGAAACAGCCCGTATATCGTTCCGCGCTTATCCGAACCCACTATCCAAAGTGCATTATTATATATCGTATATAAATATACTTCCCTCTTTCCGGCTATCGAAGCTGTATTGATTGCATCTGCGGCGCTGCTGTATCCCAAAGTTGCAACTACCACACTGTGTTCGTTCAACTTATTGGCGTCCACGCTATCTTCAATTACTACCTCATTACTGCTGCCAAAGACCTTATGCATATCCTCGGCAACATAATTCGCAACCCTCTTCACACCGGGTAATGCCGTATTTTCAATCACTATCTGTGTCTGTTTATCAAGTATCGTTCCCATTCGTTTATCCCCTTAAATTTACTATATAGCCGGTCTGTATGAAAATGACTTAAAGCATGCGTATACATCCGTATCAAGCTTCTCGTCCGCGCTCGCATACATACCGATTGTACATCCTACGAATCCTCCTGCAACCTCTGTTGATAACGATGAAATATCCAGATTCTTTGCAAGCGGCTCAACCTTACTGCCGTTTCCGATGAACAATGATGCCGTCAATCCCTTAACACTGATATACAGGCTGACTTTATCTTCCTTAATCACCAATGAAGTCAGAATCTCCTCTGTTCCGTCCTTGGTCATGATAACAGCACCCTTTCCGCCCTCGTACTCTATTCTGAGATTATATTTGGCATTTTGGAAAAGGCATAATCCTGCCTTGGCTCCGTCATTAAGTTTATCCGTACGTAATTCGCATGTTGCTTCAAACGCATGCGCATCCTGTCTTAGGCAAAGATATCCCGGTTCTTCCTTCTGACACTTAATGTTCAATCCCATATCCGTCAAATTCCATAAATCATCCGACGGGTTATGAATCGTAAGAAATGAGAAAGGAAGTTCTTTCATCTTATCAAATTCATAGTGCTTTTCTGACAGTGGTGTCATATCTTTGTCGTTTTCGGGTTTGTATTCCGGAAGATCAATCTCCACCTCATCTGTCAATATACCGACTCCCGGATTAACTACCGGCCAGTCTTCTTCAAACACCACTTTGGCAAGGAATGTCTCGCGTCCCATGGTTGTCATCTTATCTATGGGACGAACAGCCAACATTGTCATATACCATTCACCGTTAGCTGCCTTGAACAAATCTCCGTGACCGACATACTTAATCGGATAGTCGATTCCCAAATGACGATGTGTAAATATAGGATTATTGAAGTTGTTCTCGAAAGGTCCGAAAACATGCTTCGAGCGTGCAACACTTATGGCATGGTTGGGACCCGTACCGCCTTCGGCATGCATAATGTAATAATAATCTCCTATCTTATAAAGGTGCGGACCTTCCGGCCAATGAACTCCCTTCATCGCGCCGTTCCATACATTATGACATTCACCTACCAATTTGAAATTTTCTATATCCAATTCCTGTGTATAAATATACCAGTCACCATCATATTTACATCCGTCCGGATTTGGGTGGGTTCCCGTATAATAACACTTACCGTCATCATCAAAGAACAAGGACGGATCGATTCCTTCAGCTCCTTCTATATAATGCGGTTCACTCCACGGCCCCTTAGGATCTTTAGCCGTAATTATGAAATTTCCTCCGAATGTCACATTGGTACATATTATATAAAATGTTCCATTGTTATATCTTATAGTAGGTGCGAACAATCCTCTGGACACTTCATCCTTAGCAAGCGGAAGTTGCGAATTTCTGTCCATCGCATTACCTATCTGCTCCCAATGAGCAAGATCCTTACTGTGCATAATCGGAAGTCCCGGGAAATAGCAAAATGATGAATTAACAATATAATAGTCATCACCTACAGCACATGCTGAAGGATCCGGATAAAATCCCGACAGAATCGGATTAACTGCTGTTACTGACATAATAATACCCTCCTGTTATTTAACGACCCCGAAAGCAAGAATCGTGAATTCCTTGTCTTCACATCCTTCGGCAAGTCTGACCTCTACGTGATGCATGGCACTCTTTTCGCCACGATATATAATTGCTGCATTGCAGTGCGTCCATCCTACTATTTTAGGGTCCGCAAAATATGTTTTTTGACCATTCACAAACACTTCTGCTTTTCCCACATAATTTTCCGCCGAATCCAAAAATACCATCATAAGATTTTTGGCCTCAACATCCATTGTAAGCGGCTTAAACTCTCCATGGGCCTGCTTCGGATCATACATATAATTATCCGGGAACTGTGGAGAGGTAAAGATATCCATGTTTCTCTCAACCTTTTGTATCTTATCATCCACGGCCGTAAACGATCCTTGGTCAATAACCGCACCACATGTATTCATGCTTCTGTCTATGCGTACGACATTTTCAAAATCGGCTCCCTTAGGAGCGTTAAATCCATCAAGCGATGTAATTTCTTCATCGGTTTTCGCAGCATCAACCACCTTAAGAAGATTAATCAGTCCGTCTGCCATAATCCTGTGACCCGTATTGGTCGGATGGAACATATCATAGAAGTACTGGCTCTTCGAAACCACTTTTCCTTCACCATACTTTAGATAGAACTGGTCAACCACCGAATTCTTAACACTTACCATAGGAAGATTGTATGCTTCTCCGACGCACTTTAGTCTCTCCTGCAGATTTCCGTCGTCTGCGAACACGGAAAACATAAGTATTACAGCAGGTTTCCCCGGTCCGTTATATATTTTTCTTGTAAGTGAATCGAAGAATTCGCCTTTGGTTTCATCTCCTTCATCATTCACTGCGAACTCAATTACCACCAAATCGGGAATACCTTCATCAAGAATATCCTTTTGATATCTTAGTATTCCAAGTTCCGAAGGAGTTCCTCCGACACCGGCTTTGATATAGTGCACATTATCATCATACCCTCTGCCCGTAAGATTGCAGAATCCTTCGAACATCTTTCGGGTATAACACTCCGTATTAATCGGTACTGCGCCCGCACCCTGGGTTATTGAGCCACCGATAAATGCCAATGTCGTATTCTCACCGCGTCTTGCCTTTTCCAGTGCTCGCTTAATTCTGAAATTATTACCCGTCTGCATTAAAGATTTCGAAATCATATCCCGGTATTCATCGGAATCAAATTGTACCGGAAATTCATCTTCTACCGGTGGCGCATCATATCCGTCATTAAGATAGAATTTGACGCTTACCGTTGATCTTGTTTCCGGCTTGGCATACTCAAAACGAATCTGTCCCGTTACATCATCGTCATCACTCCACTTGATGTCTTCAAGATTGGTTATTACTTCCATGCCATTGGCTGTAATGTTCGAAACGATATTTGTTCCACCACCGTAAGTATCATTCTTGCCGTACATTTGAAAAACAAAACGAACTTCTTCATCCTTGTTTTCACATTCGACAGTCACACCGATTCCATGCACAAGCTTACGAAAACCTTCAGTAGTATCAAGCATATCAAGCATCGTTTCATCTTGAATATTTCCGATAAGCTTGGCTGAATTCTTAAGGCGACCGTCACTTTCATATATGTAGACAACACCGCTGCCGTTCGGAGCGGGAGATGCGCAAATAGCTTTATTTCGCATAACGAAGAATCCGGGACGTTTCTTTGTCGGATCTTTCGGGGCCTTGGGTCCGTTAAAAATATCTGTCATATTCTCTCCTGTAAAATGCCTTCACGTAACTAATATATTTTGTAATTTCCGCTAAGAGCAAGGAATGCGAAGAAGTAAAGGCAATTGTCATAATATCTTCTTTCGCCGCTTCTAAGCGGTGTATTAAAGAATTTGTTTACCCATTCTTTAGTAAGTTCATTCATGGGGGTTATCAATGCCGTCTCGGCAACCGTAGCCGTAATACCCACAGGATGAAGAGCCTTGTCCTCGGCAATTCTTCCGTCAATCTCGTAGATATGATAAGTGTCTTTCCTCATATCTTCAACGAGTGCCTTTTGAATTTTTTCACCCATTGCACACTGACCGACGTCGGTTTTGAACCACTCATAATCCAATGAAATATTTGCAGCCGTTCGATATGCATCCGAGAAGAACCAATCATGTCTGTCATCTGTCCAAGGCAGTTTTCTTGACATGGGAGTTCCGTCAAACCACGAATACTCTGCCGAGAATCCCGTATCGGGATGGCATGCCTTTATCAAGAACTCTCTGCTTATTTTCGCTGCCTCTTTAAAAAACTCTCTGTCCTCTTCATACGCCCACTGTGCAAACAATTCATAAAAATGTGGCAAGTGATATGAAGGATCGGTAAAGTCAATTCCGGGCACGAAAAGTATCTGATGATTATCATTGTTAAACATAGGCGCTCCGGCACGTTTTGAGGAACCCTTATGTATCATGGCAGAAAGAATTTTACAAGCTTCTTCCGAATAATTAAAAATGCCCTCACCGTCTCCCCATCTGTGTGAGGCAAAGAACAAAGACAATGCATAATACTCTTCACCGTCAGGTGCAGGGCCGTCGGCTTTAGCCGAAAGGTCGGGCTTAACAGACCAGGCAAAATATCCCTCATTAAAACCTTCTGTCATAAACATATTGTCTTTTGACCATTTCCAAATACGATCAAATTCATCCTTCATATTCAGCTGAACACAAAGCATCATACCGTAGCTCATGCCCTCCGTTCTGGCATCATAGTTTCCGGTATCCATGATGTATCCTGTATCGGGCTGCACATCAAAATAAACTTTATCCGGTCCATAGAAATACGCCTGCTTAATTTCTTCAAGGCGTGCATTTATTTTTTCTTCCGAAATTCCGATTTCCTTAAACACATTTCTGTATGATCTGTTTGTTTCCATATTCTCTCCCATTTTTTATTTTTTAAAAGAGGCTGCAAAATTACAGCCTCTTTAAATCAATATTTAAATTCCGTTTGTTCTATTTAGTAACTTCTGCACACAATGTCTGCATTCCCGTAAGCTCTGCGGAACGCTTATCGGGGCCCTGACCGCCTACCGAAATAACATATGTACCGTCATGTACAACGGCCTTGCCATCCTCATCAACCAATTCGAACGCACTGTACGGAAGTGTCACATTAACCGTCTTACTCTCACCCTTGGCCAATGCGACCTTGGCAATTTTCTTAAGTGAAGCATTGGGAACGTTAACGGCATTTTTGATGTCCTTGGGCACTATATAATATTCAACCGTTTCAACTCCATCCACTGCTCCCGTATTCTTAACGGTAACACTTACATCTATACCTGCCTCGGTAATCGAAGATGTACTTATCTTCAAATCAGAATACTCATACTTGGTATATGACAAGCCGTATCCGAACGGATACAAAGGTTCTTCGGTTATATATCTGTATGTTCTGCCCTTCATTGAGTAGTCCGTAAATTCGGGCAGCTTATTATCTTTTGAATAGAATGTAAGCGGAAGTTTACCTTCGGGATTAACGTCACCGAAAATAATTCTTGCTATAGCCTTTCCGCCTTCTGCACCTGGATACCATCCTTGAAGAATCGCGGGAATGTTTTGATTTGCCCAATCTACTGCAAGTGCCGAGCCACCCAAAAGAACCAATACTACCGGTTTGCCCGATTCGTATATCGTCTTAAGTACGTCTTCCTGGATTCCCGGAAGATTGAGCGTCATCTTATCACCTGATGCAAACTCATTACCTTCATCACCTTCTTCACCTTCCAGTGAAGAATCAAGTCCGAAGCAGGCAATTATTACATCCGATTCCTCGCATACTCCCTTAACTTCAGCTGATCTGTCATAGCTCTTACCAAGGTTTTGGGTTCTGTCCTTACACAAATGGCAACCTTCGGATGTAAGCACTCTTACATCATCGCCGACATAATCCTGAATTCCTTCAAGAACTGTTATATATCTTGATGCGGTACCCTCATAGTTACCTACCAGAGCACGTCTGTTATTGGCATTGGGGCCGATAACACCGATTGTCTTAAGCTTCGATATATCCAACGGAAGCATGTTGTCAGCATTTTTCAAAAGGACAACGCACTTCTGGGAGGCTTTAAGATTAAGTTCTTTCATCGGTTTGCTGTCAACTACGCTGTACGGAATCTTGTCAAACGGATTGTCCGTCTTCTTGTCCATAACGCCGAGCTTCATTCTGCTTGTAAACAGATTAATCAACGCTTCATCAAGTCTTGCCTCGTCAACCTTGCCTGCTTTAACTGCTGCGAAAAGGTTTTCGAACATCTCACCGCAGTTAAGATCGCATCCGTTGTTCATGGCCATTGAAGCAGAATCAACCGCACTCGTTGTTACATTATGTCCTTCATGGAAATCTTTGATTGCCCAGCAGTCTGATGTGACATGTCCTTTAAATCCCCATTCTTTTCTAAGGATATCCTGAAGCAATGTTTTGGAGCCGCAGCAAGGTTCTCCGTTGGTTCTGTTATACGCCCCCATAACGGCCTCAACCTTAGCTTCCTGAACACACACCTTAAATGCCGGAAGATATGTTTCATACAAATCCTGTATTGAACACTCGGCATTGAATTCATGTCTTATGTCTTCGGGACCCGAATGAACCGCAAAATGCTTGGCGCAAGCTGCTGCCTTAAGATACTTTTCATCATGTCCCTGAATTCCCTGTACAAATCTTGAACCCATTCTTGATGTAAGATAAGGGTCTTCTCCGTAGGTCTCATGGCCTCTTCCCCATCTGGGATCTCTGAAAATATTAACATTGGGAGCCCAGAAGGTAAGTCCTTTATATATATCTCTGTCCTCAAACTTGCTTTGCATATTGAATTTGGCTCTGCCTTCCGTTGAAACAGCATCCGCTACCTCTTCTGCCAAATCCTCATCAAATGTTGCCGCAAGTCCGATTGCCTGAGGGAATACTGTGGCAACACCTGCACGGGCTACACCGTGAAGCGCCTCGTTCCACCAGTTATATGCTTTAACATCCAGTCTTTCTATAGCCGCAGCATGATGCATGGTTTGTGAAACTTTCTCCTCAAGAGTCATTTTCGACACCAGTTCAGCTGCCTTTTGGCGATATTCTTCAATCAATTTTTCATTCTTAGAAATGTCCATAGCCCCTCCTAGATTAGAGTATTTTAATAATACTATAATTTAGAAGGGGCTATGAATCTTCCTAAACCTTGCTTGCAACTTTTCAGTTATTGCGAAAATGCCTCACTATCTGACATTTCCGCGCTTCATCGCTTTCTTATTCTCATACATATTATCGTCGGCACGCTTTAATACATCTTTCACAAGTGTATCTTTGCCCTCTTCAAAGACGGCCATTCCCGATGCCACCGATATATTTTCGTAAAGAGGCACATCCTGTCCTGCAATTTGAATCATATCATTGCCAAATTCACTCATAAGCTTTTCTTTTTGCTCATAATCTTCATCAGTCAGGATGACTACAAACTCATCTCCTCCGACTCTGAACACAGGACTGTGTTTGAAATGATTGCAGATAAATCTGCAGGAATTTTTAATATATAAATCACCCGCTTCGTGGCCTTGCGAATCGTTAATCACCTTCAGATTGTTGATATCGCATTCAACAATCGCAAACTTCAGCTGTTCACCATTTTGAAGTTTTTCATCAAGTTCATCCTTTAGATTCTCATAAGCCGTTCTGTTTTTAACCTGCGTAAGCGGATCCGTTTGCATAAGTTCCGACAGTCTTGAGTTAAGTTCCTTCAACTCAAGGTTCTGTTTATACGCCGTAAAGCTTCTGTTATATGCTTGCTGAAACTTTCGGAACGTCTCGTCCATGAATGCCTTAAGTTCGGTATTCATTATCAAATATCCGCCAAAATAGTTCTGCAGATACAGCGGTATAAAAATATACATCCTGTTTGGGCCGTCCGCAACATAATTCGGAATAATATCGCTTCCCGACACCGTCTTGGTTTCAACAGGTTCTTTATCATACTTACCTACTATCACATCAAAACTTTCAGGTATCTCATTAACCGGCATATCTTCTACTCTCTTGTATGCCAATTCGTTAAATTTGGGGTCCATCAAAACGAAAAATGTACCGCCCTCGCAGCCTTCGGTAGAGTAAAAATAATCTCCCAATCCTTTTTTTAGTTCCGCGAAAGTATATGCTTCCAATATTTTTTGCTGCATAACATACAAACGTCCCTCGCGAAAATCTGCTTCAAGGCTTGTCTGCGGCATACTGCTTGCATATTGGCGTCGCTGATAGTCAGCGTTGGTGTGAACACGACATCCGCAACTTTGATTGGCCATAAATTCACACGGACTCGTCCACTCATTCGGAGTCTTTCCTTCAGTATCAAACAGCATCTTTGATGCCATGTGACCGAGCTGATCAAAGTGTTGATCAACAGTTGATATTGCAGGATAAAACAACTGGCTGTTTACAAGGTGATCAAATCCCGTAACTATAACATCCCTTGGCACTTTGATGCCTATCGACTCCAATCCCACCGTAACATAAATGGCCAACGTATCATTGGCACATACTATTGCATTCGGTTTCTCCGGTCCTTTACACAGTTGCTTGCAGTACTCTACAGCTCCCGGAATCTGCCAATCCGAATAGAAGACATTTTCCGAGTCGAATAATACTCCAAGTTCTTTCGAAACATCCTTCAAGGCTCTTAATCTTTCATTTGAGTCATCATTATCTTTGGAGCCTGCAATGTATTTAATATTTTTAACCTTATGCTCCATGACCAAATGGTAGAGTAATGCACTCATTCCAAGATAATTATCGACTCCGAGGTATTTAAATCCTTCATGCCTTATTCCGACACTAACCACCGGAATATCAACCTTCGAGCAATTCTCACAGAGCTTTTCGATTGTTTCCGGGAAGTTAATACCCGGGCCGAAAATAATAACTCCGTCAAATGTACTCAAATCCGGGAGATCAAAGATGAGTCTTTCCGTCTCGCGGTCAAGTTCATTCATTGAGTAAGTACCCCCGGTCAAAAACACCATAATATCCGCGCTGTTCTTGGGTAGTGTTTCTTCAACTCCCTTTATAAAATTGTGCAGATTTTCCGCATTCCATGCGTTTGCAAACAATGCAATCTTCTTTTTCATATTATCCTTAGCGCGCTGCGCGCCTGTTTGTTACTGTTCCAGTCGATAAACAATGCTGTCCGAAATCTTTTGGGCTGTTGCGACATCGGTTAATTCTTCAATAATTGCCAAAGAAAACGGTATGGCCGTACCCACACCTCTTGATGTAATGATATTTCGGTCAACCGCAACCTCTTTGTGTGTTACCACAGCCCCCTCCAAAGACTCATCCATTCCGGGGTACACGCAGGCAGTCCTGCCCTTTAATATTCCTCTTCGACCAAGTACTGACGGAGCACCGCAAATTGCCGAAATTCTTCTGCCCTTTGAAGCAAAATCATCCACCAGTTTCATCAGTTTCTCACACTTTTCAAGATTCTTCCATCCCGGAGAGCCTCCCGGAAGAACTATCATTTGAACCTCGTCATAATCAACATCTTCAAACAAAGCATCCGCCTCTATCTTTATCCCTCTGGCGCCGTTAACCTGAAGTTTCCCGGTAACGGAAACCATGCTCGCATCTATTGATGCTCTTCTTAATAAATCCACAACGGTAAGCGCTTCTATTTCCTCAAATCCTTCGGTGAAAAATATACAAACTTTTTTCATTTTCTCTCCAATTTATTCCAAACAATATATTTTGTACCATTTAGTATAACACAACTATTTTTCAAGTATCGTACGAATTTTGGCAATCAGTTCACCCGGAATAACGGGTTTGGAAATGTAATCCGCGAATCCCTGCGCCATATACTCTTCGCATGCGCCGCGCATGGCATTGGCGGTAAGTACGAATACCGGGGTATCTATATTCGGATTATCCGTTTCCTTCCGCAATCTGTGCAAGGTTTCAACCCCGTCCATATCAGGCATCATGTGGTCCATCAAAATCAAATCATACTTTTTATTACGCAGCATCTCCAATGCAATAAATCCGCTGTCTGCAGTATCCACATTGATCAGTGTCTGTTTCAGTAATCCCTTAACCACCTTCAGATTAATCGGAGTATCATCCACTGCCAAAATCGCACTGTTCGCAGATGTAAATTCCTGAGTCTTTTCGGTTTTGTCAAGATTCATATCTTCATCTTGCGTAATGCTTCCGACCGTATCCGTTCCGACAAGTTTTTGAACAAACGTGGCGGTAAATTTCGAGCCTTCCCCTTCAACGCTTTGGACTGTTATCGTTCCGCCCATCAATTCCGCCAATTGCTTTGATATCGGAAGTCCCAGTCCCGTCCCCGGAATGTATGTATTTCGCTTCTCGTTCATCCGCTTGAAAGGATCAAATACTCCGGGCAAATCCTCTGCCGAAATTCCCTGTCCCGTATCGGAAACGCATACGCTTATCAATGCATTTCCCTCATCCCGGGCTTCCCAATCAAGGGTAACGGTAACCCCGCCTTTTTCCGTATACTTGATAGCATTCGACATAAGATTCATGATAACCTGTCGCACTCTGGCTTCATCACCGTACAGGTTTCGAGGAACAGGTTTGGCAAATTTAATTTCAGAATACAATCCTTTTCTTAATGCAAAATTCGAATTGATTGTATGACAGTCGTCAATTAGCGAAATAAGACTGTAGTTATCACAGTTGAATGTAATTTTGCCCGATTCAACCTTTGACAGATCAAGAATGTCATTGATAATTGTAAGAAGCCCTCTTCCCGCGGTCTCGATATCTCTTGCGTATTTTATTACCTGCGGTTCATTGCTCTCTTGCAATATCATATTATTCATACCAAGGACTCCGTTAAGCGGAGTTCTGATTTCATGTGACATATTGGCAAGGAACGTACTCTTGGCATCACTGGCAGCAGCCGCTGCGGCAGACTGTTTCTCCTGTTCAAGCACCTCATATCTTAAGTAGTTCACACAATTTTCTTTGGAATTAAAACCATTAAAAATTGCATTTGCCATTTGCGTACATGAATCATAACCGCACATTGCGCAATTGATTTTGCGCTCTTCCGGCATGGTTTTTCCCATCGAATTGAAAATCGCATCACGCTCTTCTTCGGTAGGAGTAACATAAACACAGTCGGATGACTTATCCTCATACGACCTCATATAATCATTGATGTTAAGATCTTTAAATCTTTCGTTTAGTTTTTCGAATCTTTCGTTACAGCTTAACTTCGAATCCCACGGCGTGTTATCTTGACTGCGTTTCACCGAATTCTTTATCTTTATCTGATTAAAAAGAACTCTATCGTCATCATATTTCTCCGAATCGCACGCGGTACCGTATATGCATCCGTTTGAGCAATTAAGAGCATCCACCAACACGAACGGTACATCTTCCGAAAGCAGAATATCTTTATTATTTTCAAGATATCTATACATTCTCTTTTCTCCGTCCATCTGGCGAACGAAAACATCCTCACCCATGAACCAGTGAATATTCTCTTTGAGACCTCCGGGCATTGAATATGCGCTTCCAAGGCCATACTCAAGCTCATCGTCATAAGGTTCCGCTTCCATCGGATGATTTTCTATATACTGCATAAGATGCTTAAAGGTAACATTATAACTCACCCTGCCTTCATTAACCGGATCACAGATTTCCAGTTTCTTGGCAATACAAGGAGAAATGAACGCAAACTCATCTTCTATATGCATATATTTACGTGCGTATATTGCCGCACACATAAGGGGACTTTGAATCGGAATAAGATTACCTATAAGTTCGGGTATATGTCTTTCGATATATGCCACAACAGCAGGGCAGGGCTGACTTATGCCGCCTTTAATATCATTCTTAATGATATAATTTAGATAGCCCCAGGTAGTTATATCTGCGCCGAAAGAAACGTTAATGAAACGTTTGGCCCCCATCTTATGAATGTATCCCAAAACGGCATTGTACTCATCCGGATAATTGGCTTTAAATGCAGGTGCAACAAGAACAGATATATTTTTACCTGCCTTCAAATCTTCAAAAAATCGCTCCGTATCATCGTAATACTCTCTTGCCCTATGTTCGCATACATCCAGGCATGCTCCGCATCCGACACATCGGTTAGGATCTACCTTAATTCTGTGTTTGCCGTTTTCTTCAACGGCTGTGCAGGCACCGTTTGATGAACACACACTGATACAACGATTACAGCCTATACAATTATCGTTGGTATATATCAAAGACATGCTCGTTTTCATGACTGTCTCCCCCATCCCCCATTCTGCGTTGTCACGCATGTTACATTCTATTATATATTTATTAACGGGTACTGTAAATGCACACAGTAAACGCATATAGGGGATGCGCGCATCGCGATTTAGTCATTTAGCGCAATTGGGCAGAGTCATTTAAACGTCATACCACTCAAGTTCATGAATATACCTATATATTTCTGACCATTTGTGGTTCATACGCGATAATGACAAAAAGTGTTCTTTAAGTATCTTAATATTGCCACGGCTGCATCTGACATTAGTTAATTCTCTTTTTTTGGATTGTGGGTCTACATCAAGCTGTTCTATTTTGTCACAAAGTTTATCGATAGCCTTTTTCGAAAGACATTTCTTACCGGTGCTACCATTTACTATACTAAGTTCTTCGTCCATTAACATATTTTCTGTATCTTTCATCATAATCAATCCCTCCATTTCTATGCATATTAAAATCGGTTATTCATAAAGGAACCTCTTTAATTGATATTCTTAACTATATATACGAATTTCCTAAAAGAAGGGATAATCTTCTGGATTTCTGCTAATTTGCTATTAATTGCCTATTAATTGCCAAAGTAAATTCCGTATTGAAGTCGGCTGCTTACGCTGCTTATATGCGCAAGACCGATGGCTGAACCTGATTCCTATTATTAAAATTCTGATGGACTCATATACGTTGAATCCTGAATGCTTATAATGTTTACATGTATGAACATCGATGGACTTAAACAAGTCGATTTTTAAAGAAAAAGTCCAAAAGAGGTGTGCTGCAAATTCTGTGCAAGGGTGTTTGGACTCTATAAGATGAAAATCAATGATTTAAGTCCAAATTCTGAAAAACATTGGACTTAATCGAAAAAAACAGTTCGATTCAAGTCCAATATCCACACATCGAAGTGCAAATGCAAGGTGAAATGGACTTAAAATCAAGAAACAGTACGATTTGAGTCCACTTGTATGAAGGCTTTGTAGAAACGGGCAGCATGAACACTTAAGTAAAAGCAGTGCATTCCCCCGCGCCTTACGGCGCGTGGTGAATGCGCCGATCGCGTCATGTTGCACAATAAAAGGACGTGGCATCGAGTAAACTCAACCACGTCCTTTATATTATTGTTTATGAACCGCTAACCCCGTCCCCAAGGGCCCAAGGGCTCAGGCATTCATCTGTTCCGCTACCTTTTTTGTTCTCTGATTTTCGTTCAGACCCCTTGTTTTCTATCGATTCTCTCATTTTCATTTTTCTCGGTTTTTTCGTTTGCCCCACGCTCGATTGGGGCAACTTTTTTTCCGGGTCATTTTTTACTCGAAAATCTCCGAAAATTTTTGCCCCATTTTGGGGCAACCCAAATGGGGCAGATTTTTAATTCGCCCCATTTCCGAAAAATCTGCTGGGGCAATTCTGTGTATGAATGTTCAAACGTAAACGATATCAACCAAATCATTTTGTTACATCGGAATCAAGCCATTCTTTCACACAATTGTACGCACTCATAATGCTATCTTTTCTAACAACTTTTATGGGAAAATATCTACACTCTGCCTCCCAATGAGTATACATGTCAGCTTTCTCTTTAATCAATTTCGGAACTTTAATATCAATACCTGCATCATTACACTTTTGTATCAGCACATCGATATCATGCCCCCATAACGAGACTCCAAGTACTTCTGCTTTCAATTTTATGGTCTTCTCTATCGCCTGCTGAACATGATATGCAGCTTGCAAACGCAATGCTTTATCATCAGATTCTCCATAATTTTCGGCAATTTTTAAGTCAGCTTGTATCAACGCTTTATATTGCTTTTGTTCCTTGGTCATAAATTACTACTCCATCCTTCATTATTCGTGTCCATATCGGGCTTCTCTTGATATTTGCCAAGTCTCTTTTCCCACCATATGCCAGAATATCAAAGTCGGTTGAAAAACTATCATATAAAGTACATTTAAACTCTTTATACCTCTTGTTTGCACCAAATTGAGACGTAGTCATGCTTCTATCTATCGGTTCAACATACAGATCTATATCCGAATTATCATTGGCTTCATTTCGCGAATAGGAACCAAATAAAATCACAGTACCCAGTATATCCGAATACCTATCACATATGCTTTTCAATTGTTCAACAATATCCTTTTTCTGCATAAGTTCATCTCCTCACCATCATATTATCATCTGAACATCACTATTTCAACATACACTCGAGACATTTTCGATTTGTAAATTTTTACGAACAAGCGGTGCCTTCTTCGCAGAATGCTTAAGTAAAAGCATCGCGTTCTCCCCGCGCCTTACGACGCGTGGCGAATGCGCCGCGCGCACAATGGAATATAAAAAGAGCCCGATTACAAGCAAGCTTGCATCGGACTCTTTATTATATTCCACTCTGCTTTTACTTAAGCATTCATCTGTGCTGCTACTTCT